>JBGTDX010000118.1:0-131801 GCA_041748075.1 Thermoanaerobaculia bacterium
AGTTGTGAGTTCTGAGTTCCCACCCGCCCCTTCGTCGGTCAGGTCAGGGAGTAACTCACAACTCACAACTCACAACCGGGTGGGTGCGGGACAGGGTGGGTGTGAACTCAGAACTCCGAACTCAGAACTCACAACTCCAGAACCGGGCGGGTGGAGGCCTCATCCCCTTACATTGCGCGTCACCACAACGCGATCCGCGATGTAACGGCCACCGCTTTTCCGCCCCGTGATGGCGACCTCATCGCCTCTCTCGAGATCCGTCACCGCGTATCGGTTTCCCTGATACTCCACGACCGTGTTCGAATCGTAATAGACCGTGCTTCCCTGACGGTCGTCACGGAGATTGTTGACGTACCATTGCGAGTACTGAGAGCCTTTGCGCCATTTTGAATCCTCCAACCGAACAAGAGAGCAAAGATCAAGCCTTCCCTTTCCGGGGCCAGGGAGTCCGGCTCACGGCTCTTGCCGCGCTGCTCTACTTCGCCGAAGGACTGCCCTACGGCCTGGTGACCGAGCTGATGCCGCTTTACATGCGGATGCGCGGCGCGTCGCTGACCGAGATCGGATTCATCAGCGCGGTCAGTTTCGCCTGGACGATCAAGCTGCTCTGGGCACCTCTGATCGATACGACCGGAACCTACAGGCGATGGATCGGAGTCTCGCTCGCCACACTCTGCGGTGCTCTCGCTCTTCTGGCCGGCGTCGATCCATACGGGACTCCCCTGTTCTGGGTTCTTCTCGTCGCTCTCGCCGTCGCCTCGGCAACCCAGGACATTGCGATCGACGCGTTCACCATCACCGTCACCCCGCGCGAGCTGGTGGGGACCATCAACGCAACGCGCGTGACGGCCTACCGCGTAGCGATCATTATCGCGGGCGGGGGCCTCGCGGCGCTTGCGAGCCGCACCGGCTGGAATGCGGCGTTCGGAGCCGCCGCAGTGCTGTTGCTCTGCGTGCTCGTTCTGGTTCCCTTCATGCCCGAGAGACGCGGCTCGGGAACCAGCGCCGCAGGACTGATCCGGGGATTGCGGGCCTGGATCGTCCGGCGCGATGCGCTCGCGCTTCTGGGACTCGTGCTGCTCTTCAGGCTCGGTGACGCCGCACTCGCTCCGATGGTGAAACCTTTCTGGGTCGACCTCGGATACAGCGCTGCCGAGATCGGCACGGTGACGACGGTGCTCGGGATCTCCTTCACCATCATCGGAGCACTCATCGGTGGGCTCTTCGTAAATCGCTATGGGATCTTCAAGGCGCTGGTGATATTCGGCATCGTTCAGACGTTGTCGAACGGCGGCTACGCGCTCGTCGCGTCACTGGGAGGCGGAAGGCCTGCCATCTACGCCGCCTCCATCGTGGAGAATCTGACCGGCGGTCTCGGTGTAGCGGCGTTCCTTTCGTTCCTCATGGCGATCTGCGACAAACGCCTGGCAGCAACCGAGTACGCGATGCTGACTGCGATCTTCGGACTCTCCCGGTCGATGGCCGGGACCCTGAGCGGAGTCGCTGCGGATGCGATGGGTTACGCCGGCTTCTTCTGGCTGACGGTCGCGCTGGGAGTTCCGGGACTTCTACTTCTGCCCCACGTGCGGCGCGAACTGGCCAGCCTGCCGGAGCGGGGAAGTTCTGAGTTGTGAGTGGACCGGGGGAGAGTACTGAGTTGTAAGTTCCGAGTTCTGAGTTCACGCCCGCCCTCGTCGGCGCAGCGAAATGGCGGGTCGCCACTCACAACTCAGAACTCACAACTCAGAACTCCTCCGGTATAGTCGCCCGGTGAGGAATCGCTTCCATCTGGCGGCTGCTTTCACGCCCGGAGAAACAGTGGTCCTCACGGGCGCAGAGTTTCATCACGCCGTCAGGGTTGCGCGCGTCGGGGCCGGTGAGGTGATCGAGCTCTTCGATGGACAAGGCAGGGCTGCCGCCGCGCGAGTCGAGTCCATCAGTCAGTCTCGGGCAGAGCTTCTCATCACCGATGAAGCAGTCCCGTCACGAGAGCCGTCATTCCGGATCGAACTGGCGATCTCCGTGATCCAGCTGGAACGATTCGAGCTCGTGCTTCAGAAGGCGACAGAGCTCGGCGCATGGCGTATCACACCGTTGCTGGCCGATCGCTCCGAGATCCGGGAGGAGCGGATACGGGGCAAGAGGGAGCGATGGCGCAAAATCATCTTCGAAGCGGTCAAACAGTCCGGGCGTTCCCATATCCCCGATCTGGGCGAACCACAGAGCTTTGCAGAGGCGATTCGTTCCGATTCCGTCTCGATCATCTTCGATTCCGACGCCGCTCCTGACGAACTTCCCCCGGGCGGGGAAGCGACCGTGTTCATCGGACCGGAGGGAGGCTGGAGCGCCGGGGAGCTGGAACTGGCGAGGGAGCGGGGAGCGTATTTCCGAAGGCTGGGCCCGCGCCGGCTTCGCGCGGAGACCGCGGCCATCGCCGCCATGACCGCGATCGGCATTCACTTCGGGGACCTGGCTGAATCCTCGCCCGAATAAACAGACTGACGTGACATGCATCACGTTCGTGCGGGATGTCTTATCTTGTCCGCCCGCGTCAAACTCCGTATACTCCGGTTCCCTTTTCTTACTCGGCCCGCGAGGGGACGACGGCAGATTCACAAGTCCATTCCATGTCACTCGCAAGTGGTTCGGACCCCGCAGGCCGCAGGAACCAGAGCACTCGACTTGGAGGACTCCAGTTGGCGAAAGACACACTGACAATCACCGACAACCGCACTGGCAAGACGTACGAGCTCCCCATCACCGAAGAGACCATCAAAGCGATCGACCTCAGACAGATACGGGTCGAGGATGACGACTTCGGAATGATGACCTACGACCCGGCCTTCATGAATACAGCGGCGACCAGGAGCGCCATCACCTTCATCGATGGTGACAAGGGAATCCTCGAGTACCGTGGCTATCCGATCGAGCAGCTGGCAGAGAAGAGCACCTACCTGGAAACGGCTTTTTTGCTGATTCACGGCCATCTGCCTTCGGCCGACGAGCTTCAGCACTGGAATCACAACATCATTCATCACACGATCCTTCACGAGAACATCAAGAAGCTGCTGGACAGCTTCCGATACGACGCCCATCCGATGGGGATGCTGATCTCGACCGTAGCCGCGCTCAGCACGTTCTATCCCGATGCCAAGAAGATTGATCAGCCGGATGTGCGGCTCAAGCAGATGTATCGCCTGATTGCCAAGGTGACGACCCTCGCGGCGTTCGCTTACCGACACAACATCGGAATGCCTTATGCCTATCCCGACAACGATCTGTCGTACACGGGCAACTTCCTGAACATGATGTACAAGATGACGGAAGTCCGGCACGAGCCCGATCCTGTGCTCGAGCGGGCGCTCGACGTTCTGTTCATCCTGCATGCGGATCATGAGCAGAACTGTTCGACCAGCGCGATGCGTTCGATCGGAAGTTCTCACGTCGATCCCTATTCCGCCGTCGCAGGAGCCGCGGCCGCTCTCTACGGACCGCTGCACGGTGGTGCCAATGAGGCCGTGATCCGGATGCTCACTGAGATCGGGTCCGTCTCGAATGTCTCGTCCTTCATCAAGAGCGTGAAGGAAGGTGATCGGAAGCTCATGGGATTCGGTCACCGCGTATACAAAAACTACGATCCGCGGGCCAAGATCATCAAAGCAATCGCCGACCAGGTGTTCGAGTCGACAGGAAGGAATCCGCTTCTCGAAATTGCGCTCGAGCTGGAAAAGATCGCGCTCGAGGACGATTACTTCATCAAGCGCAAGCTGTATCCGAATGTCGACTTCTACTCCGGACTGATTTACCAGGCCATGCAGTTTCCGCTCGACATGTTCCCCGTGCTGTTCGCGATCCCGCGAGTCTCAGGCTGGCTGGCGCAATGGCAGGAGATGCTCGTCGATCCGGATCAGAAAATTGCCCGTCCGCGCCAGATCTTCATCGGGGACGAGCGCCGCGATTACGTTCCCATCGACCAGCGGTCCTGATTCTCATGAGGCAGGGGAATCCCAGCCTCGTGGTCCCGGACTCAGGCCCGGCCCGCTTCGGGCACTCGTTTCAATTGTCCGCACCACCACTCTCCCCGAGACGCCTCCCGCTCCAGCTTCAGCCCATGCAGGCGCGCCGCCGCGACGACGTCCTCTCGTCTCGTGGTGAGAATTCCGCTGACGATGAGCGCCGCATCCTCTTCGAGAAGGCGAATCGCGTCCGGCAGCAGTGGGATGATCACCTCCGGGATGATGTTCATCGTAGCGAGCGAAAAGCGGGCACCGCGAATTGCCTCGAGACTACCGACGAAATGCAGCAACCTGTCTGAGGAAATCGAATTCCTCTTCAGATTCCCGCTGACCAATCCGAGCGTGTCGACATCGTTGTCACAGGCGACGACACGCGCGGCTTCCAGGCGCACCATTGCGATCGCGAGAAGTGCGGATCCGGTCCCGATGTCCAGACAATTCCGTCCGGCCAGGTCCATCGCCTCGAGCATCTCCAGACACAGCGCGGTGGTCTCGTGCGATCCGGTACCAAAGGCGCGCTCCTGCGGGATTACGATCGGAATGCGGTCGCCAGGCTCACCCTCGAGCAACCGCCGCTCGGGTGCAACGATGAATCGCCTGCCGATGAGCATCGGCTCGAGCGTTTGCTGGTACAGCTCCAGCCAGTCCTGTCGCGGCTGATCCACTGACCGGGTCTCGAGCCCCTCTACAACCGCGATTTCCTCGAGGAACCTGGCTCTGTCTTCCGGCGAGTCGAAGAACGCCGAGATCACGTGAAACCAGTCGTCTTCGAGCAGGATGTCGCCCGTCGAAGCGGAAAGAAACAAGAGTCCACGGACATGCTCCTCGAGCGGAGGATTGCCCGTCGGAATCGTGATCTCGAGAATGTAATCAATCATCTCAAATGACGAATGACGAATGACGAGTGACGAATAGGGACCGCTGACATCATCGTAATGAACGGAAGAGCCCTCGTGCCCTCACTCGTCATTCGTCATTCGTCATTCGTCATTCGCCATTCGTCATTCGTCATTCGTCATTCGCCATTCGTCATTCGCCATTCGTCATTCGTCATTCGTCATTCGTCTCATCCCCCGAAGAAATCCTTCATCTTGTCGAACACTCCGCGGCGCTCGGGTGGCTCCTCTCCTTCGAGAGTGGCGAGTTGATCGAGCAGAGCCCGCTGCTCGTCGCTCAGCGATGTCGGCACTCTCACTGCCACATGAACGAAATGATCGCCTTTGCCCGTTCCGTCGACGAACGGCACACCCTTCCCGCGCAAGCGAAAGATCTGGTTCGGCTGGGTTCCGGAAGGAATTCTGAGGGTCTCTTCGCCATGGATCGTTTCGGTCTTCAGCTCGGCGCCGAGCGCCGCTTGCGTAAAAGAGATCGGCCGCTCGACGTGGATGTCGTAGTCTCGTCTGGTGAATTTCTCATGTTCCGCGACGGCTATGAAGACGTAGAGGTCTCCCGATGGACCGCCATTGACGCCTCCCTCGCCCTCCCCGGCAACGCGGAGGCGTGAGCCGTCGTCCACTCCCGCAGGTACCTTGACCGACAGGGTCTTGCGCTCGCGAACCCGTCCGGCTCCACCGCAGTCAGGACAGGGATCTTTGATCACCTTGCCCGCGCCACCGCACTGAGGGCAGGTCCGCGAGACGGAAAAGAAACCCTGGGAGTACCGCACCTGTCCCGCTCCACCACAACCATCGCAGGTGGCTGGAGACGTGCCGGGCTTCGACCCCGATCCTGAACAGTTCTGGCAGGCGATCGAGCGGGGAATCTCAATCGTCGCTTCCTTCCCGAACACGGCCTCTTCGAACTCCAGGTCGAGGTCATAGCGTAGATCATTACCACGCATGGGCCGGTTCGCGCGGCGCTTGCCGCCGCCGAATGCTTCGCCGAATCCGAACAGATCACCGAGGATGTCCGCGAAGTCCGTGAACTGCCCGGCGTCGAAGCCTCCGCCGACGTTCACTCCCTGATGGCCGTAGCGGTCATACCGTGCACGCTTGTCCTGATCGGACAGAACACTCCAAGCCTCCGCGGCTTCTTTGAACTTTGCTTCCGCTTCGGGATTATCGGGATTCTTGTCGGGGTGAAACTTCACCGCGGCCTTCCGGTAGGCTTTCTTGATCTCTTCTACCGAGGCTTCCCGGTGGACATCGAGAACTTCGTAGTAATCGCGTTTTTGTGTCGTTGCCATCAGTCTGCGTCGTCTCTTACGTTGATTGTGATGCGGTGATGAAATTGTCCGAGGGAAGGTGATCAGCCGAGCTTGGGAGGACTGTCAGAACCGGGGCTCGGCTGCAGCGGGTTGTAGAGCATCACGCTGGTGAGAATGCGCGCGGCGCTCTGCAGTTCGAACAGAGCATCGCTGAGAACCTGCCGCTCGCCGGAGTTGATTGCCTCTTTTCCGCGGGATATCGAAGCCTGCACCCTGGCTCGGTCGTCATCGTTGAGTAGTCTTCCGAATTCCCGGAAAACCTTCTCGTTGGTGTAGACCATTCCCTCCAGCTTGTTCTGCATCATTCGCGTTTCGCGCCGACCCGCGTCCGATCGTGAATGCTCCTCGGCCTCGTGAATGATTGCGTCGATCTCCTCCGAAGTGAGACCGCCGGCTGGGTTGATCTGAACGCCTGTCGACTGGCCCGTGGCGTGATCGAGCGCAGTCACGCTCACGATACCGTTCGAGTCGATCGAAAAGGTCACCTCGATCTGCGGAACTCCCCTGGGAGCCGGACGAATGCCGGTGAGATCGAATTTTCCCAGCGATTTATTCTCCCTCGCGAACTCCCGCTCTCCCTGAAGCACATGGACCTGGACCTTGTCCTGGTTCTCCGTAACGGTCGTGAATATCAGAGAATTCTTTGTCGGAATCGTCGAATTTCTTTCGATGAGTCGCGTGAACAAACCGCCGTGAGTCTCGATACCGAGAGACAGCGGGTTCACGTCGAGGAGGATCATGTCCTTGATGTCACCGCGGAGAATTCCACCCTGGATCGACGCACCCACCGCCACCACTTCGTCGGGATTGATGTTGCGATTCGGCTCCCTTCCAAAGACGTTCTGCACGGCCTCGATGACTTTGGGCATACGGGTCTGACCGCCTACCAGGACCACTTCGTCGATCTGAGAGGCGTCGAGTCCCGCCTGTGTGAGCGCGTCACGAACCGGGTCGATCGTCCGCTGAATCAGATCGTCGACCATCTGCTCGAACTCATCCCGGGTCAGGACCCGGTTCAGATGTTTGGGCCCGGCTGCGTCGGCCGAAATGAACGGAAGGGTGATCTTTGTCTCGGTCGAGAGCGAGAGCTCCTGCTTGGCTTTCTCAGACGCTTCTTTCAGGCGCTGCAGCGCCATTCGATCCTCGCTCAGATCAATCCCGGTCTCCGCGTTGAATCCTTCGAGCAGCCAGTCCATGATCCGGCGATCGAAGTCTTCGCCCCCAAGATAAGTGTCGCCCGAGGTGGATAAGACTTCGAATAGTCCGTCCTCGATCTTGAGTATGGAAATATCGAAAGTGCCGCCACCCAGATCGTAGACCGCAATCCGCTGCGTTGCCCTGTTCTCGAGGCCGTAGGCAAGGGCAGCAGCCGTAGGCTCGTTGATGATGCGAAGCACTTCGAGACCGGCGATTCGCCCCGCATCGCGGGTGGCCTGTCTCTGAGAGTCGTTGAAATATGCCGGTACCGTGATGACCGCTTCGGTGATCTCCTCGCCCAGAAACTCCTCGGCGAAGGTCTTGATCTCCTGAAGCACGAACGCCGAGATCTCCTCGGGGGAGTATTCGCGATCCCGAATCCTGACCTTCATGTCGCCATTCGCCGCGGAGACGATCTGGTACGGTAGGATTTCTTTCGCGCGGCTCACCTCGTTCGAATCGTACTTGCGTCCAATCAGACGCTTGATCGCGAAAACCGTGTTGAAGGGATTGGTAATGCCCTGTCGTTTCGCGATCTGACCGACGAGCCGCTCACCATTCTCGGTGAACCCGACGACCGAGGGTGTCGTTCTGCTTCCTTCGCGGTTCGAAATGACCTGGGGGCGGTCTACGTCGACTACTGCCACGCAGGAATTCGTCGTACCCAGGTCGATCCCGAGGATCCTCGACATCAGTCCTCCTCGGGCGGATCGTCTGTAGAGCTCTCCGGTCCGCCGACAACGACCTTCACCATCGCAGGACGAAGCAGACGGTCATTCAGGTCATAGCCCTTCTGCAGGATCTCGACGGTATGCGAGGGTACCTCGGGATTCTCCTCGCGAATGACCGCTTCGTGGATCTGCGGATCGAACGCTACGCCGGACTCGTCAATGGCCGATAGGCCATACTTCTTTAGTACGTCACGAAACTGTTTGTGAATCAGCTCGACACCTTCCCGGATGTCGCTGTCCCCCTCGTCTAGGCTCTCGAGCGCCCTGTCGAAATTGTCCACGACGGGAAGCAGGTCCTTCATGATGTCGGCGAGGGCATAGCGGAAATACTCGTTCTTCTCCCGCTCCGTGCGCTTTCTGAAATTCTCGAATTCGGCGAGCTTCCGGATGTTCTGATCGCGCAACTTCGAATTCTCTGCGCGAAGGATTTCGAGCTCGTCCTGAGTGCCCGTATTCTCCTGGACGGCGTTCGGGTCGAAATCCGACAAGCTCTCGCCCGTATCCTCCAGAATGTAGCTATCATCATCGGTGTCGAAGTTCCCCGCTTCCTCTTCGACCTCTGTCTTTTTATCAGTCAACGATTCTGCTCCTGTTCTGACTCTTCGATTTTGCGGCTGAGAGCCCGTCCCAGATACTCGACCAGAGGCGCCACTCTCGCGTACTCCATTCGGGTAGGCCCGATGATGCCGACCATCCCGAGGGGACTGTTGCCTGAACCGTAACGGGCGGCTACCAGACTCAGATTATAGTCTTGAGTGAAAGGGCTCTCCGATCCGATGAGGATCTGCACTCCCGCCTCGTTGACGCAGAGATTCAGAATGCGCACCAGCTTCTCTTTTTCCTCGAACGCGAGGAACGCCTTTTTCATCGTCTCGGCGTCGGCGAACTCAGGTTTGTTGAGGATGGAGGTGGCGCCTTCCACGAAGAGCTCGCTGCCGTGCGGCATGACTCCCTCGACAACTCCGACCCCCAACCGCATCGTCCTGTTGAAGATTTCATCGAAGCGGGCCCGTTCCTGATCGAGCTGCTGCAGCATGCTCGACCGGATCGATTCGAGCTCCATCCCGCTGAACTCGGCAGTCAGATAAGCGCCCGCCGCGGAGAGCTCATCCCGTGTCCAGATCTGCTCGGTCTCGATGACCTTGTTGACCACAACGCCATTGGTCCCGACGACCACGCAGAGAATTCTCCGCTCCCCTACCATCACGAAGTCGATACTCCGCATGACGAGGTGATCGAGGGTCGGAAGGAACACCAGTCCGACCTGGTTCGTGAGCCTCGCGAGCACGCGAGAGCCCAGCTGCATCACCTCATCCAGCTCGTGACCCTCGGAAACTTTCGCATCGATCGTCTCCCGCTCGTGCTGCGTGAGCCTGCGGGAGCGCATCAGATGGTTGATGAAGAATCGATACCCCCTGTCCGTGGGGATCCTTCCCGCCGAGGTGTGCGGTTGGTAGACGAACCCGAGATCCTCGAGGTCAGCCATCACGTTCCTGAGACTGGCCGGCGAGAGCGCGAATCGTCCACTCTTGGCGAGCGATCGTGAGCTGATAGGCTCTCCGTGGGCTACGTACTGAATTACGATCTCGCGCAGTACATCGCGCGAGCGTCCCTCGAGTTCGTCTTCCCGTATCTCGTGTCGATTAGCCATCTCTGAACGTCCGAAGCCCAATTGCAGCTCTTTAGCACTCGACAGATCAGAGTGCTAAAGGTACTTTAGGCCGTATCTTCAATGGTGTCAAGAAGAAGGGTTCGGATAGATGACGGCCCAGCTGTCAGCCTCAGCGTGCGAAGGATCCTCTGCGCGAGGCGAGACCGCGCAAGTCCTCAGGTTGGCCCTGCCTCATCTTCCTCCCAGGCCCTTCCGATTTCGGGTTCTCCGGATGACGCATGGCACGCCTCAGCGCGGAAGAGGCACGTGAGGTGCTATTGTTGGAAGTCTCTGAATGAAGAAACTCGCTCTTGTTCTGTTTCTGTCGCTGATTTACCCGAATCCAGCGGAATCTGCCATCGTGGATCGGATCGCGGCCACCATCGATCGGGAAGTCATCACGCTGAGCCAGATCGACCAGATCGTCATCGTCCGTCTGATTGCACAGCGGCCGGACGAAAGTGAAGACGACTACCGCCGGCGCGTTCTCAACGCACTGATCGCGCAGACACTCAGGTACCGGGATGTCCAGCGTTTCGGTGTCGAAGATGTTTCTCCCGACGCGATCGAGTCCCGACTTCGAGTCGTTATCAGCCGTTTCAGCTCCGAGGACGAGTTCGTCGCCGCACTCCGTCGCGCCGAGCAATCCCTTGAGGATGTCCGGGCCTCCATCAGGCGGCAACTTCAGGTCGAGAATTACATCGATGAGCGTTTCTCTCCGACGATCTTCGTATCCCTCGAAGAGATCGAGACCTACTACCGCGACGTCTGGCTTGCCCAACGGGCGGATCGAGGGCTCCCGCCGGTTCCGCTCGCCCAGGTGCGGGAGGAGATCCGAACGCTCCTCCGCGCTGACCGGCTGAGGGACCAGGTCGAGGTCTGGACCAGCCAGCTCCGAGCGAGCGCCAACGTCGACATCTTTGCCTACCGATAGCAACTGAAGAATTTAGAATGAAAAATTCAGAATTCAGAAGGCTCAGCTCTCAAGAAGCGTGATGAGCTGCTCCTCGGTGAGAATCGAAACTTTGAGCTTCTGAGCCTTGTCCAGCTTCGATCCTGCGTCGGCTCCCGCGACCAGATAGCTCGTCTTCGAGGACACCGAATTGGAAGTCTTTCCGCCCTCCGCCTCGATCCACGCATGAATCTCGTCGCGCGTGAACCTCTCGAGGCTCCCTGTTACGACCACGGTCTTACCCGCGAGCCGGGTTCCCCGCTCGGCAACATGATGAACCGGGGCGACGCCAAGCTCGAGAAGTCTTCCGATGCGGTCCCGATTCGCCTCCAGTGAAAAGAAGAAAAGGATCGAGTCGGCCACGCGTGGCCCGACCTCGGGTACTTCGGTCAGCTCTTCCGACGTGGCAGCCATGAGCCGTTCGATCGTGTGGAACCGGTCGGCGAGCAGTTTTCCGCTCCTCTCCCCGATGAAGCGGATGCCGATGGCGAAGATCAGCCTCGAGAGCTCCCGGGGCTTTGATCGCTCGATCTGCTCGACGAGCTTGGAGGCTTTCTTTTCTGCGAAGCCTTCGAGCCGAAGCAGGTCATCATCTCGAAGCTCATAGAGAGACGTGTAATCACGGACCAGACCGGCGGTGACTAGCGCATCGACAACCTTTTCTCCGAGCCCCTCGATGTCCATCGCCTTACGGCCCGCGAAATGGATCAGAGCCTCTCGAACGATGGCCGGACATCCTGCGTTACTACATCGCACGGCAACCTCGGCATCAAACCGATGCACCGGCTCGCCGCAGACCGGACAGCATTCCGGCACCGCGAGAGGCGTCGAATCGTCAGGACGTTCCGACAGAATCACGCCCGTGACTTTCGGAATGACGTCGCCGCCTTTTTCGACCAGAACCGTATCTCCCACCCGAATGTCTTTTCGAGCAACCTCGTCGTAGTTGTGAAGCGTCGCTCGACGAACGGTCGATCCTCCGATGTGCACCGGATCGAATTCGGCCACCGGTGTGATCGCACCGGTGCGCCCTACTTGCGCTCCGATCGAACGAATCACGGTTTTCGCCGCTTCGGGCGGGTACTTGAACGCGACCGCCCACCTGGGAGACCTGGCAGTCTGGCCCAGTTCGCCCTGCAATTCGCGGTCATTGACCTTCACGACGATTCCGTCGATCTCAAAGGAGAGTTCGTGACGCTTTTCACGCCACTCATCGAGAAGGGCGACGACCTCGTCGAGGCCCGCACAGACTCTCCGTTCCGGGTTCACCGGGAAGTGGAGCTCCCGGAGCAGCTCATAGGCCGCCGCCTGCGACGGGATGCGCAATCCGTCCGCCCGTACGACCTGGTAAATGATCGCCCGCAGCCTTCTCGCCGAAACCAGCTTCGAATCTTTCATCCGGATGGCGCCGGCCGCCGCGTTTCTCGGATTCGCCAGCAGAGGCTCCCCCTCTTCATCCCTGATCCGGTTGAGCTCAGCGAAATCTTCCTTGTCCATATAGATCTCGCCCCGCACCTCGAGCGTTTCGAACTGCGAGTCGACCTGCAACGGCAGCGACCGGACGGTCCGCACGTTCGCGGTCACGTCATCTCCACGGACGCCGTCGCCGCGCGTCGCCGCCCTCGAGAGCCGGCCCTTCGAGTAGAGCAGATCGATCGAAAGTCCATCGATCTTCAATTCGGCGAGGTATTCGACCCTCTCGAGGCCCAGACCATTGCGTACCCGCTGATCCCACTCGCGAAGCTCATCGAATGTGTACGCGTTGTCGATGGACAGCATTGGTGGATCATGGACTACCGTCTCGAACTCATCGACCGGCGCTCCCCCCACACGGGCCGACGGTGAATCTTCGGTGCGAAACTCAGGATGCTGGTCCTCCAGTTCGATCAACCTTCTCATCAGCAGGTCGAACTGGTAGTCGCTGATCTCCGGAGCGTGTTCGAGGTAATAGAGCCGCTCGTGACGAACCAGCTCTTTGCGCAGTTTCTCTAGTTCTTTTTTCGGAGATTGAGGCATTTCCTGTCGAAGGGATCATCGCATGACCGCGGCCAGTCGTCAGCAGGCAGAACTAGTGGCCTGTATTGGTGAAATCGGGACCAGCGCTGGTCCCGATTTCACCAATATAGGCCACTAGGCGTTCCCTTCGGGCTCCGGCCTCACCCTCGAGAGGTATCTCGACCTGTCGACGAGTTTCTCGGCGAACCCGCGGGCGATGAGCCGGCGGTCGAGCTCCCGGAGCAAGTCTCTCCGTCCCCGAACCAGATTCAGATTCAGTGCGACGAATCGCATTCCGCGCGGCCCCTCGAAATAGACGATGAGGCGGTCGCCCGGAACCATCTGCTCGGTCCCGGAGATTCGGTTCCAGGAAATCGAACGGCTTCGCAGCTGATGAAGCGGCCGTAGAACGAGTGTCGACTCCCGCAACTCGGCGATCGGGTGGAACGTTCCAACGTAGACGCGGAGCCCACCGGCCCAGAGCGCTCCGAGGTAAACCCACACGTAGGCTTCACCGATCCATCCGTAACGGGCTCGAGGGGAAAGCAGGAACGCAGCCGCCAGGACGGCAGTGACGGCAGCCGCCACGAGCACAATGGAAAGCCCGGCACGGCGGACCCAGGGACGGAAAAAGAACGTCAATTCCTGGTGTCCGGCGCTAAGGGTTTTCGTTTTCATTGCTATACGAAATCTCGTAGATTAGAATAACCCTGTTTTTGATGTGTCCGGATCGGCAGCACAGCGAAGACCCTGACCCAGCCCCAACGGGCTTTACACTGTATCGCAGGAGGCGTGGGCCCTTGAACGTCAATGCCGGTGGCCGCCGGATTCTCGTAGTCGACGACGACCTCGCAATCCGCGTGTTGCTTCAGGCTGTACTGACCCGAATGGGGTTCGTGGCCGATCTCGCCGAAGATGGGGAAACGGGTCTGGGCGCACTTGAGAAGAAAGATCCATACGACCTCATCCTGCTCGACCTGATGATGCCCGGGATCAACGGCTACGAATTTCTGAAAAAGGTCGAATCCTCGCGCGCGGGAGAGCGTCCCCACATTATCGTCTTCACCGCAGCGGGTCAGCGCGGTGTGGAGAAGATTCCGGCCCACGCCGTGTGCAATTCGATATTGAAGCCGTTTGATCTGCACAAGTTCATCGAGTTGATCGGCGCCTGCATCGAGGAACGACATTCGCCGTGCAGCAACGGCGCTGCAGAGTAAAGGGGATTCGACTGGCACATGGTACCCGGGATGACCAGGCGTCTCATCCTGAGCGGCGCGTGAAAACAGTGGTGCCGCGTGAGTCGCTTCTCGTCACGGCGACCGATTTCACCAATACAGGCCACTAGGGCTCTCCCGACGGATGCCGCATACGCCATTCGAGCTGGCGGATCATCCCCAGCAGCAGCGTGACTTCGCGACGATCGAGCGCTATGCGACCCGCCAGCGAACGCAGCTCTTCGTAGATGTGATCGGGATTGTTCCCATGGAAGAATCCCGCCTCGACGAGCAATGACTGGAGTCTCTCGTGAAGTCTCTCGATCTCGCCTGCGACCGCGAGATCGCGTGGACGCGGAAAGCCTGGCTCCACGTTCGCCAGTTCATAGCAGAAGAGCGATACAGACTGCGCGAGATTCATCGTCGGAAACGACTCCGAGGTCGGAATCGCTGCCGTGCGGTGACAATGCGCCGTCTCCTCCAGTGACAGGCCGCGATCCTCGCGGCCGAACACGAGCGCGAGCGTATGCTCCGGGGAAAGGCTGCCCAACAGGCTCGCGACGCCTCGCGGATCGAGATCGGGCTCGAGATTCCGGCCTCGGGCCGACGTCGTCGCTATGGTCACATGACAGTCGGACACGGCGGCAGCCAGAGTCGGAGCGAGATTCGCATCGCGTACCAGGTCGCCGGCCCCACTCGCCCACCATTCTGCAACGGGCTGGAGTTGCGGAACCTCTCCGACGATCGTCAGATCGTCAAAGCCGAAATTCTTCATCGCCCGGGCCGCAGCGCCGACATTGCCGGCCTCTCGCGGCTCGACCAGAACGATTCTCAACGGCATCGATCAGGAGGGTACGACGAGGACGGACGAGAAGCCTCGCAAACGCATCGTGGAAGCGTCGCCGGCCGTAGCGTTTCCGTCATCACTTCTCGATCCGGTAGTTGGGAGCTTCTTTGGTGATGATCACATCATGTGCATGGCTCTCGCGGAGGCCGGCAGCCGTGATGCGAACGAATCTCGTCTTCGTTCGGAGCTCTTCGATGGATCCCGAGCCAGTCAGTCCCATTCCGGAGCGCAGACCTCCGACGAGCTGGGGGACCATCGCGGCCAGCGAACCCTTGTAGGGCACCTTGCCTTCGATCCCCTCCGGAACGAGTTTGGAGACTTCGTTCTCGTTCTCCTGGAAATAGCGATCCTTCGAGCCCGCCTGCATGGCGCCAATGGATCCCATGCCGCGGTAGGCTTTGAACGTTCTTCCCTGGTAGAGAATCGTCTCGCCCGGCGCCTCGTCGGTACCAGCAAAAAGCGAACCGATCATCACCGAGTTGGCTCCCGCAGCGATCGCCTTGGTGATGTCGCCTGAGAACTTGATGCCACCGTCGCTGACGAGCGGTACGCCATACTTTTCCGCGGCTCGCGCACACTCCATCACCGCGGTGATCTGGGGAACTCCGGCTCCCGCCACGACGCGGGTCGTGCAGATCGACCCCGGTCCGATACCGACCTTGATCGCGTCCACACCGAGCTCGAGCAGATCCGAGGCTCCTTCGTATGTGGCGACGTTTCCGGCGATGAGCTGCGTGTTGGGAAAGAGCTTCTTGAACTCGCCAATGAGATCCATCACTCCACGCGAGTGTGCGTGCGCGGAATCGATGACGATCACGTCGGCCTTCGCGTCGATGAGCGCCCTTGCGCGATCGAGCCCTTCCTTGCCGACACCAATCGCGGCACCGCAGCGCAGGCGGCCCAGAGGATCCTTGGCAGCCGTCGGGTACCGGCGCGCCTTCTGGATGTCCTTGACCGTGATGAGACCCTTGAGGTCCCCGTTCGCATCGACGACCAGGAGCTTTTCAATGCGGTGATGGTGCAGCACCTCACGGGCCTGCTCGAGGGTCGTCCCCACCGGAGTGGTGATCAGGTTGTCCTTGGTCATCCTCTCCGAGATCGGAAGGTCGAAACGTGTTTCGAAGCGAAGGTCGCGATTGGTGAGGATTCCGACGAGCTTGCCATGCTCGTCGGTCACGGGAACTCCGGAGATCTTGTACTTCTCCATCACTTCGAGCGCCTCGGAGATCCTCTGCCAGGGACGCATCGTGACCGGATCGACGATCATCCCCGCCTCCGATCGCTTGACCTTGTCGACTTCCTCGGCCTGATTCGCGATGCTCATGTTCTTGTGAATCACGCCGAGACCGCCGAGTTGCGCCATGGCGATCGCCAGCCGTGCTTCGGTCACCGTGTCCATCGCAGCCGAGATGATCGGCACATTGATCCGGATATCGCGGGTCAGCTGCGTACTCGTGTCGACGAAATTCGGATGAATGTCTGATTTAGACGGAGCGAGCAGCACGTCATCGAAGGTGAGCGCAATCGGCACGTCCAGGATGCGGTTCGGCCTTTCTGCATGCCGTGCTGAGAGCTCGTCAAATTCGATCCGCCCCAGCACTGCTTCCGTCTCGAGTGCTCGTTCTTCGCTCATGTGACTCCCCTGTTGATTGGAAGTATAGAACAGGGTGCCATGAGGGGATATTGCTCCAACGGCCTTCGTTGTGGTCTCACGGGGCGCCCACAGGCCGCCCGCGCGCGCTCATACCCTCCCTGCTCAGGAAGACACCTCACGTGGCCTGGGTCCCCCCCGGAAATCGACCCGCCGGATAAAAGCGAAGGACGCCACCAGAAGAAGAAGCATGACGCCAACTCCCGCGCGGAACCGGATGGGACCAGCATCAGCAAGCAGAAACAAGGTCACGGCCCAGAGCTGCGGCCCGACGATTGAAGAAGCCTTGCCTGTGAGATTGAAAAAACCGAAATACCGACCACGCCGATCCTCGTCAACGAGCCCGAGCAGGGCGACCCGCGTGACCACCTCGATCCCGCCGAGACCGATTCCGGCGACGATGGCAACCGGCAGATACGTTGAGAAGCTGGTTGCAAAGAGTGCGAGCGACAGCGCCACGACCCAGTTGCCGAGAACGACATAGAGCGAGGTCCTCAGCGGCAGCCGGTCTGTGATCATGCCGTAAACCGCGGAGCCCGCGATGGCCGCACCGAGAGCGATCATCATGACCAGAATGATCTGGTCGTCGCGCAGACCCGCGGCGAATTTCCCGTATGTCGCCATCACGATATAGACCGTGTGGATCGCATCGAGGTAAAGAAAGCTACCTATAAAAAAGTTCCGCAGATCCTTGTCGCGTACGATCTCGCGAAAGGTTTCTTTCACCGCAGCCAGCGTGCCGCTGAGCGAGGACTGCATTCCCACCGACGGCTGCTCGCGGACGCGGGCAAAGATGGGAATGGAGAAAACTGCGAAGAGAATGGCAGTGGGAATGAATGCGTTTGCGCGAATCAGTCCGGCTTCCCCCGTCATCTCGAAAAGCGTGAAACGGTTTACGAGATCCTGAAGCGCCGCCGGCAGCTTCGCGAACCGCTCGCCGTCGACGAAAGGAAAGACCAGGGTCATTCCCAGGAACGAACCGACGTAACCCAGCGCCACGCCAATGCCTGAAGTCCTTCCACGGTCAGCCGGAGTCGACACGGACGTCAGAAGCGAGTTGTAGCCCACGAGTCCGAGCTGGTAGCCGATGTTCGCAAAGGCAAAGATCATCAGCAGGGGTACGAGCCTGCTTCCCATTCCGATGAAGAAGCAGAAAAAAATGGCGGCGGCCGTGCAGGCGAAGAGGATTCGCTTGTGACCGTATCGGTCACCGATCACGCCGGCAAGAGGTGAAAGCAGGGCCACCACCAGCATCGAGAGCGAGTAGGCAACGGCGTACCACACCTCTCCACCTGCGAAACTGGTTGCCACCCACAACGGCAGGTAGAGCGAGATGACATTCATCGAAAAGATCGTATTCGCCAGGTCGTACAGACCCCAGGAGAGTCGCGCTCCCGATCCTCGATGCGGCCGCACGACAGAAGTGTAGACGATTGCCCGAGCCGCGAGACATGAACCCGGCGTTTGATCTGGGCAATGGTCGTGTCATCCTGAGGCGCAGCGGATCCCCTGAAGACTTGCGGCATCGCCTCGAGGCGAGGGTCCCTTCGCTCCGCTAGAATGACGCGGGACTCTCGCGCGCCACTGGAGGCTTGCAGTCAGCCGTGGTCGATGATCGTCTTGAGAATATCGTCCTGAAGGTTGTATACGCCCCAGACGCCCGTCTTGTAACGGTTGAATAAAAACGAGAATGCATACACCTTTCCGCTCTTCGCGTGCACGTAGCCGGAAAGGCCGATGGCTCCCGAAAGGTATCCCGTTTTCGCGTAGACCTGTCTTGCGTAAGGCTCGGTATTCAGCCTGCGCCGCAGTCGCGAGTCCCTTTCACCGCTATAGGGCATCGAGCTGACGAAGTCTCGGCGGTGTGGCGTGTCCCACATGTAATCCAGCACTCTCACGAACGAGCTTGCGGACGCACGGTTGAAACGCGACATGCCGGAGCCGTCGATCATCTGAAACTGCGAGGGCGGCACTCCGACTTTCGATTGCATCCACTCGGCGACCACCGCAGAACCCACAGGCCACGATCCGTTGCCTTTGACTTCGGCGCCCAGAGTCTTGAGCAATTGCTCTGCGTAGTGATTCTGGCTCACCTTGTTGATGACATACGTCACCGGTGCAAGTGGCGTCTGGTGGCGCGAGACGACCCGCCAGTCCGAATGTGGCGCGGTCTCGGCGAGCCGGACCGTACCGTTGATCCGAACACCGCTGTTCTGGAGAGTGTCGTGAGTGACGTTCGCGAAAAAATGCAGCGGGTTCATCACCGTGACGAAAACCTCGGTCGCACCGGACCGCGCAGGCACCTGACCCCGGACGATGATGTCGTTGGTTCCAGGTTTCCGCCCGATGAACGCCCCCCTGCCTCCACCGGTGGTCGCCGTGTTCACGATCCTCATGTAGCGGTTCGGCGGCTCCATCTCCACGATTGCGGGTCCCCCGGCGGATCCCGGCCGCACGCGGACCATCACGCACCCCTCCTGAATCGACAGCGCAGCCACCGGCGCTTCATACCAGTTCACCAGCTGATCCACGGGCCAGGTCGGGTGAACGTACTCGGTGTCGAAGTATCCGTGTTCGAGAATAACGTCGCCAGTGATCGTCCGGATGCCGGCGCGCTTGAGATCTTCTGCGAAATTCCGGATCACCGCGGTCGATTGCCCATCATGGAAACGCCCTCCGATGCTCGGATCGCCGCCGCCTGTGATCTTCACGTCGCCGTTGAGCACTCCGGTTGAATCGACACTGCCTCGAATCGAAAGTACGGTCTTGAACTCGAAAGAGGGGCCGAGAAGATCGTACGCGGCCGCCGTTGTAAACAATTTCATATTCGAGGCGGGAATGACCGGCTGATCCGCATTCCGTTGTGCGACAACTCGCCCGGATGCCATTTCCATGACCTGGATGCTCGACTCCGAGCCCGCTGCGACCCCTCCGTTGACGAGACTCGACAGCCGCGCCTCGAGAGAGGATCCGGCGTCCGGAGACGCCTGCGCGGTCACGAGCGGCTGCGAGCTGTATAGGAGAAGGAGGGCGGAGAGGAGAAGCAGGGCTTTTCTGGGGCTTCGAAGAGTCATCAATCGATGGATACCTTTCCGGAAAATCTTCTCATGCGCTGCAATCAACATTCCAGACGTTCGAAACTGCGTTCAGGTTCTTTCGGCCGCTCATCCGATCCGGACGAAGGGCTCCGGCAGGGCAAGGCGGATGCGCTGCCTGAGTGTCGCCGGACACCGCGCCGACAACCGGGCATGAATCTCACTCGCGCTGTCCCGAAGACTGAAGTGCGTCAGCACGATCAGATCGTTCTCGAAGCGATCTGCGAAGTCATAGAGATCCTCGATGTGAATATGCCGGTACTTCACCGCTCTCTGACGATCCTCGGGGCCGGTGAATGAGCATTCGATCATGAGGACAGCCGAGCGAAATATCGCCTCGTTCGTCTGGAGAATCTCGCGATCCGTGTCTCCCGTATAGAAGACGAGCGAGGCTTCCTGCTCGCGGGTGACGACCTTTCCCCCGCTCCTGAGCTGCGCGATTTCCGCACCCGTGAGACCAGAGTACTGCGGCTCGAGCTTGCGACGTATTTCCACGACCTCGTACGCGTTGGACGGGATCCGATGACTCGCGGCGTGGGTACGGACCTCCAGTCCGCCACGCAGAGTGACGACGGCTCCCGGCGAGAGACCTTCGATCCGGTACTCATAACGGAACCCCTCGAGACGCTCGTGTACCGTCATGAGAGCGTCGAAGTCAGCGGCTGCGCCGGAGGGAACATAGACCATTCCGCACGGCAGTCCGAGAAGATTCCGCTGGGCGAAGTAAAACGGAATGCCGAGGGAGTGATCGAGATGAGCGTGCGTGACGAAGATGCGGGGGAGCCCCACGAGTAGATCCGGGCATCGTCCAATGTCGAACGCAAGCCCGAGCTCGCGAAGAAGAAACCATGTTTCGTTTCCAGCGCGAGACAGGCCTTCGATCGTGAATCTTCCGGCGTCGATCGCCACCCGGCCGTCTGAACGCCTCATTGCTTCATCTCCCCGAGAACCCGAGGCAGATCCGCGAGTGTATGGATCGTGGCATCAGGCACGATCTCGAGGCCGTGATCAAACTCCGGAGCAACCGCCTGGCCCCTCGATTCAGGCTTGAAGAGAATGGCCCGCATCCCCGCCGCGTGCGCGCCATGAACATCGGCGTAGAGGCTGTCCCCGACGAATACGGCTTCAGCGTGTTCGGCTCCCAGTCCCTCGCAAAGCTTGTCGAAGATGGACCGGCGAGGTTTGCATTCGCCGTGTTCATTCGAGAACACCATGACATCGATCAACGATGAGAGTCCGTGCGCCGAGAGCACCTCGCGCAGCACGCCTCCCGGAGTGCGCCCTGTGTTGCTGATCAGACCCACGCCCAGATTCATTGTCCTCGAGGCCTCGAGCGCCCCGTGCGCATGCTCGATCTGAAGTGCAGTGTGCAGATATCCGCGCGACGTCAGAATCGACTCGATCGAGTGCAGGCGGAGTCTCTCCTGGCGGGCCGCAACCTCCGGCGTGTCGGTCAGAAGTGTTTCCCAGAGATCGAAGGCGACAGCTCTCAGCATACGGGTCCCGACGGCACTCAATTGAGCTTTACCCGGCCGGAAAAGCCCTCCTCGTATCCGTGAAAGTACTGCAGGGAAGTCTCCGGATACTTCCAGCAGTAGTAGCCGCTGCCGTTATCGAAGTCGATCAGCCACAGCCCCTTGACATCGATACCGAGAGCCATGATGGATCGGGCCCAGCCGTCAACGATCCGTTCGAACTCGATTTCCGCTTCGATCGGGGTGTCCCCCTGGCCGCTGACGAGTGATCCGAGCGTCTCGACTGCAGTGTGGGTCAGCCTCTGAACTTCAGGGAGAAGTGCAATCGCGTCCTCGTAGGAGAAAATTTTTCTATCGGGCATGGGCTGGGGTTAGGATAGACGATCCTAAGCGCATGTGTTAAAAGGTCGAAGCTAAATTTCCACGGCGGAAACTGGAGGAAAGTTCCATGTCGGTAGAGGAAAGAGTCAAATCAATCATCGTCGAGCAATTGGGCGTCGACGCGGACGATGTCGTGCCCGATGCATCGTTCATCGAGGACCTCGGCGCCGATTCTCTCGATACAGTCGAGTTGATCATGGCGTTCGAAGAGGAGTTCAGCCTCGAGATCTCAGACGAAGAGGCGGAGAAGATCCGCCGCGTCAAGGACGCAGTGGAGTATATCGACACCCGCGCCAAAGCACAGTAGCTCCCCGCCCACGACGGCACCTTCTCCCGGAGAGGGGAAGCATCAAACTACTTCTGATGTTTTCCCTCTCCGCAACTACATCTGAATGACTTTCTTGGAAAAACGACGCGTCGTAATCACCGGTATCGGCATGGTCTCGCCCCTCGGGATCGGAAACGAGGCGAACTGGAGTGGGCTGATAGCCGGAAAGTCAGGCATCGGTAAGATCACCCGGTTCGACGCTTCGGACTACGCCTGCCGGATTGCCGGGGAGGTCGACGGATTCGAGCCCGAACTCTGGATCGAGAAGAAAGACGTCAAGAAATCCGATCTGTTCATTCACTATGCAATCGCGGCCGCGCAATTCGCCATGGACGACGCGGGCCTCACGATCGACGAATCGAACCGTGACCGTGCCGGCGTGATCATCGGCTCCGGGATCGGTGGCCTTCCGTTGATCGAGGAGATGCACAAGAAACTGCTCGAGAGGGGTCCGTCGAGAGTTTCCCCGTTCTTCATTCCTGGCCTGATCGTGAACCTGGCTTCCGGTCAGGTATCGATCCGATTCGGCGCGCGAGGTCCGAACTCGGCACCTGCGACGGCTTGTGCAACCGGGGCCCATGCGATCGGCGACGCCTTCAAGATCGTGCAACGGGATGACGCCGACATCATGATCGCCGGCGGTGCCGAAGCGGTGATCACGCCTCTTGCACTCAGCGGATTCTCTGCGATGCGCGCGCTGTCGACCCGCAACGACGACCCCGCCGGGGCATCCCGACCCTGGGATCGCGATCGCGACGGATTCGTCATGGGCGAAGGTGCGGGTATCGTCATTCTGGAAGAGCGCGAGCGGGCTTTGTCCCGGGGCGCCAGCATCTATTGCGAGGTCACTGGTTACGCGATGTCGAGCGATGCCTATCACATCACAGCGCCGTCTGAGGATGGCTCCGGATCGAGCCGCGTGATGTCGCTCGCTCTACGAGACGCCGGGATCGAGCCGCATGAGATTGACTACATCAATGCGCACGGAACATCCACGCCACCCGGAGACAAATCCGAGACTCTCGCCATCAGGAGAGTGTTCGGAGACCATGCGGACAAGCTCGCAGTCAGCTCCACCAAATCGATGACCGGACATCTCCTCGGTGCCGCAGGAGGGCTCGAGTCCGCCATCTGCGCGATGGTCATTCGCGAAGGCGTCCTTCCTCCCACAATCAATTACGAGACTCCGGATCCCGAGTGCGACCTCGACTACGTGCCGAACAATGCGCGAACGACTCCCGTACGCAACGCCCTGTCGAACTCGTTCGGCTTCGGCGGCACGAACGCCTGCCTGGCATTCTCGAAACACGGAAACTGAGGCGCACCTCCCCCCCCGGAAGCTGCTACCCGTCGTCGGGAGGGGGATCGGGGCTGGGCGACGGACTCGGCGCCTCCCTCACGGGCGGAGGAGGCAGCGGCACGGGAAGCCTCTCCT
Source organism: Thermoanaerobaculia bacterium (assembly GCA_041748075.1). Lineage (GTDB taxonomy): Bacteria > Acidobacteriota > Thermoanaerobaculia > Gp7-AA8 > Gp7-AA8 > JBGSYJ01. The sequence goes on from JBGTDX010000118.1 coordinate 23,175, forward strand.
GAGTTGCCGTCGGAGCCGGGCTGGGCACCGCTATCGGCGGCGGCGTGGACCGCGGCTGCTGCGTCATCCCTGCTGGAGGGAGTACGACTGTGCCTGTATCCGTCCGGAAGGTCCCACCGCCAAGAACAGGATCCGTCGTAGTGCCGTATGGATCCATTGGGGGATCGCCATACGGCGAAATCGCGTAGGGATCGAACGGTACTGGTTCCGGAGGCGGCACGTGAGTCTGACAGAGCGTCGCCGGCTGCGTGCCGGCCTTGAATGTCTGCGTGACCACAACGTTCGATGGACAGAGTGGCGTCGCCAACCCTCCGCTGATCTCGTCCATCTGAACGGCCACCAGGCCGGCCGGGGCAGGGAAATCCAGATCGGGCCGGCCGTTGGTGATCTCGTTCATGTACCGGGCCCAGATCGGAACCGCGCCTTCCGAAGCCGAGACCCCGACCGGAGCGTTGTCATCGAATCCGATCCACGTCAGCGCCAGGGTCTGTGGAGTGAAACCGATGAACCACGCGTCGCGACCGTCATTCGTCGTTCCCGTCTTCCCTGCCGCAATCTTGCGGAAGCCCAGGCTCCGGGCGCGACTCCCGGTTCCACCATTCAGGACACCCTTCATGATATCGACCGTGAGATAGACGTTGCGTGCCGGAAAAACCTGAACTGCTTCCACGCCTTCGGAGCTTGCGATGACGTCACCGCCGTCGTCAGTGACGAACTTCACGGCCCTGAGCGGGGTTCGCGAGCCCATCCTGGCAATCGTCGCGTATGAATCAGCCATCTGAATCGGAGGAATCCCCGTCGAGCCCAGGATCACAGCTGGATTCGAATCGATTTCTTCCCGTACGCCGAGAACTCTGGCGGTCTGCAGAACCGCATCGACGCCCGCAGCGAGACCGAGCCGAACCATCGAGGAATTGAGTGACCGCACGAGCGCGCGGCGAACCGTCACGACTCCCTCGTAATGGTTGTTATAGTTGCGCGGCGACCAGTCTTTGCTGAATCGTCGCTCGAGAACGAATCGCTCATCGTTGATGAGCGTGGCGGGCGTAATGTTCTGATTCGACAGACTCGGCTCGAACGCTGCGAGGACGACGAACGGTTTGAACAGAGAACCCACCTGCCTCTTTGCGTTGAGCGCCCTGTTGAACTGGCTGCGAGTATAATTGCGCCCGCCAACCAGCGCACGAATCTCTCCGGATGGAACGTCCACGGCGATGATCGCACCTTCGATCGGAACCTCGCGGCGGAGGCGGCGGTTCGACTTCTCGAGGCGCCCGAGGCCTTCTTCGAGCTGCGTGGCGGCAGCGTTCTGCCAATCGAGATCAATCGCAGTATAGATGGAGAGCCCGCGACCCTTCACGTCGTCGATCCCGTAATCGTCGCGCAGTTCCTGAGTGACTCGATCGACGTAGAACGGAATCGAGGCCAGCCCGCCCCGGCTTCTGGTCGGTTTCTCCGGCAGATCTTCGGCTATCGCCTCAGCATATTGCTCCTGAGTCAGTTTCCCGTTCGAAAGCATCGACTTCAGCACCGTGTCGCGACGGGTTCTGGCTCGCTCGGGGTTTTCAAACGGCGAGAGGTTGTTCGGAGAGCGGATCATCCCCGCAAGCATTGCAGCTTCACCAGGCGTCACCTCCGAGATCGGTTTGCCGAAGTAAAAATGGGCAGCCTCGCCGACACCAAGGATCGAGATCGAGCGGTTGCGGCCGAGGTAGATGTCGTTGAGATAAGCTTCGATGATCTCCCGTTTGGAATACTTCGCATCGAGGATCACAGACATGAATGCCTCGACTACTTTCCGGCGGAAGGTCCGCTCGTTCGTCAGGTAATAGTTCTTGACGAGCTGCTGGGTGAGAGTGGAGCCTCCCTCTTCGACCTCACCGGCACGAACATTTCGAAAGAGTGCTCGAACAATACCGACCGGGTCGACGCCGGGATGCTGAAAGAAGCGCACGTCCTCGGTAACTACGACCGCATCCACGACGTGTTGGGGAATCTGATCGAGCGTTGCCGGCCTGCGGTTCTCCAGCGTGTCGCCGAAGATCGAGGTCAGAAGTTCGGGTTCGAGCGCCGGCTCCCCTGCAGTCGCACCTCCGTCGGATCCTATCACCGACTGTATCCGCCCCTCATCGAAAGTAACCACGACCTTCTGCGCTTCGCGACGTCCTCCCCGGTACTGGAACGAGCGAAGAAAGATCGAGAGCCCTCCATCAACCGACGCATAATCGCCTGCCCGTTGCGGATCGTCTGACTCACGGTAGCCGAGGCGCTGGAGTTTCTCGAGGACTCTATTGGCTGTCATCTCTGCGCCGGTCCTCAGAGGAACCGCATCGGTGAATACGCGAGTGGGCAGCGACACCCGCCGTACTTCAAACGTCTTGATCGCCTGATAGTAGACATAGCCGGCGATGAGAATCGTAAGCAGGCCGACAACAATTACGGCGACGGAGATACCGCGGACAATCTTTCCCCTGCGCGAGAGGCGAGGCGTCGGATTGGCTGGAGCTGGCTCGTGCTGTGGAGGTGGTTGCGGAACGTTCGGGCCGGCCATGGAACCCTACCGCGCCACGATGGCAAGGTTGCGGCCGGCCCTCGGCCCGTTTCGACGATAGGAATGAAAGATCGAACCCTCACAACGTGTGCAGAGGCCGGAGTCATGGATTGCGTCTGATGGAAAACCTTCCTGCTCCAGCAGATCCCTGGTAAGGCCGGCCAGATCGACGTGGGGCCGGACACCGGACGAGCGGTCGACGAAACGGTCGACATTCCCGTACGCGTCCCCCAACTGTTCGACGACTTCTTCGCCTACTTCGAAGCAGCACGAACGGATCGAGGGCCCGAGCCACGCGCTGGACCGACCAGCGTCGAATGCTGCATCCGCACGGAGTGTCGCAACCGTCCGGTTGACGATTCGCGCTGCGGCGCCGCGCCATCCGGAGTGAATATTCGCGATGATGGAATGGACGGGATCGATCAGGGTCACGGGCAGACAATCTGCAACCTTAATGCCGAGGGCTACGGCTTCGCTGGTTGTGAATAATGCGTCGCATCCGGAATGCTCGCACCATACCTTCCCGGGCTCCGCCCTTACGACTTCGACACCGTGAACCTGGCTGCAGGAAGCGAGTTCCGCGTCGATGTGGAACCTGTCTCTGAGGATTCTCCGCAACTCATCGATTGATGCGTTGTCGAGTGTTCCGGCCGAATCCGCTGACGTGTAGAAAAGCACGAATCCCGGGGGCAGGTTCGGAGCGATCACAATGCGACCTACCGATTGCGCATGATCGATGACCCACTCACTCCCCATGAAACCCTCCATCGAGGCTTGCTCTGGTGTGTTTACGGAACACTAATGCGGCGGTTCCGGCGCGCCCTGCTCTCGCAGAACCACCAGCTCCGAGGTCACCAGACCGTAGAGAACCTTCGCCACGTCGAAGGGCGAGACTCCGATCGCGCGTGCGAGCCCGGTGATCGTCCTGACGCCGTCGATCTTCGTGATCAGGACCCATTCCTGCGGGTTCAGAGTGATCTGTTCCTGCCGGTGCTCCCGCGTGCTGAGCTCGGGGACCATATCCACCGACGGAATCTTTCTGGAAAGAATCCTCCACTCATCGATACGCCGCGCAGCTTCCATGAGCAGGTTCGTGTTGGACTTGGTGATGGTCTGCCTCGGGGGCTCCACCGTAGGCGAGAATTGGAACTCCCCCTGATTCCAGATCGCGAGCGCATAGATCGCTTCCTCGCCGGTCAGCTCACCGACTTCGGCGTGGATGATCTGGCCGTTCTTGAGAAAAATGACGCCGGTCGACGATTCACGAGTGAGGGTGAACTGTCCGGTCTTGCCGGACACGCTCACGAGCTGGATGATGTCGGGCAGAGGAAGTTCTTTGAGTGAACCCTGAAAAGCCAATCGCACCCCACCTTGTCGAAGTTGTCGAATGAAGCCGGCGGTGCCTCGCGACGGGCCTGGAAGCCGCATCCGGATGGAGCAAGCCGGGGGCAAAGCGTAGCGCAGGCGTCACCCCTCGTCAAGGCTCGGAGCGAGCGACGTGATCAGGCGTAAGCGTTTCGAATTTCAATATTTTCTGCCGCGCCCGGGCACTCGATTCGACTGCTCCGAGACACCAGACTGCAAAACCCCACCCAGCCAGAATTCCCGTCATCGTCCGCAGTTCGTTGAAACTCTCGCGCAGACCGGCCGCCTGCGAGACCCCGTCGAGCGCGAGGGGAACCGTCAGCGCAATCAGGCCAATCAGAGGCAGAGAATGGGAGCGGAGAACCGCTACCCCGGCGAAGGCGACCACTCCGAGCAGAAGCCCGGCATAGATCGCGAAACAGCGAGAACAGATCGGCATGGGAGTATCCCAGAGAATCAGACACCGGCTCTCGAGCCCGTGACACATGACACGGAAGAGAATCCGCAACTTCGGTGACGCGCCGGCCGCGATGATCCCCGTACAAGCCGTCACTGCCGCCAGGATACCCAGGGATACCAGCCCGAGCATCCCTCCGACGAGCCTGGTCTCCCGTGTCATTTCACCGTAGAGAGGCGATGCGTCTCGGCGAACGCCCAGGTCGTCATCACCAGAGAGAGAAAATTAGTAAAGAAGATACCGATGCAGCACAGCAGCAGCCCGAACTGGCTTGCAAAGTTGGCAACGATGTAAACGAGGATGGCGAGTACGTAATTGACGGCGTTCGCCTTGATGTACGTGAAAATCGTGCCTAGCTCGAAGGCAGCGCCTGCGCGGCCCAGCACAGCAGCGCGCGTGATCGCAGCCGGTACGATGACCATCAGCACGAGCAGAATCGGAAAAACCAGACAGAGCAGAACTCCGCCCAGCATCTCGCTCGCCGTGTCTGCGCCCTGGCTCTCGAGGATCCCCGCCGGGATCGCCACCATGAAAACCAGAAGGATCAGCGGCAGGGAGTATGCCAGGCCAACCATAACGAGCTTGAACCCCTCGACGAAGTACTCGCCCAGATCATCCCAGTCGGGCAGAGGTCGCTCCATGCCGGCCGCGACGTTCCGGGCGAGTCGCGCCAGGTACCCCACAACGAAAAAGTGCCCCACGAGCAGCAGTCCGAGCAACGAGAAAAGCCCACCGATCAGCGTCTTGCTCAGCCAGTCCGGATCCTGGAACGGAAAGGTGAACGCTTTGCCGAAGTCCAGAGATGCCGCACTCGTGGAGCTCGGAGGCGGGGCGGGCGTCGGCGGAACTGGAGGATGACTCGTCACGGATTCTCCTCAGCACATGAAGGATACAGTGGCAAGAACGTTGGAACCTCGGTGCAGTTCGAGAGTCTAACATGCAGAGTACAGGACCAGATGGTACGAACCGTAACCCGCAAGTTGCACGGGAGCTGGAAGAAACGGTGAACCCGTTTCCTTTTACGTCGAAGGCAGACTGCACTTGGAAAAGCAAATGGATCTCATCGGCGAGCCGCCGAAAGGGCGGGGGATCGGCCCTGCAGTCTCGATCTCCCTGCTTCTGCACGCGAGCCTTCTTCTGCTATTCACCCTCAATCGCCCCGCAGAGGAAATCAAGGGAGGAGAGCAGGCCGCTCGCTTCGTCCAGATACTCCGGCAGGCGCCACAGTCGGCACCGCAGTTCGAGCAGGCACCCGGGCCTGCGATCGAGCAGCAGGTCCCCCTCGATGCATCCTTTTCGAATGCAAACCGCCGGGCGAGTATGCCGAGCCCGACGGGAGACCAGCCCACGCGCAGACCCGGAGAGGGTGGGATCTATGTTCCAGGAGCGGCCCCAGTCCCTCCACAGGGCAGACCTGACGGGGAATCGCTCACAAGACCTCTCGATCCTGCTGCCACATCACGGAACGCGGAGCAACCGACAGCGGAAGCTGTACAGGCGTCGTCAGCCTTTCAGACTCCGGTGAACCGCGCAGCGGCAGAGTCCGCTCCCCGCGGGATCGACTGGAACTCGGCAATCCAGGAGGTTGGCAAGATCGCGTCGCTGGGCGGCGAAGGGGTTGGGGCTCCTGGAGGAGAACCAGGGTTCGCCGAGAGCGGCCCGATCTCATTCGAGACCCAGTGGTACGAATGGGGCGACTACGCCGATCACATGGTGAACAAGATTCGCCGGCACTGGTATGACAACATGCCGAGCCTGATCCGCATGGGGATGAAGGGCGTGGTGACGATTCAGTTCACGATCCAGCGCAGCGGAACGATCACTGACATCCGCATCCTGAAGAGCTCGGAGATTCCGCCATTCGACTTCGCGGCGAAGAAAGCGATCGAGCTCGCATCTCCTCTGCGTCCCTTGCCAGCCGATTTCCCCAACCGCAGCGAGCGCGTCACAGCGCAGTTCTACTACAACCTCACGCCGAAGAAATAGCCCCTTCAGTCCACTTCCTCGAATCGAACCCTTCCCTCAGCGTGTACGATAAGTGCGTTCTGATGGCCGCACGAAAGCCAGCCTCGGGACAGGAGAATGGACAATATGAGCGATGAGCACTTCACCCCCAGGGATGTGGTTCGGGTTCCCAAACCGTGGGGCCACGAACTGATCTGGGGCAAAACGGACCGCTACGTGGGCAAGGTGCTGCACGTGAACCGCGGCGAGAGTCTGAGCCGGCAGTACCACAATGTGAAGGATGAGACGCTCTATCTGATCAGCGGAAAGATCCGGCTGACGTTGAAGTGGGAAGAGGAAGAGCGGACTGTCACGATGGAAGTCGGCGATTCGTACCACATCCCTCCCCGGCTGATTCACCAGATCGAAGCAATCGAGGATTCGGACATCGTCGAGGTGTCGACCCCGGAGCTGGACGATGTGGTGCGGCTGGCGGATCGGTACGGAAGAACGGGAACGTGACGTGACAGCCTCAGTGTCCAGGCAACGGGGACGGAATGGGTAGAGGGCTGACAATGTGAAAGCCCGCCACCCGGTCGCAACTCCGCCGGGCAGCGGGCCGCCTGTCTTCTGCGATCTTTCTTACTTCACTTCCGGTACGTGACCATCACAGCCACGTCATCCAGTTTTCCCGCCTTTTCCAGCTTCTTGAATGTCTCGAGGTCGAACACCCAGATCAGAGTGTTTCCGTCCACCTTCGTCGCATTGTGCGAAACGATTTCGAGCGGAGCGCTTATCCGATAGCTGACGCGAAGATTCTTGAACGCTTCTTCCATCATCTTTTCGGTCTCGGGATCGACTTCCGTGTTCTGCGACGCTTCTTCCCGAACCGACTCTGTCGGATTCTGCGGCCGGGTTCGGATCGTGAGCGTCTTTCCCTTGTCGATCACCTCGAGGCCCTCGAAAGGGGTGTCGAGCATATTCTTCCTGGTCGGATCGTCGCTCTCGGACGGCAGCTTCACATCCACGAGCCGGGCGAGTTTGTCGAACGAAAACTTGAACATCGACGTCATGCCGAGTTCTTTTTCCTCAACGTTCAGATCGAGCAGCTTCACGCCCTCGGGCAGTTTGCTCTCGATCTCGCTCCTGGCTTTCGTCGGGTCTTCCGCAGGCTGTTTTGTCGAATTCTTCGTGAACTCGGCACGCGCTTCCGCCAGCTCGGCTTTCGTGGGAGGGCCAGTCTTCCCCTGCATCTCCCTTCCGATCTGCGTCATGATCAGGACCATCGGCTCGAAGTCGATACCGATCTTCACGCCGGCGGTGCCAGAGAGGTCCTTGTTCAGGTCGATCGTCTGTTCGATCTCGAAACATCCCGCTGTGGCGAAAACGAGAGTCAGCGCTGCAAGAGCTCCTGCGAGTCGTTTCATCGGTACCCCCTACCTTCTCGATTGTGGTGGATATCGGCCGACTATACAGGCTTTCAGCTCGCAGGAGATGACCGGCATCACATCGGCGTCCGCCGGCGAGAAAACACTTCCCCTCAAACCACGTCGTGATCCGACCAGCTGACGAACCATGACGAGGGGTCCGTGAGGGAGTCCTTTCGAGGGGTCAGGTCTTTGCTGATGAAGTGAATCGGATGAGGCATGAGGCGCCGGGGAAGTCGCCGGAAGCCGGCGCGCTCGAGAGCGTTGCGGATGGCAGGCGGCTCGAGCGCCATCGCCGTCACCATTCCGCACCCGGCTTCGCGCAGCACTTCGCGGGCCCGCGACAGCAGCGCGATTCCCGCTTCGTCCGCACCGGGCCGGAAGAAGAATTCGGCCATGTACCCGAAGCGCTGACCGAACTTCATGTCGACGCGCGTAACGACGATTCCAGAGAGCTGTCCCCGATCCTCGGCGATGTGGAGGACGTATTCACGCGGGCTTTCTGTGAACCGCCATCGAAGATAACGCCACGAACGATCCGTTGCCAGCTTCACGTCGGGTCGCACCGACTCCCAGAGCTCGTCGACCCGTTCGTCGAATTCATCGACTCGCGAGATGCGAACGGCAGCTCCCTGACTTCCGCGCTCACTTCGGAATACGAGTGACGTGAAGGGCCTGATGATCGTTCCTGCGACTCTGGCGATTGCCGTGCTGCGAATGTATTTCCGTAACACTTGTGAAGGATCGAGAACTGCGAAGTAGACAGGCATCTCGCTCTGCAACTCGCTCCAGCCCATCTGCCTGGTGTAGACATGAATGGAGTTCTGATTCACGAAGGCAAACCCGGCACTTCCATTCGCCTCGGCGAACTGCGCCTCGGCGGCAGCGACCAGTTTCCTGAGGATGCCCTGCCGCTGGTAGTCGGGGTGAACCATACTGAGAATAGACCAGGCTCCGATACCGACCTTGCCGTCGCGCCAGAGGGGAACAGGGATCAGGCTGCAGTGACCGGTCATCGTCCCGTCGCGAGTCTCCGCAACCCAGATCACCGCCTGACGCGTAGGGTTCCCGAGCATCTGCCAGAGCCAGTGAGCGGCCGGCATCTCCGCGCCGAATACTTCGAGACAGAGGCGCAGGATCGCCGCCTGGTCTCCCTCTCGGTAGGGGCGAATTATCCAGGCAGAGTGCTCGGTCATCGCTGTTCCATCCGCGGAAAAATCTTCACGCGAGTGCTGTCCGCGCCATCCATTCGCGGAAACTTGCAAGCGACTGCTCGCGCATCAGCGAATCGAGTTTGTTCATGGTCGATGACAGATTCACATACGATTTGAAATGCCGCACGCGACTCATCGGCAGCCGTGGATGGTCGGGATCGATCTCGCGGGGATGAACGTAATAGATCACCGGAAGTCCCTCCCGGTTCACCTGTCGCGTCATGCTTCGAATCAGCGGGAGCGGAAAGAAACGAAGATATCCGCCACCGAAAAAGCAGAGCCTTTTTCCCAGGACTCTTGCAACGGAAATGGGGAACTCGATCAGAGGGCCCGCAGGAGTCTCGATTGTATGGGGAGCGCGCTGCGCGCCGGCGAAGCCGCCATGGCCCCTGGACGCCGGAAACAACGACGAATCGTATCGATAGCCGGCCCTGACGAGTTGCTCGAATGCCCAGGGAGTCTCCTCGGTGATCGAGAAGCCGGGCGCTCGATAGCCGGCGACAGAGGTACCGCTGAGATCTTCGAGCAGCAGCCGGGAACGCTCGACGTCCTGGCGAAACTCATCCGGAGTCTGCGTGTAGACGAGCTGGTGGGCGAATCCATGCGAGGCGATCTCATGTCCCGCCTCCGCGGCTCGGCGTACGAGATGTGGAAATCGTTCGGCGACCCATCCGAGAAAAAAGCATGTCACCGACACGTCATGAGCTGCGAATCGCTCGAGCAGTCGCTCGAAGTTTCGCTCGACCCGGGATTCGAGGGTCATCCAGCTCTCGATCGGAGGGGCACCCTCGATCTCCAGAATATGAAACCACTCCTCGACATCGACACTGAGAATGTTGAACGGCAGATCAGCGGTCGTCATCCCCGTCTCGTGGTCGCTTCACTCTCGGTCAGGAGAAGACCCGACCAGACCCCTTCTTCGCGGACGGCTCCCACCGCGACCTGCTCATCGAACGAACCGACTTCCATCGCGTCCCCTGCGTCCTGAAGCGGGTGGAGCGAGACTGGACTCTTCACGGGCACGAAGGAAATCTGGAAGTTTCTCATCCAGACCTGGTGCCTCGAGCAGAGCCGCACGATTTCCGCGAGCGAGTCCGGATCGATCTTGTCCGATGCGATGATCACCCCGTTGATGACGTGTTTCGCAAGCAGTTTGGGTAGACGTGTCGAGGTGCCCATCACGGGACAGCCGTTCACATACTTGCCTACCTTGTAGATGTCGTCATCGAGAAAACCGATTGGCCGCATACCCAGTAGCGGATTCGACATCAACTCTCTCAGAGCGATACTGCCGGCCCGGCCTGCGCCGTAGATCACCACCGGATCGCCATCCGCGGACGCGCTGCGTGTCCAGTGAAACAAAAGACGATAGGACGCGCGAGCTCCATTGATGAGCGCGAGCAGCACCAGAGCATAGATCACGAAGAAGGTCATCGGAGGCATCTGATCGAGTGAGATCCTGCAGAGGATCGCCCCTGCAATCACGGTCGTCAGCACGGCCCAGGACGATCGAAGCAGATCCTCCATGCTCGCCTGACGCCACGACTCCCGATACATCCGGAATGCGTAGAAAACCAGGAGCGTCAGAAGCGGAAAAACCGTCACCATGAAATCCGCGAGAGGCTTCTGCCGCGTCAGGCCCCAGTCGTCATACTTGACGACGATCGCTCCGTAGACAGCGAGGATCACGAGAGCCATATCGACAAATACCGTGAAGAGCGCGGCTTTGAGCACCGGGGCGTCATAGACACGGAGAACGACTCCTCTCCTGAGAAACGCGAACTCGTCATACCCGAGCCGCTTAACGCCGATGAACGCAGCGATCAGCAGGGTGAGCAACAGAAGCGCCGCCCCTTCGTGATTCACGTAGAGCGATGCGAATCCGCAGGCCGCAAGGGCCAGCCCCACGGCATACAGCGTGAGCACCGCCCGACGATGGTCCAGGCCGAGAGCGAGTAGCCGATGATGAATATGCTCCTTGTCCGCTTCGAAAATCGACGCTGTCCCTCCGCGTCCCATCCTCCTCAGCGTGCGCCGCATCATCGAGATCAGGGTTTCGGCCAGGGGAAGACCGAGAACCACCATCGGGAGCAGCACCGCAAGACCCGCGGTCATCACCGAGCTTCCCTGCAGCGTCAGGCACGCAAGGTAGAAACCGACCGTGCAGGAGCCCGTATCGCCCAGAAAAATGCGCGCGGGATACATGTTGTACCGCAGAAAACCGAGCAATGCGCCGGCGAGAATGATTGCGGCCGATGCAAGGCCGTCCATCCCCACCAGAGCCGACACTCCGGCGAGTGAAATCGCCGAGATCATTGCCAGACCCGCCGATAGCCCATCAAGTCCATCGACGAGGTTGAATGCGTTGGTCACTCCGACGATCCACAGGATCGAGATCGGAATCGCGATCCAGCCAAGCTCGATCGCCGCTCCGAACAGGTGAACGTCCGAGCCCAGGCGAACCCCCATAGCGATCGCGATCGATGCGCCGAGGAACTGCGCGATGAACTTTGGTGCGGGCCGAAGCGGCCGGATGTCGTCCCAGATGGAAATCAGAAAGACTGGAATCGCGCCCAGCGCCACCGCAAGAAAAAATTCGCTTCCCTCGAGAGGAGTCTCGACCCCCGCCCTCTCAATGAGCCGTACCACTCCCAGCACCACCAGTACCGACACGACGACCGCCAGCCCGCCGAGACGAGGAACCGGTGTGCTGTGGATTTTGCGGGGATCAGGCCGGTCGATGGCGCCGACGCGAAGCGCCAGCCGGCGGGCAACCGGAGTCAACAGCGCGCTGATCGCAGCAGCGATCAATGCAGGAAGCAAAAAGAAGAGCAGAGTCACGAAAGTTCAAGTCTTTAAATGATAGAGGGCGCAAGTATATACGGGATCAAGCACAGCCGCTATTGGAGCGTTATTCAAGAGCCGGGCCCGTCCCCCCGCCCACCCGGTTCTGGGTTGTGCCCTCCCACCCCTTCCGCCGGTTCTGGGCGGGTGTGCAGAACTCAGAACCGGGCCTACGGGGGTCGGGAAAGCACCTTCCCGTACACTTCGAGAGTTCTTTCGACCATCGCTCCGGTGGTGAATCCCTTTCGCACCCGCTCGTATCCGGCCTCCCCGAACTCTCGCCGCGACGGCTCGTCGTCGAGAAGCCGCGAGATTGCAGCGGCCAGCGCATCCGGATCGCTCGGCGGAACCGTATGTCCCGTTTCTCCGTCGAGGGAGACCAGCGGCACTCCGGAAGGCAGCGACGTGTTGATGACCGGAGTCCGGGCTGCCATCGCTTCGAGCTGCACGATTCCGAAAGCCTCGCTCTTCGCGATCGACGGGAGGACGAAAACATCAGCGGCGTGATACCAGGCGGGTATGTCGTCTACTGCCCCGAGAATCGTGATCTTTTCCTGCTGGCCCGTCTCGCGCACGAGCTGCTCGAGCTCAGACTGAAGCGGACCCTCGCCGATGATAACGAGCTTTCCCTCAACTTCTCTCATCGCGCGTACGAGGAACTCGAATCCCTTGTAGTAGACGAGGCGGCCAAGAGCCAATACGAGCCGCGGTCCGTACTTGTTGCGAATCGCCTCCACGTCAGTCTGTCCGGCAGATGAAAAGGTCTCCAGATCGATTCCGTACGGCACGATATGACACCGCTCCGCGTATTGCGAAAGGATGGGCGACATCTCGACATGATTCCGGGTCGCCGCGATCACGGCGCTCGCACGCCCCAGCGCCCGATGAAGAACAGGCAGAAAGAGCGGTCCCAGAAGCTTCTGCCGGACCGTGTCGCCGTGGTAGCTGATTACCAGCTTCCCGACCGGCCGGGTCAGCCATGCAAGGGTGGCGAATGGATTCGGATGATGGAGATGCACGATGTCCGGCCTGGCCATCTGCAGTTCCCGTCGGATCCCGCGGACAAGCGGAGCGGAAGCGACCTGCAGCATCTGTCCCAGCCGGACGAGATCGACTCCTTCGGGCCGTTCCCGCACGGTTTCGCGTCCCGAGCTGGCGACGAGCACTGTAAGGTCCACGCGATCCTTCAGGCCGACGGCCAGATTCCTCAGGTGCGTTTCGATGCCGCCGAGAACGGGAGGATAGAACTTCCCAATATGAACGACGCGCATCGTAAATCAAAGATGAAGGATGAAAGATGAAGGATGAAGCCCCCACACGACAGACGGGGTCAGAGGCCGGGCTTCATCGTTCATCGTTCATCTTTCATCTTTGTCTTTTCATCCTTGAATCGGCGCGGCGGCTCGCTCGGCCCGTTCCGCCTGCTCGAGGTCGGACTGGACCATCTCGGTCACCAGTTCACGGAAGGTATATCGAGGTTGCCATCCGAGAAGTTTGCGCGCCTTGGCTGCGTTTCCGGCGAGTATCTCGACCTCAGCCGGACGGTAATAGCGTTCGTCCACTTTCACGTACTGCTGGTAGTCCAGACCCAGTTCACCGAACGCGAGCTCGCAGAATTCACGGACGCTGTGAGTCTCCCCCATCGCGATGACGAAGTCATCCGGCTCCGAATGCTGGAGCATCAGGTGCATGGCCCGGACGTAATCCGAGGCATGTCCCCAGTCCCTCATCGCGTCGAGGTTGCCGATGCGCAGCTCGGAGGCGACACCCAGCTTGATTCTCGCGGCGGTGCTCGTGATTTTTCGCGTCACGAACTCGTGCCCCCTGCGGGGCCCTTCGTGATTGAACAGAATGCCGCTCGAGCAGAACATCCCGTAGGCTTCGCGGTAGTTCCGGGTCAGCTCGAAGCCCGCTACCTTGCTGATTCCGTACGGGCTGCGCGGATGAAACGGTGTACTTTCACTCTGAGGAGTCTCCCGGACCTTTCCGAACATCTCACTCGAGCCGGCGAAATAGAACCGGCACGCGGGCCTCAGCTCGCGGAGGGCAGCCAGCATGTAGTGGGTGCCGTTGATGTTCGTATTCATCGTCGAGAAGCCGTCGGCAAAGCTCTCCGCCACGAAACTCTGCGCCGCCAGGTGGTAGCACTCGTCGAACTCGTTGCGGCTCATCACGTTGAAGATGCTTGGATAGCTCTCGAGGCTCGCGCCGTGAAGTGTCACGCGATCCATCAGATGGTTAATCCGTCCGAATCTCTGGGTCGGCGCTTCGAGAGCGACCCGTCGAACGAGGCCGTGAACTTCGTATCCGAACTCCAGCAGGTGTTCGGCCAGGTAACTCCCGTCCTGTCCCGTGATACCCGTGATGAGTGCTTTCCTGGTCACCGAGTCTCCATCCGAGGAGGACGCCCGAGTGTCTCGTTCCCTGACAGGGCGTCATGCTTCCTCACTCCATTTGTTTCGTTCATCTTAACGCCATCTCTCGATAGATCTCTGCGAACTTCCCTGCGGTGGCTGTCCAGCGGAACTCCGACGCCTGATGAAGGCCTTCTGCACGCCGGGCACTCAGCGCCTGGGGATCTTCGATCAAAGCGCACGCCCGTTTCGCAAAGCCGGCGACATCCTCGGGCTCAAAGTAACTCGCCGCGTCGCCGCCCACTTCCCGGAGGACTGCAAGATCGCTGCAAAGCACCGGAGTTCCGCACGCCAGCGCCTCCACCACCGGCAGACCGAAGCCTTCGGCGCTCGATGGCAGAAGCAGCGCGAGGGCGCGACGATACACGGCAGCGAGCGTTTCCCTGTCGATGAAAGGCAGCACCTCGATCGCACGTTCGACGCCCAGCCGCTTAGCCAGCGCCACCTGATCCTCGGTAAACGGGCCGCCCACCCTCAACAGCCGCGCGGTGGGATGAGTCTCGCGGATCGCTGCGAAAATCTCCAGAAGCACATCAATGCGCTTGCGTGGGATCGTGCTCCCGACATGAAGCAGTTCGGGGACGGTTTCAGCCGGACCCAGTCGAAGCGCCAGTGCTGCGTCCGCCTCCGTTCGGTCAGGCGAGCAGGCCGGGTGCACCCCGAGTGGTACGACGACGAGTTTTTCTTCCGGTATGAGCCCATACCTCAGCAGATCATCGCGCGTTGCTCTGCTGTCACAGCTCACGACTGCCGCGCGCTGCAACCCTTCGAGCGCACGCCGGGAGATCCGCCGGATCCACCATGGACGCGGATGCTCTTCGGGCTCGAGCACCGCGCGGAAGGCGTCGATGTCGTGACACGTCACGATCGTGCGTCCGGGCGGAGTGGCAAGAGCGAGATGGGCATAACTGTGATCCGTGATGTGAAACAGATCAAAGTGCGGAACCTGCGATCGAAGAGTGCGCGGATAGTCGAACATCCGGCCCGTCAGGCGATCGAGGTTGTACCCGGCGGTGTCGAAGTCCTCGCCTCTGCTGAACCGGCGTTTCATCGAAGGCCGGACGAGCTCCGCTCGGATGTCAGGAAACTGCCCGAGCTCGACTGCGAGCATCTCGCCCACCAGATCCATGCTCGGCCACCGCTCTTCCGGCATGTCGGCCAGCAGCGCGACGCGAGTGCTCATCAAAGGGTGACCGGACATTGCATGCTCGGTCCTCGCCCGGTTGGATGGAAAATTTCTCTGAGCAGCGTAAATGACAGAACATGCAAGGCCCGGCCACATGGTTTTGCACTTCGCGTTCTGTTCACGATCGCGCACCCGGTCCCTGTTTCTTCCGCGCGATGAACCAGGCCTGACTTCCGAGATGCGGCGGCAGCCACGATAGAGGAGAACCCAGCACCTGTTCGACCTCGAATCGTTCTCGCAGCTTTTCCCGGAGGAGCATCCAGTTGAAGCCCTTGTGATCATGCGACTCGAAACCATTCTCGTCGCTGTGTACTGGCCGCACGATGTGCTGCTCGCTTCCCGCGAATACAGTCGCCCACAACTCTCGCATCGTGTACGGCTGCATTCCAGAGTAATCAGCGATTTTCCGCCAGCTCGCGAGACGCCGGGCGGACTGCTTTACGAGAACCGGAAGGCCGGTCTCGACCGGCACGCTCAGCAGCAGGTAACCACCCGGTGCGAGCAGACGTTCAAAGAGCTCGAGCAACGGGCGATCGTCGATGACATGCTCGAGCACTTCCATGCAGACCACCCCGTCGTACGCCTCGCGATGCTGCTCTTCGTGCAACTCCGAGGTGAGAACGAAGTGAAGCTTCCCGCTATCGAGCCTCTCCTGGCAGTCTCGAACCAGTTCGGAAGTCAACTCCGCCCCAACGCCATCCGCCGGAGCAGCGCGCCCGGCCATCAGCATGGTCAGAAACGTGCCGTCACCGCAGCCGTAATCGAGCAGACGTTTGCCGGCAAACCGTTCCGCGAGACGCACTCCGGTCGCGAAACGCCGGCTATGACTCCATGAAATCAGCCGGCTTCGGCAGAAAATCTGCTTCTTCGCGTAGTGACCTTCGCGCAACGTTTCATTGACTTCCTGCTGCAAGACTGTTCCTCCTGCTCTCAACGATAGACCTTACGAGCAGCTCGAATCTGTCGAACAACTTCGTTCGTTCGTACCGATCCGTCACGAGTTGCCGCCCCGCTTCTGCGCGACGAAGCGCTTCCTCGGGCCGCCTCAATACGTCTTCGATCGCTGAAGCCAGTGCAGAAGCGTCGCCAACCGGATACGTCCACCCGGTCTGTCCGTCGAGAATCGTCTCCCGGAGTCCTCCCACCGCCGCGGCCACCACTGGCACTCCGCATGCCAGCGCTTCGAGCGGCGAGAAGCCGAGTCCCTCCGCTCTGCTCGCCTGAACACAGACGTCCGACGCCTGATAGTCGAGTGGGAGCTCGAGCTCAGGATGCACGGCGTCCGTCGCAATCACCTCTTCTCCGATTCCGGCACGCTCAGCAAGACGCGCGAAAGTACGATAGCCCCCACTTCGATGAAGAATGCGCACTTCGAGGCGTCGTTCAAGCAGAATCCGCACTGCCTCGACCAGAGTCTCCGCATCTTTCTCGGGAGCGATTCTACTGCTGAAGAAAATGATGGATCCGCCATCCGGAAGTCCGCGACTGAGTCGTAAACTTTTCTTAGGCTGGTCTGAAGGGCGGAAGATGGTGGTATCAACACCGTAAATAGGGATGACCTCGATGTTCCGTCCGCCGTGCCCCTCCACGACCGACGCCAGATACCTGCTCAGAACGAAATAGCGTCGTCCGGCTATGGCGTTCATTTTTCCAAGCAGCCCGAGCAGTCGATACTCGTGCTTTCGGAACGGCTTGTCATCTCCCGTTTCGTGAAGACGGCAGCGGTAGTACTCCTCGGTTGGACTGCAGACGAACATCGCCACCGGGATACCCGTGAGACGTCCGCCCATGTTCGCCGCCAACGCAGCGAGGCTGTATCCCTGCACGAGGATGAATTCAGGCCGTACTCGCCGCAGTACGATTCGAGCGAAGACAGACAGGGCAAATCGAACGCGCGACGCCGGTCCTGTTTCGAGCGCCAACCGTTCCGAGGACTCCTGGCTGACCTCGCGCCCTCCGGCATTCCGCGCGTAGATCGAGAGATCGAATCGCCGGTGCAGCCCCTCAACGATCCGCACATCGGTGCCGCTTTCCACGACGAACCAGAGGGAAATCTGGTTCACGAAGCCTCCCGGGCGGCTGAGCCGGCGGCCTGCTCGAGAACTCCGCAGAGAGCCCCGAGATGCTTGTCCATCGAAAACCGCTCCGCCAGGCGCAGCGCGTTGGCGCTCATCGTGGCATAAAGCTCGGGATCGGTCATCAGCCGGTGCAAACCATCCGCAAGATTGCGCGCACTGTCTCCATGGAGATCAGCGAGCACTCCGTTCACCCCGTCTTCGAGCCATTCCGGAATGGCACCAACGGCGAAAGCCGCAACGGGCAGTCGTCTCCTGCCCGCTTCGATTCCCACGAGCCCGAAGGGTTCCGGCCAGATGCTCGGCATGACCAGCGTGTGGGTGCGCTCCCATTCACGCTCGAGCGCATCGCCGGTGAGCCAGCCCGTGATCTCGATCTGAACGTTCTCCTTCGCTGTCGTGATCGAGACCGCTTTCCGTTCGACGCGGCTCCGTTCACTCCCATCTCCGACCAGCGTGAGAATCATCTCCCGACGGATCTCTCCTGCGAGGATCGACACTGCTTCGAGCAGTACATCGATCCCCTTGAGGAATTCGAAGCGTCCCAGAAACATGAAGCGCCAGGGCTCAGCAGGTGCAGCGGCAACGCGGCCATGGACTGGGTCGCCAATCAGCCGGTCGTCTTCACTCCAGAGCCTTGTCGCCCGGATTCCGTGGTTCTCGTACTCGCGGGCCATGTGATCGGAGAACGTGACGATCCTGAAGTAGCGGCGCATCAGTGCGAGCCGGGAAGTCTGATGCTGGTAAAGCCGCATCATGGTAATTGGATTGAGGCCGCCGCAGCGATTCGGGAAGTAGCGGACGAGACAGCCGGGACCGATCTGCCTGCCGCAGGGATGAACCGATGGCAGGCGATGAGTCTTCGTTCCACTGATGCAAGTGCCGAAGTAGGCATGGCCGAAAGCCACCACCGGCGCGATCTCCGGCAGGCTTCGCTCGAGCACGAGGTCCTGCATCTGGTGGGCATAGATCACGTCGGGCTTCCAGCCCGCCAGCGATTGAACCGTAGCCGCAAGTCCCAGCTGTTGGGCACACACATCGAGCGAAAGATTTTCGTGGGCGATGGGCTCACGATCCACAGGCTCGTCGATCTCGCTGATCAGGCCGATTTCATGGCCGAGCCGCAAGAGTGCAGGCATCACCTCGGCGAGGTAGGTCTCCACGCCCCCTGCCCTGCGTCTGCTCCAGTTCGCAATCGCGATTTTCATCCGTCATCCATTTCGCACACGATCGATGACATGCGACAACTGGAACTCCTTCCTGAACAGCGCCCTGGCTCTCTCAGCGAGACGCTTGCGCTCATCGACGTCGGCCAGGAGCGCGTCGACTGCGCGGCCAACCGCATCCGAGTCACCGTCCTTCACGAGCACGACTGCTCCACTCTCCCGCCACATCGCCTCGGTATGTTCACCTTCATTCGTGACGATCGCGGCGCCGTGTGCGAGCGACGACAGAAGCGAGCTTCTTCTGGCATTCACGCCGTCAGGATAGAGCTGCAGCATCACGTCGCATGCCTGGATCGTAAGCGAAACCTCCCGGCTCGAGAGCACTCCCGTCGCATGGATGCGCCCGGCGAGGTCGCGATGTCTAACGCGAAGATCGGCGGCGGCTTCCTGACTTCCGGAGCCCATCAGAACGAGCGCCGCATCCGCTCGCCGCTCGAGAATCTCAACGGCGGTTCGCTCGAACGCACGATCGGCCGCAGGCCGCTTTCCGAAGATCCCGATCAGTCTCGCCGCTTGCGGAAACTGCTCTCGAATGGCCAGCACCCGGCGAGGATCGTCTGTCACCGGAACCGGGCTGGTGGCCGGCAGCCACTTGATCGGGAGCCCTCTTCGAGCGTAAGGCCGCACGCGCTCGCTCCACGCCGGGATCGTCACCCAAGCCCTCCGCGCTCCCCGAAGTGCGAGTGCGAGCATCAGCCGGTGAACGAGCGCCGCCAGCAGATGCAGACCGTCCCGACTTCTCCATCCGAGCCCGGGCTCATGCACGATCAGCTCGAGCGCATCGTCGCCTCTTCGACCGCGACGGAAAAGCCAGAACGCAAGGGCTAGATTGAGAGAACGAAAACCGTATCCATGTGGCACCCATTGGACGAGCAGTCGCCGCGGCACCGAGCGATGATCGAGATGCTCGCCAAGCCTCCGCAGATCCCGCGGGCCGTAAGTCGTAAAAACCTGGTGCACCTGAACGCCGGGGATTTCCGGCGGGTCACCTTCGGTCGTTCTCGTGTAGACATGGACTTCGTCGCCCGCTTCGGCCAGGCCGTTTGCGAGAAGATACGACTGGTCCCCCACTCCGCACACATCGGGAGGGAACTCGCTGGTCACCAGGTGCCACTCAATCCCCATTCGTCACGTCATCCGTGAGAATACTTCATGAACACGGGAAGCCTGGGCAACGGGGTCGCAGAGTAAGGCAGCACGCGCGGGTCCGTTCGCTGCCAGCGACTCTCTCACCTCCCTACGCTCGATGAGACGCCGGAGGACGGCGGAAAGCTCCGCTGCGTCGGGATGTTCAATGAGAACTCCACACGACGAATCGACGATCTCTAGAGGGCCACCCATTCGAGTGGTGACGACCGGCAGGCCCCGGTAGAGAGCTTCGACGAATGTGATCCCGAAAGACTCCGGCCTGAGATTCGGCTGACAGTGAAGGTTCGCCGATGCGAGGAGCCGGGCCACGTCGTGACGATGGCCGGCGAACCTTACACGGTTCTCGATCCCCAGCGATACGACTCGCTCGCGCAATCGGTTTTCGTATTGCCGTTCACTGTTCCTCTGAGCCCCGCCTACCAGCCAGCAGGTCCAGCCGGGGACGTTCGCAAGGTCGCCCAGTGCTTCAGCGAGAAGCAACTGACCCTTCCACTCCTCCATCCGGCTGACCTGGATGATCACGACGTCGTCGGGCGATGTGGAGAGCTCATCCCGCACGCTCTCACCAGTCTCTGATGACTCCTCCTGCGGGCGTTCGACTGGGTAGTAAACGACTTCATGATGGACTCCACGAAATACTCGCGAGAGCGTTCCAGCGCTGTATTGACTGTTGCTGATCACGAGATCGGGAGGCGCCGCAGCCGCCAGCCGCTCGATCCAGTGACGATCCTCGAATGCATTGTGCTGCCAGAACAGTAGCGGGACTCCGGCGCGCCGGACGGTCGAACCGAAGATCGCCTGAGTCCAGGTCGAATGACTTACGACCAGATCGAATTTCTCTCTGACGAGCAACTCTCCGAGCGCCCGCCTCGCGCGAAGAGTGTCGAGCGGACTGCGCAGTCTCGCCGGCGGAAGCATCACGACTTGCCCTCCGGCCTCCCGCAGATCGCGTGCAAGCTTGCCTTCCTCCATGAGTGCGAACGTCATGCGGCAGCCCGGCATCGCATCGACATGGCGCTCGAGGCAGGTCAGCATGGTTTCCACGCCGCCGTATAGACCGCCCGTATGTATATGGAGAACACGCATCACAGTTGACGGTTGAGAAGAACGGCGGAGGGGAGATTTCTATTCGGGTGAATCATCGAGTAGACAGTACACCGGAGACAGGAGCTCCCCTTCCAACGGCTACCGGTGGAAGTGAACCAGCAGATGAAAAGAGCACTCCGTGATCATTCACCACCCGCCCATTGTAGCCACCGGAGGGGGTGGGTTACTGGCTACTGGTACTTCTCACTCCCCGTACGCCTCGAGACAGCGCTCGACGACTGATTGCCAGCAGAACTGCTCGAGAACCCGCGCGCGCGCCGCGTCACCCATCGAGCGACGCAATGCCGCATCCGTGGCCAGGAGCTGCAACTTGCCGCGCAGCGCTCCGACATCGTTCGGGGGAACGATGAATCCGCTGATGCCATTCTTAATGATCTCCGGCAGGCTCGCCACATCCGTCGCGATCGCCGGCGCGCCACAGGCCATTCCTTCAAGCAGGCTCTGGCCGAGAAGCTCCGGGACCTTCGTGGACGCGCCGTAGAGATCGGTGTAGACGCTCGGGAGCACCACGCAGCTGGCGCCGCGATACGCTTCGATCAACTCCGCGTCACCGCACTCATAGCGAAAGACGACTGCTTTTGACTCCGCCAGCTTCCTGAGATCTTCGTGATAGCGCTCGTCGTATGGCTTACCGATGATCTCGAGGTTGATGCCGGCGGGAAGTGCTCGAATGAGGATGTCGATCCCTTTGTGTGGAAGCAGCCTTCCAACGAAGAGCACCCGATTGCCGCGTTCCCTGCCATCCGGAGAAAACCGATCGGCGTCGACCCCACCTCCGATCACGCGCGCACGCCGGTTCTGTTCGTGACCAAACACCTTGCGGCTGTATTCGCTGATGTGAAGATGTCCCGTGAACAGGCGATCGGTGTTCACGTAGGACGAGATGTCCCACCCGCCTCCACCGAGGTCCGTGACGAACACAGGCTTGCGAAGAAAGCGTCCGGACATCGCGAGAAACGTCGACATCGTGATGTGCTTCTGGTGACAATGAACCACATCGGCGCCTCGAAGCTCGGAAGTGATCGCGAGCGAAAACGGATTCGCTCGCTGGCCACGAATGTATCGTGTTCTTCCAATGACTCGCAGAGCAAGACTCCCGTCATTGATCAGCCGATCCTCGGCACCGAACGTGACGAGCCGTGTGGGCACCACTCCCGACATCGTCCGCGCGAGCTCGAGCACATATCGCTCGGCACCACCCGTGACTCCATCCTTCCCGAACATGGCCGGCACTACATGCAGAACTCGCGGACCTTCAGCAGGCGATGGGGGGCTCCTCATCGAAATCTCTCGTTCACCATGCGAACGAGCTCCGCGGCCATCCCGTCCCACGTGTAGCGGCGCAAGTCTTCGCCGAGCGTCGCGAATCTCGAACGCCAGAAAGGCATCGACGCCCGCCAGCTGCGGATCACTCCAGCAAGAGCGCCTGTGTCGTCCGGATCCGCAAGCAACAGAGGACGAGCCCACTCCGGGTACTTCTCCGCTACACCGGACGAGCAGGTGACGATCGAGGGAACGCCGCGGCAGATCGCCTCCTGCACGTTCAGACCATAGGGCTCATATCGAGCGGGACTTACGAGCAGATCAGCGGCTGCAAGAAGCTCGTCGACGTTCCGGATGAAACCGAGAAAGCGAATCCGTTCACCGATGCCGGCCCGGACGGACTTCTCGCGCCAGGCGTCGATCGTTCTGCCTCCTCCAGCAACGAGCAACTCGCCGTCCCATTGTGGATCTTCGCAGAGAAGCCGCCATGCCTGCCAGAGCGAGTCGAACCCCTTCCTGCCGTCGCTCGAAATGGCTCCGACGAACACGACCGCCGGGCGATCGCCCGGGATGTCGAACGCGCGACGCGCCCTCGCACGATCCGCAGGCCCGGGTACGTTCCACGACGGATCACTGCCCAGGTAGAGGGTCTCCACCCGATCCTTCACATTCACCGGCAGAGCGATCAAATCAGCGCGGGTCTTCTCGGAGTTTGCCAGAATCAGTTCAGCTTTGCTGAGAGCGCGAAGTTCGCTACGCCGGAAGTAACGGCCGCTGATCCGGTTCTTTAATCCTTCGACGCCGAGACCGGGCGGAGGATGCCAGGCATGGTGAACGTAATGCACCCAGTTGATGCCAGGCCATCCGCAGTTCCCGCCGTTGACGACGATTCGCGCGCGGGGATCGTTCCGTCGGACCGCTTCGGCAACGGCGCTTCCCTTCCGGTCCAGCAACCGCTCGCCCAGAAGAAACGATCCGCGGGGTCGCGTCACGAGATGGGTGCTCACCAGCGGGTGCGCCGCCAGTTCGCTTTCGAGTGAGTGCCCGACGAGCTGAACTCGCGCCCCATGGGATACGAGGTGCCAGGCCAGCGCCGCATTGGCCTTGTCCATTCCGCCTTCGCGATGAAACCCTCCCGCCACGATGATCCAGGGCGGCGATTCCCCGTAGATGACATCGGACACGCTAGGATCCATAGGCGCGTCCGATGATCGGTTCGGGCGGTGGAAGCTGCCTCGCCCTGACCCGCTGCGGCTTGAGCGACTTCTGCGGTATGACCAGCCAGCCGGCGAAAAGAAAAAGCAGTGCCGACTGAGGAATCGCGGTGAAAATCCCGATGCCGATCAGCCCGGTAAAGAACTGCGCAGCGACCATGAATCGGAAGAGTCTCCGGCTCAGCTCCCACGGCTCTCCCGGCTGCGGCCGGCTCCGCACCAGCAACCATCCGAGGAACGTTCCCCACAGCATGAGTCCGACCACACCCTGCTCGAGCATGATGCGGGCGTACTCATTCTCCATGATGACTCGATCGCGGATGCGGTCCTCGAGAAAGTGAGGAACACTCGTGCCGCCCGCGCCCAGTCCGTTACCCAATGGATACCTGTATGCGAGATCGAAAAACGTCTGGTTCACGCTCCAGCTGAGCCGCTCAGTCAGAAACACGGTATCGAACAACGTCGTGAACCGCTGCAACCTCTCCTGCGACGCGACGACCAGGGCGATGAGTGCGAGTCCGATCAACCACCGCGCCCTGTACCGCCGGAAAATACCACCGGCAACCATGAGGAAGACGAACATCGCTGCGAGGATTCCGACGTAGAGTCGCGTGCTGGCCATGAAAACTCCCATGACGGAGCAGAGGATCGCGACCGAAAAAAACAACCTCACGGGTTTCCGCCGGGAAGCCAGCAGACCTCCGATCAAAAGCGGCAACGTAATCACCATTGTCGCGGCAAATGCGTGGGCACTCGGAAATGACGCCGGGATTCTCAATTGACCGGCAGGACCCGCGTCATTGCTCCGATAGATCAGCTCGGTGACGGGGCTGAATGGAAAGAAGCGCTCCACGCCCACCATGAACTGCGCCGCCGCCAGAGCAACGACCAGAATGTTTGCCACACCGAGAATCACGCCCAGTTTCTCGATGTGATTCGAGCGGAGGCGAGCACCCAGAAGCAGAAACGGTACGACGAATACATTGCCGCGCAAACCGACAAGTTGCACGAGGGGATCCTGCCCGGGAACCAGCAACAGCAACGCGGGCCAGACCAGGAGAATCGCCACCCACAGGCTCAGCCGGGCTGCCTCGGCCGGACCTGACTTCTGTCTGACCAGCACGAACTGGCTGAGGTAGAGTGCAATCACCGCTGCATCGAAGAGGAAATGGGACAGAAGCCCGGGCACGTTCGCCCGCACGATTCCGTATGCGTAGCCGACCACACAGACCGCCGCCAGTCCCGCGACGAGACTTCTTCGAGAGGCGATGAATGTGCCCAGAAATGCTAGAGCGAGTAGAACTATCGGAAGCATGCGGTTTTGGTGGGCATTCTAGCCCTCATTCCTCACCGAGCCGACCCGCGCGTACAGCTCGCAGAACTCTCTCCCGAGCCTCTCTGTCGTGAACTGGGTTTCGGCGCAACGGCGGCCATCCTTCCCTGCCTTCTCGCGAAGAACTCCGTTCTCGATGAGTCGCGACAGGATCTCTGCGAGTGCTTCGACATCACCGGGGGGAAAGTGAAGCGTGGACCCGCACGCCTCGACAATTTCCGCCGCACCCCCCGCGGCACTCACCACCACCGGGCGGCCGCTCGCCATCGCCTCGGCGATCACCAGACCGAACGGCTCCGGAAGTGTGCTCGCATGGACGACCACATCGAGCGCGCGCATCACCGGAGCCGAATCATCGATGAATCCCGTGAAGCCCACCCGCTCCTCCAGCCCCAGCTCCGCAGCGATTCGTTTCAACGACGCTATCGAAATCTGGCTGCCGCGCGTTTGATAAACCTCTCCTCCGATCACATATCCCCGGAACGGAAGGTCGTCGGCGATCAGGGCGAGTGCTCTGAGAAAGATCTCATGTCCCTTCCATTTCGCCATCGTAGCCACCAGACCGATGCGGATCACACCTTCCGCCGCCCGAGTCATTCCCGAGAGGCCATCGAGATCGACCGACTCGCCTTCCGGATTGAAGCGACGGACATCGACTGCGTTGCGCACGGTCACGACATCGAGATCCGGACAGAGCTTTGAAATGTCGTCGCCCACGCTGCTCGAGTTCGCAGCAGCCACCGTGCAGAAACGCGCAGCGAACCGCAGCAGCCGCGACATGACGGGCCGCACCGACACGTAATCATGAATATGCCAGACGAGAGGGACTCCCGCGGGCCTTCCGAGCACCCCCAGCAGGTGCATCTTGAATCCGTTGGAATGAACCAGGTCCGGCTTCGCACGCCGGAGCGTCTTCCTCAGGCGAAGCATATACAGCGCCAGAGAGGGCCCTCCCAGCACGAGCCTTCCAATCACCGACGTGATGCGAACTGCGTCGCCGGCTGGACCACCAGCTTCCGAATCCCCGACCGCTGATACCGCGCGCGGAATCGGAAGGATATGCACCGGCATCCCAAGCTCCCTGAGTTGTCCGACAAGTGGCCCGTCCTCGGTTACGATCAGTTCGAGCTCCCAATCCGGCCGGGCTTCCCGAATCGTGGAAAGCAGCGTGCGCAACGCCGCCTCAGCACCCCCGAGCTGGGCACTCGGATTGAGGTAAACGACCTTCACGAGTGAACTCCAACGCCAGCCGCACAACTGCCCAGGCCCGGGCTGCTCACGACGAGTTCTTGCTCCCTGAAGCTTCGAGCATCTGAAGGGTGAAATGATGATCCGCGAATTGCGGACGCACGGCGAGACCGTCGAGTGCGAGCTTCTTCGCCAGCTCCCGCGCACGCTGCAGTTGCGTCACCGTAAGGGAACTCCGCTCGTCCGGTCCGCGAGCGAGGAGCTCCTGATTTGCCAGGAGTTCCGCGCCGTAGTTGCCCCCCGGAAAGCGATCGGGAGGTAGGTAGGCCACAAACGATCGCAGCAGCACGAGACGGTTCGCGAGTTCGCTTGCGGCCGTGTCACTGCTCGTCAGCGACTCGACAACGACCGCCCGGGCGAAACTCGCGGCCGCGTGATCGGGATCCCGGGCGAGCCTCGCGGCTTCCGCAGCCACCGGATTCCGTTCTGAAAAATTAGTCTCCACGACCGCCGACAGCACTTCCGAATGCCGTCCTTTTTCGACTTGATACACGGCCACGGATGCGATCGACATCGCAAGCCAGAACAGCGCCACCACCCCACGTCTCATCGCGAAGACCACGGCAGCGGTTGCGAATTAATGATCGCTCGCGGATTCGATTCGAAAATCCCCACCGCCGTTTCCTCGCCCCACTGCTCGGTCACCATCCTGCGCGCCTCGGTGAGCACCGGAGGTCTTCGTTCCAGCGAATGCGCGTCGGATGCGATCACATCGACCAGCCCGAGGCGGAAGAATTCCAGCGATGCAATGAGCGCCGGCCTGCCGAAGTGCCCGAGCAGACTCCCCGCCGTAATCTGAACCACCCCGCCTTTTTCGACCAGAGAACGAAGTCGCGCGGGATTGCGGGCCAGGTCCAGGTTTCGCTCGGGGTGTGCAATCACAGGCTCTATACCGAGCAACGACAGCTCGAAGAATACTGCCTCGGCATTCGGAGGAACCCAGCCGGCAGGAAATTCAATCAGTAGATATCGAGAACGGTTCAGGCCTGTCAGTGGCCCGGCAGCTCCGCGTTCGAGGAGCTCGATCACATCAGCCGAGTAAAAGAACTCACATCCCGGCAGCACAGCCGGGTGTCCCCCCAGCTTTGCATTGAGCTTCAGAACCAGCTCGTCCCGGACGGCGACGTCATCGTTCAGCCAGCGGTCCCGCAGCACATGGGGCGTGGCAACGATGGTCGCCGTTCCTTCATCCGCAGCCGCTCGGCAGAGTGCTACCGCTTCGTCCCAGTCCGCCGGTCCGTCATCCAGCCCGGGCAGGCAATGGAAGTGGAGATCGATCATGCGGAAGCGAGGATCAAAGATGAAGGATGAAGGATGAAAAAACCGCCCAGCCGTATGGAGACAGGGCGTGCTTCATCGCTCATCTTCGTCATGCGATTCCCGACTCGGGACTCGAGGAGGTCGCCCCCTGCTCGCTGTAGTAGTGGTAATACCTGCCCCCGTAAGCAGTCGGATCGTCTTCGAGGTTGTTGATCAGGACGCCGAGAATGCGGACGTTGCTTCGGAGCATCTTGTCGCGAACCCTGGCAACGTGCTCGCGCGGCGTATCTCCACCCTTGACGCAGAGAACAGCACCATCTGCGCGATACCCGAGGAGAATCGCATCGGAGACCATGGAGATCGGTGGCGTGTCGATCACGACAAAGTCGTAATTCGAGGCAGAGCTCTTCAAGAGATCCGCCATCGCATCGGAGGCGAGCAGCCCGGAGGGGTTCGGCGAGAGCGGTCCTGCCGGAATGACAGACAACCCCGGGAACGACGTCTTCACAGTGATATCAGCGGGCCTGGCGTTCTCGGCGAGGATCGTTACGAGGCCGGCGCGGTTCGAGATCCGGAGCACCTCGTGGGTGCGCGGCTTGTGAAGGTCCGCATCGATGAGCAGAACGTTCTTGCCGAGCTGACCGAGAACGATTGAGAGATTGAGCGCGGTGGACGTCTTGCCTTCGGCCGGAACGCTCGATGTGATCACGATCGACTTCACCCCTCCGGCACGTGAGAGCAGAAGAGCGGTCCGGAATGCGCGATAGGCCTCGGCAGCCGTGGTCCGTGGGTGCTCGTGAGGAAGCAGCTCAACGGATTGCTTCGCTGCCTTCTCGCCGTCGTCCTGGAACTGTTTCCTCCGTTTTTTCAGTACGTAGGGATAGCTGTACCGGCGATGTGACGGTGCCCCGACGGCCGGAATCACGCCGAGTGCGGGCAGCTGCAGATACTGCTCGACCTGCTCGGGCGAGCGGAGGCTGCGGTCGAGGTATTCCCGAAGGAACGCGAGTCCGAGACCGATTGCAGCACCGAACAGCAGCGCATTGAGTGCGTTGCGGCTGTAGGAGGGCCGAAAGCGGGCTCCCGGAGGAAGCGCGTCGTCGACGACTCGAACATTCGATACACCCTGCCCCCGCAGGCGCGAAGTCACTTCCGTTTCGGCCTGCTGCTCGAGCAGATTGTCATGCAGCGCTCTCTTGGTTTTTACCTCGACGGCCAGAGTGTTGTACTGCACGGCGTCGCTGTTGAGCGCCATCGCCTCGCCCTTCTGGCCCTGCATCACGGCGCGGAGGCTGTCCTCGCGCCGCCGGGCGGTGAGATACTCGCTCCGGGCCACTTCTCTGGCACGAGCGGCGGTTTCCCGGGTGAATGTCCGCAAATGCTGGCTTCCCTTGTCGATCTGCGCCTTGAGCTGCTGCATCGCAGGCCACTCCGGCTTATAGAGGTTCAGCTTCTCGGCATACTCCCGCTCGAGGCGAGCCTGCTCGGTACGAAGCTGCGCGGTCTCTCCGTCGGAGAGCGTGTCGGCAATCGCATCCGGAGAGGCGTTCTGGAGCTCCCTGAAACGGGCCTCCCTCGCGACACGGTCCGCCACCGCCGCCGAATAATCGGAGTTCAGCGATTCGAGGTTCTGAAGTGTGACGTTCGTCTGCGGATTGTCGGAGATGATGCCCTTCTCCCGCCCGTACGCCTGAAGCTCCAGTTCCTTCGCATCGATCTCGTTCTTCAGCTGCGCGATCTGCGTTGCGATGAACGACGAGGTCTGGTCGACCGCCTGCAACTTCGATTCGATGTTCCACTGAATATATTCGTCTGCCGTCAGGTTCGCGATCTGCGCGGCCTGCTCGGGCGAGTCCCCGACGTACGACAACTCGATCAGACTGGTCCCGCGGATCGGATTCGCCTCCAGATTTGCCTGAATCTCAGCGGCCGAAACTTCGCTGGCTGCCTCAGGCTCCAATCGTGACAGCACCCGTTCCGCGACCCCGCGGCTCTTCATCAGACGAGTCTGCGTCGGAAGAAATTCGGGATCCAGCGCGCTGAATGGACGCTGCGTGCCGATCTCGAGCAGACTGGCCGTGTCCCTTTCGACATTCAGCACGGCTGTCGCACGGTAGCTTCGCTCCGAGAGGACCGAAATGAGGAGACCCACCAGGAGCGCGATACCGATGGAGACCAGGATCAGCCTCTGGTGCTTGAGAATTACAGCCCAATAGTGCGCCAGATGGACATCCTGCTGCGGCTCATCGGCACGGAATTCGTAGGGGGCTTCGTTCTGATTCGACATGTGCGTGATCGGCCGGGAAGCGGCCGGAACTCCGTGTTAGAAAAATGACAGTAGCACGACCAGAACGTCATCGGCCATAAGCTGCAGATCCGGATCCTTTCCGGATACGATCCTCTTGAAATTCACCTCGGTCTCCGTATCCTGCCCGCTGGCGTCCCTCCGCTTGATCACGATGCGGTTCGAAGCGCGATCACCCATCCCGCCGGCCTTTGCAATCGCGGAAAGCACCGTCACGCGATCATCGAGATCGAACTCCAGAGCTCCCGGCTGCAGCACCTCACCCAGAGTGTAGATCTTGATAAACGACTTCGCAGGGATGTTGATGACGTCGGATGGGTAAATCGGAATATCCCACACCGGTGACGACACTTTGAAAAGCTCGTCGGCATCGACCTCGATCACGTTCGCGCCGTTGGGCTCTCCCCTTCGGAGTATGAAGATCGTCTTTCCGGCCCGCTCGGTCATGCCCCCTGCAGCCGAAACTGCCTGCAGCAGCGTCCAGTTCCCCGACACATTGAGCGTTCCAGGCCGGTGCACCGCGCCGACGACTGAAATCGGCCGATTCGAATATTCTTTGATGATCACCGAGGCATTTGCCCGGTTCACGTACCGAGCGCGAAGAAGCTCTTCAATCCTTCTCGCAACCTCTCCCGCCGTCAGCCCGGTCACCTGCAGATCGCCGATGAGTGGGAGCGCAATGACCCCCGAATCCGACACGCGACGCTCCAGATTGAAATCGGGAAGCTCCATGACTCGGATTTCCAGCAGATCTTTGGGGCCGAGCCTGTATTCTCCCGCCGGGTCCTGGGCGGCCGCGGACAGCGACACGAACGCCATGACGACCAGCAACGCAGCTGCTGAATATGCTTTACTCAAAAACGATCTCCTCTGAACGTGATACCGGACGTCACGCGAAAAACCGACCGGTCGAAGCCTTCTATGTTTGAGTTGAAGTCCGTATCCGAAACCTGGATGGTGAGCTCGGCGGAGCGGAACAGAAGCAATGAGAGCGAGCCACCCACGGTTCTCACGCGGTCGAAACGCCCTGCAGACTCCGGTCCTCCAGTCGAAACCCCTGCCGGATAGTCGTTGTTCCCGGCCTCCACGAAGGCCCGAACCCGGGTTCTCCTTCCCATCCGGACCGCGCTGGCCACTCCATTCCGGGTCTCGACGAAGAATGGTGTGTCGGCGAACAAGCCATAAGAGATGTTTCTCCTGCCGAAGGCTTCGGCATCGATTCGTCTCGCGAAATTCCTCGAAGCAAAGTACGAGCCTGTCAGCGCGGAGTAGTCGACGGGACTCGCGATCAGCTCGATACTCCGATAGCCGCCTGAAACGTTCAGGAAATAGAGCGGCCGGGAGATCCGGATTCCGGCGAGGAACGCGACGCCTTCGTTGTCGAGCTCCCGCTCTTCTCGATCAAAGCGCGTCCGGGTCCACTCCGAAGCGACCGATACATCGACCGAGTTCGACCAGGCGTACCTCGCGCCCACTCTCCATCCCGCGTCCGCGCGATCGAGCAGTTCGACTTCCGGAAACGAATCCGGATCTTTCACACGCAACGAATTCTCATGATCGCGCGCCTCTGCCTCCGCGAAGAACGATGTCCGGGGAAGCATGTGAAGCTCGGTGCGTCCGAGCACGCTCGATATGTTGCGCACCACCGGAAGATCGAGCTCGCTGTTCACCGAACCGACCGTCTCCGAGATCCGTCCGGACACTTCCGCCGACATCCGGTTGAACAGGCCCAGAACCGAGGCGCCGGCATCCCAGCCGAGGTTGCGCTGAAGCGTCTGTTCTTCGTACCAGGCGTATTCGGCGACACCGTCTCCGCGAATGAAGACTTTGCGTCCGGCCGGAACGATCGCCCGCGCACCTGCGGCGACGGTTGCCGTCCAGTCGCCGGTCTCCTCACCGTCGAACGATGAAAAGACGTTGCTGTCGTAACCGAGACTTCGTAGGGCGAAAAGCGGCTGTACCCGAACTGATCCCAGCCGGATGCGGCTTTGCTCGAGCTGGCTCTCCAGCAGCTCCCTTTCGGAAATGATCCGTTGCTGCGGTACGGCGTCGGATCCGATCTGAGCGTGTAGCGGAACCACGGGACTGCTCAACCCGGCCACCAGAAGAAGCACGGCGAGTCGTATGATGTCCGGGCTTCCGGCAGGGTCGCACGAGTTTCCGCGGGTGTCGGATATCGGCGACAGGGCCCGGACGATCAAGCGATGCAGAGCGAACCGGCCGAGATCCAGAGCGAACGCGACAGAAGATCGCACTCCAGGCATCCGTCTGCGCTCATCGAGCGTGGCGCCTTCGGAGTGCTGGTCGCCTTCATTTTTCTGGCCTGCATCCCTCATGGTCTGGTCGCGCCCGCGGGACGCTTCGGTCTGCAGTGGTTTTCCTTCGGGCTCGCCGTCATCGTTGCATTGACCGCGAGAAATCGGGTGAGCGGGCCTGCACGGCGGCTCATCGGCTGCCTGGCTCTTCTCGCGGGTATAGGATTCGTGCAAATTCTGCCCCTCCCCCTGAGTGTCGTCGAGGCGGTTTCCCCCGCGAGCGCTCGTATGTACCACGAATCCTCCACCGTGTTGAAGAGTTCCGGTAGGAATCCGGTCGATCCTCGCATCTCGATCGCACCGCGCCGCACAGCCAGCGCCGCCCTCGAGCTTCTCGCGTTCGCTGCGCTCGTCTTCGCCGCGGCGAGCCTCACCCGCAACCCGCTCCGGCGGCGCATCCTCGCCCTGGCGGTCCTCCTGGGTGCCATGCTCCAGGTCCTTCATGTCGTAGTCACAGGTCAATCCGGCAGGGTTCACGGAACATTCGTCGTGAGCAACAACTTTGCCGCCTTTCTCGCCATCGCCTTTGCGACCGCGGCTGCATATTCGCTCGGTGAGCGGCGCCGCAGCCTTCGACTGACCGCCTTTTTTGTCGTCTCACTGCTGATCGTCGGCATGACGCTCGTCCGGACAGGTTCGACCGGCGGTCTTGCTGCAGCGATCTACGGCACGGCGCTGCTGTTCCTGCTCGAGCGGGCTGGCGGAAGGATGCACCATGGAGTCCGGATGCTGGTGACCCTCGCGGGCCCCGTGGCAGGCGTTGCGATCACCCTTGCCTTCGCCGCGAAGGGAACCGCCCTCCTCGCGGCGTTGGCTCCGAGTCCCCTGGCGCGGGAAACGATGCGCGTTTCCATGTGGTCGGGTGCCCTGGATATCTGGCGCCAGTTTCCCGTTTTCGGGTCCGGACTCGGCGCGTTCGAGGATGCGTTCCGCTCGCCATCGATTCTCAGGTCAGTCGCCAATCCCCACAATGAGTTTCTCAACGTGGCCGCAACCGCGGGCTTCGCCGGAGTCGCCGTTGCGCTGGTCGCGCTGCTCTCGACATGGAGCGCACTCGTCCGGACTGCGTCCGGGAGCCGATCCACCGACAGCCGGTCCATCGCGCTTGCCGCCTTCGGCGCGCTCTGCGCAATCACGATCCACGGATTCGTCGACTTCCCACTTGCCGTCCCGGCCATCGGCGCCGTGCTGGCCTGCGTAGTGGGAGCCGGGCTCGGAGGAGACGAAGGCTGACTCAGGCGCTCGTTCCGACGTACGACGTACGACGGAAACAGAAACGGGGACACGCTGGACCCGATCCCCGCTGGCATTTCCGCAAACCACCAGCGAGAATGAACTCATGGAATTCAGACAGTTCTACCTCGGATGTCTTGCCCACGCTTCCTACATGGTTGCTTCCAACGGTCAGGCGGCGGTGATCGATCCGCAGCGCGATGTCGATCAGTACATCGAGCAGGCAGACGCATGGGGAGCGACGATCCGCTATGTCATCGAGACGCATCTCCATGCCGATTTCGTCAGTGGTCATCAGGAGCTGGCGCGCCGCACCGGTGCCGAGATCGTCTTCGGTGCCTCAGCAGCAGCGGAGATTCCGCATCGCGCCGTTCACGAGGGTGATGAGCTCCAGATCGGCGAGGTGGTTCTGCGCGCCATCGAAACGCCGGGGCACACGCCTGAAGGAATTTCCTGGCTCATCGTCTCGGACACTCCCGGCGTCCCGGACAAGGTCCTGACCGGCGACACGCTCTTCATCGGAGACGTCGGCCGGCCGGACCTCGCGGGTGGGCGCGGCTACAGTCCCGAAGACATGGCCGGTCTGCTTTACGACTCGCTCCATAAGAAGCTGCTCACACTTGCCGACGAGGTGGAGGTCTATCCCGCGCACGGCGCCGGATCGGCATGCGGGCGCAATATCTCGAGAGAAACGTCGTCGACCATCGGAGATCAGCGGCGGATGAACTATGCGCTCCAACCGATGTCACGCGAAGACTTCATCCGGATGATGACGGCGGATCTGCCCGAACCGCCGAAATACTTTCCAATGGATGTCGAGATCAACCGGAAGGGCGCGGGATCGCTCGAAGCGCTAAGAGCAACACCGCTGAGCGCGGAGGAGATAAAGCGGGGAATGGACGAGGGTTGCACCATTCTCGATGTTCGCGACGTGCAAGCCTTCGGCGCAGGGCACATTCCCGGATCGCTCAACATCGGGCTGGGGGGGCAGTACGCTTCCTGGTCGGGATGTCTTCTCTCACCGCGCGACCGGGTGCTCGTCGTGTGCGAGAGCGCGGATCAGGCTGACGAAGCGGTGACGCGACTGGCCCGCGTCGGCCTGGAGAACGTCGAAGGCTATCTCGACGGAGGGATCGAACGCTGGGAGGCGGCAGGTTATCCGCTAGCCGGACTCTCACAGATTGATGTCGGCGAATTGAAGTCGGACCTCGAGTCTGCCCGCGAGCTGCAGGTCGTCGACGTGCGAGCACGCACTGAGTTCGAGTCCGGCCACGTTCCGCGGGCGATCAACCTTCCGCTCTCAGAGCTGGATCGGAAGCTGGATACTCTGGATCGCGAGACGCCCCTGGCGGTCATATGCGCGGGCGGATATCGTTCCTCGGCTGCGGCGAGCCTGCTCGAACGAAGCGGCTTCGCCGATCTGCGCAATGTCGTCGGAGGCACCGCAGCCTGGGTCAGAGCTGGCTTTCCGACCGAGTAGCACCTCTTCCTGAAGGACTCCCGTGGCATGGCTCATGAACCGGGATTCCATCTTCGGACTCTGTACGGGTCTGATTTCAGAGGAGGCGACATGAGAATCTCATCTCTCGTTCCACTGCTGCTCTGCTGCGCAATACTGACGGCAGCGGCATGCGCCCGGGACGAAACGGCAAGCGTTGACACGACAGCTCCAACAGGCACGGCAACAGGCGCCGGCGCATGGGACCCGGTGACCACCGGGACGGAAGACGCGGTGGCCCGCGCGCTCGACCCTGGATCGGTGAGTGTGCGACTTGTCGACTATCGCATCGAGATGCGCAACACGATCCCGGCCGGCGAGACGACCTTCCACATCACAAATACGGGCAAGGAGCGGCACAATTTCGAGATCGAAGGCCAGGGTATCGAGGAGGAACTGGAGAACGATCTGGCGCCCGGCGAGAGCGGAACCCTCCGCGTGAAGCTCGAGCCCGGCATCTACAGGATTTACTGCCCGGTCGCGAACCATGATGAAGAGCACGGCATGACCATGCAGCTCACGGTGCAGTAGGGATCGACGTCTGAGGCGCCGCCTCCATCATGGACGTTGCCACGGAGAATCTCTCCCGGTCGTTGCGGATCGTGAACGATGGTGGAGCCGATCGGGATCGAACCGACGACCTCCTGAATGCCATTCAGGCGCTCTCCCAATTGAGCTACGGCCCCACAACAGGTAGGAAACTTCGAGGGGAGCGAAGCTAACACTCCGCCTTGGCAGCGTCAAGAACCGGGCAGACCCGCACTCTATTTCGACCGGTCCAATCAGGAACAGTTCTTGCCTTGGTCAGACCCGACAGGCAGCTACCTCGCGCTTCCTGACATCGCATGAACGCCGTATTTGCAGAACCTTCACCTCGACCGACCCGTCGAAGCAACCCGCCTCACCGCGGGCCCGCTGCAGTCTCCCCTCTCAGAACCGCGGCCACGCAACCCAACCCCGTAAGCATGGTGAGGATTTTTTTTCGCCGGCATTCACTTTTATCAGCCACAGGCCCTCTAATAACCAGACGCTCATTGATGGGAATGGCGACCCGGAGCCAACCGCCCGGCCGGGAATGCGAGGTTGACCATGTTTGACGACGTTCTGATCGAATCATCGAACAAGCAACAGGCGCGCGGCGGGTGGAAAACGACTTTGATATCGGTGGCACTTCACGCGGCCGCTATCGGGGGAGTCATCGCAGCAGGCTACTACGTCAAAGAGAATCCCGAGGTCATTGAGCGGCCGATTCAGGCTTTCATCGCCCAGGCTGCACCGCCTCCTCCACCGCCGCCTCCTCCACCTCCGGCATCGAGTGCCCAGCAGCAGACGCCGGCCACAACCGAGGTCCAGCCGACCACTCCCCGTGAGTCGTTCGTCACTCCTCAGGAGGTTCCGCGAGAGATTCCCCAGGCTTCAGTCCAGACTTCTGCGAGCGATGGAGCCGTCGAAGGCGGCGTAGTCGGCGGTGTGGAGGGAGGCGTCGTAGGCGGAGTGGTGGGCGGGGTCGTCGGTGGTGTCATCGGCGGAACACTCGGAGGTGTGCTGGGCGGGGAGCTTGGCGGAACAGGCGATCGTCCCGTGCGCGTCGGCGGCAACGTCAGGGCGCCGGTGGTCACCACCCGAGTCGAGCCTGTATACACGGAAATTGCAAGGAAGGCCCGCGTTCAGGGCGTGGTGATTCTCGAAGCGATCATCGACCGGGAGGGGCGGGTGACCGACGTTCGCGTTCTCAAGCCGCTTGCCATGGGGCTCGATCAGGCGGCCATGGACGCGGTCAAGCAGTGGCGATTCAGACCGGGAACGATGGAAGGAAAACCCGTTCCGGTCATCTTCAACCTGACTGTCAATTTCAGACTGCAATCATAAAGACGCCGCTCAACGAGCAAGCGAGAGGAGATTCAACAAATGGACGCTAGTCATTTCACAATGATGGGGATGTGGGCGCAGATGGGGTTCATCGCCAAGTCAGTCGTTTTCATTCTGGCGGCGATGTCCATCTGGTCTACGGGATTTGCGATCGAGCGCCTCTGGCGCTTTCACAAAGCGAAGAAGGAATCCCTCCAGGTGGCCCTCGGTGTGACGCCGCTGCTCAAACAGCACAAGCTCGCCGAAGCGATCACGTTCGCCAAGGACAAAAAGTTCAAGCACAGTCATCTCGCGCGGGTGCTCTCCGCCGGTCTCACGGAGTTTCAGTACGAAACCTCTCAGGATCAGCCCGCGGAATTTGACGTGGTCGAAGCGGGCAAACGGGCCATCGAGCGGGAGACCCTCATGACGACAGCAGAGATGAAAAAAGGCCTGGGCAACCTGGCGACGATCTCCACGACGGCGCCGTTCATCGGACTGTTCGGAACCGTGGTCGGCATCATCAACTCCTTCCGCGGCATGGCGGCGTCGGGATCGGGCGGTCTGGGAGCGGTCTCGGCAGGAATCGCCGAAGCGCTCGCAGCGACCGCGCTCGGTCTGGCTGTGGCCATTCCTGCCGTCTGGCTTTACAACTATTTCTCAGGCAAGGTCGAGCGTTTCCACGTCGAGATGTCGAACGCATCCTCGGAGCTGGTCGACTACTTCATCAAGAACGCCGCTCGCGGCCGTTGAATCGAGGCTAAAGATGGCATTCGGCTTAGGTGGTGGTAGTCCCGACGAAGTCAAAGGCGACATCAACGTCACGCCTCTTGTCGACGTCTGTCTCGTTCTGCTGATCATCTTCATGGTCGTTACGCCCATGCTGCAGGCGGGCATGGACGTGATGCTTCCGGAGGGACCTCACGCGGAAAAGAAACCGGGCGAAGAGGAAGATCTGGTCATCTCGATCAAGAATGACGGAACGGTTTTCGTGGGGCAGGACTGGATTCCCGATCGCGATCTCACGACCTACCTCACGGCCGAGTATCAGAAGAATCCCGCCAGGACCGTGATGCTCAAAGCAGACCGCAGGCTGAACTTCGGAAAGATTCGAACAGTCATGCAGGCGGCCAACGACGCGCAATTCACT
This sequence comes from Thermoanaerobaculia bacterium, assembly GCA_041748075.1. Lineage (GTDB taxonomy): Bacteria > Acidobacteriota > Thermoanaerobaculia > Gp7-AA8 > Gp7-AA8 > JBGSYJ01. The sequence goes on from JBGTDX010000118.1 coordinate 60,801, forward strand.
CAGGTTGCCATCCTCACCGAGAACAAGCAGGCCGGTGCCGAGATGGCGAAGTTCTAGGGGACGAAATCATGGGAATGAGCGTAGGCGGAAGCGGCGGTCTTTCTTCGGAGATCAACATCACACCACTGGTCGACGTCGTGCTGGTGCTGCTGATCATCTTCATGGTGGCCACGCCGATCCTCCAGATGGGACTCGACGTCGAAGTCCCTCCGAAAGTCGAAACCACGGCAGCTCCGCCGCCGGACGCCCTGACCCAGCTCGTCGTCACGGTCAAACATGACGGCGTCTATCTGAACGCCGACAAGATGGCCGACCTCAACATGCTTCGCGACAGGATCGCTCCCATCATGCTCGGACGAGCCGTAAAGGATCGAGTGGTCTTCATCAATTCCGAAGATCAGATTCCGTTCGATACCGCCGTTCAGGCAATGGATACCGTGCATCAGGCGGGAGCGGCCAAGGTGGGCTTTCTGACCGATCCTCCGAAACCGGGCGATGCCGGCGGTGCGACTCAGGCGGCCCCGGAAGCAGTCCCCGCCCCCGCGGTCGCGCAATAGCTTCAAGCATCACTCACCATCCGGAGGCGAACGAGGTCTGGTGGCCTCCGCGGTCTTCAAAACCGTTGTTTCGGCGCGGAAGCGTCGAAGGGTCGGTTCGATTCCGACCCGCCTCCGCCATTTCGAAGTTGTGAGTTCTGAGTTGTGAGTTCAGAGTGCCCAATCGCCCGCGCGCCGTTGCCGTTCGCCGTTGCCGTTCGCGTTGCCGTAGCCGTACGCCGTAGCCGTTGCCGTTGCCGTACGCCGTTGCCAGGCGAGTATTCGACTCCAACGCACCGCGCCGGTAGGCGCGGCAGACGGTAGCCGGTGGCAAGCGAAGCGCAGCCACCGGATCGTTACCGCGATGCTACCTTTCCCGCCCCGTCGGAGTTTTCTTCTGTCACCCCTCCGGGGTGAATGAAAATTTTCGTCCCTCGATCCGGTGGCTGCGCTTCGCTTGGCACCGGCTACCCTCTGTTGCGCCTCCGGCGCATGGCATTACTTTGTTGCGCGCTCCACTCCCCTAATCCCGCCTCATAGACAACACGGTCGCGCCTCCCGAATCGGGCCAGGGCCAGACCGGATGGTTGCAGACTCGGATATGGCGCGAATTGGCTGAAATGTGGAGAGCCGCATTGCCGAGGACAGCGGAGGGAAGGGAGCGGAAACCGCCCGTGGTGCGATCGCGGTCGAGATCGATCGCGTTCTCTGCAATCACGACACCCAGCAGCGCCGCCCCACCCGCGATCAGAATCTGTTCGTGCGCCGCGATCACGCCCGACGCTGCAGCGACGACGCCATCGGGCGGAGGCGTGACAAACCGGGGCGCGACACTGCAACAGTCTTCGTACAGATCTCCGTTGAATGAACCATCGATATGGATGTCACGTCCGGAGATGAGCAGCACGCGGTTTGGGAGCGCAGGATCCACCGTCAGATTTCCCGAGATGTAGACGGATCCCACCGCGATGATCGACGCCTTCCATGCCGCATCACCGGACAGCCGGTTTCCGCCGACCGGAGCGTCGATCCACAGCGCACCATCGACGAGCAGCGTCACTCCCTGCCAGTCCTCCCCGCTCACCGGAAAGATCGGATCCTCCAGACGAAAGAACGTGATCGGCAACCGCTCCGTATCGAACGGCAACTCCGCATCGTCGCCGACGCCCGGCAGCAGTTGATCGTCGAACGGCCACACCTCGAAGCGCGGTCGCTCGCCGGTCGTTCCGAGCTCGAGCTTCGCAGTTCGCGGAACCTCTGTGTCCGATGTTTCCTGCACGAGGTCCCAGTTCTGATTCGATTCATTCCAGCGGTAAAGCCTCCCCTGCCCCGTCGCACTGCGCGGGGGTCGCGAGGCTCCCGCCTCCGAGAACTCGAGCCCGTAGTCCTGACAGAGGGATCTGCCACAGGGCCGCGGCGGCGAACCGGTATCAGGATCGTTGTCCGTCCATTCGTTAGCGGGCGTCCGCGTAGTCAGAAGGAAATACTTCGACAGGCTCTCCGGCGAGACGGGGCGGTAGAGCAGATCCCACGGATTGATTGCCGGGGGCTCGATACGCCGAACACGTTCCCGCGGTGGCGGATCGACTGATGACGATCCCGCGGCAATCGTGCCCGTCGCAGAAAGAGGCGGTGAGCCGCCGCGAAATGAGGATCCGGAAATCGCATCGATGTTTCCATTCGCATGAACCCTTTCACATGTTCCGCAGAACCTCGAGGTTTCGACCGTGAGGTTTCCGTTACTGAGGATCGATGGCTGCGGAGCGTTTTCGCCGATGATGGCCTCGAGCGTTTCGGATGCTGCGAGTCGATTGCGGGCGTCGAGCTTCTGTGCAGTCACACGTACCGTCGCGTAGCCATACCGCCGGCCATCCACGATCGGTGGCCCGTAGAACGAAATTTCGGTAATCCGTCCCCGCGGAACTCTCATCGCTTCCGTCACGAGAGGGTTGAGGTTCGTCTCCAGCCAGCAATCGTTCGGAGGGACGGGAGTACCATCCGGTCTGCTGCAGGAGAATCGGAGATCGTACTGATCGGATCCCGGCTCCCGTGTGCCGCCGAAGACGCGGTTCCATTCACTCCGGAACGGCCCGCGAAACAACCTGTCATCCGTGCCGGTGTAGTGCGATCCGATGTCTCCCCGCATCGTCCTGAAGACACCGATACCGTTCAGCTCACTCTCGGACGTGAAGTGACCACCGAATACCGGAACGAGCTCCGCGTCCTCCGGCGTCAGGAACATCTGTTGTGCGATGCGAACACCGGCCTCGGCGATCTGGCTCACCTCGATCCGATCCCGCCACGAAACTGCAATCTCTTCTTCGATCGCCGAATAGCTCACGACCGCCATACCGAGCATGCTGAGAATCAGTGTGAGCATCATCGTGATCACGAGCGCGGCACCGCGACTGCGACACCGCCACTTTGTGTGGTACATGCTCATGACGGTGGGACCTCGAACGACGGTGACGGCTCGCTCGTGCGGAGTCCCGACGTCGTGCAGTCGACTTGCGCGAACACGACATAGCGATACGAAGCGGCGCGTGCCGAAACGACCTTCGGCACCATGTCGACCACCCGATTCGTCTCGTAGACATCGATCCGGCCGTCGTAAACGAAGCCCGGAGCTCCATCCAGCTTTCTCGAGCGCTCCACGATGTAGTGAGCAACGGCGACCTGCTTCGCATCGGGCGGAGCGGTCGAAGTCACCTCGGGCCACTCGAGATTCACGACGTAGACTTCTGCCCCGCCGACGACTGACTCCTCGATCGGCGGATTCGACCGCAGGGCGGAGGGAGCCTCCGGTACGATGCCGTACGGAAGATCGAACTGCACCGCGAGCGACATCGGGGGTGAGCCGGCACCGGTGACTTCACAGGCGTCGCGCGCGCGAATCCGATAAAAGTATGGCTGGCACGGACTTGCCAGGTGGTCGGTGAAACGCAGGGACGCCATCGGGCTCGAGTTGGGCTCGACATCATCCACCCTCGTCGTGGATGTCAACTCGAATGACCCGCCCTCTCCGGCACGCGACCTGTGGACTTCGTACGTCTCGAGATCGACGAGTTTCCGGTCGAACGGCGGAACCGGGTCTTCGACGAATCCGTCGGAGCGGATGCAGGTGCCCGGCGGCAGCGGCTCGACGTTCTCCCCCGCCCGATCCCACGACACGTTCAACGCGAAGTTCGCGCCGTCCTGCGCCACCACAGGAATGCCCGGCACCGCGGACGGCGTGTTCGACGGAAGCTGATGCGATGGAGTGACGCTCACTGCGGGTGAGTACGCGCTGAACGCGTTGTGCACCGGATCCCACGATCGGACCGCGAAGGTGTACATCCCTTCTGCGTCGGGCGCGCGGTAGACGAAGCTCGTCGTTCCGACGAGATCATGCACAGTGCTGGTGCCGCCCGACGTAACCAGCACCTGGTACGCCTCGACACCGGCGACGCCGGGCCATCGCACTACAATGCGGTCGCAGTGCCCATGACAGGCGCTGATCTCATCGGGTGCAATCACACTGGCGGAGGGTACGGGACCATGATCTCTCCCCACCGATCCCGCGCTGCCCGGCTCGACGGTCGACGAGAGTGGAAATTTTCGATGACTCCCCGCCGCCGGCACCTCGGGCGTCCAGATGAACGGGTCGTGATAGTTGGTCACCGGACGCTCCGACATCCCCACCAGATCGATCTCGATCCGCCGGATGTCCGCCCGCGTGCGTCTTGACGCACCCCCCACCCCGTCCAAGCCCCCCATGCCGGCGGGATCGAGCTCGACGCCGGCACGATCGTAGTATCGAAACTCCAGCCGGAAGATATGATCCACGACGACCTCTCGCACGACATCACCGTCAGTGTTGAACGACACCCGGATCAACTGATAAGGCGGATCGATCTGGTCGGTGACAGAAACGGCGGACACTCCCACCGCCCTCGTCTCTTCATTCACAGGGAGGCCGTCCTCGAGGAATGCGTCCCGTCTTCCTCCGCTGCCGGTGAGATCGGCATGCAGCGTCAGCGAATGAGGCAGCGCTCCGGGCCTGCCGAGCACATAGCCGACGATCTCGTCATTGCCGGTTGTGACGAGTCGCCGCTCACCGGGCCCCGAGCCTTCGAGCAGAGGCTCGCGCTGTCCATCAAAATCCGCCCTGATGAAGATCGCCGACTCCCAGGCGCCTTCGATCACCTCGTCAGCAAGCCAGGCATCACCCGTGGGATTGACGCCAGCCCCCGCATGTCGAACCGTCTCAACGACCCGGTCGAGCGCGAAGCGGACGTTCCTTTGTTGCGTCACGTCGGCGTCGAGTTGTTCGTGGGTAGCCTGAGCGCGGAAGATGAGCGCGTAGGCCGTTAGCGAGATCAGAGAGAATATCGCAGCTGCGATCAGCACTTCGGCCAGAGTGAGTCCGCGTTCGCGCAGGCGCTGCGTCACGGTTCGCTCCTCACCTGCAGCGTTTCGAGCTGAACCTGTCGGGAGCGCAAGCCTCTCTCAGTCCAACGCACCCGAACCTCGATCCGCAGCATCAGAGCATTCGCGAACGTGGTTCCGGCAGGTACGGCCTCGATACGCACGAGCAGTTCGTTGCGCCTCGCGTCTCCGCTCCCGTAAGGCAGCGCGGCATCGAGAAACATCCCGCGCAATTCGTTGGGGAATGCAGCGAGCTCCCCGGCACCGTCGGGTGGAGACTCCTCGAGCACACCGGAGAGATCCTTCCGAGTCCAGACTCTCTCGATCGAAGTCGAGGAAGCACCTGCATCGAACAGCAGATGCGCCGAGGGACGGCTGACTCTCTCCATGACGCTGCGTGCGAGCGCCGACGCCTGAGTCAGCGTCCTGCCGTCATGAGTCCTGTGAAGTGCGGCCGTGAACAGGCCAAGCGTACCCGCGACGACCATCGAGAGGATGGCCATGGAAATGAGGACTTCGATGAGAGAGAACCCCCGGGACGAGTTCTGAGTTGTGCGTTGTGAGTTCTGAGTGCCACCTCCCGCCGCCGCGGACCGCAAACGACATTTCCCCGCGGATACGTCGCATCCACGACGCTGCTGCTCACAACTCACAACCCACAACCGGCGGGACGGGCCGGCGGCAGAACCGGGCGGGCGGGGGTAGCGGCCGCTCATTTCCACTTCCCCGTTCCGCTGTCATACCGGATGATGCGGATCCGACCCGTGGCGCCGTGAACGCGAACGGCTGCAGCTCCACCGCGGCCGTCGGTGAGGTAGATCGATCCCGGCGTCGCCTCACCCCGCTTCGAAAAAGAGCAGATCTTCGAGACTCCGAACTGCACAGCCGCAGCGGATGGAGAGAAAGGCTTGCCGGTGTCGGGATCGTTCGGGGGCGGATGGGCAAAGCCGATGCGAACGTTGTGTTCGCCCCCGAGAACCGTTGTCGCACCTCGTAGCGGCACGTCGATACCTGCGGCGATGTCGTCGTTCCGCACGCCGTCGCCATCGGTGTCGTCATAGATCGTGTAGACCCACTTCCCGTCGGCCATGGTGAACTTCACGCCCGTATTGACGTCGCGGGCGATGGCTCTCGAGCGGGCGAAGTGAAGCGAGGCCGAGGCCTCCTGCGCCGCGGCGCGAAGAACGATGCTGCTCCGGACTGTCGAGAGTGCCGGGATCGACACGGCCACGAACAGCCCCATGAGCGACAGGACCACGAGAAGCTCGATGAGTGAGAAGCCGCGGAAGCGGCCTCCCTCGTCAGGTGGCTTGAACAGGGAGGTGATCAGCGGTTTGTGCATGCCGGCACGCAGTTGCAGGCGGCCGGCCTGTGGGAACGATCTCGAGAACTGCTGAAAACAGGGGTGTTTACCTCCGTCGTGATCGTATGGGGCGTGTCAAAAACTCTTGCAGTGCCGCACGCCCGGCAAACGAATCTGCGAAACCGTGGTTCCCCTCTCCCCGCGGGGGAGGGGAAGAACCGAGCCCACGTCGTACAATCCCTGACGAATGTCCGCACTGTTCGCCCTCTACGCCTTCGCCCTGGGCGCAATCATCGGCAGCTTCCTCAACGTCGTCATCCACCGCTACCCACGCGAAGAGTCGATCGTCTTTCCGCCGAGCCGCTGCGGGTACTGTCAGGCGCGCATCAAACCGTACGACAACATTCCCATCCTCAGCTATCTGATCCTCCTGGGCCGCTGCAGAAGTTGCGGCGTCGCGTTCGGCTCGAGATACGTGATGATCGAGCTGGCAAACGCGCTCTTCTACCTCGCGATCTTTTTTCACACCGGGGTTAGCCTCGCCTTCATCCCGCTCGCGGCCATCGTCTCGATGACGATCGTGCTCATCTACATCGATCTCGACATCCAGATCCTCCCCGACGTCATCGATCTTCCTGGAATTCTGATCGGTCTTCTGATTGGATGGATGGGGCTCGGAACGCTCTATCCACAGCTCATCCTGGCAGTCGATCTGCTCGACTCGATCTTCGGCGCAGCATTCGGCGCCTCACTCCTCCTGGCGATCGGAATGGTGTACAAGCTTCTCCGGAAGATCGAGGGCATGGGACTCGGCGACGTGAAGATGCTCGCGATGATCGGGGCGGTCACCGGCTGGAGGGCCATCTTCCCGCTGCTGTTTCTCGCCTCGGTCGGAGGCGCGATCATCGGGTTGATCGTCGCGGCCCGGCAGCGCCACGAGAATCTTCAGTTCCCCATCCCGTTCGGGGTTTTTCTCGGTCTGGCCACGTTGGCCGTGATCTTCTTTGGAAATACACTCTTCACATGGTACGGATCACTTCTCGGCGGATGACCCCCGTAGGGTTCCGGCGGGACATCAAGTTCTTTCTCGCCTGCCTGGTGGGATTTCTCGTTTTCATCATTCTCACGCTGCTGGTCCTTCTTCAGTCCGTGACCGAGCGCGCAACCGAGCGGACTCTCGAGCAATGGCGGTTCGCGAGCGACGTTGCAGCCGCAGCCCTGAACCGCCTGCCGGAGAACGCGAATCGTTCCGAGATCGAGTCCCAGCTCATCTTCCTTCGCGGGCAGTACGACATCGCGACGATCACGCTCTTGATTCCCGGTGAGACTCAGCTCGTTTCCGGATATCCCGTCTCCGATCCGGGGTTTTCGGACATTCAGCGAATGACCCGGCATGGCGAGGCGACGCTCAGCTTCGATCCCGGCGAGGTCATCGCCGCTCGCAGGACGTTTCTCTACACCGCCGGTATCTCCATCGCAGCAACGATCCTCGGGACGATCCTTCTCTCGCTATACCTGCCCAGGATCGTCCGGCCGATTGAAAAAATGCTGGATGACGCGAGCGTACTCGGGGAGCGGGCGTCCGGTGTCGACGAAGCAAACTATCTGATCGACACCTTCCGCAAATCGATTCAGACGTTGAAGGATCAGGAGCACGAGCTCAAGCGACTCCACGAGCTGGAGAAGATCCGCGCGGACGATCTGCAGAGGATCACCGCGACGCTGACCCGAAGCCTGACCTCGGGGTTCATCGCAATCGACCAGCATGGGCGCGTCGTCGACATGAACTCCGCGGCCCGCGACATCCTTCGACTGAATGAGATGCGCGATCCCGCAGGGCTCACCGTTCGCGACGCACTCGGCGAGTCCTCCTTCTCGAGGGAACTGCAGAGCGCACTGGACGACGGCGTTCCCGTGTCACGTCAGGAAGTGACTCAGGAGGCGGGCGGCGAGACCGTCACCATCGGCCTGACTACAGTGCCCCTGACGAACGAGGAGTCGGAACTCCTCGGCGTGATCGCGCTGTTTGCAGACCTTACGCCGGTCCGCCAACTCGAGGCGCGTGTCCGCGAGATGCAGACACTCGCAGACCTCGGTGAGATCTCCGCCGGCATCGCTCACGAGTTCCGTAACTCCCTCTCGACGATCCTCGGCTATCTCAAACTCGCCGGGCGCGAGCAATTACCGGACGAAACGCAGAAGCGGCTCCGCCACGCGGAGGAAGAAGCGGAGCTCCTGTCCGAAGCGGTCGAAGGGCTTCTGAGCTTCGCCCGTCCGATGCAAATGGAGTTTCGCGAAACGGATCTGGCAACGCTCGTGCGCGGCATTCTCGAGCGGTTCGAAGACCAGCACGACGGCATGGACATCGTCGCGCAACTCGAGGATTCGAGCTTCGATGCGGATCCCATCCTGCTCTCGCGCGCCGTGGAGAACGTGATCCGCAACGCCATCGATGCGGTCCGTCAGAAAGGCGGCGGCAGGATCACGATCACCCTCCGTTCTGATCCCGGGCCGGTGCTGACCATCGCCGATACCGGCGTCGGGTTCGAGCCCGAGGCCGCGACGCGTCTGATGCTGCCTTTCCAGTCCGACAAACCGGACGGCATGGGGCTGGGCCTCCCGCTGGCGCGGAAGATCGTGATGCTGCATGGTGGAAGTCTGCAGCTGACAGGGAAGCCTGGTGAGGGAGCGACGGTCGTGATCGAGTTTCCGGCAGGCTTCATTTAGGTCAAAACTCCCGCCGTCATCCCGAGCAACCTAACGGCGCGGGGCGCCGGTGAAGGGGTGATGAACCGCGCACCGGAGGTGCGCTGAGAGGGTAGCCGGTGGCAAGCGAAGCGCAGCCACCGGACAGTGAGTCCCTCTTGTACACGCACCCCGGGTAGGGGTGCCAGATCCGACCTTGTTCTGCCGCCCCGCCGGGGCGGAGAGCTTTTGCGCACCGGTACCGGAGGTTCATTAGAAGGTACCACCGCCCAGAACCCTGGAACGTCGCTCCGGCCGCACATGTGTTACTTTTTCTCCCATAAACGCCATCACGACTCGACGTCGTCGCTTGCAACATGAGTTCAAACATTGACAACAATACACTTATCTTCCACAAACTCCATGGCATCCCGACTGCAATAGAGCAGCCCCACATGAATCGTCTAATCAGGTTTCACCGCCGGGATGCCCGCGGCTTCTCCCTCCCGGAGTTGCTCGTAGTGATTGCGATCATGGGACTGATCGTCATGGTGTCCGTTCCGAATTTCATCGCCTACTTCCAGTCGAACAAGGTCAAGACGTCGTTGCGGGTATTCAACACCGACGTCCGGGCTGCGCGGCAGCGAGCGGTAACGCGGAACAGCTTCACCAGAGTCACTTTCAGAACCGGCGTGGGAGCCAATCAGTATCGAGTGTTCGAGTCGCTCGATCGCGGAGCCACATGGGCAGTTGCGCCTTACATCTCGAGGGAGCTCGAAGAGCCGGTCTACTTCGAGAGCACCGGCTTCGGCGACACGGCGCCGGCCACTCCCGACACCGCCCCCGACATCGTCTTCCGCAACGATGGCGCCGTCCAGGATCATCCCGGTGGAACAGACGATTACGTAGTCATCCGGACGACGCACACCATTCCGAGAAACGAATTCACGATACGAATCAGTGCGGCCGGCGCCGTGAGAACTGATTAGCCGAGGAGATCTGTATGCGCTGCATAGTTGCCAGCTCACGCGGGAGTCACAGCGAACGGGGATTCAATCTCGTCGAAGTCATCATTGCCATGGCTCTGCTGGGAACCGTCCTTCTGGGAATCCTCTCGCTGTTCTTCTTCGGTCGCAACAACGTCTACAGCGGCAAACAGATGACGCATGCAGTCTCGGTCGCTACACATGTCCTCGAAGATCTTTCAGGGCTGACGTACACCCAGATCGAAGCGGCGATGGATTTCGAGATCGGAACCGACACACTTGCGAGTCATACGGTAAACGGCGTGACGTATGCCAGCGCACTGAGAAGAACCACAGACGCTCTCGGTGAAGACGCCGATCCTCCGAACTTCCTCGACAAGTGGAAGGCCGAGCTCGATACAAAAGTGTCCGAGGGTGCTGTGGACCTGATCTTCACGCCCGATCTCAGCGACCGGGTCCTGCGCATCGACGTGATCGTCACCTGGAAGGAACCGGGAAGGATCAGTGTCGGTGGGAACAAGCGTCAGATCATCATGGAAACGGCCAAGATCCGCCACTGACCAGGGAGACATTCAGATGCAGCGAACAGCACGTCGTTCCGAGCGGGGATTCAGCCTCGTCGAAGTCATCGTGGCCACCGCGATTTTCGTGGTCGTCCTCGTCGCAGCGCTGATGCTCTACGACCGGAGCACGAACACGTTCAGGCGAGGGATCGAGGCTGCCGACACCCAGCAGAACACCCGAGTGTCGTTCGACAAGCTGCTCACCGATCTCCGCATGGCGGGATTCGATTACGATCGTGATGGGTTCCCGAGTGCCGCAGCAGGCACCGTCTGGACCGCCAGCCGCGTTTACGCGGTCGGGGACATCGTCGTACCCGTAGTCGTAAACGGCTTCAATTACCGCGCGACCATAGGCGGAACCAGTGGCGGTTCGGAGCCGACCTGGCCGACCACCATCGGAGACCTTCGCGTGGATGGCGGGGTTACCTGGGAAACCATTGCCGGCACGAGCCAGGCGCAGCAGCCCGATGAACAGATCGAATACGTCGGTCCCTCGGCCATCACCATCCGCGCGAACTTCGACTACAACATCACTCCCAACCAGGGACGCGAACCGGCACTGGAATCCGCATCCTTTCCCGTCGTAACGACCGGAAACCACGAGATCGTCACCTACGCCCTCCGCTCAGCTGACGCCTCCAAGAACATACAATCGGTTCAGTTCTTCGCCGACGTAAACGCTTCGGGTGCTCCGAGTCGTACCGCTTATCCCGGCGGAAGTTCCGAGCGGCAGATTACGATTCCAAACGTCGACCTCACGAACGCCAACCCACCGTATACACTCCACCGTTTCACACTCGCGGAGGACGGTTCGGTGGTCTCGAGCCCTGTAGCCGAAAATATCCGCAGCCTCAATTTCTTTTACTTTCAGGACACACAGGGGCTGACTCCTCTGGAAGACCTGTCGACCACCCCGGTGGCTTTCCCGCAGGGGAGCGCCACGCTCGGCGGAAGCGGGCAGTACAATCCTGCAAGCCCGGCGACGCTGATTCCGTGGCGGACGATGCGCTCGCGAGTCCGCTCGGTTCGGGTCGAGCTTGTGGGTATGTCGAGCCAGCCCGACCCGGCTTATACCGATACAGATCCCATCGTCGCGACGCGCAACTTCAGAAAATATCGCCTCGAAACTCTCATCGTCCCGCGCAACATCGGAAAACGTGGCCTGCGCGAGTTCGACACGATGCCTCCAGGCGCGCCCGTACTCCAGTCGGCGTGCTTCGGACACTGCAGCATCGCGAAGCTCACCTGGCAGGCTCCGTCCACGGGAGGCGCGGTCGAACAGTACGCCATTCTTTACGACACCGACCTGGTCGGAGGTTTCGCGAGCAGTTTCATCGTCAGCGCGACCACCTTTGCGTACGTAGTGCTGCCCGACCCCGCTGCCACGTACTACTTCGCCGTCCAGGCGCTCAACGGCTACGGCGCGTCGCCGGAGTCAAACGTACTCAGCGGCATACCGCTCAACCGGACCAAGCCAGACGCAATCGATGACATCACGGTGAACACCACAGCGAGCGGCATCCAGCTCAGTTGGCAGAAGCCTGTTACCAATGACGTCGGCGGGCTGACCTGCGTGCCGAGCGGCAGCCCTTCGGAAGAAATCCCAGCCCAGGAGAATATCCGTTACCGAATCTACCGCTCGATAGGAGATGACATGTTCACGGCAGATTCGACCACCAGGATCTGGGACGAGAACTCCACCGGCGGCAACCTGGCCTACAACCCCGGAAGCGGAACGGTCACCTTCACCGACAGCACGGCCGCCAACTGCGTGGACTACTACTATCGGATCGAAGCCCTCGATCGATGTGGCGACGACAGCAGCCTCAATGCCTCCGGATTCACCGGCGTGTCGGACATCTTCCCAGCTGCAGGATCTCCGGGAACATTTGCCCGCAACAACCCGAGCACTCCGCCGCAGCCCATGGCGCCTTCAACGCTCCAGGTACTTTTGCCAGCGTCTAACTGTGATGCATTCAACTGCGAAATCTATCTCGAGTGGCCACGGGTGACCCTGGACATTTCCTCGAATCCTGTGGCGGTCGACGAGTACATCATCAGGCGTCGGAGACTGCTGGCGGGCGTTTATGTCGTGGAGCCGCCCGATGATGTTCCCTCGAGCGGCCACTCGGCGACGTCAGGCCCGACCATAAGCGTCAGGCAGGATGTTCCCGCACCGGTTGCGGGAGTGTTCGACATGTACGAATACACCGTCTTCGCAACGAACTGCTCCACCTGGAGCGATCCCTCGCTCACGGTCAGGTTCCCCTGCGCCTGGTCCGGCGGATCGCCGGTGATCACCAACCAGCCGGTAGTCGGGGTATCCGGCGCCCTGGAAGGTAATGGGGATGCCGGCTCGCCGTTCCTGGTGTTCGGCTCGCCCTCGTTCAGCATCAGCGGCATAACAAGCACGGTTAACGTGACAGCATTCGTCTATCTGGGGGGAACCCAGATTGAAGGGCCTCTCACGAGAACCGGCCCCGGCGCGCTGCCGATCTCCACCGATCCCATTGACGATGGGACGATCTACAGCCTGTCCCTGCAGTTCGTCGATTCCGGCGGTTGCTCGGTCAACCAGACGATCTATTTCGTCGGAAGCAGCAGCAACTGCTGCCTTGCAATTGAAAGCATCACGGGAGCTGTCGCATCCAGTGCCGAAGTCACAGTCACGTTCAGAAATCAGTGCTCTGCGAACGTGGCGATGAATGCGAGTGGGGCCGTTCGCATGCAGTGGACCGATGACCGATTCCCCAATCCATCTGTCCGGCTCGGCGGCATCACCTATCCCCGCGAAGGGGGCGGAACCATTGCCGGCACCGTCGCGACGAATACGGAGGGAAGCGTCGTTTCCCATAGCGCTCCGGGAGGAGCTGACGTGACCATCGAGGCGGGAACAACGTACGAGATCAAATTCTCGTTCACTAGAGACCTGAACGTCTCGACCTCTCCCATTCTGGATCTCTGCATCTCGTACGGTTCTTCTCCCATTACAGTGTGCAACATCATCAACGACGGCTTCGGGACTACGTGTCCGTAAGGAATGAAATCATGATCGAAAGGCCAACACGCACTTCCGAAGAACGCGGCTCTGCGCTTCTGGTGAGCCTCATGGTGATGGTCGGTCTGTCTCTTCTGGGACTCGGCTTCGTCACCGCTTCCGAGACCGAGAGCGCCATCTCGGCGAACCAGCGAAACTATACCCAGGCCCTCTCGATCGCGGAAACCGGCGTGAAGGCCGCGGTCGAATGGTTTCAGAACCCGGAATCGATGGCTGACATCGGTCTGCTCCCTGTCAATCACGTCAACCTCAAGACCACCAGAATTCTGGGAGGAACTGGCATCGGATATTACAAGGGAAGCGGGGGCGATCTTTTCGACCGTCCGTTCAAACCTGCTCCGGTCGACCGCCTCTACGGTGACGTCGACCATGCGGACGTGAAGATCGACCGCAATAGCGTGCAGGGACGCGCGTTTCTCGACGCGTTCAACACCGCCATTCTCGGGAACACTCAGAACGGCGAAGTCACTGAGATCCTCGTTTACGCGCCGCCGATCGTTGGGGGTACGCTCAATGGTGACGGCTTCTGGGAGGGAGGAACGCGCTACGGCCTGGCGACCATCCGCGCGACTTCGACCATTTTCCGCGACCGCGTCGCGCGGACGGGCATCATCGCGGAGCGCTCCGTGACGGTCGTCGTCACCGAATGGCCGTTCCCCGGACCTCAGGGCCCCGTGCAGTCGAATGCCAGTATCTCCACGGCGGGCAACTTCGGCGTCCACTGGGGAAAGATGACTTCCTCCGAGTCGATGAATATCTTCAACTCGTGGGCAGCCCTCCCCTGGTTCAACGCCTACGACCGGATCACGATCGACCGCGGCTACCCGACCCAGAACAAGTGCGGTCCTTTCGATGATCAGCCGTGCGAAGCGCAGTATCTGCCGCTCGCGAGCGGCACGGATCTCCCCACCGACCACGACTGGCTCGCTGAGATGGTCGGACGCACGGTCGTCGATCCATGGTGGGAAGCGCGTTCGCGCATGAACATCACCAACATGGGGGGCGACACCACGCCAATCCCGTACGCCAAAATCGACCACCTCGTCAACGACGTAGTGAGCACTCCCCGGGCCGGCTACTCCGGCTGGGGACAGTTCCAGGACCGCAACGACTACCCCAACCACAAGGAAGTCATCTTCCCCCGCATCGACTACGACTTCTGGAAGGAGATCGCCATCCAGGGCAGCTCCAGCGGCCAGGAAGGTATCTATTATCTCCGCCCGACCGGCGGGATCAACTACACGGACGGATCCACGACCAAGAACTTCGGCGAATGGGTCAACGTGAACCGCGACGGCAACCCCGGCTTCTACTTCTTCGACACGATGAACGGTCTCAATCCGCAGGGTCCGGGAGCGCCCGGAACTCTTGCGCCCGCAATCCTTCTGAACTCCGGCGTCGATGGACCAGGCTTCCGGATGGAAGGGTTCATTTATCTCAATGTCGCGAGCTATCAAAGTACGGGCCTTTCCCCACCGACACAGTGGGTTCCGTTTCCAGGAGAGCCGTACCGGGACGTCGGCTATCAGCGCATCAATCCAGGCACCGGTGAACCGATCGCCGGCCAGGCGAACTTCGACGCCAACAACGGGCAGTGGGACTACCAGGATGTCAACGACAATGGACGCTTCGACGTGTTCGTAAATAATCTCGTCGCGAAAACGAGACCTTCGGGAGGAGGTTCATTCTTTCCCTACCTTCCGGTGGCCCACTACGTGGGATGCAACCCGGGAGTGAACTGCTCGGAGCCGCATGAGCCATACCTGAACATCATTTATCCCACGACCGCCAAAACGGGTGGGATGGGAGGAAGCCCGACCCCCGTGGTCGTTGGCTGGCAGCCGCAGGGCGCTCAAACGCGGAGGGCGAAGGCCCGGCCGGGCGGGGTGACACCGGCCTGCCCGTCCGACAACACCTTCAACGCAAACTGCACATCCAATGGCTATGACCGTGACGGCGGCTACACGAACGACCTGCAACTGCTCCTCAACGGCGTGCTCTATGTCGAGGGCGACTTCCTCGGTACGGCCGGTAACGGCGAGTACTTCGGTTCCGTCCTCGTCGAGGGCGACTTCAGCTCGACCGGCACCTCGGAGGTGTGGTTCGACGAGCGGCTGATCAAAGGCGACTGGCCGCCTCCGGAGTTCAACTTTCCGCGCGTCTACATCAGCGCAATGAAGACCGACGAATAAACTTACATGTGGCAGGGGACTCCGCTCCCCTGCCTGTTCCGTTCATTCCTTTGTATGAACGAAGCTGGAGCGATGACGATCGTCTCGCTGACTCCAGGTGTGGTACCTCTTCAACTATTCGGTATAGGCAAACCTGGGAGCAATGGCGTCAATTTGACGCACGAGGTGTCATCCTGAGCGAAGCGAAGGATCCCCCCAAGCCTTGCGATACTGCCAGTTGTAAGGGGATCCTTCGCTTCGCTCAGGATGACACTTGCTCCCTTGGCACCGCGCGAGTCTACGATGCGTGGAGCGCGCACGATCCTCTCGCCGACTCCAGGTCCCGCACCTCGTCACGATCCGGCATAGGCAGGGCCTGGGAAGGCCCTGCCACATGGGGGCTTCGGCCGCTGCCGATTTTCCTCGGATTTTCGAAGATTCCGAGGTAGCCTCGGTGCGTGACTGAGAAGACGAAAAGCGGCGCGCTGTACGAGGATGTGATCGCTGCGCCGGAGATGAAAATCGCCGAGCTCGTCGGCGGCGATCTTTACCTTTCTCCACGGCCGGCGATGCGGCATTCGAAGGCTGCGTCGATGCTCGGTGCGGACCTCAGCGATGCGTTCCATCGGGGCCGAACCGGTCCCGGAGGCTGGTGGATCCTCGACGAGCCCGAGCTTCATTTCGGCAGCGACGTCCTCGTTCCCGACATCGCGGGATGGAGGCGCGAGCGTCTGCCCGAGATTCCTGATGCCGGATGGATGGAGCTCGCACCCGACTGGTTGTGCGAGGTGCTGTCGCCTTCGACGGAACGCTTCGACCGTCGTCTCAAGCTTCCGCTTTATGCAGCGGCCGGCGTGGAACATCTCTGGCTGCTCGATCCCGGCATTCGGACTCTCGAGGTCTACGGCCGGATGGGGGCATCGTGGGTGCTGCTCGAATCGCATCGCGGCGACGCGACGGTGCATGCTCCTCCGTTCGAAGCCGTCGGTATCGAGCTCGCGCCGGTCTGGTAGGCCATACCATATTGCATAGGTCTCAAACAGCCCGCTCAGGGGATTCTCTCAGCGCGGATTGGTGAGCGTTCCCAGTCGTGTGAGCACCTCGGCGATGACGGTCTCGGGAAGGGTGCAGATGAGCCGGGCTTTCCGCGCACGCCAGTCGAGACTCTTCAGCTGATCGCTGAGAATCGCTCCCTCGATCGGAAGCGCCGCCGCGGGTAACAACACTTCAAAGGGGTAGCCTTTGATCGCCGAGGTGATCGGACAGAACAGCGCCAGTCCGACCCTTCCGTTGTAGGCGACCGGAGAGATGACAACTGCAGGTCGCCGGCCTGCCTGCTCGTGCCCAGCCTGCGGATCGAACAGGAGCCACACGACATCGCCACGTCCGGGAACGTAGCTACCAGACTTCTTTGCCAACCGGTTTTCCTGTTGCGATCTCTGTGTGAAGGTTTTCGTCGGAGATTCTTGCGAGCAACTCTTCGAGCGTGACCGGCTCCGGCAAGGGAACCACGACGAGCTCGCCGTCCCGAACACGCACTTCGACCGATGAGTCTTCGACAAGCTGGACTTCCTCGGCAAATGGTTTCGGAATACGGAGGGCCAGGCTGTTTCCCCACTTCTGGATTCGAGTTCTCATGGTAATCGGTATCTACAAAGAGTATACCATCAATCGTAGTCTTCGCGATGGCTCCAGGTAAGGTACGAGGGTGAGCCGTCCGCGCTCGACCAGCTTTGCGACTTCCCAGCACGAGATCGCACTTACCGCGAAGCCGTCTTCTGGTAATTCGAGGCTCGCTGCCAACTGTGCGGAAATCTGCCGATCACCATGACACCACCAGACCCAGATGTGGGTGTCGAGCAGGATCACTTTTCAGTGTCCCACTCCGACTCGCTCACCGCGGGGAGGAATGGATCGATCAGGCGCACGGGCAGACCCCGAAGGGGCATCGTTGGCCGGGGAGCCTCGACAAGCTTCACCGTGACGTCGACCTGCTGGCCCTGCTTCACCGGCAGACCATCGATCACGATCCGGCCATCCTTCAGAACGAGAACCCGCAGTTTCTTTGTCTTCATCGCGTGCTCCAGTTCAAGAGAGTACCTCGGAGGCTCGGTCGAGACAACAGCAGTGATCTGGTTCCGTGCGGTTTCGGTTCTCCAAATGGCTCCAGGTGAGGTACCTCTTTACTATTCGGTATTGGCAGGACCTCGGAGGGCCCTGCCAGATGTTGGCCATCCGGAAATCCGCTCGGCGGGCGCTCCGTTGTAGAATAGGCAGTGCCGTTACGCCTCCCCGCTTCGCTCTGCATGTATCAGCGAATCCATCATTTAGAAACGTTTCCTGCATTCGCGCGTCGAAAAGGCGTGACAGATTGGAAAACTGATGCCTAGCTTCGTGTTCAGGGTTGGCACGCCCGACGGCCAGATCATCGAGCGCCAGGTCGACGCGATCGACCTCCCCAGCGCGAAGGAGGAGATCCAGCGGGCCGGCCTCCATGTCTTTCACGTCAAGCAGCAGGGCCTGTCATTCTCGCTGAACCCGTTCCGCTCACGAAAGATCGTCTCGACCGAGGGCTTCCTGCTCTTCAATCAGGAGCTGCTGGCTCTGGTCAGGGCAGGCCTGCCGGTGATCCAGTCATTCGACATCATGCTCGAGCGGCAGAGGAATCCTCGGTTCAGGCAGGTCCTCACGGAGATCCGCGACAAGGTCAAGTCGGGCGTTGCGATCTCGGACGCTTTCGCCGCATACGGCCGGGCATTCCCTCCGATCTATTCGACCTCGATCCGCGCGGGCGAGCGTGCAGGCGACCTCGAGGGGGTTCTCCGCCGCTTTCTCCGCTACCAGAAGATCATCGTCAACCTCCGAAAGAAAGTCACCTCGGCGCTGATCTACCCGGCGGTCCTGGTGACTCTTTCCGTCGTGATGGTCTTCATCATGCTCACGTACGTCATCCCGAAGTTCGCGGAGTTCTACGAAGGCTTCGGGGCCGATCTCCCGTGGGCGACCCAGCTGACTATCACCATTTCGACGATCCTCAGGGAAAACATCCTCATCGTTTTCGGATCCCTGGCCGCTGTCATATTCCTGGTGCGGCGGTGGAGCCTCAGCGTCACCGGGGGGATCACGTACGACCGGCTCAAGCTGAAGATTCCGCTCGTAGGCGGCATTCTTCACCGCTTCGCGCTTCTCCAGTTCACCCAGTCGCTGGGCACGCTTCTGGCGGGGGGAACGCCCATGGTTCCGTCGATCGAGATCGCCGCCCTGTCGATCACGAACCGTCACGTTTCGGCCCGCGTCGCCGCCATCGCAAAGAACGTCATGGAGGGTGAAACGCTGTGGAGGTCGCTCGAGCAGACCGGGGTCATCAGCGACATGGCGGTCGAAATGATCAAGGTCGGCGAGTCGAGCGGCGCCCTCAATGAAATGCTGGCCAACGTGAGCGAGTTCTACGATGAGGAAATCGAATCGCGGTTGAACCGGATGATCACGATGATCGAGCCGATCATTCTTGTCGGGCTCGGCATCGTCATTGCCGGGCTCCTCTATGCCTTCTACCTGCCGCTCTTCCAGTTGACGAACGTACAGAATTGATCAATCCATGACAGATCCAAACTTCATCTACACCCGCGCCGACGCGGACGAGGTCGCCAATGCCAGGCGGATCGCGGACGAATACGGCTTCGAATACGTCGATCTGGATCATTTTCAGATCGACGCAGCCCTGTTCCGCGAAGTGCCGCTGGATCTGATGATCCGCTACGAGTTCCTTCCCGAGCGGCGGGAAGATGGCCATGTGGTGGTGGTGGTGGGTGATCCGACGAACGTGCTGAAGATCGACGAGCTGGAGCTGCTGCTCGGCTCGCCCGTCCGCGTGAAGGTTTCCGCTCCCTCGGCGATCCGCGAGAAGCTGCAGAAGTCGGAATCGACCCAGCGCGTGCTCGACGAAGCAACCGAGGGATTCCGGCTGCAGCTCATCGGAGAGGATGAGGAGGGTGAATCGACCCTGACGATCGACCGGATCACGCAGCACGAGGCCTCACCGATCATCAGGCTAGTCGACTCGATCGTCTTCAACGCCATTCAGCGCCGCGCTTCGGATATTCACATCGAGACGCGTGACAACGAGGTCGTCGTCAAGTACCGCATCGACGGGGTGCTCTATCAGGCGCTCGACCCCATCGACAAGAAGCATCACTCGACGATCATTTCACGAATCAAGGTCATGTCGGAGCTCGACATCGCCGAGAAGCGCGTCCCCCAGGACGGCCGCTTCAAGCTCCGGATCACGGGGCGGACCATCGATTTCCGCGTATCGATCGTGCCGACCGCGCATGGCGAGGACTCGGTCATCCGAATTCTCGACAAAGAATCGGCCAACAAGGAGTTCAAGGATCTACGCCTCGACGTGCTGGGATTCGACGGCGACATGCTGACGACGTTTCGCAAGTTCATCAAAGAGCCGTACGGCATGGTGCTGGTCACCGGGCCGACGGGCTCGGGCAAGACGACGACGCTTTACGCCGCGATCTCGGAGATCCAGTCGTCCGAGGACAAGATCATCACGATCGAGGATCCGGTCGAGTATCAGTTGCGCGGTATCACGCAGATTCCCGTGAACGAAAAGAAGGGTCTGACGTTTGCGCGCGGGCTTCGCGCGATTCTCCGTCACGACCCCGACAAGATCATGGTCGGTGAGATCCGTGACGAAGAGACGGCGCAGATTGCCGTGCAGTCGGCTCTCACGGGCCATCTGGTCTTCACCACCGTCCATGCGAACAACGTCGTCGACGTGCTCGGGCGCTTCCTGAACATGAAGGTCGAGCTCTACAACTTCGTCTCCGCGCTCAACTGCGTCCTGGCGCAGCGGCTCGTACGGAAGATCTGCGAGGCGTGTAAGGAGCCGGTCACCTACCCTGAGGCGCTGCTCGACGAGTCGGCCCTCCCCGCCGAAGTGCGAGACACGCAGTTCTACGAGGGAAAGGGATGCCTCGAGTGCAATGGCACGGGGTTCCACGGCCGGCTTGCGATCGCCGAGCTGCTCGACCTGTCGGATCAGATACGCGGCATGATTCTCGAGAAGAAATCGGCGGCCGACATCAAGCGAGCCGCCAAAGAAGAAGGCATGATTTTCCTACGCGAAGCGGCACTCAAGAAGGTCCTCGAAGGAAAAACCACGCTGCGCGAAATCAACAAGGTCACATTCGTCGAGTAACTATGGCCAGATCATTTCCACCAGACGTCATCATCTGCGATCAGGATTCGCTCATGTTCGCCCGTTTCGACGGCGGCAAGTCGATGCCCCGGATCGTGACGGCGAAGACGTACGCGCTCGATGACGATGTGTTTGCACCGGGGATCGTGACGCCCGCTCTCGCGCGGCCGGAACAGCTCACCGCGGTTCTCGGGCGCATGAAAAAGGAGCAGGGACGGCTCGATCGCGTTTCGCTGCTGCTGCCCGATTCCTGGTTCCGCATCAACCTGATTGACATTCCGACGCTGCCGGAGAAAAAGGCGGAGGCGGATGAAGTCGTGCGCTGGTCTCTGAAGAAATCCACGCCGATCCGGCCTGAAGAGTTCCGCCTGGCCTATCAGACCGTGGACAAGACGAGCTCCGGATCACGGGTGCTCGTGGTCGCCGCTCTCGAGAAGACGCTCGCCGGAATCGAAAAGGCATTCGCCGAGACACAGCTCACTCCGGTGCTCATCGAGCCGGTCGGGATGAACATCTGGAACAGCATCGCAGTACGAGAGCAGCCGGCCAACGATGACAGAATCTTCTTCTATGTCCGGAATCGGGAATTCACCACCGCGGTCTTCAGGAATGGCACGCCGCTGTTCTTCCGTTCGCGAGTGATGAGCGACGACCGGACGCTCCTTCAGGAGATCCGGCTTTCAGCGTCGTATTTCAAATCGAATCTCGAGATCACGCACGTGGAAAAATGCTACGTGGCGGGCCAGCAGTTCAACGATCAGGTATCGTCCACGATCTCCGAGGAGCTCGGCGCGACGACCTCCAGAGTCACGCTCGACAGCTACGTCGAATCATCTCCCTCGGTTGATACGCGCGCGATCGAGGCCGAGCTCACAGCCTGCGCAGGAGTGTTCACCGCTTGAAGACGCTTCACCTGAATCTCGCTTCGCGCCCGTATCGCGATTACACGCCTGTCTATGCCGTGGCGATCGTGCTCGCTCTCGTGACGGGCTTTCTCATGATCAACAACATCCAGACCGCGTACCGTTACTTCGTCAACACCGAGGAAACGCGCGGAGAGATCGCCCGGGTCGAGGCCGAGACTGCTGCCGAAACCCGCGCGGCGGAAACGCTGGAGCGATCCGCAGAGGGGATCAATGTACGGGCGCTCGCGATGGAGACGGCGTACATCAACGCGCAGATCGCCGAGCGCGCGTTCTCCTGGAGCAATCTTCTCGACAACATGGAAAGGGTACTTCCCCGCAACGTCCGGCTGATGACGCTCAATCCCGACATTCAACCCGACGGAGATGTGAGACTCACCATCACCGCCAGAGCCAAGGGGAGCGACGGCATGGTCACCATGCTGCGGAATATGCTCGGCGATCCTCACTTCGCCGATCCGTTCCCGGGAACCGACTCTCAGAATGATGACGGCTCCTACAGCTTCAGTCTTTCGACGACCTATCGTCCGGATCCGCGGGGGCTGACGCGATGATCTGGCGCGAGAAAAGGAGCCTGCTGATTGTTCTGGGCGTGCTGCTTGCGATCAATGTGGCATTCTTCCTGACATACAGGGTTCGATACCAGCAGAGGATCCAGGCGCTCGACGTGACGCTCGATCAGGCGAACGCGGCCCTGGAAGCCGCCCGCAGCCGGAAGGCGGCCGCAGAGCAGACTCTCACGGGTTACAAGTCGACGACCGCCGACATTCAGAGGATCTACAACGAAGTCTGGTCCACGCCGCAACGGCGGCTCACGTCCATGATCCTGGAGATTCGCGACCTGGAAAATCGCAGCAGAATGGTGCCGCGCTCCACGAGCTTCACGCAGCAGGTCGAGAAGAAAGAATTCGGAACGCGGGCCATGACGATGAACTTCATGGTCCGGGGCACCTATGCACAGGTGCGCCAGTTCATCAACCTGCTCGAGTTGTCCCAGAACTTTGTGGTGATCGATCAGATCATGCTGGCAGACCCGACCGATGAAACCCAGCTCCTGAATCTGAACATTCAGATCAAGACACTCTTCCACGAGCCACTCGATCCGTCAGAGCAGTCGGCGCGGCGCGGAGGAACCTCCTGATGGACTGGTCGAACTGGAAGACCTGGCTCCTGCTCAGCGGCGTTGTGCTCGCCCTGTTCGCGATCTATGTCTTCGCGTCTCCCGACGCTCCCCTGCAGTTGCAGAATGAGCCCGAGGCCGTGCGTCCCGTTGCCGCGTCGCGGCAGGTCGCGGGCGGGGCAACGCGCTCGATTGCGCCTCCGGGCGTGGAACCGGTGCGCATCGATCTGCTCGAGCCGGCCAGCGGAAGCTTCAGCAGCGACCGCAACCTGTTCCGTTATGTAGAACCGCCTCCGCCTCCTCCCGCTCCAACACCCAGACCTCCCGCTCCCCCGCCGGATCGCGACAAGGACGGCATTCCAGACTTCCAGGACAATTGTCCCGATGTATACAACCCGGACCAGGCGGACATCGATCGCAATGGCGTAGGTGATGCATGTCAGGAGGGGCCTATCGTTCCTCCACCGCCGCCGCCGCCGCAACCGCCGGCGTTCAACTACACTTACATGGGAAGCTTCGGGACGCCCGCGCGGCCCATCGCGGCATTCTCGCGCGACGGACAGATCGTCAACGTGAGGGTGGGCGAGACCTTCGGCGGACAATTCATCCTCCGGAACATAGGGATCGAGTCGGTGGACATCGGGTTCGTCGGATTTCCGCCGGATGCGCGAAAGAGAGTCGCCGTCGGAACGCCTCCGTGACGTTTCGTCACGCTTGAGCGTCTGAGCTGTTATAGCCGAGCCACATGATCGATCGAGAGAAAACATTCATGAACCGAAACAGACTGAAAGTCGCAACGACGCTACTTCTGCTGCTGCCTCTGCTTTCGTGTACGAGCTTCCGCTCGTATCAGAGCGCGAAAGACTTCGAAGAGCAGGGCAAGTGGGACGAGGCGATCGTCGAATACCAGAAGGCACTCGAGGTCGATCCCAACAACGTCCGCTACAAAATGGCGCTCGACAGGAGCAAGCTGGAAGCTTCGCGCGCACACTTCGAGAAGGGCAAATCGCTCCGCGCGGCTGCAATCGAAGCGCGAAACCGGGGAGAGGCTGCGCGAGCGCTGCAGCTCAACGAGCTCGCGCTGGTCGAGTTCGAGCTCGTCGTCAGACTGGATTCCACAAACCAGTTTGCCGCGGTCGAGTATGCGAAAGTCGTCTCCGCGATTCAGGAAGCAACGGCCGCAGCAAACGGTCCGACCTTCGAAGAGCGCAAGCGCGCGGTCGTCACCAAGGCGCAGCCGCCACAACTCAACCCAACCTCGCTCGAGCCGATCTCACTGTCGTTCCCCCGCCCCACTCCAATCAAGGACATCTACCGTTCCCTCGGCAATGCGTTCGGCATCAACATCATCTTCGATCAGGGGGTCAAGGATGAAGAGCGCATCTCGATCGAGCTGCGGGACGTCACCGCGCAGCAGGCGCTCGAGCGCGTCATGCAGGCCGGCAATCAGTTCTACAAGGTCCTCGACGAGAAGACGCTCATCGTCATCCCCGACACACCACAGACCCGGCGTGACTACGAAGATCTCGTCATCCGTACGTTCTACCTTTCCAACGGAGATGCCGAGCAGGTGACCAACGTCGTCAGGACGATGATCGAAGCACGGAACGTATTTCCGCTCAAAGCGCTCAACGCGATCACGATCCGCGACACCGCGGACAAAGTGCGGATCGCAGAGAAGATCATCGAAGCAAACGACAAGGCGCGTGCAGAAGTCGTCGTGCAGGTCGAGCTTCTGCAGGTCGACGCCCGCAAGCTGCGCGACATCGGCCTCAAACTCGGCGCCTACAGCACGAGTGGCGCGTTGACCGACGCGGCCGGCGGCACGATCGGAAGCCTCCCGTACGGGGAGCTGGGCAACATCGCGCTGAACGATTTCAACTTCACGATTCCCACGCTCAGCTATACGCTCCTGAAGAACAACACCGACGCGCGGCTTCTCGCACGGCCGCAGCTGCGGATCTCCGAGGGTGAGGACGCAACGCTGCACATCGGCCAGAAACAGCCCATTCCCGTCTCGACGCTCTTCACGAACGTCGGCGTCGGCGGCGGATTCAACCAGGGTCCCATCACCTCGTTCCAGTACCAGGACGTAGGAATCAAGATCGCGATCACGCCGCGCGTCCATCACAACCGCGAAGTCTCGTTGAAGCTCACCGTCGAGGTGTCGAACATCGCGGGATTCGTTCCAGGCGGCGGAGAAAACTCTCCCGATCAGCCGATCATCGGAACCCGCACCATCCAGTCGACCATCCGACTCAAGGACGGTGAGACGAACCTTCTCGCAGGCCTGATCCGGGAAGACGACTCGATCACCAAAGACGACATCCCCTTCCTGTCTGACCTTCCGGTCATCGGACGGCTGTTCAGCAGGGAACAGAACAACGTAGCGACCACGGACGTGGTCCTCACCATGACCCCGCACATCATCCGCATCCCCGACATCACGGACGAGGATCTCGCGCCGATGTGGGTCGGAACGACGAACAATCTGACCTTCCGCGGGGTTTCGCCGCGGCTCGAGTCAAACGTTCAGGCGGATCCGTTCAACAACGTGCCCCGCACGACCACCGCGACACAGGAGAACCCGCCGCCGTCGCAGGAGTTCTTCGCCCCGGGCCAGGTGCCGGCGACGCAGCCTCCGCCCTCATCACCCGTTCCACCCGCATCCGGACCGAGCGACGTCTTCCGCCAGCAGCCGCAGCCACCGCCTCCCGGAGGCGGAGCCAATGAGCCGCAGAATCCAGGTGTTCAACCGCCGCCGCCGGGAGCGTCGTCGATGAACCAAGAAGACTACCGGCTCAAATTCGCCCCGCGAATCGCTCCGCAGCCGTCGAGAATCGCGCTCGGTCCCGGCGAAGAAAAGGTCTGGTCGATCGTTGCGATGGATGTAGCGGAGCTTGCGATCCCGCAGATGGTGCTGCACTACGACCCGCTCGCGATGGACATCGCTGGCTTTTCGCTGGGCACGGCACTCGAGATCAACCCTGAAGTTCCGCCGGTCGTATCGATCGACCGGGCGAATGGAACGATTCGCATCAGCTCGTCCGACGGCAGCATGCTCCAGTTCCGCTCCGGCGGTGAGGTCGTCGCCTTCCGGGTGCGGGGCGGCGTAACAGGCGACACGATGCTCGTGATCGAACCGCTCGCGTTCTCGCAACGCAACGGCGAGCGCGTCGACGTTGCCGTCGCCGGCGGCTCGGCCCGGGTGGAGTAACCAGCCAGCTCATGTTCCGAAAGGTTAACGGAGAAAACGGATTCACAGTCGCCGAGCTCATTACGGTCGTGGCAATCATCGGCCTGCTCGCGGGGATGGCGATTCCGGTCGCAAAGTTCGGATTCCAGAGGCAGAAGGAGATCGAGCTCCGGAACAGACTTCGCAAGATCACCGATGCGATCGACCGCTACCACGACCTGCGGGTCAAGGGACTGATCAAAGAGCAGGTAACCCTCGGACAGGGCGAGTATCCGAAAGATCTTCAGCAGCTTGTCGAAGGCGTCGAGTTGATGGACGGAAAGAAAGTAAAGTTCCTGCGCGAGCGCGATCTGATCGACCCGATGACCGGCAGAAAAGAATGGTTCACCAGATCGAATACCGACGACTTCGATTCCATGAGCTCCGACAACAACAACGTCTTCGAAGTGCGATCGACCTCGACGAAACTCTCGCTGGACGGCAAGACGCGGTACAACGAATGGTGAAACTGATGCCTGAAACTCGACGTGACGGTTGTGGGTTGTGGGTTGTGGGTTGTGGGACCGCCCGGACCCCACACAAACCCCAACTCACAACTCACAACTCACAACTCACAACCGGCCGGGCGGCGGCACCCACAACCCACAACCCACAACCCACAACCGGTCGGGCGGCCGGCTTCACCCTCATCGAGCTTCTCGTGGTCGTCACCATCGTCGGACTGCTCGCGGGCATCGCCGTCGTCAACGTCCTCGGGGCGCAGCGGAAGGCGGCGGAGAACGTGCTGAAAGCGGATCTCGCCCTGATGCGTCAGGGCATCGACAACTTCTACGCCGACAAACAGCGGTATCCCTCATCGCTCGAAGAGCTCGTCGAGGCGAAGTACATGCGCAGGATCCCCGTCGATCCGATCACGAAATCGGCCGACACATGGATCCCTGTCACCGAGGAAGTCGAGTTCGATGGAGGCGGCTTCGGGGGCAGTTTCGGCAGTGATTTCGATTATGACGCGCCCACGGGCCCCGGCATCGCCGACGTGAAGAGCGGCGCCGAGGGAGAAACCCTCGATGGCGTGCCGTACGGGGAACTGTAAGGTTTAGAGAACGGAATGTTGAATGTTGAATGTTGAATGTTGAATGAGCCCGCTTTCAAAGATTCTCGCGTGTGACGAATGTTATGGATGCCCGCAGAAAAAACCTGCGCGGACCCATTCAACATTCAACATTCAACATTCAACATTCCGTTCTAAAAATGTAAGAAATCAACAAGGCTTTACCTTAGCCTCCCTCCTCGTCATCCTGACCGTGATGTCGGTCATCCTCGCCTTCTCCGTCCCGCGCATGTGGTCCGACGTCATGCGAAGGGAGCGGGAGCAGCAGGCGGTCTGGGCGATGAAGCAGTACGCGCGCGCGATCACCGAGTATCAGAAAAAGCGCCGCGAGCTGCCGACGAAACTCGAGCAGCTCGAAGAGCAGACCGAGCCGCGAGTCATCCGCTCGCTCTATCCCAATCCATTCAGCGGAGAGCTCGACTGGGTTCCCGTGCCGCCGAGCACCGCCGTCCAGGTGCCCGGCCAGCCCGGCGCCCCTGGTGCGGGTCTTCCGACGCCGACGCCCGGATTGTTCCCTTCACCGTCGCCATCCCAGCCCGGGCTCAACCCGGGTACCGGACTTCAGGGCGAATACTCCGGACCGATCGGCGGGGTCCGCCTCCCGCTGACGGGGCCGAGCATGATCGTTCTCAATGGTCAGGACCGGTACGAGAACTGGGTCTACACGATCACGGAGCTGGCGCAGGAGCAGAGTGGCGGTCCCGTCCAGGATCCGACGCGGGCGGCTCCGATTACACCGGGAAAGCCTAACCCATAAAGCCCTCGTGTCATCCTGAGCGCAGCGAAGGATCCCCTGAGGACTTGCGGTAGCGCCTCGAGGCGGGGGATCCTTCGCTTCGCTCAGGTTGACATCTTTGTCAGTTTGAGCTCCGAGTCCTAAAAACCGCTCCGGGACTCTCTCAAATGCACTAGTTCTGGAATGAATGGGTCGGCCAGAATTTCGCTCCTTCGAACTCCGTTGGATGGTCTGCATGAGAAAGAACGAGAGCGAGATCGCCCGGCACGTGCTCCCCTCAGGGCTGACCGTGCTGGTCGAAACGCTGCCGCACGTTCGCTCCGTTGCGCTCGGGTATTACCTCCGGACCGGTTCCGCTGTCGAAACTGAAGATCGGTCCGGCGCATCGCACTTTCTCGAGCACCTGGTCTTCAAGGCAACCAACCGCAGGAACACCACGCAGATCGCACAGGTGATCGACCTGCTGGGCGGCGAAGTGGACGCCTTCACGGGCAAGGAGTACACATCGTTCTACGCCCATGTTCTCGATGAACAGGTGGACATGGCACTCGATCTTCTGACGGACCTGGTGGCCGATCCGCTGCTCACCCAGGAAGACCTCGAGTCCGAACGGGGTGTCGTACTCGAAGAGATCCGGATGGTCGAGGACACGCCCGACGATCTGGTACACGAGATGTTCGTGACGACTTTCTGGCCCGGTCATCCCCTCGGACGACCCATCCTCGGGACGGAAGAGACGGTGAACAACCTCCAGCGCGAGCAGATCTTCGAGCACTATAGGGAGACGTTCCACCCGTCGAACATGATCTTCTGCGCGTCCGGCAACGTGCGCCCTTCGCAACTGCTCCCCTATCTCGAAAAGGCGTTTCCGGCCTCGGGAAGCGGACCGGTGCGTCTCGACTGGCCTCCGCCGATGCCTCACCAGCACGTGCAGCTTCGTGAGAAGCGGGAGCTCGAGCAGGTACACCTCTGCCTGGGGAGCAAAGGCTTCCCCCAGCAGGGACTCGAGCGCTACTCCGCCGCGCTGCTCAACACGATTCTCGGCGGTGGGATGTCATCGCGGCTGTTCCAGAGAGTGCGGGAGAAAGAGGGACTCGTCTACACGGTCACCTCGTACCATACCGGCTATCTCCACGGAGGCTACGAGGCGGTCTACGCTGCGTGCAACCCGAAGAACCTTCGGCGCGTGCTCGATCTGACGCTCGAGGAGATGCGCAAGATCAAGGTGGAAGGTGCAACTGCCGAGGAGTTGTCGGCTGCGAAGCGGCACCTGAAGGGATCGATTCTGCTGTCACTCGAATCGACCATCAGCCGGATGTCGGGAATCGCGCGGCAGGAGTATTACTTCGGCCGCCAGTTCTCACCCGACGACATCATTGCGCACATCGACGCCGTGACGCTGGACAACATACAGTCCGTCGCGCAGGCGATCGTCGATCCGGATTCGCTGTCGCTGACGCTGCTGGGAAATCTGCGCAAGCCGGGTATTTCCACCGAGGCGCTCAAGCAGGCCGTGGCTTAGAGGCACTGACGCTTCAGTGTCTTAACAGCGTTTCTCCACCATGATACGCGCCGTCATTGTCGAGCTCGGAATGACGCTCCAATTCTAACTGCGCTCTCGCAGCCCCTCAGGGCGTGTCGACGAACTCCACGGTCACTCCCTTGTCGACGATGCGGGCAAGGTCGCGCGCTTCCCAGTTCGGAAGTCTCACGCATCCGGCCGACGACGCGTAGCCGATCGATTCGGGATCGGACGTGCCGTGGATTCCGAAATGCGGCTTGCTCAGAGCCATCCAGACGATGCCGACCGGAGAGTTTGGACCCGGCTTCAGATGCGCCTCGGCCTCGCTGTCATCGACGTGCGCGAATAGCTTCGGCTGGTAGTGAAAATGGGGATCGTGCGCGATCGCAGTGATGTTCAACGTCTCGTTCGGTGACGGATCGTATTCGGATCCTACGGTGGTCGGCGAGTGACGGATCATGTTGCCCGAGGCGTCCATCGCGTGAAGGTAGTTGCCCTTGACCGAGACGACGATCTTCGCGACGCTCTTCGTCGCGTTCTCGGGTCGCGGCGGGTTGACGTTGGGCACGAGGATCTGGGCCCCCGCCTGGAGCGTGTCGATATCGACTCCGGGATTCAGCCGCACCAGCATGGCCGGGGACACGTGAAAGCGCTCGCCGAGTTTCTCGGTGAGCGTCTCGTAACAGAGGCAATCGAGCTTCTCCTTCTCGTAGACATCTTCCGGTATCTTTGTGAACGGGCCCGAGACGTCATCTGCGGTCAGGGTGTGCTGGACGAGCGCCGGACCGTTGGCGCGGCCAGCAAGAAGGCGGAAGGTCTGCTCGTCTATGGTTCCGGTCGGTGGAATGCCCTCTTCACGCTGAAACCAGTGAACCGCGATTTCCGAGTTCTTTCCCCATCGCCCATCGATGCTTCCGGGAGAGAAATTCGCCCGATCGAGGAGTACCTGAGCCCGGAGGACGGACGGGCCGCGGACATCTCCGGTGATCGGGACCGTCACGGGCAGTGACTCGATAGCGGCAAAATCGACTCCGTCAAAGCTCTCTGTGACGCCAGCAGCCGGGCGAAACTGAATATTCTGCGCCGCGGGCGTAGAGGGTGCCGGTTGCTGGGCACGAACGGCCTGTTCGGCGCGGAACGACTGCAGATCCCGCCACTGTGCATCGAAGCGTTCCCGTTCCATCTGCTCCTGATTCGGAGGAGCGCCGACCGGCGCCGAAGTCTCGAATCGTTCCCGGACCGCCTGTCCGGTGCTCTGGGCCGCCTCGTTGACCCTGCTCATGGTATCGCTGGTGGTCGACTCTCTGCTGCAGCCGAGTGTCACAACGAGCAACGCCGGCATGATCAGTTTTCTGTAGTTCATGGTGGTGTTCCCTTTCACCTCGTGTACAAAGCAAGGATGCTGCCCACGGATGAGGTTCCCGGTTCTGGGTCTGGGTTCCGGCAGTTCCGGGAGAGTCGAATCGTTTCGGCCACGTGACATCAGTTCGATGATGAGTGCATCATTGAAATCGCAAATCAAAGAAGGACGTCTTCCCAAGCCAGAACCCGGAACCCAGAACCCAAAATGATCAGTTACCTGAAAGTCAGAAACCTCGCCATCGTGGAGGAGTTCGCGATCGAGCCGGGAAGTGCGCTGAATGTCCTGACCGGCGAGACGGGAGCGGGCAAGTCTCTGCTGATCGATTCCCTGGAGTTTCTCAGCGGCGCCCGCGGATCTTCGGACTCGATCCGTTCCGGGGCTGAAAAGATGAGCGCCGAGGCCATCTTTCACCTTCCCGGTGAGACGGGGCAGCTGATGGCCGTCCGCGGAATCGAGATGGACGAATCGGGAGAACTGATCGTTCGCCGCGAGATCTCCACGAATGGGAGAGGTCGCGTTCTGCTCAACGGATCCCCGGTTGCCGTTCGGGACCTGGTCGGTGCAATGGAATCAATCATCGAAATCCATGGTCAGAACGAATCCCACCAGCGGATTGCCGGACAGTCGTTTCGTGAGCTACTGGATCAGTACGGAGGCCATCGGGACCAGATCGATCGAACGGCATCGGCCTATCGAAGCTGGGGCGAGGCGCAGGCGCAGCTCGGAGAGTTGCGCGGGGCTGTCCGCGATCGGGAGCTCCGTCTCGACCTTCTGAAGTACCAGATTGACGAGATCGGCAAAGCGCGACTCGATCCCGCGGAGGAAGAAGAATTGCGGACCGAGCGGACGCTGCTCACGCATTCCGGTGAGATCCTCACGGCGACCGCGGGCTCGTTCATGCTCCTGGATGAGGACGACAGCTCGGCGCTCGCTCAAATAGGTCGCGCGCGCAGCCTGCTCCATCCGCTTTCGAGCCGGATCGAGAGTGTTGCCGGCATGGCCGAAGAGCTCGAAGAAATCCGCATTCGCCTGCAGGAACTGTCCCGGTCACTCTCGGCTATGGGAGACTCGGTCCGCCACGATCCGCGGCGGCTCGATGAGATCGAAGACCGCCTCGCCCTGATCGAGCGGCTGAAAAAGAAATACGGCGGATCGATCGAGGAGGTTCTCAGGCACTTTCAGAAGAGCAGCGAGGAGCTCGAGCAACTGAACGATCATGAAATGGCGCTTGCGAAACTCCAGACCGCGGAGTCGAAGGCCTTCGATTCATATGCCGATGCGGCCGGAAACCTCTCGGAGCGGCGGCGTACGGCTTCCGCGGAATTCCAGGCCGCGATCCAGGCGGAGCTCGACGACCTCGCAATGGAACGAACGACCGTCCGGCTCGAGCTCACGACACTGGCAGCACGCGATTCGAGACTCATGCTCGACGGAAGAGAAACCGCGTTCGGCCCGGAGGGATATGACCGCATCGAAATTCTCATCGCTCCGAACCGCGGTGAAGAGCCCAGACCGATGCAGAAAATCGCATCCGGCGGCGAGCTCTCCCGCATCCAGCTCGCCATCGCCGCGGCGCTCTTCAAACACTCGCCGCACAGCGCCGCGGCAACTCTGGTTTTCGATGAGATCGATGCCGGAATCGGTGGCGCCGTCGCCGAAGTCGTGGGGCGGAAACTTCGCGAGCTGGCGGCTGCGAACCAGGTGATCTGTGTAACTCATCTTCCCCAGATTGCCGGCTTCGGTTCGACGCACTTCAGAGTCTGGAAGGAAGATTCCGCCGGACACACCAGAGCGCGCATCGCGAGGCTCGATTCCGCGGAAGAGCGGGTCGATGAGATCGCCCGGATGCTCGGCGGCACGTCGGTCACCGAATCCGCGAAAGCTCATGCCCGCGAGCTGCTCGAACGCGGCCAGGCCGCGTCCCAGCCGGCGTAGCGTCGTCGGCCTGTGCGGTATCCTTTCCATCCGATGTCCTCCGACGATCGCCACTCCCGCCACCGTCTGTTCACCCCGATCGGGGAGCAGGGACAGGAATCGCTGGAGATCGCGCGAATCGCAGTGGTCGGCTGCGGCGCGCTCGGAAGCCGGATTGCCGAGCTTCTCGCTCGCGCCGGCGTCGGGCGGCGGGAAAACGGCCTGTTGCGAATCATCGACCGGGACTATGTCGACCTGTCGAACCTTCAGCGGCAGGCGCTGTTCGATGAAGAGGATGCGAAACGCTCCCGGCCGAAAGCTCCGGCCGCGAAGCGCCACATCGCGCGGATCGACTCGACCCTCCACTGCGAAGCCGTCGTGCGGGATCTCAACCCCTCGAACGCGCTCTCGCTGCTCGAAGGAGTCGATCTCATCATGGATGGGACCGACAACTTCCGCACCCGCTTCCTCATCAACGACGCCGCGATCCGGCTCGATATCCCATGGATCTATGGTGCTGCCGTCGGCAGCCGGGGGATGACGGCCACCATCGTTCCGGGTACCACGCCGTGCCTCCGCTGCTTCATGGAATTCCTCCCTCCGCTTGGAAGCAATGAAAGTTGCGACGTCGCTGGAATCATCACACCCCTTCCCTCGGTGGTCGCCGGCCTGCAGGTGGCGGGTGCATTGAAATGGATCGTCGCGCGGGAGATCGACCGCGGCGTGGCCGCCTTCGACGTATGGAAGGGCGGGACGAGCGGCGAGCGGCGATGCGCCGGAACCACTCCCGTCAAAGGTTGCCTGTCCTGCGATCTTCGCGAGTTGCCTTCTCTCGATGCCGACTCAGAGGAGCTGGTGACGCTCTGCGGCAGAAACTCGGTGCAGATTTCGAGAAGTGTCGTCACCGACCTCGAGGGCGTCGCGAAGCGTCTCGCCACACGATTCGATCTGCAGACCCACGACGAGTCGCTGACGATCGCAACACCGGAAGGCAAGCTGACTTTGTTCGATGATGGCCGAGTGATCGTTGAAGGAACGACCGATGTGCTCGAGGCGAAAACCCTCCTCTCGCGCTACCTCGGAGACTGAAGATGGCCGAGCCGGTCACATATGTTGCGCGCGATGGGGATGTATCGCAGGAAGTGATCGGGAAGCTGGCCGAGTCGATCGGCGCGGGCGGTGTCGTGATTCTTCCCACGGATACGATCTACGGTCTGCATTGTGACGCGATGAACGAGCGGGCGGTGAGCTCCATCTTTCAACTCAAGCTGCGCGAAAAGAAAAAACCGCTCATCGTGCTGGCGTCGAGCATCGGCCAGCTGACCGACCTGGGCGTCGAACTGAACGAGGACGTGGAGTCGTGGCTCGCCTCGATCTGGCCGGCTCCCCTGACGGCAATTCTTCCACTGCGCAAGCCCATCCCTGCAAGTGCAGGAACCGGGACGATCGCTGCACGAATCCCTTCCATACCATGGCTGCAGGACCTGGCCGGGAGGGTGGGGCCGCTCGCATCTACGAGCGTGAATGTCAGTGGGAGACCGGCAATTTATAACACGGAATCCGTCGAAGCACACATCAGAAAATCAGTTGCTGCCGTACTCGATTCCGGGCCATTGAGCGGTGAACCATCAACGGTTGTGGACTTTACGTCCGGTGAGCCCCGCATGGTGCGCGAAGGGAAATTTCGCTTTACACAGGAACTGTGGAAAACGTCGCGGAAATCACTGTGAAAAACTCCAGAAACGACGCACACACCAACGAGAGAGCAAAATGCACAACTCGATGGGCGAAGCGATCAACCACCGCAATATCAATGAGTTAAACACTTCACACGGAGTTTGCACGACTGAGGTATCACACTCCGGCAGGCTCGACCGTTTCCGCGGCTCCGGACGGCGGAAAGAGGATTGACTTTCGTCAAAAACGCCAGTAAAGCAGGACGAGCGTTGCAAGCCCCAGGAAGGCGAAAAAGCCGGCCACATCCGTCACCGCAGTAACGAAGATGGAGGAAGACACAGCCGGATCGAACCCGAAGCGCTTGAGAATGAGCGGCGTGAATCCGCCAGCGACACCGGCAACGATCATCGTGAAGGTCATCGCCACGAACAGGATCAGCGCCAGTTTGAAGTCGCCGGTCCACAATCCAACGATGGTCGCCGTGAGCACGCCCATCCCCAGCCCATTGGCAAGCCCGACGAGCAGTTCCTTGAAGATGGGTCTGCCCCGGGTTCCCCATTCCACTTCACCAAAGGCGAGCGCCCTGACGAATACCGTGAGCGTCTGGGTTCCGGCATTTCCGGCGATCCCGACGACCACCGGCATGAACGCCGCCAGGACGGCCCAGCGTTCGATGGTGCCTTCGAAGTAGCGAATGACGCTCGCTGCGACGAATGCCGTTGCAAGATTGACGATGAGCCAGGGAAACCGCGCCTTGAAGGTCTTCCCCATCGGCGTGGAAAGCCTCTCGGAAACGTCGACGCCCGCGAGATGGAGCAGGTCCTCTTCCGCCTCTTCCTGGATGACATCGATGACATCATCGACCGTGACTACGCCGACCAGCCGGTTCTGCATGTCGACTACGGGTACGGAGAGAAGGTCGTACTTCGCCACGACCTGCGCCACTTCTTCCTGCGAGGAATCGACGCTCGTTCGAACGACATGCTGCACCATGATCAAGCTGAGTTTCGCGTCCGGTTCTGCGAGTATCAGATGGCGGAGTGACAGAACCCCGAGCAGACGGCCTTCGGTGTCGACCGTGTAAACGTAGAAGAACGAATCCTTGCGTGGGTATTGCCGGATCGCTGTGATGGCATTGGCGACGGTGAGATTTTCGTCGAGGGCAAGAAACTCCGTTGTCATCAGCGAGCCGGCCGTCTCTTTCTCCTGAACCAGAAGAGACTCCAGTTTCGCGCCGCGGGAGGGGTCGAGCCGCGCGAGAATTCCTGCACGCCGTTCGTCATCGAGCAGATCGAGCAGATCTGCCGCGTCGTCGGGTGCCGAGGAGTTGCAGATGGACGCGACCGTCGCATCGTCGAGATCCTTGAGGGTATCGATCACCTGATCGCGCTCGAGCTCCAGAATCACACGGGCCGCTTTGCCCGCCTCGATGAGCAGTGCGAAAATCTTCCGCCGGTCTTCGAGCAGCAGCAGCGGAATGACCGGCGCGATGTCCGCCGAGAGCGTTTTGTCGATGATCTTCCGCAGCTGCGACAGCGCGTTATGGCGCAGGAGCTTGGTCATCACCTGCTGGTAGGAGCGGGCCGCGGTGGAAGCCGAATTCAATGCGGGACGGGTCATGAGTCCTCGAACCTAAACAAAACGCACCTCGTTAGCAAGAGTTATGACCGCCGGAGGGCCGAATCGCCACTCCCGCACTCGTCCAGCTCCGCCACTCCTGATAGAATCCGCGCCATGACTACTACCACTCAACCCGAGGCCAGAACGGACAGCGCCGGGCAGCCGGCTCTGGCCCGCCAGTTCGTCAATTTCATGTTCTTCAAAGTCGACCGGTCGATCCGGCGCGAATCGCCCGAATTGCGGGCGGAGGCGAAGGCCCGTGTCTCTGAAATCGTAGAAACGTACTCGAAGCAGATGATCCTGCTTCCCTACTCGACGATCGGGCTCAAGGCGAAGACCGATTTCATGCTCTGGCGCATCGGTTACGAGATCGAGCCCTTCCAGTCGATGGCTGCCGATCTGTTCCGCTCGCCGATCGGCCCGTGGCTCGACGTGCCGGAATCGTTCCTGGCGATGACCAAGCACTCGCAGTACGTCGAAGAGCACGTACACGAGGGGCAGGAAGGACGACGCCTGAAAATCGTGCCCGGAAAGCGCGAGCTGCTGTTCGTCTATCCGTTCGTGAAGACCCGCGACTGGTACCTGCTTCCGATGAGCGACCGTCAGAAAGTCATGAACGAGCACATCGCCATCGGTCACAAGTATCCGAACGTGAAGATCAACACGACCTATTCGTTCGGACTCGATGATCAGGATTTCGTCGTCGCCTTCGAGGCGGACAAAGCGGAGGACTTTCTCGATCTCGTGCAGGAACTGCGGGAGACCGAATCGTCGAAGTACACGGTACGGGATACGCCGATGTACACCTGCCGCCGCAGCAGTATCGGCGACGTGCTCGATGCCCTGATCTGAATCGGGATTACCCGCATCGCCGCCTCCACCCTTCACTGACGCAATGAAACGACTGGATGCGGGCGCGACGCCCGCCCTCCAGCCGCCCGGAAACACGAATGGACAACCTCGAGCTGATTGAAGAAGCGACCGTCGCCCGAGAACGTGCCATCGCACCGTTCTCGAAGTTCATGGTGGGAGCGGCTCTGCTCACCGAGGACGGCGCCGTCTTTCATGGATGCAACGTAGAGAACTGCACGTTCGGCCTGACAGTCTGCGCCGAAAGGGTCGCGCTCCTGTCTGCTCTTGCTGCTGGCGAGCGCAGCTTCACCGCAATCGCCGTCGTCACCGCCAGCGAGCCTCCCGCCACACCGTGCGGACCATGCAGACAGCTCCTGTGGGAGTTCTGCGGCGACATCGACGTGATCCTCGCCTCAACCAATGACACCTCGCGCACGATGAAACTCTCAGCGCTGTTTCCTGAGCCGTTCGAGCTCAAACCGGAGGACCGATGAAGCTTCGCTCGATATGGGTGGCCTGCGCTCTGGTCGCCCTCTCCTGCACCACCTCTGTCCCCCTCGCGGAACCGACCGCCGATCTGATTCTCACCGGCGGCACCGTCGTCACGATGGCCGGCTCGAACATAGAGAACGGCGCCGTTGCAATCCGGGATGGAGTGCTGGTGGCCGTCGGGCCGGCAGACGCGATTGCCGCAAGCTACACGTCTGCCGAAGTCGTCGATGCGCGTGGGATGGCCATCCTTCCGGGCCTGATCAACGCGCACACTCATGCGCCGATGGTGCTGTTTCGCGGCATCGCCGACGACCGCGACCTGATGGACTGGCTGCAGAACTTCATCTTTCCCGCGGAGGCGAAGAATGTCGACGCGGAGTTCGTACGCTGGGGCACGCGTCTCGCCGCCGCGGAAATGATCCGTTCCGGGACGACGACTTTCGCCGACATGTATTACTTCGAAGCAGACATTGCGCGCGAGGTCCGCAGCGCAGGCCTGCGCGCAATCCTCGGAGAAACCATGATCGACTTCCCCGCCCCGGACAACAAGACGTGGGAGGAAGCGGTCGCGTATGTTCGCGCCTACGCCGCGGAATTCAAAGATGACCCGCTCATCACGCCGGCACTGGCGCCGCATGCGCCCTTCACGGTCTCACGGGAACATCTCCAGCAGGTCCGCGCTCTGGCGAACGAG
Source organism: Thermoanaerobaculia bacterium (assembly GCA_041748075.1). GTDB lineage: Bacteria > Acidobacteriota > Thermoanaerobaculia > Gp7-AA8 > Gp7-AA8 > JBGSYJ01. The sequence goes on from JBGTDX010000118.1 coordinate 98,942, forward strand.
CTGGGCGTCCCGATTCTGATTCATGTGTCGGAAACCACTGATGAGCTCCGGCAGGTAGCCGAACGATCCGGTGGGATGACGCCGGGCAACTACCTCCGCTCCATCGGCTTCCTGGGGCCCGACGTCGTCGCCGCTCACGGCGTCTGGCTCACATCGGAGGAAATCAGCATGTTTGCAGAGGCCGGCGTCGGAGTCGTTCACAATCCGGAGAGCAACATGATGCTCGCATCGGGTGTGGCGCCCGTCGTCGAAATGCGCAACGCCGGTGTCGATGTGGGACTCGGCACCGACGGCCCGGCGGGCTCGAACAACAACCTCGACATGTTCGAGGAAATGGCAAGCGCAGCCAGGCTCCAGAAGATAACGAGAAGGGATCCGAAGGCGCTCGGAGCCCGCGACGTGCTCGAGATGGCCACCATCGGCGGGGCGCGCGCGCTGGGGCTCTCCGACAAAATCGGATCGCTCGAGGCCGGCAAGCGTGCCGATGTCATTCTGGTCGACCTGCGGACGCCAAAGACTCAGCCGGTCTATTCAGTCGAATCCGCCATCGTCTACTCGGCCAGCGGCGCGGATGTCGTGATGACTATCGTCGACGGCAGAGTGCTCATGCGCGATCGCAAGGTCCTGACGGTCGATATCCCCGCGGTCCTGGAAAAGGCGCGGGAGTATCGGGATCGGATTGCGGCGAGTGTGGCGGGTGGAGGGGCGCAGTAGATAGAACGATCGCTGGCGTCGCCTTTGCCCGTTGCCGAGCCGGAAAGATCCTAACCGCACGATACTTACTACGAACTCCGTTTCGAAAGGTCCAGGACGAATGAAGATTCTTTCCCTTGTCGCCCTCGCGCTGCTCGCCGGGTGCGCCAGCCCGGTGACACCGGCTCCCGCTCTCGTACCAATCGAGGGAGCTGCACCCGCGAAAGTCGTATTGATCTCCTTCGACGGAGTCGGCGCCGACGCGCTCCGGAGTCACATCGCGGCCGGGCATCTCACTTCAGGCGGATACGAAGCGATGGCGAGCGGCGGGACTACTGCTCGCCTGATTACGGTCGAGCCTTCGCTCACCGCGCCGACGCATGTCTCGATCGTCACCGGAGCTCCGCCGCAGGTCACGGGAATCGTCTCGAACACGTACCACCTTCCGGGCACTCCGATCGGAAGTTCGGCCAGCGGCTTCGTGGGTGACATTTCCGCGGAAACACTCTGGCAGGCGGCACGACGTCAGGGCAGGAAAGTAGGAATCGTAACCTGGCCGAGTGCGGATGCGCGCACACCGGAACGCAGCGGCGACTGGGGCCTGATCTGGACCGATCCGATCGCGCGCTCACGGATTACGACACTCAGCAGGTCGGACTTCCAGGGAGAGTGGCTCCCTCCCGGCTGGAGGGGGCAACCCGATCCGGAATCGTTCAGTCCCGTACTGACCGCACGCGTTCCATGGACGATGGCTCACAACGGAGCAACGATCACGCGCGAGCTCGTTCTCGTTGCCCGCGACACCACAGACGACGGGGTGGTGAACTACGACCGCATCATGGTGCGGGAAGACAAGACGCCGCTTCCGGCGGATGGCGACTGGTTCGCAGTCTCGACGGACGTTCAGCGGGACGGAACGACCTATCGATACGGATCATGGTCACGCGTTCTGCGCTTTGATCCATCTCTGAACGAGACCGTGATCTATTGGGGACCGGTTGCTCGGGTGGAGGGGTATCCGGAAAGCTACCGTCGCATGATCGAGACGGAGGTCGGATTCTGGCCTTCGGATCCGGACGGATGGGCCGTGGGAGAGTGGCTGGCCGGGCGCGGAGGAATACCGCCGGAGATCTGGGCCGAACAGATGCTTCGATTCTCGAACTTTCTCACGCGGGCCACCGAGCTTTCGATCTCCAGAATGCCGTTCGATCTGCTTCTCGCCTACAACCCGACGGTAGACGAGACCGAGCACCAATTCCTTCTCGTGAACGATGCACAGTTGTACTCCACAGCGGAGAATCGCGAAAGGGCGGCGAGAGTCCGGCAACTCTCTTTTGCGAACTTCGACCGCACGCTCGCACGGCTGCGCGCGGCAACTGACCCATCGACGACCGCGCTGGTCGTGGTGAGCGATCACGGCCTCTCGCCGCTCGACTCACGGCTGACGTTGAACAAGGTGCTCGTCGCGGAGGGATTCGCGACGCAGACGGGCGATTCGCTCGACCCGTCGAGTCGATGGGCGGCGTTCACATCGGGACACATGGCGCACCTCTACCGGTTCGGCGCGGCCGACGAGCAGGAGACAACCCGGCTCGTGAGCGTTCTGACGGCGCTGCGCGCACCCGACGGAGATCCGGTCTTCGATCGCGTCGATCGTAAGACGGCGCAGCATCATCCCAACAGCGGCGACATCATGGCGTTCACCAATCCCCGATTCACGCTGAGCTCTTCTCTGCGCGGCGAGATTTTCGAGAAGACCAATTACTTCGGCCAGCATGGAGGTCTCAACCGGCATCCCCAGTTTCATGCGATCTTCGCGGCAGCCGGGGCAGGAGTTGCACCCGGGCTCGAGGCGCCACAGATTCACCAGACCGACGTCGCGCGATTCGTGAGCCTGCTGCTCGGAATATCGCCGCCAGCCCAGGCGCAATGACAGATGACACGGTTTGATGCGACAAGCATCGTCCTGTCATTGTCGAGCCTGATGGCGCCGGCTCCCGTCTCAATCGAGAATCTGCGGAAACTCCCAACGGGCCTCGCGCAACTCCTCCGCGATGATCTCGTCATTCTCGAGTCCCGCAAGCTCCGGCGCTTCCCAGTTGCTCATCCACATCGGGTTCACGTATGGCAACACCGCAATCCCCGTGACGCGAATGGCGAGACCCCGCTTGTCGAACCGCTCGTTGAGATGGGCGATGACGTCAGCGGCCGTCGGAATGCCCTGGAGGTCATCGCTCACCGGAACCTCCTCCGACTTCATCGTTCATGAGTCTGATCATCTCTGATATCGAGCTCTTTGAGTTTGCTCAGCAGCGTCCTGTACCCGATGCCGAGCTTTTCCGCCGCTTCCGCCCTGCTCGTGCTGCTCTCCAGGGCCAACGCGATACTGGCCCTTTCCACCAGCGACACCGCGCGAGAGGTCGCGTCGGCGAGAGTACCGGACAGATCCACGACGCTCCCGATCCCCGCTCCTGAAGCGCCTCCGCTCGATTGTATGATGAGATCGCGCGGTTCGATCAGGTTCCGTTCGCAGAGGATCACAGCGCGTTCGATACAGTTTTCCAGTTCACGCACATTCCCGGGCCAGTCGTAGTCGCGAAGAAGCTGCGCAGCCTCCGAAGTGATTCCGACGCCGGGCTTTCCGATCTCCGCTCCGATCTTCGCCAGAAAATGGCGGATCAGCGCGTCAATGTCGCCCCGGCGCTCTCGAAGCGGCGGCACGACAACCGGAAACACATTGATTCGAAAGAACAGATCCTCACGAAACGTCCCCTCGCGAACCGCTTTGTCCAGGTCGCGGTTCGTCGCGCAGATGATGCGTACATTCGCGGTGAGTGTCGTCACGCCGCCGATCCGTTCGAACTTCCGCTCCTGCAGAACGCGCAGAATCTTGGACTGCGTTCCGACGCCCATTTCTGCGATCTCGTCGAGAAAGATCGTACCGGAATCCGCGAGATCGAACTTCCCCATCTGCCTCGACGCTGCCCCCGTGTACGCTCCCTTCTCGTGGCCGAACAGTTCATTCTCGATGAGCGTATCGGGGATCGCAGCGCAATTGAGTGCAATGAAGGGGCGTTCCCGGCGCGGTGAGAGTTGATGCACCGCGCGCGCAAAGAGCTCCTTGCCCGTTCCGGACTCACCCAGAAGAAGCACGGTGGAATCGGTAGCGGCAACCTTCTCGATCTGCGCGGTGAGTGCTTTCATCGGCGGGGATTCGCCGATGATTGCTGGAAAGCCATGTCGCTTCTGATATTCCTCCCGCAGGAGCAGGTTCTCGAAACGCAGGCGGCGGTGATCGATCGCCCGCCGGATCAGGAGGATCAGATGGTCCAGATCGATCGGCTTCTGAATGAAGTCCCAGGCTCCGAGCTTCATCGCCGTCACGGCATTCTCGACGGTTCCAAACGCCGTCATGACGATTACAGGACAATCGGGGTCCAGTTCCCTGGCTTCGCTCAGGATCTCGATCCCGTCTTCGCCAGGCAGTCGCAAGTCGGTCAGAATGGCTGTATAGCGCCGGCCATCGCGAAGCCGGCGGATCGCCTCCGAGCCGGAAGTCACCCAGTCGACTTCGAATGATTCGGACGAGAGCGCATCCTCGAGCATCCGGCCGAGGGAGTCTTTGTCTTCTGCAAGCAGGATGGTGGTCATCGATTCCACCGCATCAGCACTCTCTCACAGCGCGCACGATCGGCTCGAGGGGGCGATCGAGGAGAAACATCGTGATCGCTGCAACTCCCTCGAGTCCCGAACCGCAAAGATGCTGCAGATTCTCGAGAGAGATCCCGCCGAGTGCGAACGTCGGCCCGCCGGCGGCAGCCATGCGCATCTCGTCCATCGTCACCGCGGGCTCTCCCGGCTTGGACCTGACCTGGAATACGGGTCCGAGCAGAACGTAGTCCGCCCCCTCACTTTGTGCGCTGGACGCGTCCAGGAGCGAGTGACAGGAGCGGCCGACAATGAGCGCCGGATCCACCGCGCGTGCGGCTTCGACAGGCATGCCGCGGGACGTGAGGTGCACGCCGTCGGCTCGTGCAGCGGAGGCGATGTCGGGCCGGCCATTGACGAGGAACCGTGGACCGTCAATGGGAATGATCGCGCGGCAGCGTTCGGCGGCCCGCATGAGCGCCGCTCCCTCGAGCTTTCTGGCGCGGAGCTGAATGAAGTCGACCCCCGAGTCGCTCAGCTCGGACAGACGACGGAAGAACTCATCCTCGCCGGCTACCGAATCGAAGTCGGCGATGGCATAACTCTTCATTGTCCGCGGCTCGAGAACTGATCACGCCTTGCCTGGAGCATGTCCAGAAGGTCGCGAATTCCAATGAGCAGATGAAGAAAACCGAATCCGGATACGAGTCCACGGAAGTATGGATTGGTCGCGATCGCCGTGATGGAGGGAGCGTAGGTCAGGAGCGGATTTCCCAGCCAGAAGCGGGTCCATGGCGCGAGAATGAAAAAGAAACCGGCTTCCAGACAGTAGAGGATGAAAAAGACCCGCAGCGCCATTGGCTCCATTGTAGGAGCGGCAGCAGGCAGGGCGCAATGCGAATGGCTGCCGGAAGGCAAGAAACCGAGGATTGCGGGCGGCGAAGACCCGCAATCCTCTCAACCCATCAGTCCTTCTTGATCCGGCTTCGCGACGGACTCTCCGAAGGGGCCGGCTTCGAGGACTCTTTCGCAGGCCGCTCGACCCGCGCCGGAGCAGAACTCTCTTTCGGCGCTGGACGCTGGACACGCGAAGGCGCCGGCCTTTCGGCCGGCTTGCTCTCGGTGCGTGGCGATACGGTTCTCGGCGGGGACCCGCTTTCCCGGACGCGCGGTGTCACGCGCACTCCACCGATGCCGTCAATGACCTGACGGGGTACGGCACGGGGAGGCGGCGTGGCTCGCTGCACCGGTTCGCGACTCTGCGTCTCGGAGGTGCTGGCGGTCTCACCACTGTTGCCAGATCTCTGGTTCGAGGATTGCCGCCAGTTTTCCCGCCTGAGGGACGAAGCGCTGGAGTCCGACCGCGGCGTCACTGTCGGACGCACGACAGCGGGACGCTCGACCGAACGCGGCTCCACCGTGGGACGCTCGACTTCAGGGCGACGCCACTCCGTGTCGCGTGCCGGTGCTTTCCGTTCAGGAGTTGCCTTCTGCTCCGGCGCCTGAACAGGCTTGCGCTCGACCGCATCCCGACGAATGGTTCCAATCCCGGAGTTCGGCGCAGGCGCCGGCTTCGCTTCGGACTCAGTCGTGCGCGGCGTGGCACCCCGCCAGACAGTTCCCCTGGAGGGTTGCGTCGACTCAGTCCGCGTCCTCTCGGGTGCAACCTGCTCTCCGCCACGACGCAGCCGTCCTGCCGCAGTGTCCGCAGGCGAAGCTGTCGAAGGTGCGAGAACCGAACGATCCACTGTCGCTCCGCCAGAAGAGGGCAACAGAGCCGAGCGACCTGAGTCTGCGGTCTGCCCCCGCGTCAGGCGTTCTTTGATAGTGGTCGAAAGCTCAGGGTCACGACGGAAAAAAGGAGTTAAATCCGCCGTGGACCCCGAACCCTCGTTGCCGGTACCACTTCCGATCCCGCGGCGTGCGATTCTCGACACCGCGGAAGCCGGATCTTTGATTTCATCGCGCGTGAGACGGATTCCGCCCGTCACCAGCGAACCGTCGCCCCTCGTGAGGCGGCCACGGATCGCATCAGTAGTCAGTGCGGCACGGTCGATCCTCCTCGAGACGAGGCCGTCCGGTGTCACGAACGTCCAGGGAGCCAGGTCGGTATCCCAGAGTCGCACGCGACCGTGGAAACCGAATCCCACCTGGAAGCTGGAGAACCGGTGCCTGTTGTAGCCCCACGCGTAGTAAGGCGGATAGCAGTCATACCATCCGGAGGGAACCCAGCCGATGTAGCTCGGCCCGTACGCCCAATAGACCCAGGCATGCGAGTAGCCTCCGCCGGGAAGCCACACCCATCCGTAATGCGGCATGTAGGACCAGCGTCCGTAGTGGTAGGGCACCCAGCCCCAGGGCTCACTGGAGACCCACACGAGACCGCCATAGCGGCTGTGCACCCAGCGTCCGTAGTGGTAGGGGCGCCAGCCGATCGAAACATGGGGGCGCCAGACATGGGTTCTGTACGTATCGACGTAAATCCACGTTCCATGAGTGTTCAAAGAACGATCAGCGTACGCGAGACGCCGGTCGAGATACCGGCTCGAGGACGACCGGTATCCTTCGGCACGATCGAGATACCAGCGTTCGAAATCGTTGATGCCGCTGTATGCGAGCGAGACCGTCTCGATGTCCCGGTCGTCGATGGTCGCCTGCTGGCCTCGACGCAGCCGCCGGTCTCCGAAAGGCGTCCTGACCTCGAGTGTCCCTTCATAAACAGAAACGATGTCGCGACCTCGACCGTCCGAATCGACTCCATAAATCGCATCCTCGGAGCTCACGTAACTCGCATTGACGGTGTCGAGCCGCAATGGAGTACTGTCTTCCGAAAGGCGGTGAACAATCAGCAGGCCGGCCTGCAACTCGACGATGGTCTGATCGTCCTCACCCTCATAACTGTCGAGAATCGAGAGGAAACGGATCGTCGTGCTGCGGTCGAGCGCCAGGATGTTCCCGTCGGCAAGCATGATCTCAGACCGGCCGCGCCGGTCCGTTTCGATGACGTCGCCGGGGAAGACCGGAATGTTGATCGCGGCCTCGACCCCTTCGTCATCCCCCGCCTGACGGATCAGTGTTCCGCCCTCGTCGAAGGTGAAATAGGACTGATGCTTCGAGTCCGCCCATAGTGGGAGGGCGAGAGCGAAAACCAGTGCCGGAACCAGAAATCTGAGTTTTCTCATCGTACTTCTCCTAATCCGCCCAGTCGGAAATGCGGGTGACATGCCACGAGACCTAAAACCACTAAGGCTTTAATATCAGTAGGATACGCCCTGAAGAGCCCGCCTCGAGCATCCGGGAATTCCTCTACAGAGGACACTGCGTCACCCGCAGGTGTCAGGGAGCTTTAGTTATTAGACTATAACGGGTTGCGGGGAGGAATCATTTCTTGCCGCCTGGGTGAAGAATTCAGAATTCAGAATGAAGAAAGAAGACTGGCCCTGGTCCTTTCTGCATTCTGAATTCTAAATTCTCAATTCTCCTCAACTCCGTCGCATCCGTTCGCGCGGCAACTCGAGAACAATCCGTTCCACAATCTCGGCGGTCGACTGCTCTTCACGAATCTCCACGGTCACGTCGGCAAGCCGGTAGTATTTGAGCCGGTGCATGAAAAGCCCATGCGCGGCGCTCTCGTCGTGAAACATCGGCCGTTCCGCCGATTTGTCCTGAATCCTGCTGACGAGCAACGGAAACGGCGCTGAAAGGTAGACGGAGAAACCCTCGGACTTGATGAGCTGAATGTTGTCCTCGAAGGTAAAGGTACCGCCCCCCGTGGCGATGACACCGCTTTCGACGTACTTCGTGGTGCGAAGAAGATCGCGCTCGCGCTTGCGGAACCATGGCTCGCCCTGGGCGGCGAAGATCTCCTTGACGGACATCTTCTCGGCCGACTCGACCAGGTCGTCGAGATCGAAGAACGGAGTTTCGAGCCGTCGTGCGAGCTCCCGTCCCGTCGTCGTCTTTCCAGCGCCCATGAAGCCGATGAGGAAAATCTTCATCGGGAGAGTCCTGCGGCGAGCATCAGGGCGGAAGCGTTCCCGACGATGTCGTCCGAGGCGTAGAGAGCCGAGATGACGGCAGCGGAGTCGGCTCCCGCATCGAGCACCGATTCGATGTTCGACGCGTCGATGCCGCCGATGGCGATGATCGGTTTGTCCGTCCCGGCACGGATCCGGGACAGGACAGCGGTGCCGAGCGCCTCGCGGACATTCTTCGTAGGCGAGCGGAAGATCGGGCCGATGGCGACGTAGTCGATCTCGTCGCGCCGGGCGGCATCGATGGCTTCGCTGACGTCATGCGTCGAGTAGCCGATCAGGAGTTGTCTCTCGCCGGCGACCAGCCGGGCGCTTCGGGGGTCGAGGTCCGTCTCCCCCAGATGCACGCCGTCCGCAGCACACGCCAGCGCGAGATCGACTCGATCATTTACGAAGAGTCTCGTGCCTTCCGGGATCATGGTTCTGGCGCGCACCAGATCGATGTAGAGCCGGTCGTCATGCGAGGTCTTGTCTCGAATCTGAATCCAGCGTACTCCTGCCGCCACGAGCTGCGCCACATCCTCACACGGTGAGGTCGGTCGCGTGAGTGCGTACAGCGGAGGAACGTCACACCGGTGGAGCTTCACGACTTTCGGAAGAACTCTTCCATGAAGCGAGTCGAATAGACGCCGCTCTGGAACCGCGGATCATCGAGAATCGCGCGATGGAGCGGAATGGAGGTCTTGATGCCTTCAATGGTGAACAGATCGAGAGCGCGTCTGCCCCTGGCGATTGCCTCCTCCCTGTCGGCTCCCTGCGTGATCAGCTTTGCGATCAGGGAGTCGTAGTGCGGCGGAACCACGTAGTCGCGGTAGGCGGCGGAGTCGACACGCACTCCGGGCCCGCCGGGAGGATGAAAGGTGGTGATGCGGCCCGGATGAGGTGCGAAAGTCACTGGATCCTCGGCATTGATCCTGAACTCGATCGCGTGGCCCCGCAGCGGAATCGGGCCCTCGGGGAACGACAGGGGCAGGCCTGCGGCGACACGGATCTGTTCTTTGACCAGGTCGTAGCCGGTCACCTGCTCGGTCACCGGATGCTCGACCTGGATGCGCGTGTTCATTTCCATGAAGTAGAAATCACGGCCATCGAGCAGAAACTCGATCGTGCCCGCGTTGTCGTAGTTCACGGCCTTTGCGACCTTGACTGCGGCGGCACCCATAGCCTCGCGCAGTTCGTCGTCCAGAGCCGGCGAGGGAGATTCTTCGATGAGTTTCTGATGCCGGCGCTGCACCGAGCATTCGCGCTCGCCGAGGTGCATCACCCGCCCATGCTTGTCTCCAAAGACCTGGAACTCGACGTGCCGTGGCTGCTCGAGATACTTCTCGAGGTAGACGTCGGCGACACCGAAGGCGCGCTCGGCTTCGCTTCTTGCGGTCTGCCAGGCGCTCTCGAGTTCTTTGTCGTCCCAGCAGATCCGCATCCCGCGGCCTCCGCCCCCGGCGGATGCTTTGAGAATGATGGGGTAGCCGATGTCCGCCGCCACTGCCGAAGCTTGTGCAATTGAGTCAACGGGGCCGTCGCTGCCGGGAACGATCGGAACTCCAGAAGCCTTCACCGTTTCGCGCGCCTTTGATTTGTCCCCCATCAGCCGGATCGTTTCCGACGCGGGACCGATGAACGCGAGCCGGCACTCGTGCAGAACATCGGCGAAGTGATCGTTCTCAGCGAGAAAACCGTAGCCGGGGTGAATCGCATCGGCTCCCGTGATCTCGGCCGCGGCGATAATGCTCGAGATGCTGAGGTAGCTCTGGCGGGATGTGGGAGGGCCTATGCAGACATCATCGTCGGCGTAGCGGACATGAAGAGCATCCCTGTCGGCCTCCGAGTGCACGGCGACCGTCTTGATGCCGAGCTCCTTGCAGGCCAGAATGATGCGGAGCGCGATCTCGCCTCGATTGGCGATCAGAATCTTTTTGAACATAGTTTGCTTGCGGCGCGGCGTTCGAGAATCCCTGACGACAGCCGCTGTGTCGTTCAGGGCGAAGCGGGCGAAGTATCAACCTGTCATTGGTCGCGTCATTTCTAAGCTCAGGATGACACACAATTGCAGGCAACTCACAACCCGCGCACTCTGAGCTTACGGCTGAATCGCGAAGAGCTTTTCTCCGTACTCCACGGGCTGGCCGTTCTGCGGATAGATCTTCGCGACCACGCCTGCACGGTCGGATTCGATTTCATTCATCAGCTTCATCGCTTCGACGATACAGAGAACGCTTCCCTTTTCCACGCGATCGCCCGGACTGATGAAGGGATCCGATTCCGGATTCGGTGTGCGATAGAAAGTGCCAACGATCGGGGATGTGATGATGTGCCACGAAGGATCCACCGGTTCCTCACCGGTCTCAGGAGCCGGGGCCTGTGGAGCACGCTCCTGCTGGATCGTCGACGTGGAGTACGCCTGCGCCGGGCCTGGGGGCTGTGCCGCCAGAACCGCCATCGACGGGCTCTTTTTTCCCTTGATGCGGATCCGCATACCAGCGCGCTCGACCTCGAGAGAGGAGATGCCGCTGGACGAGACCTTATCGATCAACTCGAGAATTTCTTTAAGCGTCAACGACCATCACCTTTCACCTCAGGCAAGTTCGGCGCCGAGGGCCTGTTTTGCTTTGGACAGCTCGAACCGGGCTCGACCGTAGTTTCCGCCCGGAGTCAGAACCATCAGGATAAAGTAATCGGGGCTGACTGCGGAAAGAAACGTCGTGTATTTCTCGGTCACCAGGGCGAACTGGGTGACTTCACCCGTGTCGAGCTCGGTGCTGGACAGGCGGATCGTCCGGATGAACGCGCCGAACTCGGCACTCATCGAATCGACGGGAATCTCTCCGTCCGAGAGGGTGTGCACGGGGATTCCATCGACTCCGACCAGACTGACTGCGCGGGTTCCTTCGACCCGGGCCCGCAGTCCGGCGAGCACTGCTTCAATCATTCCGCCTCTGGTTGCGCTGGATCAAAGTAAGCCACCGGTGAAGTTTCTCGATGGTCTTCTGCCTCTGCTCGTCGTGGTCCGGCACGATCGAGAGCGCCGGCCCCGCCTCGACAGGATTCGACGCTTCTTCCCCTCTCCCCGCGGGAGAGGGGTCAGGGGTTAGGGAACCTTGTTGAGGTGAACGTTCCGTTAGACCTTCGACTTCCCCGATGGCCTCGAGCTCCTCCGGATCCCACGTCACTTCGCCCTGACGACCCTCGGACTCGATTTGAGTTGCTGACTCACTCTCGGGACCGTTGAACGGATCAAAGACGGGAGCCATCACCCCTGACCCCTCTCCCGCGGGGAGAGGGGAAAAGGCAACATCCCGGAACTCCGGAATCTCCTCGGTGACCTGAATCGGGCGGGAGTACTTTTCCGGATTGAGCTGTCGCTCGAGGGTTTCGATGCTCGCCTGGACTTCCAGATCGGACGGGATGAATGCATGGACGAGCTTGAACTTCTTAATGGCTTCCACCTTCTCGCCGAGCGCGAGATACGATTCGGCCGCCAGCCGGGCAGCCACGACATTCTCCGGATCGATCTGGAGTGCGCGCGAGAGTGCTTCGACCGCCTCGCCATGGCGCTCCTGCTGGGAGAGCAGTCTGCCGAGACTCACCCAGGCGGACAGATAGGCGGGATGCCGTTCGATTCCCTCCCGCAGTACCCGCTCGGCCTCCTCGACCTGTCCCGCCTTCCGCAGCTCCTCCGCCAGGGGAAAGAACATCCTGGATCCGGGATCGGACGCGAGCCGAGCCTTCAGCTCGTCGATCTTCGGGCTTTCAGGACCAGTCATCAGCGGATTTCCCGCCGGTCAGGCCGGCTGACGATTGTCGAGCTCATGTTCTCTCCGCAGGGAAGCGCATTTTCTTAGACACGACCGGGTCGAATCGCGCAACCCATGACGTCCTCGATTACGGCAGATGACCGCCCTGGCGGGCGGTCATCGGATATTGCGTGTGGTTCAGATTCATCAATTTCCTGGCGGCGGAGCGGCTGTCGCCGTTCCGGTGAGCGGCACTGTAATGTTGCCTCCGTTGGTAACAATCGAAACAGACCCCTGGAAGCTTCCCGCTGCGGCCGGCGTGAACGTCACATTGAACTCCGCCGAGCCGCAGGGCGCGAGGGATGTGCTCGAAGGCACCGAGTTCGAGAACGGCGGATTCGGCGTCGCCGGTCCCACACTCGTGACCGTCAGCGTACCGCCACCGGTGTTCACCAGCGTGACCGTCCGCGAGGAGGAGGTACCGACGACAGCGGTGAATGTCAGTGAACTCGGATCGACGAACAGCTCCGGCGTCGGCGCCGGATTGATCGTGAGCGCTCTGGCCAGAGAGTCGTCACACTTGGTCACGAAGTCCTCGAATGCAACATCGTAGAAAGTTGTGGCAGGACGGCTGCCGCCCGCCGGGCAATCCACTTCATCGAGGTCGAGCGTGGCAGGAACCACGAATGTATAAACAGCGGTCTGCGTGGCCCGGTCGTATGAAATTCTCGTCGATGGCACGGTCACGCCGGCGCCCGTCTCTCCGCTTCCTCGGATGCGGAAGCGACCGTTGCCGCTGGTCCCGCTCACGGTCGCCGTCACTTGCTGCCCGGGCGTCACGACCGAGGGAGAAACGCTGAGAAGCTGAAGCCTCGGAACGATGAATGTGAAGATTCCCTCGAACTCTGCGCTCGCTCCATCTTCGATATTCGTCACCGAGATCGGTCCGTCAGGATTGGTATCGCAGTTTTCAATAATCGGCGCATTCGTTTCGGCGATGATCTGCGTACCTGACACGGAAATCACGTTCGCACCCACGCCACCGATGGTCACCGCCACCGGCTCATCGAATCCCCAGCCGTCGATCCGCACTCTGGTGCCGCCAAGCGCGCTACCCGTTGTCGGTCCGACCGCCGTGATCTGCATTCCCGGTCCATAACGGTACGCCAGAGGGCGAACCGCATCGGTGCCGGATGCCTGGTTCAGTACGCGCAGGGTCACCTGCTGGTCCCTGAGTGCCGCGCCCAGACCCAGCGCGGGAGGAGTCAGAGCGATGATTCTGTCGAACGTGACCTGGAGGATCTCGAGCTCCACCTGATTGATCAGAGAACCGCCGGCACTGCCACCCGTGCCGAAGAATGCCCGCACGGGTGCCTGGAAGCCTTCACCGAAAATCGTAATGCGGGTGTTCCCCTCGTTCGGTCCCGATGAAGGCGCGACGTCGCGGATGACCGGGGTGAGGATTGGCACCTCGTACCGGAACGGTTCGGGCGAGGTAGCCCGCTGCTCGGCCGGCGTCTCCGATTCGCTGATGACGAGAATCGTCACTTCACGGAACTGCTCTGTCGGCCCCAGGGCGATCTGCGGGACGAGCACGCGGATCTCGGTCGGGGTGGACGAAAGGATGACCGCGGGGATGTCGCCGAAGAATACACGCAGGGGCGGCTGGAAGTTCGTGCCGCGGATAGTGACCGTCTGGCCACCCTGAGGCGTAGCCGAACCGGGAGTCACGGAGGTGATGGTGGTGATGACCGGCGGCGGAACTGGTGGAATGACCGGCTCGGCGAGCCACTGGATCGTCGTGGTCTGGGATACGTTATTCACCCGTGCGGTTACCGTAGCGGTTCCTGGCACAGCCGAGGTGAGCGTTGCGGTCGCAACGCCATTGGTCGTCGTGCGGATGGTCGTTGCCGTGGCCGTGTCGAGAAACGTACCGAGGTTCGTGGAGAACTCGACGGCGGTCCCGTTCGGAACCGCGGTGCCGCCCTGGGAGACCGTGGCAGTGATCGTGGAAGTCGACCGGATGACAGGCGTGGGGTTCGACACCGCGAGGACAATCGAGGCGCCCGTCGGCGGCGGAGTTCCGCTGCCGCCACCTCCCCCTGGAGGAGCAGTTGGAGGAGGCGCGGTTGGCGATTCGCCGCTGCAGCCGCCCAATAGAGCCATCATCGCAACCAGAGCGATTCCGACTACTCGATGATTCATCGTTCTCATGTGCATCCCCCACCGACTCACGTTCCCGAACCTCACCATGTGCTCTTCCGAAAAATCCCGCTATTCAATCGACTCAAGTGCAGCCCGCGCAGAAAATGAAGGGCGCCAGCGCGCGCGCCGAAACCCTCTCTCCGCTGATGGTTTCGCCGAAAATATCGATGATCACGTCCATCTTCACGAAGCGATTCCCCGTTTCGGGATCGCGCCCGCCGTTCTGAGGCAGAAGCGCCGCGTAAGGCGCCTGCGTGAGCGACCCGATGTCGAACACGGTGAACGTGTTGAACGTGGTCGGAGCCCCGCCTACCGGCACGGTTCCCGAGATCGAACGGACAAACGTCGCCGGAACCAGCGTCCCTCCGTCGGTACGTCGGTAGCTGACCTGATAACGAATCAACTGCACGTCCAGAAACCGCGGATCAGAGTCCACACGCTTGGCGATCGCCCGCAGCAGAATGGTACCCAGCTGCGTGGTGGGAAGATTCAGGACATCGATCGTATCGATGTCCTGTTCGATGGTCGCAAGCAACTCGACCGGCGCCGTTTCCCTGTTGATCTCGCTGCATCCGGCAAGCGAGCCGGCCAGCAGCGCGATGACGATCACAGCCGCGACTGATTTCGTTCTCATAATGTTTCCTTCACCCCTGATGCTGTTTCCCCTGTTCATGCGAAGGTCTCCGTCACCTACGTACCGCGGACGATGCGGGGTGTGATGAAAATCAACAGCTCGTCGTGGCGCCGCCCAATTTCTCTGTTTTTGAAAAGATGTCCCAGGACAGGAATCTGATGAATGATCGGGACACGGTTTTCGGAGTCGTTATCCGTCGACTGATAGATGCCGCCGATGACGGCTGTTCCGCCGTCGCGGACCATCAGCCGCGTCTGAGCTCTCCGGGTGATGAGCGGCACATTCTCGCCGCCCGTGATCCCGAGCGCTGTGGCCGGCTCTACCTTCTGTACCTCGATGATCATGATCACGGTGTTCTCCGCTGTGATCTGCGGCGTGACGCTCAGCCGGAGCGTCGCGTCAACGAAGGCTACGGTCGTCGTGAAGTTCACCCGTGTCTGGAAGGGAATCTGAATACCGCTCTGAATCTCGGCCTGGGCGTTGTCCTGCGTCGCGATCCGCGGCGCGGAGATCACGCGCGCCAGACCCTCGTTCTCCGCCGCTGCAAGCAACAGATCGAGATCAAACGTTCCGAGAACATTCGAAAGACTGATGTCGAACACCGTACGTCCGATCGCGAGATCGAACACAGAGCCCGGTCCTCCCACGCCTGTGTTGATCCGGTTCGGCCACTGGAGTCCGGTCCCGGTTCCCAGTGCCGGGTCCAGATCCGCGTTGAATCCGAGCGAGAAGCCGAACTGCCTGGAGAACGTCTTGGTCGTCTCCACGATGCGCGCTTCGATGATCACCTGTGGCGTCGGGATGTCGACCGTATCGACCATGTTGAGCATCAGCCGCAACGCTTCCGGGATATCGGTGATGATGATCTGATTGGTGCGCGCGTCGACGATGATCTTTCCGCGAGGCGAGGCAAGCTGCGTGAGCAGCGTAGATATCTCTCCTGCTTTCGCGTACGAAAGCCGGCGCGCCACCGAGGTGGTCGGTACGTTGAGCCGCTTCTCTTCTTCACGGCGGCGTGTCGCCGCCTGCTCGGTGGCCAGGCGGTCGACCGTACCGATCCGCATGACGTTGCCTTCGAGATCGTAGGCCAGGCCGTTCTGCTTGAGGATCAGCTCGAGCGCCTGGTCCCACGGCACATCGGTGAACTCCACGCTGACCGTCCCGGTAACCTGCGGGTCGATCGCGATGTTCAGTCCCGTGAGCTGCGCGAAGGTGCGCAGGACGTCCTTGATGTCCGCATCCTTGAGGGTCAGGCTCAGTGGCTCACCCGTGTAGACCCGCTCCTCGGTGCTGAGAGTCCGGCTCGTGCCCGGAGCGATGCCACCGCTCAGGTCGATCATCGGCCCGACTCTCGTGATGGGAGGTTCGATGAATACGTCTTCCACGGGCGACACGCGCGCGGTCGACTCCGGCAGCGTTGCCGTGGCCGTCGACCGTGGCCCTGACTGCGGCGCCGGGCTGTTCACTACGTGCGTGGTCACTGGTCGAAACTCCGGTTCCACCCGGGCCGGGGGCGGCGGAACCACGAAGGCCACGGATGGCGCCTCTTCTTCGAAAATGTTCCGCTCGTCCTGCGTTGAAGCCATCTTTACGACAGGCTCGGCCACGACCGGCTCGACCTCCGCAGGGAGCGACCGTGCAGGTGCTGGCGGCGGCGCTTCAGACGCAACCCGTGTCGGCTCGCGCACGGGAACGGGGAGAGCCGGTGGAGGCATCTCCTCGGCTTGGGCCGTCATACTCGGGGGAGCGGGGTCCGAATAGGCCTCACGGGCGACCGGCTCGCTCGACTGCGCGAGTGCCGCTGGCGGGACAGACCTCGCCCGGCCAAACGTAACGCGAAGAGATCGTCCGTCTCTGACAATGTCGTACTCGATCAATTCATCGAGGTCCACAACGATTCGAGTGATGGCTTCCGGGGTCAGCTGGAACTGCGAGACTCGGATCTGCCGAACGCTCGCGGCGGCAACCTGGAAATTTTTTTGGCGGACGTGATTCGTGACCCCCTTGAGATCGACGACCAGACGGAGAGGGTTCGCCAGACGGAAAGTCGTGTATTCCACTCGGCCGTCCGTCTCGAGCACGACCTCGCTTCCGGACGAACTTACATTCCGCAGTCTTCTGGCCGGAGGGTAATCCGATCGGAAATCACTCGAGGCCGGCGCTGCTGTCGCGACCACAGGTGTCTCACGAATGTCGGATACAGAAACGACATCCTCCGGCGGAGGGAGCACTTCCGGAGCGTCGAAATCTTCGACGCTCGCCATGAGGGGTTCCGAGAAATCGATCACCACCCTGCCGTCGACCGTCGAGGCCGTGGCGGACATGGGCGACGTGAAACGAACCGTAACGCGAGTGAGCGGCCGGCCGAGCTCTATGGCCTCGTCCGCCGCGACGGATGCGACGTAAGACGGCAGATTCGTGGGCAGAACCAAACCGTAAGCCTTGGTCGTCCGCGGAAGGTCCAGCACGAAAACATCGGGCTGCGGACTGTACGAGGTGTACGTGGGCGCTCCCGTAGTTTGCAGGACCAGCCGCGGTGCAGGGAGTGCCTCGGCGCGGAGAGCATCGAGCGTCGCCCGCCCCCCGTTTTCCGCACTCGGAACCGCGGATCCGGCCTGCACCTCCGACGGATTTCCCGACGCGCAGGCAACTGCCAGGACCAGCACGCTTCCCATGACGAGCAGACGCAGCGTTTTCATCATGCCTCCCACCATCCCATCACCATCACAACCCTCCACGTCACCCGTGGGCAGTATTCAAGCGATACTCGAGCGCCTGAGCGCACCTGTCCGGTTTAACGTCTGTTTGCCTCCGACTGCGGCGTGATGTCCTTGACGACCTCACGGAATCTTTCAATCCGCGTGGGGTCATTCACTTCCTGCCGGAACACGACCGAAAGCGGCGTGATCCGGATGACTTCACCGTCAAATACCTTGTCACCAACCTTGATCAGGTATCCGTTGTTGTCCGGACCGTTGACCATCGCCACGAACCCTTCCCGCGTCCGGACAACCCCCGTAAGATCGAGCTCTTCGATGAGAAATCCAGCGGCTCCGGGAGGCGCATTCTCGCGGCTCATCTGTGGCGCGGGACCGACGAGCGATCGGAACGGATCCCTCCGTCCCTGCTGATCGTAGCGATAGCTGTCTGCTGCGTCCGGATCTTCGAGGATCTCCTGAAGATCCTGCTGAAGCGTCTCATCGGGCGACTGACCCCGAGCAGGGGCGGGTGGCTGCTGCGCCACCGCGATCAGAGCGGTTGCCGCAATCAGAACCAGCACGAACAGAAGCTTCTTCTTGATCATCCCCATCACCTACTGAGCCCCGCCCGGCGTTCCGTCCGCCGTGTCCGGTTCGTTCTTCGGTTCAATATAGACGAATGTCTTCGCCACGAATTCACTCGTCACCGTACGTTCGGATTGTACTCCGAGTGCGTTGATCGAAAACTGCTCGACGTTCATGATGCGGGAGAAACTGCTCAGCCGATTGAACAGGATCGCAAGATTGTGGTAGCCGCCCTCGACCGCAATACTGATCGGCCATTCGGAGTAGACCTCGCTTTCCTCGGAAGGAACGAGCGGCGGGAATGCGATCCGGCGGAGAGTGAAGTCTCCCTGATCGACCAGAGCCTTGATCTTCTTGATGATCTCTTCGGTGTTTCTGCTCGAGGGAAGAATGCGACGGAGCTTGTCCAGCTCGAGCTCGAGCCGTTTGACCTCCTCGCGGAACTGCGGAAGCTTCTTTTCGGCCGAGCGGCCCGCCTGGATCTTCTTGGCGAGCTCATCGAGCTCCGCGTCGACGGTCACGATCTCTGCATTGAGTGGCTTGATGAGAAAATAATGCACGCCGAAGACGATCAGCGCCGCGAGGGCGAGTCCGATGAGCAGCCCGTAGTACCAGGGCTTTCCTTCCATTCCGAGCTCGAGGGCCATCGGCTTTCCCCTATGTCCCCGCACCCGGAAGGGGCGCAGTAGCCGGTTGCGTGGA
Source organism: Thermoanaerobaculia bacterium (assembly GCA_041748075.1). GTDB lineage: Bacteria > Acidobacteriota > Thermoanaerobaculia > Gp7-AA8 > Gp7-AA8 > JBGSYJ01. The sequence continues at coordinate 117,876 of JBGTDX010000118.1, forward strand.
TTCAACGGGAGTCACGGCGGGCTCACCCACGAGCTCAGTCGGCGCATAGGTGAAATTGAACGTCATGCCCCAGCTATACACCGTCGTATTCCCCTCCTGGCCCGTGGTCACGGCGTCCACCACCGGCTCTTCGAAAGTGGGATCCGTCTTGATGTTCTCGACGTAATTTGCGATAGCGGTCGGATTGAGAGCCTTGCCCTGCATGGTCACCTGATTGCCAGAGAAGGTCATCGAAGTCAGCCAGACGAGGTCCGGAAGGAGCTGGCTGATCTTGTCCATGATCCGAACAGGGCCTTTCTGCCTCTGTTTGAGGTCGTTGATCAGATTGATTCTCTTTTCGAGGGAGTCCTTGCGTCTCTGGAACTGCTCGACCTCGGCGATGATCGATTCGAGCTGCTGGGCTTCCTGCCTGCGCTCAACCGCTTCGTCCTGCTTCGAGCCCAGCTCCCGGCTCTTGAGCAACCACCACCCGCCCGCCAGCAGAAGCCCTGCGACGATGAGCCCCACGATCAGCACGTTATTGATCTCCCGCGGCGCGGACATCGATGCGGAACTGGCCATCGACGAACCGGACCGCGAGGGTCCCGTGTCGCGGGCTCCGGCGCGAGCCTCCCGGATCAGGTTGATCTTGATCACGAGTCCCCCAGCTTTCTGATGGCGAGTCCTACCGCCACGGCCATACTCGGCCCGACCTCGGAGATCCACTCGGGATTGAAGTCGCTCTCATTGATCGCGATATTGCGGAAAGGATTCATAATCTCCACGGGGATGCCAAACTTTTCCCGCAGGATGGCATCGAGATTCAGCACTCCCGATCCGCCTCCCGCGATGACCACGTGCTCGACCCGTTCGGCTCCCGAAGTCGCCGCGAAGAAGTCGAGCGTCTTCCGCAACTCGGATGCGAAGTCCTCGGAAACCGAGTTCAGAATCGGGATCACCTGCTGAATGTTTCGATCGGCGACCGACTCGCCCCGCTTGAGGCCTTCGGCCTGAGCAAACGAGAGGTTCAACTCGCGCTGAATGGCGTCCGTGTACTGGTTGCCGCCAAACGTGATGTCCCGCCAGAAGAGCGATTCGCCACCCTGCATGACCGTGACGTTGGTCACCGAAGCCCCGATGTTCACAAGAGCCGTGACCTCACGGCCCACGATCGGATAGTTCAGCTCATAGGCGTTCTGAAGGGCGAAGGCGTCCACATCCACGATCACCGACGACTTGCCGGTCTGGCTGATCACCGAGGTGTAATCGTTGATCTTTTCCTTCTTGACGGCCACCAGGATGACGTCGACGCTGTCGCCTCCCGAGCTCGGAAGCGGGACGTAGTCGAGGTTGACGTCATTGATATCGAAGGGGATGTACTGCTCGGCTTCCCACTGGATCGACTCGGCGAGCTCCTCGCTGGACATGGAGGGCAGGGCGATTTTCTTGATGATGACCGAATGGCCGGACAGGGAAGTGGCAAAGCTGGAATTCTTCACTCCCTGGGCGGCGTTGAGGCGTTGGATGGTATCGACGACGAGCGAGGAATCCATGATGGATCCGTCGACGATGGCTTCCGGTGAGAGCGACTCGATGCCTATCTTGAGCAGCTGATAGGAACCAGCCTTCTTCTCCTTCAACTCCACGAGCTTCACCGCGGAGGATCCGATATCAAGACCAACTACATTTTTGCTCTTTGAGAAGAACACCGCTCACCCCATCCATCTCACTCACTTCTCGTCGGGCACTGATTCAGAGCATGAATTTTGAAAGTTGGAGCGAAATTACACGGTTTTAATAGTCATGTCAACTCTACAAGATTTAGAGACGCAAATAGATGCGGCGACAGGACCGGGGTGGTCCAACCCGCTTTTCTCACATCATTTGTCGCGGGGAGGACGAGTCATCGCCGGCACGCTGTCAGGGTGCAAGGCGCCTCGCAACGAACCAGATAGGGCCGGTATCGTCTTCGCGGCAGAAACGGTGTGAGAAATGGGAGTTGAGGGCCAGTTTGAAAAAGCATTGCGCGGAATCGGGACGGCACGTACAATTCCTCGCTTTTGAATTTCGAGGAGTCAATCCATGGCAAAGATGTGTGAAGTCTGCGGCAAAGCGCCGGTTTTCGGCAACCGGGTGAGTCATGCCCACAATGTGTCGAGCCGCCGGTGGCTGCCGAACCTGCAGAGGGTTCGCGTCCTGGTCGGCGGAGCCGTCCGCAGGATGAACGTCTGCACCCGCTGCATCCGCTCGGGCTCGATCCAGAAAGCCGCCCGGTAGTCTCGCCTGCAGCCTCAACCAATCAGCCCCGTCACCGGGGCTTTTTGCTTTTTTGGGGGTGAGGGACGTCCCTCGACGCCGTCGCCGTCGCCGTGGCCGTGGCCGAGACCATGGCGCCGGAGGGCGCAGAAAGACGCTAGTGTCCTGTAACGGCGACGGAAACGGAAACGGTAATCAGGGTGCGCAGGAGCTGGAGGCGGGCGCTTATGCCGTTGCGTGGCGGATGTTGTACTTCCGCTCGACCTGGAGCACTCCATCGATCGCGCTGATGGACTTGATCACCTTTTCGAGGTGTTTGAGGTCGGCGATTTCGACGTTCAGCTCGATGGTGCCTCGCCCGTCAGCCGTCCGGGACTCGAGGTTCCGGATGTTTGTCTTGAGGTTGGCGATGGAGGATACGACACGGGCCAGAATCCCCTGGCGGTCTTCCATGACGATCTCGAGATCGATGTTGAATCGCGAGCCCCGCTCATCGGCCCAGGAAACCTCGATCTCACGATCCGGATTGAAAATCAGGTTCTTCACATTCGGACAGCTCGCGCTGTGCACCGCGATCCCTTTTCCGCGGGTGACGTAGCCGACGATCTCTTCTCCGGGCACAGGGTTGCAGCAGCCGGCCAGGTACGTCATCAGGTCGTCGTAGCCCTTGACTTTGATGGTCTGGGCTCCGGTGAAGGGAAAGATTCTGCGCACGGCCTGCTGGAACACGCCGGCGGGCTCCGGTTCCTTTTTCCCTTTGCCTCCCTCGGGGACAAACCTCTCCACGACGGCCTTCGCGGCGATCTTTCCGTATCCGACGTCGGCAAAGAGCTCCTCGAGCCTGGCCAGCCCGTATTCGGCGAGCACGCCATCGAGAGCGTTCTCGGCGATGAGCTTCTTGAACTGAACGCGGAGGCGTTTCGCTTCTTTTTCGATCAGCTTCCGTCCCAGCTCAGTCGATCGGTTCTTCTGCTCGGTGTTGAGCCAGTGACGGATCTTGTGGCGAGCCCTCGAGGTGACGACCAGATTGATCCAGTCGCGATTGGGCGTTTGATTCGGCGTCGTGAGTATCTCGACGATGTCACCGTTCTTCAGAGTCGTCCGGAGGGGCATGAGCTTCCCGTTGATCCGAGCTCCGACACACCGATGTCCCACGTCCGTGTGGATCCCGTAAGCGAAATCCAGCGGGGTGGCTCCACGCGGAAACGCGAACACGTCGCCCTTCGGCGTGAAGGTGTAGACCTCGTCGGGGTAGAGGTCGATCTTCAGCGAATTCATGAACACCCGTGGGTCCTTGATGTCGTGCTGCCATTCGACCACCTGTCGCAACCAGAGGAAGTTCTCGTCATCGGTTGACGGTCCCCCACCTTCTTTATATTTCCAGTGGGCGGCGATCCCCTGTTCGGCAACCAGATCCATCTCCCGGGTCCGGATCTGCACCTCGAAGGGCTGGCCCTTCTCAGCCACGACGGTGGTGTGGAGGGACTGGTAGAAGTTCGGCTTCGGCATCGCAACGTAATCTTTGATGCGGCCGGGCACGGGTCTCCAGGTCTGGTGGATGATGCCGAGCGCCGCGTAACAATCCTTGACTGTCGCGGTCGTGATGCGGAAGGCGAGATAGTCGTAGAGCTGGCCGATGTCGATTCCCTGTTTACGCAGTTTCTGGTGGATCGAGTACATCGATTTTACGCGGCCGCCGACTTCGCATTCGATGAGGTTCTCGCTCATCTTCGCGCTGAGGGTCTCCCGGATTCTGTCGACGATCTCACCCGACACCGCCAACTTTCCTTCGACCGCGCGCGAGAGCTCTTCGTACTCCCGCTGGTGGAGATTTCGGAACGAGAGGTCCTCGAGCTCATTCTTGATCCGCCCCATGCCGAGGCGGTTCGCGATAGGCGCATAGATCTCGAGTGTTTCCTTGGCAATGGTCAGACGGCGATCGTCCGGCATGTGCTCGAGGGTTCGCATGTTGTGCAGCCGGTCCGCGAGCTTGACGAGAACGACGCGGAGGTCCGAGACCATCGCGAGAATCATCTTGCGGAACGTTTCGGCCTGTTGCTGTTCTTTCGAGACGTAGGCGTAGCGTGAGATCTTCGTCACGCCGTCAACGAGCTCGGCAACATCGTCGCCGAAGAGCTCCTGCAGTTTCTCCTTGGTCGTGAGGGTGTCCTCGAGAACGTCGTGCAGGAGCCCGACTGCGATCGAGGTTTCGTCGAGCCTCATGTCCGCCAGGATGTAGGCGACATTGAGTGGATGAACCAGGTACGGCTCGCCCGAGCGGCGGACCTGTCCCTTGTGCTCGAGGGCCGAGAAGATGTAGGCCTTCTGGAGCAGTTCCTCATCGAATCCCGGTTTGTAGGACTCGACCTTGTCGAGGATCTGTTCGAAACGGATCATTTGCGCTATCTCAACTGCGAGCGAGTATAACGCTCAAACCCCGAGGTCCATTCTGGACGGGAGGAAGGGCGTCGCATCTCGCTCCCCTTACGCGCTCGGAACGATCCAGCTGCGGCCATCCGCCGACTCGATGGCCTCGCCGCGAAAGCCGAAGTACTCGAGCATCACTTCGGGCCGCATCACGTCTCCGGGTGTTCCCTCCATCGCGAGCCTCCCCCTGCTCATGACCAGCATCCGGTCGGAACACGCCGCGCTCCAGTTCATATCGTGCGAGATGAAAACAACGGTGCATCCTTTCGAGTCGACGATCGATCGGAGCAGTTGCGAGAAGCGCTGCACGTGCTCGAGGTCGAGCGCTGCGAGCGGTTCATCGAGCAGAATCAGGCGCGGTTGGCCCGCGAGCACGCGGGCGAGAAACACCCGTTTCCTCTCGCCCCCGCTCATCTCCTCCAGGAGCCTGCCGGCGAGATGCGTGGCGTCGCAGTCGGCGAGTGCCTGCTCGGCGAGCTCGTAGTCTTCCCTCGATTCCCATTGGAACCGGCCGAGAAATGGTGCGCGCCCGGAAAGGACCACATCGATCGCCCGCATCGGCAGCAGCCACTCCGGTTCCTGAGGGAGATACCCGGTCTGTCGGGCGAACTCGCGGCGATCCCACTCCCCGATCGGCTGGTCCAGAAAGCGGACTTCCCCCTGCTGCGGCGAGAGCACGCGCGCCATCAGTTTCATCAGCGTCGACTTGCCTGAACCGTTCGGCCCGGTCAGCGAGATCAGCTCTCCTTCGCCGAAACGGGTCGTCACCGAGTCGAGGCCGCCTACGCCCCTCGCATACGAAAATCCGACAGCTCGGAGGTCCATCATCGAGAGAGTCTCCGCAGCAGCACGAAAAAGAAGGGTACGCCGAGTAGCGCCGTGAGTGCCCCGATGGGGAGCTCACCCGGCGCCATGATCGAGCGCGAGAGCGCATCGGCGAGCACGAGCAGCGTGCCACCACCCAGCGCCGCCAGCGGGAGCAGCACCCGGTAATCGTGCTTCCAGATCATGCGGATCGCATGCGGCACGAGCAGCCCGACGAAACCGATGATGCCGCTCACGGATACCGCGGCTCCCGTCGCCAGGGACGACACGAGAAACACCATCAGGATCACAGGGGTCGTGTTGACTCCGCGCGATCGCGCATCGTCCTCGCCGAACGCCATGAGTCGCAACTCGCCGCTGAGGGCAACCAGGGCGACCAGGCTGAATGCGAGCACCGCGGACAACATCGCCACATCACTCCACGAGGCGCTGAAGAACGTCCCCATCATCCACCGCAACGCCGCCGACAGATCACTTCCCGCCGTCAGCGAGAGGGCCAGCAGTATCAGCGCCGAAAAAAATGCATTCAACACGAGACCCGCCAGCAACAGCCTCGATGGATCGAGCGTCAACTCTCTTCGGGCAAGCATCAGTACTGCGACCATCGCAACGCAGGCGCCGCCGAATGCCACCACCGGGATCACGCCAGGATACCGGGCGAGTCCCAGCGCCGTGGCCACGGCGGCGCCGCACGCCGCGCCTCCGGATACTCCGAGAATGAACGGGTCTGCCAGCGGATTCCGCAGTAGCGTCTGAAATGTCAAACCCGTCACCGCCAATATGGCTCCCACCAGCGCCGCGAGAAGCACGCGGGGCAGACGGATCGTGAGAAAGATCGTCTCCGCAATCGGATCTCTCGCGATGAGCGCGGCGAGAGATACCCGGGCCGCACCCAATTGCGTGGCGAGCGCAATGGCAAGGACCAGCGCCAATCCCAGGATCAGCACACCGTTCCAAAGCGCGCGCCTGGCGCCCGTATCGCTCAACGCATACGTTCCCATTCGTCGACGATCCTGTTGATAGCCGCAGCCGCTTCCGGCAGCCGGGGGCCCGGTCGCATGAACAGATCCTCGTCCACTGAATGCGCCGTGACGGGTCTCCCCTCGCGGCGGGCGTTCAGCAGCGTCACGAGAGCGTCGGGAGGCGCAGCCCTGCCCGGATAAAAAATCATATCCGGGGGATTCGCAACGACGGCCTCCCTCGAATAAAGCGAGCGCTGGTTGCCCGCGGCGGCCACATTCACAACCCCCGTGAGCGCGAGCAGATCCCCGAGATGCGTTTCAGGCACAGCGACGTACAGCGGATCGGGGAAGATGACGAAAAGGACGCGCGGTTTGCTGCCGCGCGTGCGTCGCTCCGCCTCCATTCTGCGCTCGAACTCCACACGAACATCGTTTGCACGCGGCGATCCGAGGATCTCGCCGATTCGCGAGATTGCGGGCGCGACCTCGTGCAGGCGGTCGGTACGGACCGCATAGAGAGCGATGTCCATGGACTCGAGAGCCACAGCGAGCTGTGGATGCATCGCGCTGGTCGACGCGAGCACCAGGTCCGGATCGAGTTGCGCGATCCGCTCCCTGCTCGGCTCCATGCCTCCTACTTTCGGCAGTGCGGCAGCCTGGGGCGGAAAGTCCGAATAGTCATCGGTGCCGGCGAGCAGAGCCCCCGACCCGATCGCGTGCACGATCTCGGTTAGCGCGGGCGCAAGTGTAATCACCCGCGAGACCTGCTGAGGAAGAGCGACGCGCCGGCCCAGGTCGTCGACCGTCTCGCCGCTCCGGCGCTCGGTGCAGGAGGCGAGGAGCACCAGAAAAGGCGCGGCGATGCGTAGGAGTCGCACGATTGTTCCTAGTGTCCCGAGCTACCTAACCGGCGCTGGGCGCCGGTGAAGGGGTGATGAACCACCGTGTCATGCTGAGCGAGGTCACGTCATCCTGAGCGAAGCGAAGGATGACACATCGGTAGGTTTCCGCGACAGGGTTCCTTACAAGCGGCTGAATGACAATCCCGTCATTGCGGGCGAGCGATGAACCAGGCGTCATCCTGAGAGACTGTGAATTAATTGGACAGAAGTGTCATCCCGATCCTCTGGAAAGCAATCGGAAACCGCAGGATCGCGACTTCAGCCCTGTTCACCAGTTTCGTCGTCGAGATCGTTCGGAATGCCGAGACGGTTGCACGCAGCCTCGTACATCTGCCTGGAGGCATTGATCGCATTCTGCAGATCGGCAATTCTGTCTTTCACCTTCGAGAGCTCTTCCTCTATCTGGACCTGAAGATCACCAATCTCCTGTTTGGTCACCTGGAGCGTCGTCTCGTAGAACTTTCGTTGCTGGTCGGTCAGCACCGCCATGAAGTGAAACCTCCGATCGACAGCAGGTCCAGCCTGCTCTCTCGCGTGATTATAGCTTGAACGGCACGGTGACGTTCTTATAGGCTTTCACGCGAACTCCGTTCACGGTGGCAGGCTTGAACGTGGATCGCCGGACGGCGTCGAGCGCCGCCTCGTTGATACCGACGTTCTGTGCAACACCACGGAGAACCCGCACATCGAGAACTTTGCCATCTTCGGAGACGAGCGCAGAGACGATCACGACACCCTCGACCTTGTGCATTTTGGCCATCGGCGGGTATGGCGGTCTGTACTGCTTGATGACAGCTGCCTGTACCAGGCCGGGCGTGCTCGCATCGACCAGGTCTCCCTGCCGGACCGGAACGGGGGCGGCAACCGGCGTCGCCTGCGCGACCGCGGGAGTCTGCACCGGCGTCGGCACCGGAGTCGAGACCGGCACCACTGGAGGAGGCGCAGGCGTCGCTTCGATGACCGGGGTTGCAACAGGAACCGCGGTCTGAGTGAGCTCAGGCGCCTGCACGGCCGAGGCGGCCGTCGGAACTGCCGCCGGCTGTTTCTGCGGACGACTGGCGGCCAACTGCAGTGCACGCTGATTCTCGAGGCGCAGCCCCTCGGCTTCGAGTCTTCGCTGGACTTCCTGATCGACGCGTGCCTGATCGCTTCCGTCGATGACAGTCGGGTCGACTGTTTCGCTCACGGGGAGTGCTTCACCCCCTGAAACGAGCGGCGCCTGATTCGCGGGAACCGGCACCGTCCGCTGCACCGGCGCCGCAGTCGAGGCCATCAGCGCCGGGGTCTGGTCATTGCTCCGTCCATTCCAGACGATGTACGAAGCCGTGGCCGCGGTGGTAATCAGCAGAAGAATTCCAGCGGCTATCGGGACGATTCCGAACCTTCTTTTCTTTGCGGGCTCCGAAGCGGTGAACATCACCGGTGTCGCTATTGCCGGCTGGGGCTGGGGCTCGGGCTCGGGTTCAGCAGTGATTGCGGGCTCGGCCACAAGCTCGGACGGCATTTCAATGTCCGCGGTTTCCTGAATCGATTCGACCGGGGTCAGGCCCGCATCACCGGCTTCAGACAATGGATCCGGCTCGTCTGCAACAGCAGGGTCGGCCACGCTCACCGAATCGGGGGTGTAGAGATGATGCATGTAGATCGCGACATCGGCGTTCGTCGGCGTCGGCCAGAAGTTGTAGACGATCGCATCGAGATCCTTCACGAGCTCGCCGGCGGTCTGGTACCGGGAAGACGGCTCTCCCTGGAGCGCCTTCATGACGATCGCATCGATTTCGGGGGTGACATCTTCATTGAGCGTCGAAGGGGCCACGACGCGAGCCTGACGCACCTGCTCGAGGACCGACAGCTCGTTCTCGCCGACGAAGAGCTTGCGGCCCGTGAGAAGCTCGAACAACACCGTGCCGAGAGCAAAGATGTCGGATCGCCGATCGATCCGGCGTCCCCACGCCTGTTCGGGCGACATGTACTGCAGCTTGCCTTTGAGCGCACCGGAAAGCGTGTGAGAGGCCTTCGACGCCGCCTTCGCAATACCGAAGTCGCAGAGTTTGATGTCCCCTTCGTAGGAGATCAGGACATTCTGAGGGGAGACGTCGCGATGGACCAGCTCCATCTCCTTCTCATCGAAGTCGCGTTTGCGATGCGCATAGTCGAGTGCTGCCGCCGTTTTCGAAGCGATGAAGAGCGCCAGTTCCACCGGAAGTCTCTGGTCGCGCTCCTCGGCGGTATTCATGATCGACTTCAGGTCATGACCGTCGATGTACTCCATCGCAATGTAGTAAGACTTGGCGATCCGGCCCAGATCGTAAATGTGAATGATGTTGCTGTGATTGAGCTGTGCCGCGAGCTTGGCTTCGTCCACGAACATCTCGACGAAGTCGGAGTTGTCGGACAGGTGCGGAAGAATCTTCTTGATAGCGACGATCTTCTGGAAGCCCTCGACTCCGCGCATCCGCGCCTTCCAGACTTCGGCCATACCGCCACTCGCGATCTTTTCGAGGAGCACGTACTGGCCGAAGCGGATTCCGTCGGAGGTGTCATCATCGTGGCGTTCCTCAGCGGAACCATCTTCGGGCAACGCAGCTGTATGAAAAGCGGATGCATCCTCTGCGCGCCGCTTCTCCAGCCCAGAGAGTGTGTCCTCGAGCAGCTTGTCGAGGTCGACCAGCTGCGAGCCGGGCTTCGTCTCGACCGGTTCGTCCGTGGCCGGTTTGCGCGTGAGAGGAATCCGGACGCCCGCAAGGGTGTCTGCAACCATCTTGTCCACGTCCTCGAACGTGCTTCGAGATTTTTTCTTTGCGGCGCTCACAGCCTGCTGCCCGGCAGCGACCTTCAACTGGCGATCGAGCTCTTCTCCGATGTCGGCCGAAGTCCATCCGCTGCCGCCGCGGTCGAGACCGAGCATCTCCTGTACTTTTCCGAAGAATTCAGTTTCCGAATAAGGCTTGGGCAGCAGATCCGACGCTCCCAGCCGCACGGCGTCCGCCTTGGGCGTCTTGCCGTTGTAGCCGGAGATGGTGACGAGGATCGGCGTCGCGGCGGCCGCGGGTCGGTTTCGGATCTGGCGAATGAGATCGCCTGTGCTTATTCTCGGAAGGATGGACGACAGAACGATGAGGCGGGGAGATGCCGTGTCGAGAGCCTTGAGTGCTTCCTCGCCATCGCGGGCGAAGATGGGGGTGACGGGGTGGGACGAAACAGCCTGTCTGATCCGGTCGATGTAACGCGGTTCATACTCTACGACCAGAATCTGTTCAGCCATTGCTCTCGCCTCCCCTCCTCTCCTTGGATCTACTGATGATTGTCACATAAAACAGCAGTCAGGGGCCAGTGGTGTTCGAGGGCTAGTGTCCTGTAACGGTGAAATCGCTAGCGATTTCACCGTTACAGGACACTAGTCGCGGGGGCGGGCAAAAAGTATACAGGCAGCCCGCAGGTCCATGAGCCGGACTCAGGCGAAAGCCTCTCGTGCCTGGCCCTGACTCCTCCCTGCTCGTCTCTGGTTCACACCCCTTGCGTTTTCGCTCTATCTACGGTCTACTGTCGTCCGTCGACTTTGCCCTTGCGTTCCGTCCCGCGAGTTCCGCTAGACTGAGGTGGCACTTTCGTGCGACGAGTTTGTTAAGGCTTCCTTGCCAGGCGTCGAGACAGCAGGCTCCGCCGCGATGTCGTCAGGAACTCCCGCAGTCAGGAGAAATCGAGCATAACGATGAATTTTACATTGCATGACACCACCAGAAAATCGACCACCGCGTAGGCGTCGCAGGCGCAGGCGTCGCGCCCCGGGTAATTCCGCCGGCGCGCCGGGTTCCGGCAACGCCGCCACGACAGCCTCTCCTCAGGAAGACCAGGCTTCCCGGCCTCAACCGGAAGGTCGTGCGCGAGGGAACGCTCCCAGGAAAAAACGTTCGCGGAGTCGCGGGGGCCGTTCCCGCGAGAGCGAATCGATGCAGGACAGCTCCAGTCAGCCCGACAGCGGTCCGACCGGGGAGCTCGTTCCGGCCAGCGGCGTTCTTCACATCAAACCCAACGGAAACGGCGTGCTCGTCAACGCGGGGAACAATTACGTCATTCAGCCGGGCGACCCGCTGGTGCCGAGGGGTACAATCGAGAAACTGCACCTTCAGCCGGGCCTGCAGCTCACGGGCACGGCAAGACGGACGCACAACGGTCTCGAACTGATCGGGCTGGAACAGATCGAAGGGATGGCGGTCGACGACTTCCGCGAATCGCGCCATCCGTTCTCCGAGCTGATCTCGATCGATCCGAACGAGATGTTCAAGCTCGAGACCGAACCGGATCGCCTGACCACACGGGTGCTCGATCTGTTTGCGCCGCTCGGCAAAGGGCAGCGCTGCCTCATCGTCGCACCGCCAAAGACGGGAAAGACGACCCTGCTGAAGGACATCGCGCACGGGATCAACGTCAATCACCCTGACGTGATCCTCATGGTGCTCCTCGTGGACGAGAGACCGGAAGAGGTCACCGACTTCCGGCGCTCGGTAGCTCAGGGCGAAGTGATCGCGTCGAGCTCCGACGAGACCGCAGAGAACCACATCATGATCGCTGAGGTCGTACTCGAGCGGGCGCGACGGCTGGTCGAGATGAAGAAGGATGTCGTCATTCTCTGTGACTCGATCACCCGAATGTCCCGGGCGTACAATAATGAGCAGCGCGGGAGCGGGAAGATCCTCTCCGGCGGCATCGACGCCCGAACCATGGAAAAGCCACGGCGATTCTTCGGCGCGGCCCGGAACGCCGAAGACTGGGGCTCCCTGACGATCGTTGCCACCGCGCTGGTCGACACGGGATCCCGAATGGACGAGGTCATCTTCCAGGAGTTCAAGGGAACGGGAAACACCGAGATCGTACTGGACCGCGGGCTGTTCGAAAGGCGTATATTTCCGGCGATGAACATCGCGCAGACCGGCACCCGGAAAGAGGAGAAGCTGCTCGATCCGGAAGTGTTACCGAAAGTTCACACACTGAGGCGGGCGCTGGCGGGAACGGATGCCACGACAGCGATGAAAATGCTGCTCGAGAAGCTCCAGAAGTTCAAGTCGAATGAAGCGTTTCTGAAGAGCTTCTGAGGTGCGGGGCCAAGGCGGAAAATCTCTTCGTTTCGCGAGGATTCCGCGATACCCTGTGTGGACTTTACATCCTCTTTACACCGGTCCGAATCGAATTCAATGACGCTCAGGTAAGTTGATGCCGCCTAGCTATTTTCAGCGCACGACGCGATGCGCGAAGTCCATCAGAACTTAACGTTGTCAGTCATCAAATTAGGGGGATTCATGTTTGCTCGTATACGAACCATCGCATTAATCACGATGTGCAGCGCATTGCTCGCCTTGGGCGCGTTTGCCCAGACGTCATCGACGACGGGCGAAATCAACGGAAGCGTCACCGATAGCGGGGGCTCCGCGCTGCCAGGTGTGACGGTAACGGCGAGGAATGTCGCGACTGGGTTGACCCGCACGACATATACCGAAAGCGGTGGGCAGTACTCGATCTCTCAGCTGCCTCCCGGTACCTATCGGGTGACGGCAGAGCTCGCGGGACTCGGATCGGCACAGCGTGACAATGTCCGCGTCCTGCTCGGTCAGGCGGCCAATGTCCGAGTCATCCTCAATCCGTCCGTGGCTGAGGAGATCACCGTCACCGCGGAGACACCGCTGGTGGATACCACCCAGTCGGGCACGACTGAGGCGGTCACAGAAACGCAGATCGACAATCTGCCTATCCTCGGACGCGACTTCAAGGATCTCGTGTCACTCACCCCAGGCGTCGCGCCATCATTTGGTGGGCGAGTCGCCCTCGCCGGTGCACGCGGCACCGCGCTCGATTTCAACATCGACGGCGCGAATGCGAACTCCGACTTCTTTGCTGAAGAGCGAGGTGGAACGGAAGCCCCCTTCGTCTTCAGCCAGGCTGCAATTCAGGAGTTCCAGGTCATCCGCACAACCTACAGCTCAGAGTACTCGCGTGGTGGCGGCGGCACCGTCAATGCCATCACCAAGAGCGGCACGAATGATCTGAGCGGCCAGCTGTTCTACTTTCTGCGAGATCAGGACTGGGCTGACGAACGAACCGTGGCAGGCATTGAGGAGCAGACCGGTGCCAGAGACGTAGACCAGTACGGATTGGCAATCGGCGGTCCGATCATGCGCGACCGTCTCTTCTTTTTCGTAAATGCAGACCTCCAGGACGTTCAGGAGACCCGCACGGTAGCCGACATTCGCAACAATAGCGGGTTTCAGGCCCTTCCATCTGCAACGCAGCAGGCCTTCATCAACAGAGTTCAGAATCTGACGGGTGTCCCATTCGATCAGGAGTTCTTCTACAACACCCGCGAAGACCAGGAAACTTTCCTCGCAAAAGTGGACTGGAACATCGCCAGCAACAACCACTTCAACATCCGCTGGAATGGGTCCGACTTCAACAACTTTCCCTCGGAGAGCAGTGGTTCGTTTTCCAACCAGGGTGATGAATTCAACACCGTCAACAGCTATGTCGCGCAGCTCGATTCGGTTCTCTCGAGCAACCTCTACAACTTCGCACTTCTGCAGTAC
>JBGTDX010000119.1:0-74795 GCA_041748075.1 Thermoanaerobaculia bacterium
AGTCAATTAAGCTGCCAGTGCGTAGTCGCTGTTCGCGATTACAAGTGTTGATCGGATTTACGAGTCAATCAGCTCGGCATGCAACCACAGCCCCGACATGTCCCCGTCGAAGCCGGTGCGCCCCCAATTTGCAATGAACTGTCTCTGGAAACGCGACCAGCCTCGCGGGCATTCCGGGAGCGGGGATCCCGCAACCAGAGATCCTATGGCCTGAATCGGGGATTCTCTGAACAAAGCGAATGTTGAATGTTGAAATTGTGAATTTTGAATGTTGAATTGGGACCGATCTCCATTCAACAGTCAACATTCAATTCAACATTCAACATTCGGCATCCTTGTCAGCATCTCCGTCACCCAATCAGCAGATCCCTCACCCCTGGCCCCCTCTCCCGCCGGGAGAGGGGAAGAGCTCGGCTCGGATAGAATCCTCTCCCATGACCACCGAACAGCTCGAGGAGATCATCGAACGGGCCCTCGCCGAGGACCTTCCCGACATCACGACCGACGCGATCTTTGATGCGGACGAGCGGGCGGAAGCGTTCTTTCTGGCGAAAGCACCCGGTATCGTTGCCGGCCTCGCGGCCGCGCGCGCCGTTTTTGCGTGGCTCGATGCGGAGTCGACCTTTGACGACATCAAACGGGACGGCGAGCAGATCGAGCCGGGAGATACGATCGCGACCATATCCGGCTCTGTGCGCGCGCTTCTGTCCGGCGAGCGAACGGCGCTCAATCTCGTCCAGCGCGCCTCGGGCATCGCGACGCTCACGAGCCGCTACGTCGCCGCCGTAGCAGGCACGGGCGCCGGAATTTACGATACGCGCAAGACCGCGCCCGGCCTGCGCGTGCTCGACAAGGCGGCTGTCCTCGCAGGAGGGGGATTCAATCACCGCCTCGGGCTGCACGACATGTTTCTCGTCAAGAACAATCACATCGACCGCGCCGGCTCCATCACGGCCGCCGTTCGGCGCATCCGGACCGCGGGACCGCAAAAGCCTCTCATGGTCGAGGTCCGGGACCTCACCGAGCTCGAGGAAGCCCTCGAAGTCTCGCCCGACTTCATTCTCCTCGACAACATGTCGACTGCGATGATGCGCGAAGCGGTCGCGCAAACCGGCGGAAGAATTCCGCTCGAAGCCTCTGGCGGAGTCACGCTCGAAACCGTTCGTGAAGTCGCGGAGACCGGGGTCGAACGGATCTCCGTAGGGGCGTTGACGCATTCGGTCGAAGCGCTGGATGTCTCTTTGAGAGTAGACAGTACACAGTAGCCTCCGGCCGTTTGCAGGCACCCCGTGCCCCAGGGGGTGAACTCTGTGACGGGATGGACGACCTGGAGATGAGGGCTACTGTCTACTCCTTATGGCACCATCTTTGCCGCAGGAGCACAAAATGGCCGATAAACGACCCTTCACTGTTGCGATCGTCGACGACGACCCGGCCATCCGCCGTCTCGTGCGGATGTTCCTCCGCCGGGAGGGCTACCAGGTATTCGAGTGCACCACGGGGCAGGAAGCGCGTGATCAGCTGGGAGATACGATGTGGGACATCTGCGTTCTCGACCGGCGGCTTCCCGACATCGATGGCGCGCAGCTATGCAAGGAGCTCAAGGCCAACGAAAACTTCCGCGACCGCTACATCATCATGCTCACCGGCGAGGACGAGCAGCAGGACAAAGTCGAGGGACTCGACCTGGGCGCCGACGACTATGTCACCAAGCCGTTTCAGCACGCCGAACTGCTCGCCCGGGTCCGCGCGGCAAAACGGATCGTCGATCTTCAGGCCGAGCTGAAAGAACGCAATGCGGCTCTCGCCCGCCTGTCGATCACCGACGGCCTCACGGGCCTGAACAATCACCGTCACTTTCAGGACGAGCTTCTGCGAGCTTTCGAGGAATCGGAGCGTTACAAACGTCCGCTTTCTCTTGCGCTGATCGATATCGACTTTTTCAAGAAGATCAACGATACCCACGGCCATGCCGCAGGCGACGAGGTGCTCCGCGAGGTCTCGAACATCTTCACCACGTCAATTCGCGCGGCCGACATCGCCGCCCGTTACGGCGGGGAGGAGTTCACGGTCATGATGCCCGAGACGGATCTCAGCGACGGCGTCCAGGTTGCAGAGAAGATCCGCGAGATCATTGAAAGCCATACGTTCCACACCGAGGCGGGCGACATTCCCGTCACAGTGAGTATCGGAGTCGCAACCTTTCCCCGTTCAAAAATGCAAAGCGCGCGCGAGCTCATAGAGGCGGCCGACAAGGCGTTATATCGGGCAAAACGAGGCGGAAGGAATCAGGTGCAGGTCGAGCGACGGAGTGAGGGCTTGCGCAGAGTTCCGCGGTCCGAAACAAAGTAGTCAGGTCCCATGGCAGGCCAAAGAAGGGACAATCTATGCGCCGTCGAGCTCGTCGAGCCGTTGCCTGATCTCTTCCACGGTGTTGCCGATGCGACTGGTCAGCTCCCCGGTCTGATCATCGGTCGGTTCGCCGTCGATTTTCTCGAGCACGGTCTCGATGGCCGCGGCCTCGGTCGAGATCCGCTGGAAACCGTAGCTTCCCCCGGCGCCCTTCAACTGATGAGCCAGATAAAGCATCCGATCCCGGTCAGCCGGGCCATCCGATCCATTCAGGAGCGACCCGATCTCTTCAATTTTCGACTGAGCTTCCGCCAGAAATTCTTTCTTCAGTTCGTCAAATTCCGGATCCATAACATCTCCAAAGCGGCGAGACTGCATTCTATATGCCGGGACGTACAAATTGACCAGGCGGGCGCCGATCTCCAGACTCTGTGCGGGACTGAGCCCGAGGATCCGTCTCTCGGCGCGTCACGGGAGGAGTTGGTCATGCAGTGTGAGGATCGCGGATGAGCAATGATTCGAGGCTCGAGGTCGTGCCGCACGCTTTCTCTATCGATGAGCCATGGCACGTTCCCCCCGGCGCGGGGGGCGTGCCGCTCCTGAACTCCTCGAACGGAAACCCTCCGCGGCTGGAGACCACACTTCACACCTTTCACGACGGGGAGCGTGTGTACTTCATCTTCGACGGAGACGATGATCACGTCGTTGCGACACACCTCGAGCGCGACGCTCCTTTATGGGAACAGGATGTCGTAGAGCTGTTTCTTTCGCCGTCACATCCCAGTCGTTACTTCGAGATCGAGGCCAGTCCGCGCGGGACATGGTTCGACGCTGCGATTCACTCTCCGGACGGAAAACGGGAGACGATGGAGGTCGACAGGGATTGGAACTGTAACGATCTGTTCGTGGCGGTCCGCCACCTGCGCGACATCCAGGGAGCCGGCCGTTTCACGACCGTAGTAGCGCTGCCGTTCGCCTGCATGGGCGTCCCGGCTCCGCAGCCTGGAAACAGCTGGCGGGCGAATTTCTTCCGCATCGACCGTCACCCGGAAGGAGACGAGTTCACAGCATGGAGACCGACCTGGAAGAGTCCGCCCGATTTTCATCTGCCGGACGCTTTCGGCGAGATGATATTTCGATGAAGTATCGGCTTCCAGGCTGCGAGGCAATTGCATCACGCCGGGCGAAGCATCCTCTTCGAATGAGCTCTGCTTAGGGAAGTGTGCCTATGTGTCATCCTGAGCGAGACAATGACAGCCTGCCACAGGGCACGAACCCCGATTCAACTTCCAAGGAGCTCCGATGAAACGTCCCCTCACCTCCTGCCTGCTTGCGCTTCTCGTCACGGTTCCCCTCGCTGCCACCGACGATTGTTCTCTGCTGCGCAGTTGGGGAGAGCGTGGAATCACACGAGACCTGCTCGTTCATAACGGGACGGTCATCGCAGCGGATGGGCAGGGAGTGACGGTTTATGACGTCACGAATCCCGCGGTTATCCGTCACCGCACCGTCGTTCAGACAGACACCGAATCGCTCCGTCTCGCGAGGGTGGAGAACACACTTGCGGTCCTCACGGCCAGCGCCATCGAGGTGTACACCATAGGCACCGGCCAGAGCCTGGGCATCACTCAGGTAGTCGAGGACCGCGTCTATTCGAGACTGGCCGCAGGCGACGGATTCCTGGCGGCTGCCGGCGCGGAGCTCGACATTTTTTCGGTGTCGGCCGGCAGACTGGACCGAGTCACTTCAGTGCCGCTCGCCCGCCAGGCGACCGCGCTACTGGTTGTCGGGAACGTGATCTTCGTCGGAAGCGTCGAGGGTGGGCTCGTGCCGTATCGCTATTCGGGCGGAACGCTCACTCCGCTCGATCCGATTGCAGTTCCGGCCGTGAACCTGACAGCGCAAGGAAGCTTTCTCTACGTTGCGGGCGGCGGAACGGGTATCACACCAATCGATGTAAGCAATCCTGATGCGCCGGTCACGCATCCTCGCCTCCTCTCGGGAGCATCTGACATTCGGCAACTCGCCGTATCAGGCAACCGGCTGTACGCAGCGGATGCTCTCGGTGGTTCGCGCATCCATGTCTTCGACCTGGCAGACCCGGGCCAGCCATCTCTGATCACGACGTTCGAGGAGCCGGCGGATGCGATCGCCGCGAGCGGCACCACGCTCTTCACAGCCGGGACTCTCGCAGGTGCGGCAGGCGCGCGACTGCAGACGGGCGCGCCTCTTCGCATGCTCGACCTCAGCGATCCGACGAGCCCGATCCTCGCCGGTGAGTTCCTCGATCGGGCCGGACCACTCTCCGGTGTCGCGACGGACGGGGCATACGCGTACGTCGCCGATCCGCCGCTGTTTCGCGTGATCGACATCCGCAGTCCGCTGCAACCCCGCGATGTCGCGTCCATCGCCCTCGATGATTCTGCCGACCGCGTTCGTATCTCCGGTAATCGCGCGATCGTTTACGGCCGCGCGGACGTTCACATGATCGACATTACTTCCCCACCGCATCCGATCTATCTCGGGGTCTACCGGTCGCTTGGTACGATCCCGAGCTCCGCGGACTATTCGGGCGATCTGCTCATCGAAGCCAACCGTGCGTCGGGATTTCACGTTATGGACGTTTCAGATCCGACGTTTCCCATCCAGCTCAGCGGCCTCAGAAACGACAGCTTCGGCACGTTTCTCGGCGTCGTGGCGATCCCCGGCGTGGCGTACGGGTTCGCCGTAGGTGGAGTCAAGGTCGTCGATCTTTCGGATCCGGCGGATGCCCGGCTCGACCACGTCATCCTCACGAACAAGCTCATCGAAGCCGAGATCGCTCCCGCCACCACCACTCACTCTCAGCTCCTCCTGGTGGTCGACACACCGAGACTCCGTCTGTTCGACATCTCTGCGCCGCTCGTTCCGCTGGAGATCAGCAGCATCCCGATTCCCGAGGACACGGTGGATCTGGCCGCCGGCCCGAACATCGGTTACCTCGTCACACGCGCGGGCAGCCTCCTGAGAGTCGACTACACCGCAGCGGCGAATCCGGTCATCACAAACGTTCTGGAAGGGCTGACTCGTCCCACACAGGTTGCGATCGCCTCGGACGGGATGGGAGACGTGCTCGTCGCCGACGGATACTCTCTCGCGATCTTCCAGGATCCCGCCGCGGCCCGAGTTGCGTTCAACGTCACGCCATCTGCCCGGGTCGAGCGGCACCTCGGACCAGCCAGCGTCGCGATTTCCTGGACGCCGTCCGCCGCGGGTCCTGTACGGTACGAGATCCAGACCTCTTCCACCAACGATTTCCGGGCTCCCGTGAGCCGGATCGTCACAGGAAATGAGGCGACGATCGCCATCGGCGGAAACCCCTTCGTACGTGTGCGTGCAACTTCAGGCTGTCAGATGAGCGGGTGGTCGAATGTGCTGGCGCTCTCGGAGTCGGACCTGACCTCACCGCGGTTCCTCGAGAGCCAGAGCCGGGTCTTCATCAACGCCAAAGCGGCCCCGTTCACCATCGAACTGCCGGTCGTGAATACGTCCAGTGCACCCGTTGATGTGTCGATCGCAGACGGTCTGCAGAATGGCGTTGCCGCGGGGCCACCGGTCACGCTCGCGGCAAACAGCCGGGGAACGATTCAATTGTCCATCGATCCCTCAATTCTTGCCGATCAGAACGACGTCCTGACTTCACTCGCTCTGTCCGGATCCGGAGACCTTCACGAGCTCCGGATCACGCGCTTGCGTGTCGCGGCCCGCGAGCGTTCCACAGATTCACCGCTCCTCGTCCTTCCGGGGGTCGCAGCGGCTCCGGGTGCCCGCAATACGTTCTTCCGTTCCGACCTGAACCTGGTCTGCCGCAAGGGCAGCCCGTGCGACGTTGCAGTAACGTTCGCGATTTACGGCTCGAGTGAGAATCCTCCGGCCGTGGATCTGACTCTTCGCAGCGGCGAATCCGTCGTGCTGCGAGATGTCGTCGCTACAGTGTTCGGTCTAGAGAATGCCGTGGGCGCAATCGAGATCCGCTCCACCGCGCTCGATAACGTACAGACCAGCGGCTCGACGTACAACGAAGGTGGCGAAGGAAAGTACGGGCAACGCCTGTCGTCCTGGCGCGTCGATCCTTCCACCCGAAATCGATCCGCCACCAGAAGGCTCCTCGGTGCCGCCCAGAACGAAACCTTCCGCACCAATCTCGGCATGGTCAACGCCACTGGATCTGCCGTGAGCGTCTCTGCACAGGCCGTCGATTCCTCGGGCAACGTCGTGGCTTCCAGCGAACAGATGCTTGCACCCTGGCAGGGGATTCAGATTCCCATCACCACACTGTTCGGGATCAGCTCGTTCGAGGGGGGATCGGTCAGGGTCAGTACGGTAAACGGAGTCGCTCTGTACCAGAGCAAGGTCGATCAACGAACGGGCGACGGCACCTTCTCGCAGGCTCTGTTCGTACCGGACGAGATCACGCCTGATGGCTTTCCGTCCTACGTGCGCGTTCTGGATGCTGCCGCTTCGACACCGGGGGCCGAGGGAACGTTTTTCCGCACGGCTTTGCAGATCGTCAACGAGGGATCTTCAGAGGAAGAGCTCGAGCTCACGTTCATCCCGACCGGAGATCCTCAGGGGTCAGAAGTTCGGCGCATCGTCCTCGCTCCGGAGGGAGCCCTCACAACGGAGGACCTGATTCTGGACGTGCTCGGTAACACGGGCGTATGGACTGGTTCACTCCGCATCGAATCGCGAGCCCCGTTCACCGGATGGGGACGCATCTACAACGACTCGCCAATCGGAACGTTCGGGCAGTTCGCCCCGGTTCACGACGTTTCCCCGGCGAGAAAGGGCGAAGGCGCAGCCCCTGAAAACGGTCCCCTTCATAAAGCGGGTATCGCGGATGTGCCGTCCGCACGCACGATCTTTCCGGTATCGAGCGACCTCGATAGGCGAACCAACCTTGGCATCTTCGAGACCGCCGGCAAGCACGCCGTGCTGCGGCTGGAAGTCTATGACGGCGCGGGGAACTTCCTGGGAGCCTTTGACCGTACGGTGGCGCCCTTTCTCTCACTTCCCCTCTTCGGCGTGCTGGAAGACCTCGGTCTCTCCGGACTGCGCGATCTTCGAATACAAATCGATGAGTCCGGCGCCGAGAACCTGAGTGTGTACGCCTCGCTGGTCGAGCGCCAGACCGGTGACGCCGTGTTCATCCCGGCGGAGTAAGCGCTCCACGGAGCGGGGGACCGAGAGGAGGCCCCTTGGGTGGGGAGTGACTGAGCGTGTCCTCCTCCACGACCCTGCGCCAGCAGGGTTCTTCAGCCGTGCCTCCTGCACGTCGGCAATTTCACAAATAACCCATTTTTCAGCCCGATTTTTCAGTTTCCGTAAGCGTGCGCGACATACTGATACGTATGAAGTTACTGGAATCATCCTTCACATTTTCTGATTTGTAACCACCTGAGAGGTTCACATGCCGTAGAACACACGAGTACGTTGTTATGCTTGGCATGACTGAGCCCGCGACACGACCTCCCATGAATCGGAAAATTCTCACGCCGTTGCCAGCAGCTCTGATGCTGCTGCTGATCTGCCTGCCGTTGAGCGGGGGGAGCAAGAGCAGATGCGAGAACGAGGCGACCGAGTGTGAACGGCAGATACGAAGTCTTCTGTCGAAGAAGTACGGGCCGCTCGGCTTCGTCGTTACGAGCGGTCCGAGCGGCAATGGAATCGTGATCAAGTCGATCTATCCGAGCTCTCCGGCCGAGCGCGCGGGCCTGCGGGCGGGCGACCGGATCATCTCGATGGGACGGCACGACTTGTCGAAAGCCTCCCTGGCCCAGCTCCGCAAAGTGAGGGAGTTGCTCATGGCGGAATCGGAAAGAGAACCTGAAGCCCAGAAAGTCGTAATCATTGTGAACAGGGT
The DNA here is from genome assembly GCA_041748075.1 of Thermoanaerobaculia bacterium. GTDB lineage: Bacteria > Acidobacteriota > Thermoanaerobaculia > Gp7-AA8 > Gp7-AA8 > JBGSYJ01. Next base: position 8,255 of record JBGTDX010000119.1, read on the forward strand.
CGGAACGTTCAAGCGCGTGACTCTGAGGATGGAGAAGATCTCCACAGAGCAGATCGACAAGATCGTTGCCACGCATCTTCGTGAGGTCCACTCGGACGAGGGATCGAACTGATGCGTTGCTTTGCATTTTTCAATCGAGTTGAGGAATGAATAGCGTGTTCAGACGACCGGGGATGCGAAGCGTCTTCGAAAACAGCTCGGCGTACCGCCGAGCGTCGGTCATCATTCCGTTCCTCGCTATCTCGATCGCCCTCGGCGTGCTGGCCTGGCGGTCGTATCACCTGTCGGTGCGGATGGAACAGGGGCTCAACAGTTTCGCCGCACACTACCTCGCCTACGCGGCCGAGATCACCGCGCGCCGGACCGACGTGGCTGCTGGTGCTGAAATGTCGAGGGCGAGCGAGCGATGGCAGCAGATCGAGCGAACGAGCGGCCCTGATTTCGAGACGCTCCAGTCGTGGCTCGATCAGCACATATGGATCGTCTCGGCGGTGTATGTGCCCGATGACGACATCACCGGATCGATCTTCGTAACCGAGTTGTCCGGAAACCGTTCGACGCAGGATCGGCTCACTCACGAGTTCTACACGGCCACCGGAAGCGTCAGCTACACATACGATCCCTCGCTGCTTTTGGCTTCCGCGAGCAAGCTCGTGGAACCGGATAGCGTTCATCGGGAGTCGAATCTTCCTCAGACGGCTGAAATCCGGGAGCACTCCGAGATTACGCTGACGAAGGCGGGATCGGTGCGAGGCGTCACCCGGACCGCGGAGGGTTACGCGATCATCGTACCGCTCGAGGCTCCGCTCGACGACTACGGAGCCAGGGCGAGCGTGATGACGAGTTACGCCAGTCCCGGCTGGGAGAATCACCGCGTCATCAGTGTCTGGTTTGCGGGGCTGGCGATCGCGCTCGTGGCGGTTGGAGCCTTTTACGCGCTTCGCGGTATTCGCAAAGAAGCCGAGGCGATGAATCTCAGGGCGGCGCTCATTGCAAACGTCTCTCACGAGCTTCGGACACCTCTGTCCATGATCCGTCTGGGGGCCGAGACTCTAAAGCGGAGCAGCCAGCTCGCGCCTCATGAGCGCGCAGGCCTGGAGGATTCCATTCTTCGGGAAGTGATCCACCTGAGCCATCTGGTCGAGAACGTACTCGACGTGGCTCGGCTTCAGCGGAGCACGAACCCATTCGCATTCGTTCCACTCGATCCGGCAGAGCTCGTTCAGTCGGTCGTCAGCACGTACGGCTCCTGGATCTCGAGCCGGGGCTTCTCCATCGAGCTCAACGTCGACTCTTCAATCGGGGAGCAACTGTGGGATCGCGAGGCGGTTTCTCGCGCACTGCTGAACCTGATCGACAATGCCATCAAGTACTCCACAGAAGACCGGCGCCTGACAGTTACTCTCCACGAGACCGGCGAGTGGATTGCTCTCGCCGTCCGCGATCACGGAGTCGGGATCTCTCAGCGCGACATGAAGCGCATTTTCGAGCCCTACTATCGTGCCGCGTTTTCGGATACCGAGCCCCGCCGCGGCGCCGGCCTGGGACTGACGCTCGTGCAGCAGATCATCCGCTCGCACGGCGGCCGCATCGACGTGCAATCCATACCGGGCGAAGGCTCGACCTTCACCCTTCTGTTCCCGAAACGACTGCAGGGAAAAGTTGTACAGAGACAGAAAGCATTCAAACCATCGGAAGCATCTTTAGGAGGAACACGATGACCAGGATCTTGATCGTTGAGGATGATGCAGGGCTGCGGCAGGGACTCGAGATCAATTTGCGGCTCGAGAACTACGAAACGGTTCAGGCTGCGGATGGAGAAGAGGCGATCCAGATGTTCCACGCCCACAATCCGGATCTGGTGCTTCTCGATCTGATGCTTCCGAAGAAAAGCGGATTCGAAGTGCTCGATCACATCCGCCAGACTTCGCAGGTGCCGGTGATTCTTCTCACGGCCCGCGGGCAGGAAACCGACAAGGTGCGCGGTCTGCGCGGCGGAGCCGACGACTACGTCACCAAGCCCTTCGGCCTTCAGGAGCTCTTCGCACGCGTCGATGCCATCATGCGCCGAACCGAGCACGGTCATGCGACCGACGCCCTCTGCGAGGATCATCTGATCCGTCTGGATCCGGGCACGCGCGAGGCTGAAGCGAACAATCACAAGCTCAAGCTCTCACCGAAGGAGTTCGATCTTCTCATGTACCTGTTCAAGAACCGCGAGCGCGTCGTGCCCCGCGACGAGCTTCTTTCGCGCGTCTGGAACTACCGGGTCGATCTGAATCTCAACAGCCGCACTGTCGACACGCACGTCACGCGCCTTCGCCGCAAGCTCCAGAAGGCTGTCGGAACCGACGCGGCCGTCATCGTCGCTGTTGCCAAGATCGGCTACCGGTATCTCGGGCACTCGATCGCCGCGTAGCAGCGCCACCATGTGCATGTGGCAGGGGATTCCTATCCCTGTCCGGTTGAGCACTTTCACGTTACGACGCGGCAGCTCGAACCCAGGGCAGGGGATGAAAATCCCCTAGTCGAGTTGTGTCAGGTCAACGCGGCAGCATCAGGAAGACTGCGTCGAGCAACTTCTGTCCCTCCACCAGCTCTTCTTCCTTCTCACTCTCGAGCAGAGGGAACGAGAAGGCAACCGAAAAGGAGGCCGACGACAACAAGTCTCATGATTCGTCCTCCGGGATGCAATTGTAGCGTCTGGTCGGCGACCCTCTCTTCTAATGAACCTTTCCGAACCGGGAGGGATGTAGAAACACGTCATCCTGAGCAAAGCGAAGGATCTCCTGAAGAGGGTCGAGCATCGCAAGCAGAGATCCTTCGCTTCGCTCAGGATGACGTGGCCTCGCTCAGCATGACACGGTGGTTCATCACCCCTTCACCGGCGCCCCGCGCCGTTAGGTTGCTCGGGATGACACATCGAACCAGCTCGTCCGAGGGTGCAGGATTCATGAGTGAGAAGCGGTTCAGGAGTCAGAGCCGTGCGCCAGCAAGTGCAGCAGCCGGCCGAACTTCCTTCGCAAGCATCTTCTTCAGATACGTCCCCGTAGCGCTTCCCGCAGCCTTTGCCACCTGCTCCGGTGTGCCGGTCGCCACGACCCGGCCTCCACCGGCACCACCTTCCGGGCCCAGGTCGATGATGTGATCCGCTGTCTTGATCACGTCCAGATTGTGCTCGATGACTACGACTGTGTTGCCGCGATCGACCAGACCATGCATGAGGTGAAGCAGCTTCGAGATGTCATCAAAATGGAGGCCCGTCGTGGGCTCGTCCAGAATGTAGAGCGTGCGTCCGGTCGCGCGCTTGGCAAGCTCGCGCGCCAGCTTCACGCGTTGCGCCTCTCCGCCCGAGAGCGTCGTCGCAGACTGGCCCAACTTGATGTATCCGAGTCCGACCTCGTCGAGCGTGCGCAGGATGTTCGCGATCTTCGGAATGTTGCGGAACGTCTCGAGCGCCTGCTCGACTGTCATGTCCAGGATGTCCGCAATCGAAGCTCCCTTGTAGAAAACCTGGAGTGTCTCGCGGTTGTAGCGCCGTCCATTGCAGGCGTCGCATGTGACATAGATGTCGGGGAGAAAGTGCATCTCGATCTTCAGTTGTCCCTCGCCTCTGCAGTTCTCACAGCGTCCTCCCTTGACGTTGAACGAGAAGCGGCCGGGTCCGTAGGCCCGCATGCGCGCCTCCTGCGTTTGCGCCATCAAATTGCGGATCTCGGTGAAGAGCTGCGTGTACGTCGCGGGATTCGATCGCGGCGTCCGGCCGATGGGCGACTGATCGATATCGATCACCTTGTCGAGCTGCTCGATTCCGAGAATCTTCTCGTGCGCCCCTGGATCGGCGAGACTGTCGTAGATGTACCGGGAAACAGCCTTGTAAAGGATGTCGTTGATCAACGTCGATTTTCCGGAGCCCGACACGCCGGTGACTGCGACGAAGAGTCCAAGGGGAATCGCCACGTCGAGTTTCCGGAGGTTGTTCGCTGATGCGCCAACGATGCGCAGCTCGGCGTCCGAGCGCTTCCGCCGCGCATTGGGAACTCGAATCGACTCAGCACCCCTCAGGTAGCGACCAGTGAGCGAGCGCTCGTACTTTTTGATCTGGTCGATGGTTCCCTCGGCAACGATCTCACCCCCGTGCACGCCGGCACGCGGGCCGAGGTCGATCACGTGATCCGCGCAGGCGATCGTCTCCTCGTCGTGCTCCACGACGATCACGCTGTTCCCCAACTCGCGCAGACTCAACAGTGAATCGATCAGCCTTCTGTTGTCGCGCTGGTGGAGACCGATCGACGGCTCGTCGAGCACGTAGAGAACGCCCATGAGCTTCGAGCCGATCTGCGTAGCGAGCCGGATGCGCTGCCCCTCGCCACCCGAGAGCGTCGCAGCCGCACGGTCGAGCGTGAGGTATCCGACACCGACAGCGTTGAGGAAGTGCAGGCGGTCGCGTACTTCCTTGAGGATCTTTCCCGCGATCGCCTCCTCCCGCTCGGAGAGATTGATCGATCCGAAAAACTTCTCGGACTCCTCGAGGTGCATTGCGACGAGATTGTCGATCGTCCGGCCGGCAACCGTAACGCTCAGCGCCTCCGGCTTGAGTCTGCGACCCTTGCATTCGGGACACTGCCTGTTCGTCATGAAGCGCTCGATCTCGTCGCGGATGTCATCCGAGTCAGACTCCCGGTAACGCCGCATCAACATCGGGATGAGACCTTCGTACTGTCCCGTCCAGTGATACGAGCTCTTCGAGCCGGTGAACTCGAACCGGATGCGGTCATCCGAGCCGAACAGAATCACCTGACGCGCTTCTTCGGGCAGCTTCTTCCACGATGTCGTCAGCCTGAATTTGAAGTGCTTCGAGAGCTGGGAAAGCTGCCGCGTGCGCCAGTTTTCCGCTCCCTCTTTCCAGATCGCAATGACGCCCTGTTCGATCGAAAGGTCTTCGTTGCGAATCAGCTTGCCCGGGTCGACTTCGAGGAGCGACCCGAGCCCGGAGCAGCGTGGACAGGCGCCGTACGGTGAATTGAACGAAAACAGCCGCGGGGTGATCTCTCCGATCGAAATGCCGCAATCCGGACAGTTGTAATTCTGCGACAGTAGCTCTTCGCGGTTGTCGGCCGCGTAGAGAATCTTCACGAGACCCTTCGATACGCGCGTCGAAACCTCGAGCGAATCGGCAAGCCGCTGCTCGATACCTTCCTTGACTACGAGACGGTCGATGACGATGTCGATCGTGTGCTTCTTTTGCTTGTCGAGAGTGGGCGGATCGGCGAGCTCGATCATGTCGCCGTTTACGACTGCGCGCGTGAATCCTTCCTTGACCATCTGGAGCATCTGCTTGCGGTACTCGCCCTTCTTTCCTCGAATGTACGGCGCCAGCACGGTGAACTTCGTCCCCTCAGGCAGCAGCATCAACCGGTCGACCATCTGCTGGATCGACTGTGGGCGGATCTCCTGGCCGCACTGCGTGCAATGCGGTGTGCCGACCGAGGCGAACAGAAGGCGGAGATAGTCGTAAATCTCGGTGACGGTTCCGACAGTGGAACGAGGGTTCTTCGATGTGGTCCGCTGCTCGATCGATATCGCAGGCGAGAGGCCTTCGATCGAGTCGACGTCGGGCTTTTCCATCTGCTCGAGAAACTGCCGCGCGTACGCCGAAAGCGACTCGACGTACCGCCTCTGCCCTTCGGCGAAAATTGTGTCGAAAGCGAGGGAGGACTTGCCTGAACCGCTCACCCCTGTGATCACCACGAACTTGTTCCGCGGGATCACCACATCGATATTTTTCAGGTTATGCTCGCGTGCTCCGCGGATGATGATGGAATCCATGAATGACCTCGGCGGGTGGAACAGGATCGCTGCTGGCTCGATTTCCAATGGGTCGGATACCGACGGTCCATTATTTCAAAACGTATGAGATCCGGACAGCTGATGAAACCGATACCGGTAATTCTCACTCTGACAGCAGCCGCAGTTCTGCTGATTTTCCCCATCATGGAGGCTGTTTCTCCACAGGGAGTATCGTTCGCCATCCCCGATGTCCCGCCCGCGAACCTCAATAAAGCGTTCGCCGCACAGTGGCGCTTTCTGAACCAGGCTCGGCGGGTGCTGCCGGAAGGGAGCAGCTTTACTGTCCGGGCCGCCGACCCCGACATGGAGATGAGCCTGTTCATGTTTTCTCTCGGGGTGCAACTTGATCAGGAGCCGTTGCCCAGCTCCTATTTCGGCGGCATGAGACTCGAGGGCAATAAGGCCCGATACATCCTTGCTCTCGAGCCGTTCGTTCCGGAGGAGCAGGGACTCGAGACCGTCGCGCGCTTCAAAGAGGGCACGGTGTATCGGAGACCGTTCAAATCCCGATGACTCTCTGGCTCTTCGCGCTCTCGCAAGCCGCACTCGTGGTTTTCGGTCTGCCGGCCGCGTTTATTCCGTCGATCAGGCGGTTGTCATGGGCAAGCCGGCTGGCCAGCTCGTATGCGTTGGGAACGATTCTGCTTGCACTGGAAGGAGTGCTGTTCTCCTTCGTCGGATGGAAGTGGAGCTATCCCGGCCTTGCAGTACCTCTCCTGATCCTGTCCGCTGGTGGGATCTGGCTGCAACGCCGGCTACCCGCCGAGCCGGGCGTCCGCGGTAAGGTTCCTGCCGCCGTCGCAGTGATCGCCTGTGTGGTCTGCGCAGTTGCGGTATTGATCCTGTACCAGGGTGTGATCTCGGGACGGGCGATGTCGGTCGACCTGATTCTCTTCTGGGGAATCAAGGCTGCGCGATTCGCTCATGCAGGGGGCATCGATATCCCGTTCATGACGTGGGTCTATTCGACGCACGCCCATGCGAACTACCCGCCTCTGTTTCCGACGACGCTCTCCTGGTTCGCACTCGGCAGGCCCGAAGGTCTGTGGAAAGCGGCACCGCTCTCCACTGTGATCTGGTTCGCCGCAGCCATTCCACTCGTGTTCGACTCTCTGCGCTCGAGGATGTCCGGCAGCGCTGCCGCCGCCACGACCGCCTTCTGGAGCGCCGCTCTCGCCGCGGGACTGATCAATGCTTACTCGGGCGGCAACGCTGAGGCGGCGCTGATCTTCTTCGAGACGGCGGCGATCTCGTTTCTGTTGTTCGCGCCGATGGAGACATGGAAGGACGGTGTGGCTCCCGGCCTCTTTCTGGCCGGTGCGGTATTCACGAAGCTCGAGGGTACTGTCGCTACGGGCTTCATCCTTTCGGGTGCGGTCCTCGTTCTCCTGATCGCCAGGCAGTGGCGCGGGTGGTGGATGCCACTGCTGGTCGCTGCCGCAATTCCGCTCGTCGTTGCGCTCACCTGGATGTCCTTCATGCTGATGTTCGACATACCGCTTCGCGACCCCACGCATCTGACCGCGACCGGCATCGTCTTTGACCATGTTGAGGCAATCGCGGCAGAAGAGGTGCTCAAATCGGGCTTCGGCACCCGGGGGTTGAGCTGGATTCTTCCGCTTGGCGTGCTGATCGTGTTCGCGGACCGCTGGAATGCCCGGCTTCTCCTACCCATGGGCTTCGCTCTCGCGCTTCTGGCGTTCACGACGTTCTACTACCTGGTTCCAAGATCCGATCCAAGCGAACTGATCGGCTGGACGTTTTCCCGCCTGATGCTTCCAGCACTCTCGGCGCTCATTCTCGGGGCGAGCGATCTCCTGTTCGGGCCGGTGGCAAATCAGGCGCGTGGTAGCGTTTCTTCTTCGAGCCACGAAAGGTAACGCTCCGAGACGGCAACCGGATCAAGCACCATGAGTTCGGGCAGCTCGTAGGGATGGAGCTCGAGCAGCCGCGTCTGCAGCGCGTCGAGCCGCGCGTCAACGGTCTTCACGATGAGCAGAACTTCAGCCTCGTCATGGACCTCGCCGAGCCAGCGATAAACCGATCGCACGGTGTCGACGATATTGACGCACGCCGCCAGCCGCTCACCAACGAGAGCCTGAGCGAGCCGCTTCGCATCGGCTCCGTTTCCTACCGTCGTCATCACGATCCGGGCCTTTGACATGGAATCATTGTAAGCAGATACAATCCGCTGGCGCCCATGAAGAAACTTCTCCTCGTCATCTTCGCCCTCCTCTTAGCCTTTGCCGCCTGGCAGGTTCTGACCTTTCCCCGCGTGGCCGAGTTGCGGACGACACATCCCGAGACGACGGCCTTCATGGAACTGCGAAAGAAGCAGCTTCGCGCGGCCGGCAAGGACGATGAGCTGCGATACGACTGGGTCTCGTACGAACGGATCTCTCCGAATCTCCGCCGGGCAGTACTGGTGGCCGAAGACGACGCGTTCTACGATCACGAAGGCGTCGACGTGAAGGGATTGAAGGAAGCTCTCCGGCGGAACTGGGAAGAGAAGAAGGCCACCCGCGGTGGCTCGACGATCACGCAACAGCTGGCGAAGAATCTCTACCTGTCGCCATCGCGGAACCCGCTTCGAAAGGTCAAGGAGTATTTCATCGCGCGCGCTCTCGAGCGCGAGCTCACCAAAAAGCGCATCCTCGAGCTCTATCTCAACGTGGCGGAGTTTGGCGAGCGCGTCTACGGCGCGGAAGCGGCGTCACGTCATTACTTCGGAAAATCAGCGGCGAGCCTCTCACCCTCACAGGCCGCGCTGCTTGCGGGCTGTCTTCCCAATCCGCGCGTGATGAATCCCGCGGATCCCAACAAGCGCCTGCGCTTCCGGCAGAACATGATCCTCTCGCGCATGAAGCGATGGGGACACCTGGCGGAGGAAGAGGTTCTGACTGAGCGGAAGCGGCCGGAGACGATCGAGGAGCCGGTGACCGCCACAGACATGGTCGAGGAACCGGTGGATGAAGTGGAGACAGCTCTCGAACCGCTTCCGACGGAAACGGTGGCGCCCGAAGAGTCGCCCACGCCGGAAAATTCACCAACGGTCGAGCCCTCGTCCTCGCCGGAGGCCTTGGAAACACCTCCTGTTTCTCCGCCCTAGCGCCCACTGAACCTGAGCCAGGTGGCCGAACATTGCATGTTCGGCCCCGAGTCCAGGACTGACCATCCCCCGAGAACCAGGGCCGAACATGCATTGTTCGGCCACTTTTCCGCCGGCCCCATTCTCTTTGACCATAATGGCGAAGATGCGATTTCGCCAGCCGGCCCTCACCTCTGCCACACGCTGGATCTAGTAGAATCCGCGCCTATGTTCAAAATCACAGAAATCTTTGCGCGCGAAATTCTCGACTCCCGAGGCAATCCGACGATCGAAGTGGACGTCGTCCTCGACTCTGGTTCACTGGGCCGCGCCGCGGTTCCTTCCGGTGCTTCCACAGGAACCCGCGAAGCACTCGAGCTCCGCGATGGCGACAAATCGCGATACATGGGAAAGGGCGTTCGTAAAGCCGTCGACCATGTGAACGACACGATCGCGAAAGAGATCGAAGGCATGGACGCCCGCGAGCAGTCGATGATCGATCTGCTGATGATCGAGATGGACGGCACGGCCAACAAAGAGAAGTTCGGAGCAAACGCGATTCTCGGCGTGTCGATGGCGACCGCGCGCGCAGCTGCAGAAGCTGCCGGACTCCCCCTCTTTCTCTACCTCGGTGGGCCTGGCGCGCGCACGCTTCCCGTGCCGATGATGAACGTCATCAATGGAGGCGCGCACGCGGACAACAACCTCGACATCCAGGAGTTCATGATCGTGCCCGCCGGCTTCGATACGTTCTCCGACGGTCTGCGTGCAGGCGTAGAAGTGTTTCATCATTTGAAGAAGACCCTCAGCGAGCGGAAGCTGACGACCGCGGTCGGCGACGAGGGCGGTTTCGCGCCCGACCTCTCTTCGAATGCCGAAGCCCTCGACCTGATTCTCGAAGCGATCGGTCACGCTGGCTACAAGGCCGGCGAGCAGATCTACCTCGCCCTCGACGTTGCTGCTTCGGAGTTTCATGACAACGGCTCGTACAACCTCAGCGGCGACAATCGAAAGCTGAACGGCAGCGAAATGATCGAGTACTACCAGGGGCTGCGAAGCAAATACCCGATCATTTCGATCGAGGACGGCATGGCCGAGGCCGACTGGGACGGCTGGGACGCGATGACGAAGGCGATGGGCACGACTACGCAGATCGTCGGCGATGACCTGTTCGTCACGAATCCGGAGATCCTGGCGAAAGGAATCGAGCGCGGTATCGCGAATGCGATCCTCGTCAAAGTGAATCAGATCGGCACGCTTACGGAGACGCTCGAAGCCATCGAGATGGCGAAACGGGCGGGCTATCGATCGGTCATCTCACACAGATCAGGCGAGACGGAAGACTCGACGATCGCCGATCTCGCCGTGGCAACGAACGCCGGCCAGATCAAGACCGGTTCCGCATCGCGCAGCGACCGCATGGCAAAGTACAACCAGCTGCTGCGCATCGAAGAAGAGCTGGGCGACGCAGCGGTGTTTGCGGGAAAACGGATCTACCGGAGTTTGTAGGGGCGCTTTTAAGTGTAGGGTGGCGGTTCCCCTCTCCCGGCTGGAGAGGGGAACACCCGCCCTTTCCCTGGTTCTCGTTTCTACTGCTTTTCCAATGACGCCACAGCTCGCGCGACGGCTTCGGGCGTCGGCATCCCATCCGGATGAACGAGATCGCCCTGCAGCCAGTCGTAGCCGCCCTTGAGCAGCTTCGACGCCGCGCGATAGGCCTCGTCGTCATGGTTGTCGAACAGCGTGTCGAAGTTCTGCTCGATGCGGACGCGGGCGTCGCGGCAGAACAGATCGGCGAGCTCGAGAACGTTCGGGTAGTCGTTGCCCTTCTTCGCAAGCATCGTCGCGTACGTGATCGTCGCGGACATTGCGAACAGATCGGTGCCGATGTCCACGATCCGTGCGAGCGTGCTCTGCTTGCGCTCGAGCTTCGCCTGATAGCGCATCATCGCGTGGAAGATTCCGCGCGACAGCCGGCGGGATGTCCGCTCGACGTAGCCCATTTGTCCCGACAGAGCGCCGAACTCGCCGAACTTCGGGTAACGGCTCCATCCCGCATACCGCGTCGGATACCACCATGCGTAGTGGGCACCGGCTTTCGCAACGCCAGCGCCCTTCTCTCCAAGTGAAGCATCCGGCTGGAGAAGGATTCCGGCCTTCTTCATGTGCGGGTCGACAGCTTCACGCGCAATGAACAATCTCTGAATCTCGCTCGTGCCTTCGAAGATGCGGTTGATGCGCATGTCGCGCAGAATCCGCTCGACCGGCCAACCTTTCTCGCCGCGAGCACGCAGCGAGTCGGCCGTCTCGTAACCGCGGCCTCCGCGGATCTGTACGAGCTCGTCCGCGACCTTCCACATGATCTCGGTATTGAACAGCTTCGCCATCGCCGCTTCGAGACGGAGATCGACATCACCGCGATCCGCAAGGCCCGAGGTGAGCCAGACGATCGACTCCATCGCGAGTGTGTGCGAAGCCATCCACGCGATCTTTGCGGCAATCGCCTCGTGTTTGCCGATCGGCGCGCCCCACTGCTCGCGCTCGTTCGCCCATTCCTTTGCAATCTCGAGCGACCTGCGTCCCGCTGCCGCGCAGCCTGCCGGAATCGTCAGACGCCCCGTGTTCAGCGTGATGAGCGCGAGTTTGAGCCCGAGGCCTTCGCCCCAGAGCAGATTCTCCTTCGGGATGAATACGTCGTTGAATTTGATGAGCACGTTGCCGATTCCGCGGAGTCCCATGAACTGGCAGCGGTGTGCGATCTCGATCCCCGGCGTGTTCATCTCGAGGACGAATGCGGAGATCTGTTTCTTTTCTCTGCCCTTCACGGTCTTCGGCGGCGTCTGCGCCATGACGACGATCAGCTCGGCCTTCAGTCCGTTCGTGCACCACAGTTTTTCGCCGTTGAGGATCCAGCCCTTGCCGTCGGGTGAAGGCACGGCGCGCGTCTCCATCTTCGCGGGATCGGAGCCGACGCCCGGCTCGGTGAGCGCGAACGCCGAGATCGCACCTTTCGCCAGACGGGGGAGCCATTTCTTCTTCTGCTCGGCAGTGCCGAACAGCTTGAGTGGCTGCGGGACGCCGATGGACTGATGCGCGGACAGCCAGGCGACGGTCGATCCGCACCAGGTCGCGACATGTGCGATCGAGCGGTTGTAGTTCGTCACGCTGAAGCCGAGGCCACCGTACTCCTTCGGGATCTTCATTCCCCACGCGCCGAGCTCCTTGAAGCCCTCGAAGATCTCGTAGGGATACTCTCCCGTACGGTCGATCTCGTCGGGATCGACGTTCTCAGCGAGGAACCGTCCGAGTCGTTCGACGTACGCGTCGCCGATGGCCCGATCCTCTTTCGACTGTTCAGGAAAAGGATGGATCAGATCTACGTTGAGGTTTCCCAGAAAGAGATCGCCTACGAACGAGGGCTTTTCCCATTCGGTTTCGCGACTGGCCTCGGCGACTTCCATCGCCTCGACGGCGCCGGCAGATTTCGATTCTTTCATGTTGGCCTCCCTGGAGAATGCAAGCGGCAGTTTCGTCTGTATGGCTACGCCTTCCGGTATCCGGCAGGACATGGCTCCGGTCACGATTCGGGGTACCAGTCAGTCTGAATGATTGCTCATTCAGTGTCAATCCTGAAAGTCAGAACGTTGCCAGAATCGGGCCGATTCCTTGGATTCGGAGGGGTTATGGGCCAGAATGCGCCGGGAGGCTGGAGAGTAGAGATCGGAGACTAGAGGCTGGAGACTGGAGACCGAATGGCGAGGGCCTGGTCTCCCTCGTGTCTCTAATCCCTAATCTCCAGCCTCTAATCTCCAACCTCTCACCCCGAACCTCAGACACCGAGGAGCCTTCATGGCCAGGAAAATAACTGCACTGACGAAAGCAGCCCCGATCGAAGTTCTACTGGATGATGCGGGACTGCTGTTGAGCCCGCGACCGACAGTCGACGCCGACGGACTGGAGAAGCATCTGCGCGAGGTGCTCCGGCTGCTTCACGTCGATCTCAACGACGAGAACGTTCGCGACACCCCGCGGCGATGGGCGGCTTCGCTCATCGCGATGACCAGTGGTTACGACTATACCGACACGAAGAAGCTCACCACGCTTTTCCGCAAGAGTTGCTCGGTCGCCGACGACAAATGCCAGAACCTGGTCGTCATCGGCGGAACGTACAAGACTCTCTGCGCCCACCACATTCTTCCCTTCTTCGGTCATTTCATCGTCGGCTACATTCCGGAGAAGACGATCATCGGCGCCTCCAAGATTCCGCGCGTCGTTGAAGTCCACATGAGGAAGCTGCAGTCGCAGGAGCATCTTGCCCACGACGTCGCAGACACCATCGAGCGAATCCTCGAGCCGAAGGGACTCGCCGTCTGGATGGGAGGAACGCACCTCTGCATGGTGATGCGGGGAGTCGAACAGGAGTCGTCGTTCATGGAGACGAACGTGCTGCGCGGAAACTTCCTGAAAGACGAACGCACAAGGCAGGAGTTCATGTCGATCGTGAATCGGAGAGGAAAGTGAGACGAGTGACGAATGACGAATGACGAATGACGAATAGGGAACGAGGGATCGGCGACGGGCTCTGGCGGCCTGTAGCGGTGCTTGAACCGGGAAGTGTGTAGCTATGACCATCGACCAGCTTCGAAAGCGGACGAAGAACTTTGCTCTCGCTATCTTGCGGCTCGTCGATACGCTGCCGCGCACAAGAAGCGCAGATGTGCTCGGACGCCAGCTCACTCGATCAGGCACATCCGTGGGTGCCAACTACCGTGCGGCGTGTCGAGCGAGGTCGAGGTCAGATTTCATCGCCAAGATGAAAATCGTTGAAGAGGAAACAGACGAGACGCTGTACTGGCTGGAACTCCTGCACGAAGCAGAAATCGCCCCTGAATCACAGCTCGGCGAACTCATCCGGGAAGCGAACGAGCTGCTGGCTATCACCGTATCCTCGATCAAGACCGCCAGATTGTCTAAGTAGTCCGGCCTCGTTCCCTATTCGTCATTCGTCACTCGTCATTCGTCATTCGTCATTCGTCATTCGTCATTCGTCACTCGTCATTCGTCACTCGTCACTCGCCATTCGTCATTCGTCATTCGTCACTCGTCATTCGTCATTCGTCACTCGTCATTCGTCATTCGTCATTCACCCCCCCATCCCCTTCACTCTTCCCCAGTAATCCGCACCCGAGAGCCACTGTCCGCCGTCGATCACCATGACTTCGCCCGTGACATACGACGCGTAGTCCGACAGCAGATACGATGCGGCGTGGGCAATCTCCTCGGCCGAGGCGAAGCGGCGCAAGGGAATCGTCCGGCGGATGCCTTCTGCAATGCGCTCGTCGGGGAAGAGCTTCGAGGAGGCTCCCTCCGTGTGGACGGGCCCCGGCGCGATCGCGTTGACACGGATTTTGTGCCGCGCCCATTCGACAGCCAGGGTCTGTGTCATCGCGATGACCCCCGCCTTCGAGCTCGCTGAGTGGACGACGCCGGCCGCGCCAGTCCATGCGTAATTCGCGACGACGTTCAGAATCGAGCCGCCACCTTTGCCCGCGATCATCCGCTTGCCAACCGCAGAGCTGCAGTAGAACGTCCCGTTGAGTACGATTCCAATCACGGCGTTCCATCCGTTGGGCGTCAGCTGTTCGGCCGGTGTGATGAAGTTTCCAGCCGCGTTGTTGATGAGAAAATCGATACGGCCGTAGTCGGTTGCGACTTTCGCCGCCATTTCCTCGACGGCCGCAGCGTCCCGTACGTCGAGCGAATGGATTCCCGCGGCATCGTTCCTTCCAGTGGCCGACCGGATCGATTCGGCCGCCGGCTCCAGGTGCTCCGCGCTGCGGCTGGCGAGAACGACTTTTGCACCGAGCCGGGCCAGCTCGCTCGCCATCGCGAACCCGAGACCGGTGCCACCCCCCGTAATGATGCCGACTCTGCCGGCGAACGTCTCTGGCTGGAGCATGAAGTTCCTCCTCGTCGAATCTGGTGCGGAAAACGGCGTCACTCTACACCCGGGAGCCCTGAATCGGTGGAATCGAAGCGCAAAAAAAGAATCTATAGGTGTGAAATTGACGTATCTTTCTGCGCATGAAAGCGCACAACCTCGTATTGCGTTTCGTTGCCATCCTTCTCTTCGCACCGGGTCTGGCGCTCGCACATGATTTCTGGCTGGAGCCTTCCGACGGGTTCACGCCGCCAGTAGGCGAGATCATTTCCATCCGCATGTTCGTTGGAGAGGCGTTCAAACCAGAACAGGAGTTGCCAGGCATGAGCGACCGGATCACGAGGCTGGAAGTCGTGGGCTCGGGCGGAACGCTCGACATCACGCCGCAAGGGCGGCGGGACATCCTCCCTGCGATTGCGCTCTCCGATCCGGGTACGTACGTCGTCGCCATGGAACGCGAGCCGTCATTCATCACACTGGCCGCCGAAAAGTTCAACAGCTACCTCGAAGAGGAAGGCCATCACGCGATCGTCAGCGCTCGTCTCAAAGACGGCAGCTACGGCAGAGATGGCAAGGAGCGATATACCCGTCACCTCAAGATGATCGTATCAGTCGGTGAGCCCGGTGATGCATGGTCCCATCGGTTCGGCACGAAGCTCGAGATCCTTCCAATGGTTAACCCCGCCGAGTTGAAGGCAGGCAGCGCGCTTCCCATCCGGATTCTCTTCGATGGCAGGCCTCTTGCTGGAGCGCGTGTGGGCGTGGTCTCGAGACTCGATGGCAACGTTTCGCGGGAGAAAATGGTCCGAACGGACTCGTCCGGAAACGCCCGCGTAACCGTCGAATCAGGGGGCGATCTTCTCGTGCGAACGACGTTCATGCGACCTTGCAAAGGGTGTGAAGATGCCGACTATGAAAGTTTCTGGGCCGCGCTGACGTTTGCAGTCCCGTCGGGAGCTCAGCCCGCACCATGAACCCACTTTGACACTTATCCACTCTCCAAACCCCTATCCACTCTCCAAGGAAAACCCCTGATGAAGAATGTCCTGTTCCTCGCCGCCATCGGCGCAATACTCCTGACTCTCGCAGCTTGCAATGCAAGGGACGCTTCCGCCGAGGCCGGACTTGCTGAGGAAGTCATCACGTATCCGATCACTGGTACGATCGTCTCCCGGGTCGAGGCAAAGAATCAGCTGCGAACGGATCACGACGAGATCCCCGGTTTCATGGACGCAATGAAGATGAACTACGAAGTGCGAGGTGCGAAGGTCTCCGAGCTTCCGGCAAACGGCTCTCGATTCCGCGGAACTCTGCATGTGTCCGACAATGGATACTGGCTCACGGACGTCGTCGCGGAGTAAGCCAAACTGGCGTACTTTCCCTCTCCCCGCGAACCGGGGAGAGGGGAAGAGACTCCTCATCATTCCGCGTGGATCGCGCCGAACAACACGGCAGGCACGACACTTCCGGCTTCCGCGCGCGTGACGCCCGCTTCGAGCACCGCGAATCCATTCGCGCCGACCATGGAGGTCGACACTCCCGAGCCCTGCGTGCGCATCGGAAGCGCGAGCAGTTCCCCATCGCGCGCGACGACTCGCACCCGCTGATAGGTTCGGCGGTCTCCTCTGGACTTCAGCAGTCCGTCGAGTTTCACGTCCACGCTCGGCGGAAAGAACCCGCCCGTCTGTCCCATCGCCTTGCGGATTGCCGGGGCAATGAATAGAAGAAACGAGACCATGCACGAAACAGGATTGCCTGGAAGACCGAAATAGAGTGTCTCGCGAAGCCTGGACAACACAATCGGCCTGCCGGGCTTCATTGCGACCTGCCAGAATTTCGTTTCGGCGCCCAGCTCGTCGAGCGCATCTTTTACGAAGTCATAAGCGCCGGCCGAAACGCCTCCGGACGACACCACGAAGTGCGCAGTCGATGCGGATTCGATCGCGCGCATGGTCTCCTCTCGATCGTCCGGTACGATTCCCAGCACACGTGAGACCGCTCCCGCCTCGGCTGCCAGGGCACTGAGAGACCACGAATTCGAATTCACGACCAACCCGGGCTCGAGCCTGCCATCGATGTCGATCACTTCGTCACCCGTTGAAAGGATCGCCACCATCGGACGGAGGCCAACCGTGACGGTCCTCTTCTGCACTGTGGCCAGTACGCCGAGCTCGGCAGATCCGATTCTGGTTCCCGCCGGCAGCACGACGTTTCCGCGGATCATGTCCTCGCCTCGACGACGGATGTTGGCGCCGGCCGCGACCGCCTCATAAACGACCACTTCGGAGGAACCGGCGTCGGTCAGTTCGACAGGAACGACAGCATCGGCGCCTCCGGGCATGAGAGCTCCCGTCATGATGCGGATCACCTCGCCTTCGCCAATGGAACGCGAAGCGACACGTCCGGCGGGAAGATCCTCAACGACTGCGAGCGTAACGGGCTCATCCCGATTCGCCGCGGCAACGTCCGCGCTTCGAACAGCGTAGCCGTCCATCGCCGTGTTGTCCGCCTGTGGGACATCAGACGTCGCAGCTACGTCTTCGCGGAGGACACGCCCGAGGACTTCTGAGAGCGAAAGTGTCTCCGTCCCGAGAAGCCGCACTTCGGACATGACGCGCTCCTGCGCCTCCTCGACGGAGAGCATCGCATCGTCGCGCTCGCGTGACTGAAAAGTCTTCATGCTGAAGAATTGAGAATTAAGAATTCAGATTTCTGAATTCCCTCTCTACCCTCCTGCGAAGGCGACGAGCAGTTCCACTTCATCACCGCTGGCGAGCGGCGCTTCCTTTTCACCGTGCAACAGCAGCTCACCGTTGATCGCGAAGTTGTACAACTCGTCGTTCGAGCCGGCAAATGCCGGAAGCCGTGCTTCTAGGACCGCAACGAGTTCGCCGAGGTTGCGAACGGGGGTTGCGATGTCGATCGTTTCTCCGACTCCCTCGCGCAGCGGTTCGGCCAGGCGGACGGTGAGATGGAAGCCGCTCATACGCCCTCCAGCACCGACCTCAGGTCGCGGTTCCAATCCTCTTTGGGAATCCCTTCATCGGTGAGATTGGACAGCTCGTAGAAGCGGCCGAGCATCGCGTCGAACTCGTCGCGGTCGATCTTCTCGCCTTTGTAGGGACCGACGGTGATCGGCTCCTCGAACCAGCGCTTCGGCAAGGTGTCATCCGCGCGCCGGACGCCGAGTCGATAGTTGATGAGCCGCTCGACTCCGTTGATGTCGAGCCCGACGGCGTGCAGCTGGTCGGGCGTCTTCTCGATCGCGCAGACGTTCGCAAGCTGGTCCGCGAACTCTTCCAGGCCGGGCAGCGACGGTGAATTGAACAGCTTCGTCGTGAAGCGGCACATACCGACCGCATCGCCGACCGCGAAGACATTTTCGCAGCAGCGGACCGCGATCTCCTTGCCCTCGTAACTGTTCGGCTCCGCGCTTACGGGGCCGCCATACAACTCGGCCTTGAAGTCAGGATCGTCGTTGATCTTCGCGTTGATCTCGAGCGTCACGCGATTGCGCAGGTGGTCCATGCCTCTGGTCGCAACGGCAAGACCGAGCGCAAATGCTTTGAGGATGCGCGCGTCGTGGGGATCACTCTGGGTGAGCCCTTTGACTGCCATGAGGTACTCGAGCGCTTCCTGCGGGTAATGCCCCTTTGCGACAGCCTGGGACGAGTCGGCAATCGCGTTACCGATGCCCTCGCGGGCCGCGGTCATGAAGAGCAGCTTTTCGACGGTCTCGTAGTTGCCCCACTCGAGATCGATTCCGGCCTGCTCCGGCGTGATCATGCCGCGCTGGTAGAGCTCCATCGCCCATGCGATCGCCGAGCCGGTCGACGCCGTATCGAGCCCGAGGTCGTTGCAGATGTTGTTGAGCCGAAGGACCTGGGTAACTTCAGAGATGCCGACATTGGGGCCGAACTTGCCGAGCGTCACGTACTCCGGACCGTCGCCTTTGACATAGCGGTCCTGAGGAACGCCGTGAACACCGGTCATGTCGTTCAGCGGGCGGCAGTTCACGGGACAGGCAAAGCAGCCTTCCATGCCTGGACGGAACGGATCGATGTTTTCCGCATCGAGCTTGTCGGTCCAAGTCGTCTCCTGATTGTTTTTCGTTCCCATCGCGCCGAGCATTCGCGAAGGCCGATAAAGAAAGGGAGTGCCTCGTGTCTTCAGCGCATTCTTCACGACGGACGTGCCGAGCAGCCTTTTGGCGATGTCGCGATTCTTGCCTTTGTGCGGAGTCGCGGGAGTGAGATCAGCCGTGCGGCCTTCGATGAGAACGGCTTTGAGGTTCAGCGATCCCATCTTTGCGCCGGGGCCTCCACGCGCGTAGATCGCCTTCGGCCCGGCCATGATCCCCGATGTGAGGACGAGATTCTCGCCTGCGGTGCTGATTGCCGCGAGCCCGAAATCCTTCCCTTCCACGCCGGAAAAGTCTGTCGAGATCTTCTCGCGAAGGTCGATGTTGTTCAGCCCGACATAGGGCGCCGCATCGATGAACTCCGCCTCCCGATTTCGGAATCGGAGCAGCGTCCACTGCGCAGCCTTGCCGTAGAGCACGAGGTGATCGATTCCGTTGAGCTTTTGAAACGAGGGGAAGTAGTCTCCTGCATTGCTGTCGAGAAGAACGCCGCTTTCCGGCGACCACGAAGTACAGTTGCCACGCGAGGCAGACGGAACGAGCGAAGTGAGGATCCCGGTGCCGAAGATCAGCGGGATCTCGGGATCAAGCGGCGTGAGCAACGGGTCGAGCAGATTGAAAAGCAGATACATGTTCACGCCGCGCCCACCGAGAAACCGCTCCGCGACCGGCCGGGGAATCCATGCTCGACGAACCTCCTGCCGCTCGAGATCGACGAACAGAGTCTCCCCCTGCGTCGGGAACTGCTGCGACGTGGCAAGCCGTGGAATCAGATGATCGATGCGTTCGAGAATACCCATGGATTGATTGGCCGGGGATGACCGCGTCGTGAGAGCTACCGGCTCGTGGTTCCAACAGACTCGGGTGCGGGCGCTGTTCCCGTCGGGGACAGAAACTCGCGAACCACCTCGCGGGGATCCCGCTTCCTGCCATCGATCTCGAGATTCAGCCTTCGCATGGTCGCCTCGTCCAGTCTTCCGGAAAGGCTCTCGAGCGCGCTCGAAGCGGCGCTGCACTTGTTGTCGATATCGTTGCGGAAAACGACCGCCGCATCGTACGGCGGGAAGTAATTCCGGTCGTCGTCGAGCGCGACCAACCCGAGACTCTCGATGAGCCCGTCGGTCGAGTTTCCCGCAATCAGATCGACCTGACTGGAGTTGAGAGCTCTGTAGGTCAGGCCGAGATCCATCGTCTTCGGCGGTTTCACGAAAGAAAGTTCGTAGGCCTCCGTCAGACCCCTGTAGCCGTCCGGCCTGGCGGCGAACTCCGGCCCGAATCCCGGCTGAAACTCACCCTGGACCTTTCGCAGGTCCGAGATGTTCACCAATCCTCGGCTGTTCGCGTCCGCTTTCCGCACGATCATGGCGAATGTGTTGTTGAATCCCAGATTCGGGCCCCAGCGGAGGCCACTTTTCGCATACTCGTCACGAACACTCTTCTCCACGGCATTCCGATCACTTGTTGCCGGCATCTTCAGAATCGCCGTCAGCGCCGTGCCCGAGTACTCGACATACGTGTCGATCTCCCCGGAAAGAATTGCGCTGTGGGCAACCAGAGTCCCGCCGAGATTGGTGCGGCGCTCGACCTCGCAGTCATTCGCCTCGAGAGTCTGAGCAAGAAGCTCCGCAAGAATCACCGACTCGGTGAAATTCTTCGAGCCGACCCGAATCGTTTCGTCCTTCTCGCGGCATGAGGATGCGAAGAAGAACGCGAGCACGCAGACGGAAGTGCGAAGCAGGACACTCATGGGAGAATCATCCCACACTTGGGGCCGGCCGTGCGCGTGAGTGATAGTTATTAGGTATGGGACGTTTTGAATGACGAATGACGAATGACGAGTGACGAGTGACGAGTGACGAATGACGAGTGACGAATAGAGGGCGGCTTCCTACCTCGACTGTCTGGCGGTTTTGATCGAGATACGGTGTGCCAGCAACTCATTCGCTTCTTTGACGAGCTCGCTCAGTTTTGCTTCGGGGCTGATCTCCGCTTCCTGCAGAAGTTCTAGCAGTACAGGGTTTCGTCTGTTTCCTCTTCGCCACTTGTCATTCGTCATTCGTCACTCGTCATTCGTCACTCGTCATTCGTCATTCGTCATTCGTCGCTCATCCCACCCCCCGCCTCCTCGCAAGCGTTCGCTCAACCGCTGAAAGCCCGATATCAGCCGCGATTGCGAGCACTGCCGCGGGAAGCGCGCCGGCGAGAATCAGGCCGCTGTCGACCATCGCCACACCCCGCAGAATGAGCTCACCCAGGCCACCGCCACCCACGAATGCGGCGATCGTGGCCAGACCGATGCAGACGACCGTCGCGATGCGCACACCCCCCAGGATCACCGGCGCCGCGAGGGGAAGTTCGACCTCGGTGAGCAGCTGTCGCGGCGTGTATCCGAGGGCCTGTCCTGCTTCTCTCACGAGCGGATCGACACCTCGAATTCCCAGCAGCGTGTTCCGGACGATCGGTAGCAGCGAGTAGAGCACCAGGGCGACCGTCGCAGTTCGCATTCCGATGCCGCCGATGAACGGAAGCGGAATCAGAAACCCGAACAGGGCGAGCGATGGAATCGTCTGTACCAGGTCCGTCATGCGGAGAATCAAACGCCCTGCGCGTGGATGCGAAGCGCAGTAGACGCCTGCTGGAATGCCGATGAGAATCGCGATGCCGACAGCGATCGCGACGAGAAAAAGGTGCTCGGTCGTGACATGCAGGAGCTCGTCGAACGGAACCGAGAACATCAGCGCCTCAATCCTGGCGACGTTCGCGCCACGTCGACAAACTGCTGAACCACGGGGTCGGGATGATTCGCATACTCCGTCGCGGCCACGTCTGCGACAACGCGTCCACTCTCGAAATGAACGAGTCTGTCGGCGACGGTCATCGCCTCGCCGAGGTCGTGCGTGACGAATACGAGAGTCGACTCGGTGGTCCTTCGAATACTCAGGAACAATTCCTGGAGCTCACGTCGCACGAGCGGATCGAGGGCGCCGAACGGTTCATCGCAGAGCAAAATCGATGGTGAGAAAACGATCGCGCGGGCGATTCCCACGCGCTGCTGCTCGCCTCCCGACAAAGTTCCCGGATAGCGGGCGGCGTACTGCGATGGAGGAAGCTGGACGGCCTCCATCACTCGGAAGGCAGCCGCGCGCGTCTCGTCTTCGTTCCAGCCGAGCAGTCGCGGCACGGCCGCGATGTTGGCCAGAACGGTGCGGTGCGGAAACAGTCCGCTGCCCTGGATGATGTACCCGATCCGGCGTCGAAGGAGCGGAAGCGCACGATCATCGTGCACCTCTCCATCGATCAGAACCTCACCGTGGGACGGTCGAACGAGCCCGTTGATCAACCGCAGGGCTGTGGTCTTTCCGGCGCCGCTCCTGCCGACGAAAGCAACAGCCTCGCCCGGTGCAATGGAAAGGTTCACTTCCTCAAGAATCGTCACCGCGCCGGGCAATTCGACCCAGGCATCGCGAAACCGGACCGATCCATGCATAGAGGCATTCTCACATGAGTCCCGCTCCGCTCTGCGGATTCGGGTCAGCCCTGTCGATGGTATAGACTCCCGCACGAACGTTGGGCGGGCGGTCGGGGAACACTCGCGACTCACCCGAATCGGGGAGAGGGTCAGGAGGCAGAATGAACAGACCGGAACGCGCTTCACTCGATCTGATCGATCTGCAACCGGTGCTCGCGGATTTTCGCGAGGAGGTGCTCGCAGGCCTGGGCAAGCCGCAGAAAGAGCTGCCCGCGAAGTACTTTTACGACCGCCGTGGCTCGGAGCTGTTCGAGCAGATCACGACTCTTCCCGAGTACTACCTCACACGCACCGAAATCTCGATTCTCGATGAGAATGCCGATGAGATCGTCGAGCTGATGGGGAGTGACTTCGCCCTGATCGAGTACGGCAGCGGCAGCAGCCGGAAAGTGCGCATCCTGCTGGACCAGCTCGACGGACACGCGACGTACATGCCGATCGACATCTCGCTCCTCTACCTGCGTGAGTCGGCACAGCTGCTCTCGTCCGCTTATCCAGATATCAGCGTGGTCGCAGTCTGCGCCGATTACACCGTACCGTTCGAGATCCCCCGCTGTGATTCATACGCGAAACGGGTGATCTTTTTCCCCGGTTCCACGGTCGGCAACCTCGAGCCGCGTCTGGCACGGCGCTTCTTCCGAGACACGGCGGGACTCCTCCAGCCTGGCGACGGAATGCTCATCGGCGTCGATCTGCGGAAAGAGAAATCTCTGCTCGATGCCGCCTATAACGACAGCCGCGGCGTCACGGCTGAGTTCAATCTCAATGTGCTTCGCCGGATCAACAAAGACCTCGACGCGGACTTCAACATTGCGCAGTTCCAGCACCTCGCTTTCTACAACGAAGCGGAGGGCAGGGTGGAGATGCACCTTCGCAGCCGGAAACGACAGACCGTGACGATCGGCGGCGAGGAGATCGACTTCAAGCCCGGCGAGACGATCCACACCGAGAACTCCTACAAGTACACGATCGAGGGATTTCATGATCTGCTCGAGGGAAGCGGATTTGAGCCGATGAAAGTCTGGACCGATCCGGAACGGCTGTTCAGCGTTCAGTATCTGACCGTCGAATCAGTTTGAACCTGGACCACATGTGGCAGGGCATTCCAATCCCCTGCCCGGTTCCAGCTACCGTGTCGTTTCATCGCCTCGTACCGGCAAGACAGGACGTGGAAAAGCCCTGCTACACGATAATGACTTCCAAAAAACCAATCCGAAATTAGGCACCGAATGTATGATAAAAATCAATTATGTTAATCGTTGCCCCGATCTCGACTCCCCTTCACGCGCGAGCTCCGATGCGGCAGGGTTCGATCTTCGCGCGGCAGTCGAGAGTCCGCTGGTGCTCCAGCCCGGCGAGCGCGCCCTCGTCCCCACCGGGATTACAATCGCAATTCCATCAGGTTACGAGGGACAGGTCCGCCCGCGAAGCGGCCTCGCCACCAAACACGGCGTGACGATTCTCAACGCTCCAGGCACGATCGACTCGGACTATCGCGGCGAGATCGGCGTGATCCTGATCCATCACGGCCAGGCGCCGTTCACGATCCAGAGAGGAGACCGGATCGCGCAGCTGGTGATCGCGTTGATTGCCCCTTGTGAGCTCGAGCCTGCCGGGGAGCTCGAGTCAACCGAACGCGGAAGCGGCGGGTTCGGCAGCTCGGGGTGAGCCCCCGCCCCGCCTCCCCACCCGCCGGTTCTGAGTTGTGCACGCCCACCCGGGCCGCCAGTTCTGAGTTCTGAGTTGGATCTCGCAAGCTCAATCGTCGTCCCCGTAGGTAGCCGTCGCAATTGCAGGGCGGGCGGGAACTCACAACTCAGAACTGGAGGACCGGGCGGGCAGAACCCAGAACCGGACGGGTGGGGGCCTACCTCGCCGGTACGAAGATCGGGTCGCCTGAGCGGTTGTCAACGACCGAGCCGTAGCCCGCGACACGTCCGGAACCTCCGATGACTTCGAAGCTCGCGCGGATGTTCTCAGTACGAGGCACGCCCAGTTGTTCGAGATTCGCCTGCACCTGGCCGTTGGCCGCGACCGCGAGATCCCTGGCCAGCAGTTCGCGACCACCAGAATCGTGCACGCGCAGGCGCACCAGCGCCGGAGCGCCGGCCAGTTCGGTGAATCCGATATTCGTTCGGAACGAAGCGCTGCTCTCGAGCTGAATCGCCGTCGCAGCCACGCCACCGAGGCCGACCGCTTCCGACATCTTCCGCGCCGACACGAACTGACCGAACGAGCCGGACTCTCCAGGGGTCCAGATGCGCGCCGTGACAATCAGAGGCGACGCGGAAATCGTCAGCTTTCCGAAGCCGGCATCGATTCCCAGAAGACTCTCGAGCACATCGAGATAAACCAGCGTCTCGCCCGGTCCGGCGCTCACCGCAGCAGAAGCGGTCTCCGCTCCGTCCGCAGAGTGAAAAACGATCGAAGCGGATTGTTCGATCTGTGAGGGGTTACTGAGCCAGAGATCCGTCCTCCAGCGGGTTCCGTTCGCACCGTCGCCTCGAAACACCGCGGGCAGCGTGAGCTCGGCCGGCTGCGCCGGCTGGCGCGCCGGAATGTAGATCGAGTCCCCCGACACGTTGTCGACGACCGAGCCGTATGCGGCAACGACGACTTCGCCGGCGACGACTGAAACCTCTGCACGGGCTGCAGACGTCTGAACGCCTCCCATTCCTCCGAGAATCGGAACCTGCAGGTGTCCGAACGGAGGGAGTGCAGACTCTTTCGTTTCGATCGGAACGCCGGCGGTATCAAAAACCGTCACACGCACGGTTCCGGACTGCTGCGACACATTCGTCATTCCGACGTTGGTGCGGAACGAAGCGGTGTTCTGCAACTGTGAGATGTGGAGACGCTGGCCAGCGCTCTGCGCGAAGCCATCGGGGCCGGCGCTCCCGATGAACTGACCGAAGGTTCCTTCGCCGCCGCGGTTGTACGTCCGGCTCGTGATCAGAATCTGTTCGATGTCGCCATGAAACTCGAGCGCTCCAGTGCCCGTCGTTCCGAAGAGTGTGGGCACGACATCATCGAGTGACAATGTCTGCCCGGGCGAGATACGAAGTTGCATCGCGGAGAACCGCTGGGTTCCGTCAAAACCGGATGGAATGAATACAGCCCAGAGGGCGGCCTCGCGATCACCGCGATTGAACAGGCGCACGTCGGAAACGAAATTCGTGCCGGCGGCACCTGAGGCGCGCGCGACGACGAGCAGATGCTGCCGCGAAGAGGCCACCGCAGGCCTTGCGCTCAGCGGAACATCGCCCTGAAATCGAATGATCAGGCCCCAAGAAATCAGTCTTCCTGCACCACCAGGCGCGGAGTCGATCACCTGAAGCTTCCACTCCCCCATGGCACTCATGCCGTTGAAGATCTCGAGCGACTCGGCGGAGGCAGTGTCGAGACCGTACGTTGTCTGGATGTCGATCCCCGACTTGCCTGTCGCCTCTCCCAGAATCGCCGTCCGTCCGTCGGGAGCCGTAAGAACCAGACGGAGATCGCCGGATGAGGGATGCTCGACGCGAACCTGGACGAAAAGCCTGTCGATCATTCGGTTCGAGTCCACCCGCCGCGTCGAGATGATCCCGGTGGGATCGCCATCCGGAATCGCGGCGCCCGCATCGAGGCTCTGCAGCAGGACGAGATCTCCCCGGCGCTCCACGATGCACTCGGACGGTCCGAGAATCTGCGCCTGCAGCATGGAACTGCAGATCGACGTCGCATTGTCTCCGCCGAACAGTTGCAGGTCCGCGTCGATCATGCGTGCAGCTGCGTCCCTGAACGACGGCGACGAAGTGAGGCTGAAATAGCCTTCGAGAACCAGGACGTCTGCAACACGGCGCCCCTGATCGACTCCCAACCGGCTGACAGCATCCATGAAAATGCGGCGCAGCGCCGAGGACCAAATCTCGCCGTTGCGATGCTCGGTGCCCGGGCTGCCGCTGAAAATGTAGTCGCTCATGGTTTTCGGAGAGTCGGTCCGTCGCAGGCAGTCGGCGCCCTCCGGGTAGCTGCACGAAGTCGATCCGCCCGAGCCGCAGCGCGCATCCCAGTCGCCGACGCAGAAGGGATCACGCCCACTCGCAACCGATGCAGCGTAGCCGCCCGAAAAAGCCCAGTAATCGCCGAAGCCTTCTCCCATCGCGCGCCCTTCGCTACCGCGCGCTCCGAAGAACACACCCGGCGCGATCGACTCCTGAATGGCGTGACCATATTCATGGAGCAAGATGTCGGCATCCTCCGCGTCATCCACGCCGCCGTCGCCAAATACCAGGCGCCCGATTCCCGGCCTGCTCGACGCTACGAAGAATGAGTTGTCCGCGCCACCGGCTCCATGCGCGTCGACGTCGATCGACTCCCGGATGATCTGACGGCTTCCCGTGTATCCGAGAGATTGCAGATACCGCTGCGAGCGATCCAGATGGAAGTACGCCATGACGTCTTCGAAGCCGTGCTGACTCCGATCGAACATCAGCGACTCCGAAGCATTCGCGAGGACGGTCGTCGGAGGATCGCTGTCGACGATCCGGACATGAGGTCCCGACAGTGGGCCGGAAGGAGCGAGATCGAGCAACTCGACGATGAAGTAGGCAGCCTCCGGCACCGCGGAAGCCGCGTCGTTTCGATCCCTCAGCGACGGATCATTGAGAGTCGTAACGGGGTTCGGATCAAATACGCGAGCGGAGGCGTTGAAGAAGAGCTCCTGCGTGCGGACTACCGAGCCGTTACTACCGACGTATATCGCGTAAACTTCGTGAGAGCGGGCCTGCGTGAGAATCCGTGTCACGAGATGCACCGTGCCGCCGATCGTGATGCCGACCAGGCGCTGATCGAGGATCGTCGTTCCTGCATCGAGCGAAAGCGACCGGACTGGATCTGCGACGGACTGAGAACGGAGCGCTCGTTCCGGTTCACGCGCTACGTTGTTCCGTATCGCCCTGACGAGCCCATCGCTGGAGAGCTCGACTACCAGTTCACTGTCGACGACCTCAACGCCGCCGAACATGTGCCTGAAAGTGAGGTGCTGCCCGGTGAGGGATTCGATCGCGTATTCAAGACGAAGCTCGGGAACCGTGCCGGAATCGAACAGCATGATCGAGGCTGAGCGGATGACCGATCGAGCGGCATCTTCCGGCGATCCCGAGGTGGGAATCGCAAGTCCGCGAATCTCGCGAACGCGGCCGTCGGCCGATCGCTCGATGCGCAGCGCGCCGCGGTGCTCCGCCTGCACAACGTGCTGCTCGAACGACGCCGCGGCCAGAGAACCAGCCAGAAGCATCGCGGCAAGGGCGACCCTGAGGTGACGGAACTTTGGACTCACGCTGCCTGACCAAACCGGCCGGAATGCCCCTTTATTCGAAATCGCTCCGGAGAGTGGCGATCCGGACCCGTCGTCACTGTGTCATCCTCGCTCTCCACGGCACACTAGCTCATGATCGTCGACCACTACCGCACTCCCGCCGAACCGGCAGACGGCGAGATCAAAGTCGATCGCTCCCGCTTTCTCGGCTTCGTGATCCCACTCGCGAGCGAGGAGCAATTCAACGCTGAGCTCGGCGCCCTGTCCAAACGCTTCTTCGATGCGACCCACCTATGCTGGGCCTGGCGGATTGCCGGGGACGGCACACCGCGGGAGCGCAGCTCCGACGCGGGCGAGCCGCACGGTACGGCCGGCAAGCCGATTCTCAGCGCGATCGAAGGCGCGGACCTGTTCGATCTCGCTGTGATCGTGGTCCGATTCTATGGGGGAGTGAAACTCGGCACCGGAGGCCTCTCGCGGGCGTACCGTGCAGCGGCGCAGGCGGCCATCGCGGAGGCGCCTCTGGCCGACCGTTATCTCTACATGAGGTTCGAGATCGCGGTTCCTTTCTCGCAGCTCAATCTGATTTACCGGATGGTGGCACCTCCGGCCGTCGTCCTGGTGCGCGAGGCATTCGGAGAAAAGGATCTCTTTCAGCTCGACGTGCGACGTTCCAAAGCTGAACAGTTCGCGATGGGGCTGAAGAATTTAGAATTCAGAATTCAGAATTCAGAAAGCGAATAGGCAGACTCGCCGCGCTCCCTTCTACATTCTGATTCTCAATTCTAAATTCTTCAGCCCCATCACTCTTCGACGACATTCGTTCCCGCGATCCGATCCCCTGTGCGGCGCCGGCCCGAGATCACGAGGTAAAGCTCCAGAAGGTTCCATGGAGCGATGAAGAGGGGGAGGTTCCGCAGAAAGGAGCAGAAGGGACCGCAGGGGGTTCCGCTCCGCGTGGTCAGCCGGAGCCCGAGGATACGCTTTCCGAGCGATCTGCCGCGGGGCGCGTCCCGGAAGAGGATGGCGAGCAGGAGGACCAGAAGGGCCCCGTACCACACCCAGGCGATCGCCTTGGTCGTCCCGCCGATCCAGGCCAGCACGTAGCTGATGACGGTGGCCGGCAGAATCAGCACGAGCGCCACCACCAGGGCGTCGATGATGAATGCGGCGAGGCGAAGCATCGCTGTTTGCGAAAAATGGAAACCCATGGCCCCTTGCAGGCGGATTCGACTGCTTCTCAACCGCCTTTCCGGGCAGAAGATACCTGATGCGAAAACTTTTTTCAGTTTCCTGCGTTAGTTAGTCTCAGGATAAAAGACCCCGATGCGAACCCAGGCCACAGTGCTCCTCCTCTTCGCCTTCCTTCTGGGAGGGTGTCATGTCTCGGATAGTGTCCGGAAAACGGTCACAATCGAGCAATCCTGGCCCGCGGCCGGAATCGAAACCATCGACCTTCGCGGCCATAACGGCTCGGTCCGGATCAATGTCGGCACGGATGACCAGGTTTCGCTCGTCGCGAACGCCCGCACCCGCCACCGCGATGCAGAGGAGCGAATCAGCGATTTCCTCAAGCTCGAAGTCGATGACGGAACTCTCTACATCGGTGAGCGGAACAGAAAACGGAAGCGAATCGTCATGCTGCCGTTCCTGCGGCCCGAGGATGCGGCGATCAGCTATGTCGTGACCGTGCCTCGCCGGATGAATCTCGCCATAACGAACGTCAACGGCAGCATGAAGATCGCAGGAGTCTCGGGCAAATGCTCCCTCCGGTCGGTGAACGGATCGATCGAAGTGAGCACGCCGGACGCCGAAGTGACTGCCAAAACGGTCAACGGCCGTGTGCGCGCGGAGTTCCTGGAAGAGTTCCACGGTGCACGGCTTGGAACCGTGAACGGCGCGATCACGGTCTCACTGCCCGCTGGCGCGGCTTTCAAGACGAATGTCTCGCAGGTGAACGGCTCGTTCAAGTCGAACGTCCCGATGACGGTGCGCGGCACGGACCCGATCGATGGTGAGAGCGGCGAAGAATTCGAGGTTCCGGAGCGAAAGAAGTATTCGCTCGACCTCTCGACGGTCAACGGCAGCGTGACCGTCAATCAGAGCTAGGCCCCCTTCCCGCCGAGTTGTGAGTTCTGAGTTCTGAGTTGTGAGTTTCCTGGCCTGCACCGTCCCTCGCCAGTAACCCACATTGGACCTGTCTGCACGGGAACACGGCTCCACTCGGAACTCAGAACTCAGAACTCACAACTGGGCGGGAGGGCGCTCAGTTACACTCCGTGCATGGAGCGCACGCAGAGCCGGGACATCGCCATCGTGGCGGCTCTGTTCCTTGCGCTCACGGTTGCCTCCTTCGCTCCGATTCGCAGCTACGATTATTTCTGGCATCTGGCGACGGGACGATGGATTGCGGATCACCGCGAGCTTCCCAGGGCGGATCCTTTCACAGTGGGCAGCGACACCGAGGTCTGGCACAACGGTGAATGGCTCTTTCAGGTTGCGCTCTATCCGATCTTTCGCGCCGGAGGACATGAAGCCGTCGCGGTTGCACGGGGTCTGATCGTCGCGGCGATCTTCACGCTCGGCTTTCTGTTCGCGCGCAGCCATGCGGCGACTTCGCTGGCGTTTCTTCTCACGGTCATCTGCTGGTACGGAGCGAAGGAGCGCCTCGACGCCCGGCCATCTACCGTCGCGGCGTTGTTCGTCGTTCTCGCATTGATACTCCTTTTCTCGCGTAGCGGATCGCCGAAAACCCGCGCGATCCTCTACGCCCTGCTCACGGCAGTCTGGATGAACGCGCATCCCTCGGCGCTGCTGGCACCGGCGCTCGCCGGCATCTATTACGCGGGACGGATACTGGGAGAAACGGCGGATCGCAGGGCCCTGCTGAAAGAAGGCGGCTGGATGGGTTCGGCCGCTGTCGCTGGCCTTGTCGCAAATCCTTACGGAGTGGAAGGGATTCTCGCACCCGTGCGCCTGGTGGGGCGCATCGGAGAAGGGCATTTCGTCAACGCGGAGTGGCTCCCGAGCCTTCCGGCCATCTTTCCGCTGCTATACGTCACGCTCGTCGTCGGAGCGCTGCTGTTCATCACCCGGCCGAAAGATCGCGGGATGATGGCGCAGGCATTTCTCTTCATTCTGTTCGCATGGATGTCCGTGCGGTACGTGCGGAATCAGGGCCTGTATTTCGCCGCACTTCCGATCCTCCTCGCACCGCTGCTTCCCATGACCATCAGGCCCCGCATCCGGACGGCTGCTCTCGCTGCCGGTGTCATCCTCCTGCTTTCAGTCGCAACGGGTACGTCGATCACCCCTGCGGTCGATCCGAACACCTATCCCATTCGCGCTACCGCGGAGCTCGAGCGGGTGGGACTGAAGGGCAACATCTACAACCCCGATCAGTTCGGCGGATTTCTGTCATGGACGTTCTATCCCGAACGGCGCGTGCTGATCGACGGGCGCAACGAGCTCCACGATACGGTGATTCGCGAGTACGCCGTCGCGCGGCTGGACAGCCGGGCATGGGATGCAATGATTCAGAAATACGAGCTGACTCTCGCTGTGGACGAATACCATCGCGAAACGATGACGATGGTCGATGCGGTCACTGGAGAACAGCGCGAGATGCCTTCGTCGCTCATCTACTTTCCGCCTGCGCGATGGGCACTCATCGCTTTCGATGATGTCGGAATGGTGTTCGCCCGGCGGGACGCCTATCCGCCGGATCTTCTGGAAGCGATCGAACTGCGACACCTCGTTCCGGATGACCCACAAGCGGTCCGGCGCCTGACGCCCGAGGAGTTGCTGGTTGCAAGACGCGATCTTGCTTCATCCGTCCGGCGTTTTGGCGCAGGACGAGTCACGGGCGCTCTGGTGGAAGAACTGAGCAGAACGCGGTGAGCGGGAGAAGAGACTGGGGAACGTATCAGCGGCGGGATGGAATCAGTTGACGAGCTCGTGAGCGTGGGAACTGTGATCGCTCATCGTGTACTCGCCCGGCCAGCGCTCGGTCAGCAGGCGCTCGAAGCGCGGAGCAATGAACAGCTCGTACTGCTGGTCGAACCCGGGAATCAGTTCGAGAATCGCTTTGCGCGCGCAGTTGACCAGACACCGGCCCTCGCGAATTGTGAGGGTCTTGTCCGATTGGATCAAGTTCGTCGTCAGGTCGACGATCATGCGCAGCCTGCGCATCCGCCGGCGCTCGCCGCCGTGCACACCCGCTGCTTCTGTTCCGTAATCCATGGCCCTCATCGTTCGTCCTGAGAAACCCCTCTCCCGGAGAATCCATTCCGCACGGCGGTGAACATCCAGGGAGCGTGAAGGGTGGAGGCCTCGACCGGAGGCACTGAATGGAGATTCAGACGATGCCCCACTCGAGTGCACCTGGGCTGCTAATGAAGCCTGCTCGCGGAACGTACCGATGTGTCTGCGCTCGTCGCTCGTCGCGCGGTTCGTCAGACCTCCGGATCAGGCGTGCTCGCGGTCCCCTTCTTCCCAGATCTCATCGGCCAGGGCAGGATCGATTTTCGCTTCGTAGTAACGAATCGTCGCGCGGGAAACGGCGCGAACTGCGAAATAATTGAGCGCTCCTCCGGAGACAGCTCCGATCATCGGAACCATCTTCGACATCCGTTCGCTGAGGAATCGCGTGCCTAGTTTTTCGGCAAGGAGCCCGCCTTCGATCGTGACGGATTCGAGCATCGCAGCGAGGCCTCCCTTGCCGAGGGTGATACCGGAACCGTAGGCCAGACAGGCGAGCGCTTCGTTGAAACGCTCGCGCTGATTCGGCTCGTGGCCGTAAACGGTCGCGATCCCGACGATCAGTCGAAACTGTTGAAAGACGAGATAGGCGACGTCAGCGCCGAGGATCACGACGGCGATCAGTCCCGAAGGAAGTCCGCTGACCGCTCCGGTAGCAGCGCACCGGAGTGCTGTCCTGCGCGAAAGAACCTCCGCGTGGCGAATCGGGTCGAAATCGGGCGCCTTCGAACGGAGATCGTCGACTTCAGCCTTCAGCTTTACAGTGTCGATCTCTTCGAAAAGAGAGCGGAACACTTCGATGAGTGCCGTGTCGGCTTTCTTCTTGAACGCTCTCGCCTTGGTGAGTTCCATGACCTTTCCGTCGTAGGGGGAATACCTCTCAATTCAATACGGACGCCACGGCGATTCAGTCGGAGCTCTTCGGTGAGGCCGAGGCGGCTTTCGGTTCGCTCTTCGACTCGCTTTTGGATTCGCTTTTGGATTCGCTTCTTGCCTCGCCCGACGATTCTCCTTTCGAGCCCTCCGAAGCGCCCGCTTCGGCGCCTTTGCCAGAGGTACCGCCGGAACCCTCATCCGCTGACTTCTTTCCGTTGCCGGCTCCGGGCCGGGCGTAGTCCGTGATATAGAAGCCCGAGCCCTTGAACTGAATGGCAGGGGACGAAATGAGTTTGGCCAGTTCCCCGCCGCAAGATTCGCATGTGGTCAACGGGGGATCGGAAAATCTACGAACAACCTCGGTTCGTTCCGCGCACTTCTTGCATTGGTATTCGTAAAGCGGCATATGGGGTTCCTTTCGGCGACTGCAGCAACACGTGCGGGGTAATCGCGATTCCTCGAGCTCGTCCCACCGTTCCTTGACACTTCGGCGCGGCGGGTTCGATAATCGCCAGGATGATGAAACGCATCGTAACCTGAACAATTGGAGAAATTTATGCCCGTAAAGGGTGACGAAGTCGCTGACCGCATCGAAGGGCGGATTCGAGAAGCCGTAGACAGGATGATGGGCGAGATCGACACCTCGATCCAGGATGTCCGAAAGGCGATCGAACAACAGCTCGATGCCGCTGTTCAGAGCGTGCAGGCCGACGTCAAGGGCTTTACCTTCCGAGGACATCTCGAAGAGGGCATACGCGAGCTGGAAGAGGCGCTCACGTCCGGAGTGCCTCAGGCTCCCCAGCGTCCTGACTCTACCGCTCTCCGGGCAGCGGTGCGGGCCATCGAGTCCGGCAGGAATCAGGTCGAAGTCCTGACCGCGCTCCTCGAGCAGTGTCTCCAGTACGGTTCTCGGAGCGCTCTGATGATCCTCAAGCAGGAGACGTTTACCGGCTGGAAAGCAGCTGGCTTCTCCGCGCATGGCGGCAATGACGAGCAGATGAAGCGCTTCGCTGCGAACCGCGACGGCGCTCCCCAGTTCGACTCACTTCTGCGCGAGGAGCATTCCATCGAATGGGACGGCAGGAACCTCGCGGAGCGATTCGGCGTCACGCCGTCCAGCCGGGCGCTCCTGATCCCGATGGTGATCAAGGACAAGGTTGCAGCCGCCGTCTATGTCGATGCGATCACCGAAGACGCCGACCGCTTCGATCGGCCCTCTCTGGAATTGCTCGTGTTCATCACCGGACTGCTGATCGATACGCTGGCAATCCGGAAGAAGCTTCCTTCACCGAGCCTCAGCGCCGATGAGCAGCAGCCGTCCGGGCAGCAGGAGTCGGCACCCGCATCGCAGCCAGCCCCTGATGATTCCCGGCCTGCCAACGCGGAAGAATTCTCTCCCGAGCAGACCGTCGCAATCCGCTATCCGAACTTTACTCCCGGAGCGCCGCCAGACAATGTTCCATCCTCACTTCCGTCAGAAGAGGACGAGGGAAGGACAGAGCCTGAAGGCCAGCCGGAGCATGAACAACCCTCGGAGACTCCCTCACGCACATTTCAGATCGATACGAGCGCCTCGGCGCCGGAGCGCTTCGAGACACCGGCTACCAGCGGCGAGGACGCCTCGTACTCCACCGCGATGTTCCGCACGATCGAGCCGGAATCGATCCCCGAACCATCTCAGCCGGAGGAATCATCTCCCGCGGACGAACCCCCCGCTTCGGAACCCTCGGGGGAGTCCGCAGCCGAACGGCCATCGACTCAGTATGTCCCACCTCCAGGCATCGAGCGGGGAGCAGCGTTCGGCGCAAGGAACAGCGACGAGCGCAGGCATGAGGAAGCGAAACGCTTCGCGCGGCTGCTCGTGTCGGAGATCAAGTTGTACAACGAATCGAAGGTCGAGCAGGGGCGAAGAGAAAGGGACATCTACGAGCGTCTGAAGGAAGACATCGACCGGAGCCGTCAGATGTATGACGACCGGGTTCCGGAAGATGTCCGGAACGGAACGAACTACTTCTACGAAGAGCTCGTCCGTATTCTCGCCGACGGAGACCGGGAAACCCTCGGGCTCTGAGATTCGCGTCGCCACAGAATTGATTGCAGGTGATGCGCTCTTCATGCTGCTTCTGATCCCGGCTCTGAGCTTTTCGTACACCGAACGGCGTGGAATCTGCACCAGACGGACCGACGATGCGATACACGCCACGGATGACGCGAAGCTCTCGAAAATACCTCTGGACCGCGTTCGGCATCACGGTCATCGCGCTTCTTGTGGTACTGGTTTCAGGGCCTGATCGCCCCTCGAGTCGGTCAGATATGGTCGGGCGGCAGCAGGAAGTCCCTCCCGATCTCGCTCCGCTGCGCGCCCAGTTTCTCGAGGGAATCGACGCCCTGCACAACGGGGACGCCGCAGAGGCCGTCAGGCTGCTGGACTCTCTGACGTTCGGATCCCGAAAGGTCGAGCAGTATCGTCTGTACTTTCTGGCCACGGCCCATCAGCTCGCCGAGAACAGCCCTCGCGCACGACAGGCGCTGGCTTCGATGTGGAACTTGTCGCCGGAGCTCGTCTACTGGCAGGATGCGGGATTCACCCTCGCTTCGCTCTATGCGTCCGAGGGAAATTATGCGGCTGCGGCGGAAGTCTATCGAGACATCGCGGCACGATCGGAACATCCGGAAGTCGCAGCAACGGCGAGGAAGGAATCGATCCGGGCGAAGTTTTATTCGGGTGATCCGGCCGGCGCATGGCTCGCCGCGCGGGAAATTGTCGTCGAGAGCCCCCGAACGTCCGAGGTGCGGTCCGCAGTCATGCTCGTGAGCGGGCTGTCGAACCCCCCGGGCCAACCGCTCTCGCTGAGTAGTGACGAGAGACTTCAGCGCGCACGGAATCTGATCCGGGATGGCGACTCGAAGTCGGCACTGGCTGAGCTCGAGGGTATTCAGGCCAATACGGGGACGATGCGCAATGAGATCGCGCTTCAAAAAGGGATTGCGCTTCACCGGTTGAAACGATTCGAAGAATCGAACCAACAGCTCGAACCCCTGACTTCCGGAACATTCAAATATGCGATTCCTGCGCTCGAGCATGCGGCGAAGAATTATTCGACTCTCGCCGCGTCGATCGACCCAAAGCGTTACAAGACCGTCGTTGACAAAAAGAGGACAGGCACGCGCAAGGTCAAGAAGGGAAAGAAGACAGTCACTGTACCGGTGTATCGTAACGTGAAGCGCCGCGTCGAGCTGGTCGACCTGGAAGACAAGAGCAGGAAGGACGAGTACGAAGCCCTGCACCTCGAGCGCCTCAAAGACATCCTGCAACTCCCGACGAGCCCGGAGCTGCGGAAGCGAACGCTCCTGTCGCTGATTGCTCTGGCAACGGAAAAGACTCAGAACGACTACCTCGAGGAGCTGGTGACCCAGCTCGTCGCCATCGATCCCCGGGACGATACTGCGCTTCAGCGATTCTGGAACCAGGGTTGGGCGGCCTACCTCGAGGGCGATCACGAAATCGCTCGCGCGCGATTCCGTTTCATCGACCAGACTTACATCAATCCGAACATCAAGCGTCAGGCGCGCTACTGGTACGCACGGTCGATGGAGAAGAGCGGCCGGACCGAGGAGGCGCAGAAGCTTTATCGCGAGCTGGTCAATGCACCGTACATGGATCTGTACGCCAACTTCGCCGTTTCTCGGGGCGCGAAGCGGCCGCCAGGCCCGATCCGTGATCCCGAATTCGAGACCAGGGAGTGGCAGGAGATTGCGGACGCGGAGATGCCCCCGGAACTTCGGCTGGCCTATGAGCTCAACGCGCTCGGCCTGGCTCGCGAGGCGCGGCTCGAAATTCAGAAGAATGTCTCTGACAGGACGCGCCCCTATGCCGACGCTGTCCTCGCGGACCTCTACTACAACGCTGGTTCGTTCGACCTTGCCGCGGTCATGATGAAACGCGCCTTCCCGGCAATCGCAACCGTCGAACAGGACCGCGTACCTCGATACTTCATTGACATGTATTACCCCCGCCAGTATCAGGAGGCGATTCACGAACAGTCGACCAAACGGGGGGTTGATCCCTATCTCGTGATGGGGCTCATCCTGCAGGAAAGCCGTTACAACCCGGAGGCGAGATCCCGTGTGGGGGCCACCGGGCTGATGCAGATCATGCCTCCTACGGGTAAAGAGCTCGCCTCGAAGATCAATCGCCTCTTCACCGAACGGCGCCTCACGGACCCCGAATACAACATCGAGCTCGGAACCTTCTATCTGCGGCATCTGATCAACACCTTCGGCGGTGTCGAGGAGCTTGCGATCGCGGCGTACAACGGCGGGCAGGGGAACGTGAGGAAGTGGCGCCGGAACAATCAGCGCCCTCTCGACGAATTCATCGAGAGCATCCCTTTCTCTGAAACCAGGAACTACGTCAAGCGGGTTACGCTGCTGCGAGGCACCTATCGTGAGCTCGCGGGACGCGTCGAGATGACTCGCGCCGCGGCTGCGCCTGTACCGGATGTCCAGCGGGCCCGATCCGACTCTCCCATCACACAGGGACGGTGACGTCAGGGCGTCCGCACGGATAGGCGGCGCTGGAGTGTGAGGCAGCGCTCATCATGAGCGTGGTCGCCGCCCGACACGGCAGACAGCACCCGGCCGTCCAACAATACCTGTAACAAAATCCAAAATATTGGATCGACAGAGGGACCAAGGTGGCTCGAGGGGGAGTCTGCATCATTAGATACAATGACTTACGGCAAGATCCGGCACGGCACCTCCGTTGAAACGATCCCATTGGAAAGTTGAATGACCCGTCCACGTCCGTCGTTTCAGAGCATCGTCATCGCCGTTCTGACGCTCGCCGTCATCGCTGGAGGATTTCACTCATTCCAGCGTAAGCGATCGTCGTTCGAGAGGCTGGATTTCCAGTCTTTCCGGGACAACGGGACGATCGTGATTCACGCGGTCGATCCGGGCAGCGGAGCCGAGAAGGCGGGACTTCGCGCAGGGGATCTCCTCTGGGCTGTGAATGGAATCCCTGCCGGAGAGGTCGACGCTTTCAGGGAGACGATGCGGGGTGACGGCCGGCCCGTGTCGCTGATCATCGGGCGGGGCAACGACACGTTGCAGATTCTCTACCGAGCGCCCGAGCTGAAGATCGAGTACACGTATCTGTTCTTCACCTTCACTGGATTTCTATATCTGTCGATCGGGCTTTTCACACTCTTTCGAGGAGCGAGGGGCGAGAGCCTGCTGTTCTATTTCGTGACACTGCTGACCTTCGTTGTCTACGCCTACTCGCCGGACAACTCGAGGGTCGACCTGACGTACCAGATTCTGTACCTGGTCGAGGAGCTCGCACGGATCATTCTCCCGCCCCTGACACTGCACTTCTTTCTCCGCTTCCCTCGCCCGCTGCTGCAGAACAGACTTCAGGTTTCGGCGCTGTATTTTCTTCCGTCGCTGCTGATTCTCTGGAACATCAATCTATTTCTGTTGGGCAACGCGATTCCGATTGCTTCGCCGGCGACATCGATTCAGATCATCGAGCGATGGGCGATGCTTCACTTCGCGGTCTACTTCACCCTGGCATTCATCGCTCTCGCTTACAGCTACAGGACGGCCTCCGTCGTTGGCCAGCGCAAGCAGGTCAAATGGATTCTCCTCGGGATGGGCGTGGGGTTCATTCCCTTTCTCTTCCTCTATCTCATTCCATACATCGTCAAGGGCGTTGACTCCGCGTACACATCGATCGCGATCATCCCGCTCGCTCTCATTCCCCTGGCTTTCGCGGTCTCGATTCTCCGCTACAGGCTCTGGGACGTGGAAGTCATCATCAAGGAGATCCTCGCCTACAC
This sequence comes from Thermoanaerobaculia bacterium, assembly GCA_041748075.1. Lineage (GTDB taxonomy): Bacteria > Acidobacteriota > Thermoanaerobaculia > Gp7-AA8 > Gp7-AA8 > JBGSYJ01. The sequence goes on from JBGTDX010000119.1 coordinate 47,082, forward strand.
GGTGACGTTCGTTTTCGGCATCATCGCGTTCTCTACGGTGAATCTCGTTCTCTCGACATGGATCGAGGAGCACTTCGCACTCGAGCGGAACTTTCTGGCGTTCACCTCGGGCCTGCTGATTGCCGGCGTGCTCGTGCCCGTGAAAGGGAGGATCGAGTCGATCATCGAGATGTTCGTTTACCGGGATACCTACCGTCACCGGAAGGCGATTCTCGACTTCGCGCAGGAGCTCGCCACGTTCCACGACCTGAACGAGTTGATCGAGATGGTGCGAGAGCGGGTCGCGGCGGCGATCAACGTGCACCAGATGAACCTCTACGTGCGCGACGGGGGATACTTCGTGGTCTACACGCGCGAGCCGCGTCTGCCGATGCGGTTCATCGAATCAGAGATCGGCGACCTGCCGCAGGACAGACCGCTGCTGCTCGATCAGCCACGACTGCCTGAGGCGTCCGAGATTCCGATGGTTCTGTTGCGGGAGGGATACCGCTACCTGTTCCCGCTGCGCCACCGCGGCGAGCTTCAGGGGATTCTGCTCGTGGGCAACAAAGGAGAGCAGGAGCCACTATCACGCGACGACATCTATCTGATCGGCTCGCTAACGTCGTCGGTCGCGCTCGCAATCGAGAATGCCCGGCTGTACGGCCGCCTGCGCAGGCAGCTGGACGAGATCCGAACTCTCAAGGAGTACAACGAGAACATCATCGAATCGTCCTCGTCTGCAATCGTGGTCATCTCGGCGGACGGCACCGTCCTGACCGGCAACAACGCCTTCTGGACGCTCGTCGGAACGGGTCCGGAATCCGAAGAGACCATCGAGCAGCTCTTTCCGCCGTTCCGGAGGCTCGAGGGATCCGGCGGTGCAGCGCTCGAGGTGCACTTCACGAACCGTCTGGGCGAGCAGAGAGATCTGACGATCTCGTCGAGCCCGTTCAACGCGAGCGGCGCACCGGCAGGCACGAGCGTGCTGGTCATCGGCGATATCTCCGAGCGCGTCCGTCTCGAGCGCGAGCTTCAGGACAAAGACCGCCTCGCGGCGCTCGGCCTGCTCGCAGCTGGAGTTGCTCACGAGGTCAACACACCGCTGACCGGAATCTCATCGTATGCGCAGCTTCTCCTGGCCGATCTTCCCGCCGACGATCCCCGATACGACATCCTCCGGAAGATGGAACAGCAGACCTTCCGCGCGTCTCATCTCGTGAACAATCTTCTGAACTTTGCGAGAACGCGATCGGGCTCCATGGAGAGGGTCGACATGGCCGACATGGTGCACAACACGCTGTCGGTGAACGAGAACCTTCTCAATACGCGGGATTTGACCGTTCACGTGGGCGAGCTTCCTGATCTGAAAGTACTCGGAGATGTGTATCAGCTCCAGCAGGTACTGACGAACCTTCTGCTCAATGCGCGCGACGCGGCTGGCCAGGGCGGAAACGTCTGGATCGGTCTCGAGGCCGTGAATGATCGCGCGGTGCTGACCGTCCGCGATGACGGGGGCGGTGTCGACCCGGAATTGCGTGACACGATCTTCCAGCCGCTCGTAACCACCAAACGCGGTCAGGGCGGCACAGGACTCGGTCTGGCGATCAGCGATAGAATCGTCCGGTCCCACGGCGGAGAGATCACGCTGGAGAGCGAGTCAGGCCAGGGTGCAACATTTTCAGTCTCGTTACCGTTATGGATGGGTAACCGAGGCGACAATTAACGTCACACAAAAATCACTCGCCTTGTCATTGCAGTGTCGTGCGTGTCAACGTTGGTGTGATCCTGAGCAACGGGCAGGCAACTGAGAGCAACGAAACTTTCACATGCGCATTCTGATCATCGACGACGAAGAAGTTCTCCGGGATGTCCTCGAGGCCGTTCTGCGGCGTGAGGGCTTCGAGGTGGTCCTGGCGGCCACCGGCGAGGAAGGTCTCTCCCTGCTCGACAACGAGGAGATCGACCTGGTCGTGCTCGACATGATGCTTCCGGGCATCAGCGGTCTCGAAGCGCTCCGCTCGATCAAAGAGACCAACCCCGGCCTTCCCGTCATCATCATCACGGCGTACTCGAGCATCGACGGCGCCATCGACGCGATGAAGCAGGGAGCGTTTCACTACATCCCCAAACCGTTCAAGAACGAGGAAGTCGTCCTGACGGTCAACAAGGCGCTCGAGCAGAACAGGCTCTCGAAAGAGAATGCGCGGCTGAAGGCCGAGCTCTCCGAAAAATACTCGTACGCAAACATCATCGGCAAGAGCGAGCCGATGCGAAAAATCTTCGAGCTGATCGGCCTCGCGGCTCCGTCACGCTCGAACATTCTCATCGGCGGGGAATCGGGAACCGGCAAAGAGCTCGTCGCCAAGGCGATCCATCACGGGAGCCCGAGGCACCGGAACGCATTCGTCACCGTCAATTCCGGCTCGCTTCCGCCCGAGCTACTCGAGTCTCACCTTTTTGGACACGTAAAGGGTGCGTTCACGGGCGCTATCTCGTCCAAGCGCGGGCTGTTCGAAGTTGCGGACGGAGGATCGATCTTCCTCGACGAGATCGGCACGATCAATCTCGAGACGCAGGCCAAGCTGCTCCGCGTCATCCAGGAAAAGGAATTCATGCGTCTCGGATCGGTCGAGACGATGAGGGTCGACGTCCGGATCATTGCAGCGAGCAATGCGGACCTTCAGGAGCTCGTGCGGGCCGGAACGTTCCGCGAGGACCTCTTCTACCGCCTCAACGTCATCACACTTCAGCTCCCCCCGCTCCGTCGCAGACGCGAGGACATTCCGCTGCTCATCGCCCACTTCCTTGCGAAGTACTCGGAGGAAAACCGGAAGAAAGCTCCGGAGGTCACCCCTGACGCAATGCGGATTCTGATGGACCATCCATGGCCCGGCAATGTTCGTGAGCTCGAAAACACGATCGAGAGAGCCGTCGTGCTGGCGACTGGCGACAGGATCTCGGCGGATCTGCTGCCTGACTATCTCCGCTTCCCGATGCAGACCGACCAGCCTTCGATGTTCGTTCCGACGGACGGGCTTTCGCTCAAAGACGCCGTGTCGCTCTACGAGCGCAACATGATCCTCCAGTCGCTCGAGCTGGCAAACGGCGTTCAGAAGAAGGCGGCAGAACTTCTTCACCTCAAGCCATCAACCCTCAACGAGATGATGAAGCGCCTGGGCATTCAATGGCGCACAGGCTCGCCGCCGTCCCAGCCTGCCGACGAAGAGCCGGCTGCGGTGCTGTAAGGGGCGCCCACCGGGCAGATTGTACGGGAGTGTCATCCCGAGCGTCGAGCGAGGGATCTGGGCGGGGGCCCCGCGGTCATGAGGCGCCCCGATGATGAGGGAGACCCGATAACCCAAACGACACCTCAAACCCGTTGAGGTTGGTCGAGGGTCATCTCCTCGGATGGTCCACCTTCCCTTCCTGACTGATACACTGCGCGCTCACGCGGCCAGCCTCCGAGCCTGCCCCGTATATCGAGCATTTCGAAGGACTCACCCATGAAAAATACGATTCTCTGGGCGTTTCTCGCGCTGGCCATACAGCTCTTACCTCTCCAAGCTCTTCGAGCGCAGGAACCGCCATTTCCATCCGAGCCCGCCCTCGGATACCCCATCGGCGAGCGTTTCACAAAGCATCACCGCATCGTCGCATTCTTCGAGAGCCTGCAGGCGAGCTCGCCGCTCATCCGCATTCACGAGTACGGCAGAACATACGAGGGCAGACCGCTGATCTACGCCGTTGTCACCTCTGCTGCAAACCACGAAAGGCTCGAACAGATCCGCGTGAACGCTCTCGCAATCGGGCGGCCCGACACGACGACGCGTGCACGGGCACTGGAAATCGCGGCCGACACGCCCGCCGTCGTAATGCTGGCCTTCGGGATTCACGGCAACGAGTCGTCGTCTTCGGAAGCGGCCATGGTGCTCGCAAACCGCCTCGTGGCTGGTGACGAAAGCACGAACGAAATTCTCGAGAACACAATCGTGCTCATCGATCCTCTGCAGAACCCGGACGGCCGGGAGCGTTACGTCCAGTGGTTCCTTCAGAGCCAGGGGCTCGAGCCCGATCCGAATCCCGACGCGCTCCAGCACTTCGAGCCGTGGCCGGGAGGGAGATTCAACCATTACCTCAACGACATGAACCGCGACTGGGCGATAGGCAGTCAGATGGAGACCCGTGCCCGGCTCAGGCTCTTCCAGCGGTGGCAGCCGAACGTCGTGGTCGACTTTCACGAGATGAGCTATCAGTCGAACTACTTTTTCCCTCCCACCGCGAGCCCGCTCAACGAAAATATCGGCGGCGAGATTCAGAAGTGGTACGAGATTTTCGGTCGCGCAAACGCCGAAGCATTTTCCGAGCGCGGCTGGCCATTCTTCGTCGGTGAGTACTTCGACCTTTTCTACCCCGGATACGGCGATTCATGGCCTTCGCTTCAGGGAGCGATCGGCATGACGTACGAGATGGCCGGCGGCGGACGCGGAGGAGCCGCTGTGCTCCGCGAGGACGGAACGATCCTCACTCTCGCCGACCGGTCCCTGCGCCACTTCACGGCCGCGATGGCCACGCTGCAGACGGCGGCGGCGAACCGGGGCGAGCTCCTCATGCGCACATACGACGCACTGGCCGCGCACGTGCGCGGCAGTGGTGTCACATGGGTCATCCTTCCCTACTCGCCGAACTTCCAGCACGCGCTTTCGCTCCTCGAGAGCCAGGGAGTGGAAATCCGGGTGCTCGACCGCGCGACGCAATTGCGTGTCACGCCCTACGAGGGGGGATCTCCGATCCGGAGAGAGTTCCCGGCAGGCTCGGCGCTGATCTCGTCCCGCCAACCGCAGGGAGGGCTCGTGAAATCCCTCATGGAGCGGAATCCGAAGCTGCCACCCGCATTCATCGAAGGCCAGCGGCGCAAGATCGACGCCGATGAATCGGATGATTTCTACGACATCACGGCATGGGCAGTTCCCCTCGCGCACAACCTCGAAGTGTTTACAGGCGAGGGCTCGATGGAAGCGCCGGTCTCACCATGGCGAGCACCGGCCTCGCCGGCTTCCGTGGCAAAAGCCTCGTTCGGCTACATGATCGACGGCCGGGATCCCAACGTCTACCGGGCCGTCGGCCGGCTTCTCGAAAGAGAGATCCGGTTCGGCGTCAGCGCCACTGAGTTCCGGCAGAACGAGCGGCTGTACCACCGGGGAAGCGTGCTCATTCAGGTGAGCAACAACGACGAGTCCACGCTTCACGAAACGATCCAGCAGATCTCGGCCGAGTCGGGAGCCCATTTGCATGCCGTGATGTCCGGATGGCCAGGCGAGCTGGCTCTGGGATCTCAGCAAATCCGCCACGTGCGCGACCCTCGAATTGCGCTGGTCGGCGGTGAAGGCACCTCGCCGACTGCATTCGGAATGCTCTGGTACACGCTCGATGTGGAGGAGAAAATTCCACACAGCGTCATCCCGCTCAACCGTCTCGCATCGCTCGATCTGAGTCGGTACCGCGTGCTGATTTTTCCCGAGGGGGGAGGCTATTCGAACTACATTCGCGGGGACGCGATCGAAAAACTCAAGAGCTGGATCCGCGCCGGCGGAACCGTAGTGGCCATCGGCGGGGCATCAGCGTTCCTGCGGTCCAAGGATGTGGCGATCTCGAAACTGCAGCAGTGGCCCGGTGAAAAGAAAGACGACGAACCTTCCGAGCCCCCGCGCTATAACGACTATAGAATTCCCGGCGCGGCATTCGACACGCGCATCAACGAGCGAAGCTACCTGACCTTCGGCATCCCTTCCGCCCCTCCTGTGCTTCTCGAAGGCACCGTGACGCTGCTTCCCGCGAGCCATGCGATCGATAACATCGTGACGGTCGAACCCGAGAATCCGCTTCTGTCGGGGTTTGCCTGGCCCGAGTCGATCGAGCGCGTCAAAGGATCCGCCTGGCTCGTGCAGGAGCCATTCGGGAGCGGACGGGTGATCACCTTCGCTGATGAGCCCTACTACCGGCTCTTCTGGCGCGGCACGCTTCCGATGTTCCTCAACGCCGCACTCTACTCGCCGACGTTCCCGAGATGAAAATTCTCTTCGCAAGTGCCGAGGTCTCACCATTCGCGAAGACGGGCGGACTGGGCGACGTCTGCGGAGCGTTGCCGAAATCGCTCGCAGCCATCGGTCACGACGTTCTCGTGTTCATGCCGTATTACCGCGAGGCACGAGAGTACCTCGATCGGACCGGACAGAACGTCGAGACGCTCTTCGACAGAGTTTCCCTGTCATGGGATGGCTGGACACACGAGATCACCGTACATCGCTCCTTCCTGCCGGGAAGCGAAGTGCCAGTCGTCTTCATCGCGAACGATTACTTCTACAACCGGGAAGGAATCTACGCCTCTACGTGGGACGGCCACGACGACAACCTCGAGCGCTACGCGATCTTCTGCCGTGCCGTCATTCACGTCACCGAGATGCTTGGTTTCGCGCCCGAGATCATCCATGCGCACGACTGGCATACGGCATACCTGCCCGTCTATCTTCACAGTGGCCTTCGCGGCTCCGAACTTTTCCGGTTCGCGCACTCGGTCTACACGATTCACAACCTCGCCTACCAGGGCCAGTATCCCGCCGACCGCTTTCCGTATCTCGGACTTCACAGCCGCTACTGGAACGGCGATGCGATCGAACACTACGGGAACCTTCACTCGATGAAGGGTGGGATCATCTTCGCGGATCAGGTCACGGCCGTTTCGCCGAACTACGCGAGGGAGATCCAGAGCAGCGAGTTCGGCGCCGGACTCGATGGGTTGCTCCGGGAGATGTCGTACAAACTCACCGGGATTCTCAATGGCATCGACATCTCCGAGTGGGATCCCGCGACCGATGCGCATCTTCCGGCGCGCTACGGTCCCGACGACCTCAGCGGCAAGGAGATCTGCAAGGAACAGCTCTGCATCGAGGCGGATCTTCCCTATCAGCGGGGAACTCCACTGATCGGGGTCGTCTCGAGACTCGTCTCGCAGAAGGGGCTCGACCTGCTGCTTCCGATTCTCCGCGACATCCTCGCCCACGGTGCGCAGATGGTCCTGCTCGGAAGTGGCGAGCCGGACATTGAAGATGCATTCCGCGGGTTCTCGTCGGCATTCCCTTCGCACTTCAGGGCCTGGATCGGCTTCGACAATGCCCGCGCCCACCGGATCACGGCAGGCTGCGACATGTTCCTCATGCCGTCCCGTTACGAGCCGTGCGGGCTGAATCAGATGTACTCGCTCAGGTACGGCACCCCTCCTGTGGTCCGGATGACGGGAGGGCTCGCTGATACGGTCGTGCCGTTCAATGGGGAGAACGTCCTGGAAGCGAATGGTTTCGGATTTGGAACGATCGACCCTCAGGCGTTCCATGGAGCTGTCCTCCATGCGATACAGACGTATGCACGAAGGGACACATGGGAGAGGCTGCAGCGCAACGGCATGCGGGAGGATTTCTCCTGGGAACGCTCAGCGAGACATTACGAGCGGGTGTACCGGGCGGCGATGGCTCAGGGGTGAGGAGGGGCGGGAGGCTAGGGACGAGAGGCTAGAGGCCAGGGGCTAGTTGGGACCTGCGCAGTGACTGTAGTCTCGAGGACCCGAATGTTGAATGAATGTTGAATGGACGCACTGGCCTCTAGCCTCTAGCCTCTCGTCCCTCGCCCTCGTCGTGGCACCTGCCGTGCACTAACGAGATCCGGATTCGGACACCACGCCCGAATCCGGAAGGAACCCTATGACGAAACTGAAATCGCTTCGCGCGGCCCTGACCAGACTGGCCGCGCTCGTGTTCGGCCAGCCGAGGCGCCCGGCTCCGGTGCGCGTGGTTACACCGAAACGTCGCTGAATCTCAGCGGTCCAGAATTGCCAGAATCTCGCCGAGCTCTTTTCGCAGCCGGCGGATGACCGCTCGATCGACCGAAGGTACCGCTTCGCCGGCGCCGCCGGAATCCGCGCTCACCAGCTCGAGCTTGCCATTCAGTTCACCGTCGAGCTTCTTCTTCGCTCCGGCGATCGTGAATCCCTCCGAATAGAGCAGCTGCTTGATCCGGAGGATGATGTCGATCTCCCGCTGCGAGTACATCCGCTGCCCGCCACCGCTCTTGTTCGGGGCCAGCGCCGGAAATTCCGTCTCCCAGTAACGAAGAACGTAGGGCTGCAGGTCCGCCATCCGGCACACCTCGCCGATCTTGTACATCCTCCGCTCAGGGTCGCTGCTCATACTGCTCTCGATTATATGTCGATGTCCGTCCGTTCCCGTCGAGCGTCCTGTGTTGCCCCGCTACGTTCGCTACTTCATCTCCGAGTGTTCAACCGTCTTCTTTGAACCCAGGGGAACAACAGAATGCCCGCGATTGTGCTCAACGACAGGGCGGCGCCCGCGCGGAAGGTGAGCGGTTTGTAGGCCACCCGGATCTTCGAATCGCCGGGTGGAACGACGAAGCCAATAAAACCGCCGTTGACTTCCAGCATCTCGAGCTCGCGGCCGTCCCTGTGAATTTTCCAGCCCGGCCAGTACGGCTGGCTGCTAGCGACCAGCGTCCATCGGGGCGCGTTGACGTAAACCCACAACTTGTCCCGCCCACCTTTCAAAGTTCGAACACCGGCGACCTCCTGGTCCGGCGATACCGGCTTCAGGACATCGGCGTATGCTGCCGGGTCGAGCCGCGAGGTCATGGACTCGAGTATGGCCGTCTCGCGCCAGTCGCTGTTGTTCAGGATTCGTCGAAACCTCGAGCCATCGTCGGGCTCGATGACGACACGGCGAGGCGCAAAGAATCGCGGCAGCGCCTTGCGGTTCTCGAAGATTCTTCCATCCTCCCCCGAATACACCAGCTGGAACCGCTCTCCTGAATAGTCCTCCGATGGGCTCGAGATCAGAAATCGGACGTTGGCGTAGTCGATGAATGGATGCTCGTAGGTGCCCATGAGACCGAAGTAGTTGTCGCTCGAGTAGCCGGCGAACACACGCAGCATGCCGATTGTTCGCGCATTCGTCATCGGATCATGTGCGCGGATGTCCTCGAGCCCGAAAATGCCGGCCGCGTTCGGGAAAAACGCACTCCCCGTGCCTCCGAGCCGGAACGGCTCGACCTCCCGCTGCTCGACGAGCTCCTGATGTTTGAGCAGCTCAGTGATGAGCGGCGTCTCAGGATAGAGCGACTCCGCCGGAAGCGTCGGATTCCAGCGGTAGCCGAAAGCCCAGAGATCGAGCACGACGACAGTCAGAAGCACTGAAAGCGCATGCCTTCGGAAGCGTGTTGCACAGAATGCAGCCAGCAGTGTCGAAACGAGAACGAGCACTCGCGGGATCGTCGTCACAACCGCGTGCTGCTTTGCCGGATGATGGGGAAAATCGTTCATCAGAAAGGTGAGAAACAGCGCCACTCCTCCGGCCAGAACGGCAATCAGCAGTGGTCTTCTGTCCCCTTTCGCGAGCCGGTCGAGTATCGCAGCGGCCATGAAGGCGAACAGCCAGCAGAGCACGTACCGCAGACGCGCGTTCGCAGCGATGGAGAACAGCGGAAGCGACTGAAATGCCTTCGCAACCACGGGCCATCCCATCACGATCCCGAGGAGCAGCGGCGATGCTATGAGGTAGAACGTTCCGGAATCGCGCCAGGTTCTTCCTCTCACCGTGTGGAACAGCAGCCCGAACCAGGCGCCGAATCCAAGAATCCCGGCATAACCACACAGCACCTCGGCGATACCCGGTCCCCAGATGTTGTGCTCCCGGATCGAGCCATAAAAGCCAGGCTGGTAGAAGGGAACGATCACGCCTGCGTTCGCATGCCCCAGCACGTGAGGCTTGACCTCGAGCCATTCGTACCTCTGCGAGAAAGGTATCGCTTCGGCCAGCGGCAGAATCAGCGGCGCAGCAATCGCCAGAGCTGCGATACCCGCCGCCGCGACAGGAAGCAATCGCGGCCATTTCCCTGAAACCGGCGCGGTGAGCAGCCAGTACCCGGCATAGAGCACTGCCGCGAACACAGCGTGCGCAGCGCTCTCCGGATGTCCGTTGAGCACGAGAAACGAGAAAACCGCCGTGCAGAATACGAATCGACGCCAGCTCGTCCTTTCGAGCATCAGGTCGATCGCGTAGAACAGCGCCGGCAGAAGGCAGGCTACGGACGTATGGGGAAAGTGGAGCCAGATGACGAGAAATGTCGAGAAGCCGAATGAAACAGCCCCGACAAGCGAGGGACCTGTGTCGAATCGCCGCCGCAGATAAAGAAAGCCGAACGTCAGGGCGATGAGCAGCTTGAACGCTGCCTCCACGGTCATGCTGCTTCCGAGGTCGACCGGTAATGCGAGAAGGCGAAAGATCGAGAAAGCTCCGCTCTGACCGTTGGCCAGAAGCGGATAGCCACCGCCTGCAGCGCTGTTCCATAGCGGTGGAGCGAGCTCGCGCCACGATTCGCGAACCTGATTGGCCCACGGCACCATCTGCAGGATGACGTCGTTGATCTCCGTGTTGGTGTCGGGATCCGGTTCGCCCAGCGAGTGCCAGGGCCAGAAGCGCTGGGTGTAATCCGATGGAACGTTGACCACTTTCATGGTCAGGGGCTGGAAGAGAAAAAGAAGAACGAGGATGTAGAAGAGCCCCGCAATGCGCCAGGAAAAGGAGAGGCCGAGACGGCGCGCGATCGCGACGGAAACGAAATAGATCAGCGCAACATAGAGGAAGGCGAAATTCACCAGCGCGGTTATAGCCGTCCCGGCAGAGGCTGTAAACAGAAAGTAAGTCGAACCGGAAGAAGGAATGTGTCCGGAGCCCGCACGGAATCCGCCGTTCAGGAACGCGGTTCGAGGTTTTCCTTCCGGCAGAGGACAACCGCATAGAGAGGATTTGTGATTGCTCCGGATGCCACCAGACTCTCTTCACGCTGAATCAGGTGCCTGACGAGCGGTTCTCTTTCGGGCTTCAACAGCTCCCTCCCGTCCAGGCAGCAGAAAAGAGGAAAGAGAAGATTGCCCCAGTAGGGCTTGTAATGCAGGATCTCGAACTTCTCTCTCAACGCCGGAAGGATCCGTGACGAACGAATCATCTCGGACGGATCTTCGAAGACGACCGGAGGATTGGCCGCGCGAAGCTTGAGCGCATCGTCGATCCTCGCGAACTCCTCGCGAACATGCTTCATATCCTCATCCGTCCATTCGTCCCGCGAAGGTCCAACGTACTCGTCGACGTAGACGAGCCCGTGCGGCTTCAATGATCGATGGACCTCGGCCAGTAGACGATCCGGATCGGCCACATGATGAAGCGACCCGTGGAAGAAAACGATGTCGTACCGTTCGGAGGGAAGGGTGATCTCGTTGAAGTCGCCGCGGAGGTACCGAACTGTTCTGTTGCCCTCGTCGCGACTCAGTTTCCTCGCCGTGGCGAGCGATGCGGGAGAGATGTCGTAGGCATCCATCCGATCGCAGATGTGCTGGCGGTAGATATCGCGCTCGAGCTCTCCCGTTCCGCATCCGAGCGAAAGCCCCCGCTTCAGAGGAAGGTACGCCCATCCTGCCTTCAGCCCCTGTGTGGGAAACAGCCACGGCACACCGGTGACGAGAACGTTGACGTACTGTGTGATCAGCGGATGCTGGGTCCAGTAGATGGATTCGACTGCCTGTTGTTGATCCCAGTGGCTGGCGGCCCGGGCTTCAGCGCTTTCGTCCGGCCCGAAGACCCGCCGCTTCCAGCGCCGCAGTCCCTGCGGCGCATACTTCACCAGGCCGAGAGACTTCAGAGTTGCGACTGCCCGTTCGACGGCAGGCGATGGCGTGGGTGGGCGCGGACTCACAGTGGTGCGCATTCTACCTATCGGCCGTTGAGAATGTCATGGCGAACGAGACCTTTCACTCTTCCGGATTCAGCGGACTGGAAAAGACATCCCGCCGGACGTAGAGCACGGCGTCGAGGCCGTTGCGCACCTTGTAGGAACGGATGCGTATGTAGCGATCCCCATAGCGGGCTTCCAGCTCCTCGCGCTGGCTTTCCGAGCCGATCAACACCGGCTCGGTCGTGTCGACCATCTGCCCCCAGAAACCGGCTTTGGGGTAATCCCTCAGGTACCACGGCATCGGCCAGTAGTCGGGATAAACGACCGTCACTCCCGTCTGCGTTCCGGTACCCATGCGGCGGCCGACACGCCCGACCTGATCCATCAACTCGTGGAACTCTCTTCCCGTAGGTGCATACACGTACGGTATGGTCTCGTCGTCGTAGCGGATGAAGTTGATCTGGATGCTCTGATACAGCGTCGTGACGAGTGCGACCGCGAGGACTGCCGAAGCCGCCGGACGTCCGAACCGGCGATTGATGATCTCTACCGCATATCCCGCTACGAGAGTCAGCGGGATGAGCGCATTGAGTGTGAGCCATGGGGTCTTGTAGGGAACGAGCGAATACGCTGCGAGCGTGCCCCAGCCCCAGAGCGCGCAGAAGAACACGAACCAGTCTGCGCTGCGACGCAGCACCGCGAGGCTTCCCCCGAAGGCGAGCAGCAGAATCGCCGACTCCGCCCGCCAGAGCCACATCAGATGCTGGTACCAGGGGTGCACGTGATGCTGCTCTCCGGTCTTCGCCCAGATTGCAAAGGTCTCGAGTGAGTCCTTGACGCCCTGCGCATGCGTAAAGAAAGATGAGTAGAACACCACGCTGACCAGGACCATCAGCACGACTGCGGTGACCCCGCCCCACAGCGCACGCCGCTTCTCGGCCGGAGCCCAGGTTGTCGTGGTGTCGCCGCGAGCAGGAGGCCTGATACGCCGATCGATCAGCAGCATCACGGAGGCGATCAGCAGCACGCCGAACGTGATGATGCACGTCTCCTTCGTCGCGAAGATAAGCGCCGCCGAAATCCCTGCCGGCAGGAGCCAGAGACCATCGCGCCGCTCGAGAAACCGCAACATCGAGACCACCAGCGCGAGTGTGAAAAATACGAGCATCATCTCGTGGATGAAGTAGCGCGAGTGAAAGACGGCTCCCGCCGAGAGGGCAATGAGCGCTCCGGCCGCCAGGCTCCCGAATCTTCCGAGCCTCCAGCAGAGAACGAGTGCGAGCACGACGGTACCGAGCCCGAAAAGGACGGGAACGAGACGAAGGGCGAAGGTGTTGAGGCCGAAAATCGAAGCACTCAGCAGCGAAAGGTAGGGAAGAGTCGGCCCGTGATAGTTCGAGGGGTCGTATCGAAAGATCCCCTCTTCGATCAGGCGCCGCAGAAAATAAGCGTTGACCCCCTCGTCGTGGTGCAGCGGCTTGAGACCGATGTCGTAAACGCGAAGCGCGATCGCGGCGAGCGAGATGGCGGCCGCGGCAGCCCACCAGGTCCGGCTCGAAGGTTCCGCGATTTTCTCGCGCAGCGCACCCCGCGGAGGCACCTCTTCTGCTCTGCTCGATTTCGCGCGGGCATTCACGGACCGAAGAATACACGCGTGCGAGGGAGTGTGTAAGGCGTGTGCGAACTAGTGTCCTGTATTGGTGAAATCGGGACCAGCGCTGATGGAGCTTGCCATGCAAGATCAAGGAACGAGGAGGAGGCGATGCGGTGGCATCGTCGACGACGAGTGACGCAGAGATTGCGTGGCAACCTCCATCAGCCCTGCGGGTTGCAGGCGGCGCACGGCCATCTGCTTCGCCCTCGCTCGTCGGCGATGCCCCGCATCGCCTGCCTCACGATGGCTCGCATCTGTCCGCGCGGCGCCTGCAACGCTGGTCCCGATTTCACCAATACAGGCCACGTGTGCCAACGGATTACACGGAGAATCCAATGTTCGAAAAACTCACTCTCTCCCGCCGCTCCTTCGCAAAAGTCCTCGGCGCCGGCGCCGCCATCACCGCGCTTCCTCCGATGGCGTTTCATGCGAATGGACAGACATCTCCATCCAGGGGTCCGGCACGTCTTCACTTCAATGAGAATCCTCATGGGCCCTCGCCGTCGGCCCGCCGCGCGCTGGAGCGCGTTTCAGAAGTTGCGTGGCAATACCCGGGCGAGATGCGTGACGCGCTGATCGCCGCGCTCTCGAAACTCCACGGAGTCGAGGCTGATCACATTCTCCTTGGAAACGGCTCCTCCGAAATTCTCCACACGGCAGGGACCGCGCTGGTGAGCCGGGAGCGGGGAGTCCTCGTCGCCGACCCAACTTACGAAGCGCTCGAGCAGTACGCTGCCTCTGTAGGCGCGCCTGCCACGAAGATTCCGTTGACTCGCTCATGGGCGCACGACACGACTGCAATGCTCCGATCGACACGGCCTCATGGCGTCACCTACATCTGCAACCCCAACAATCCGACAGCGAGCATCACCCCGAAAGCAGCCGTGCGGGAGGTGATCCTGAAGACGCGGCCCGAGACCGTTGTGATTGCCGACGAGGCCTACGCCGAATACGTGACCGCGCCCGAATACGAGTCGGTGGTGCCCATGGTTGCCCGTCATCCGAATCTTCTGGTGCTCCGCACGTTCTCCAAGATTTACGGACTTGCGGGACTCAGGATTGGTTTCGGCATCGCGCAGCCTGCGCTTCTTGCAAGAATTCGTGCCCGGCAGGCCCGCAACACGCTCAACGCGGCAGCACTTTCAGCGGCCCTCGCGAGCCTCGGCGATCACGAGTGGATTGAGGAATCACGCAGCCGCAACGCGACGGTGCGCGGCCACGCCATCACCGAGCTCGCTCGACTCGGCTTCACGACCATCCCCAGCCACGCAAACTTCTTCATGGTGGATGTCGGCCGCGAAATTCGACCGCTGGCCGATGCGATGCGCTCGCAGGGCGTCGCGGTGGGCCGGCCGTTTCCTCCACTCACCACACATCTCAGGGTGACCATTGGCACCGACCCGCAGATGGAGCGGTTCCTCGCGCTGTTCCGTGAGATTGCGGCGTGAGGGTCGCCCTGGCGGCTTGATTTCGATCGTGAGGCTCAGTTTCCCGTGATGCGCGTTCGGAGTCCTACGGCAGTCGCGATGAGGTCCTCGTCGCCTCCGGCGTCGATGAGCTCGTCGAGGACTTTCATCGCCTCGCCCAGCTTCTGCTCGTTGACGAGCATGACTGCCCGGTTGTACATCGCGAGAGCCTTCCCGTGGGCTGCGAACTGTTCGATCGCGGCGATCTCCCGCCGCAGTCTCGATTGCAGCTGGCTATCCTCGGTTTTTTCAAGCAGCTCGACCATCAGCGGCCGCGCCACATCGCTTCTTCCGGAGCGTAGCAGTTCGTTCACACGCTGAACGCGCTGTTGAAGGATCGCCTCCTCGAGCTCGTCCAGCACCTGTTGATCGCCGAGTCTCTCGATGAAATCTTCGATCACGAACCTGGCCCGTTCTTCGTCGCCGTTTCTGACATGGAGCAGCACGAGATTGTGCGCGAATCGCGTCCTGGCGGGCGCCATCTCCAGACTCTTCTCGAGATGAGGAATGCCCTCAGCGGGATCTCCGTCGGACAGATAGGTCGAGCCGAGGCCTGCCCAGGCTCTTGGGATGTCGGGATTGCGCTCGATGCTCTCGCGGAAGAGGTCCCGCGCCCTCTGCGCCGCGGCTGGACGGTTGACGGGGGGATGATCGGAAAGTCCCCGCAGGATATTTTCCGCGGCGAGTAGAAACGGGAGGAAGTCCGCGCCCGGGTCCTGGATCGCGAGATCGTAGAAGCGGGCCGCTTCGTCCTTCCGATCCTGAAAGGCGCGCAGATATCCAAGGCTCGCATACACCCGTCTGTGTTGCGGATCGCGCTCGAGCGCCGCATGGAGAAACCGCTCCGCATCATGATGGTTCCGCGGAGGCGTGTGCGCGAGCAGATCTCCCAGGTGGTAGAGCGTCTGCTCGTACGACATCTCGGAGGGTTCGCCGATCTGCCTGATTCGCAGTTCGCTCACCCGGTAGCTCAACGTGAGGAACCTGCCCTGCCGCACGTAGTTCCGAACTTCTGCTTCCAGAACACGGAGCGAGACGCCGAAGGCCTGGAAAATTGCATGCTCGGTATCGCGCCCTTCGTCGATCAGAGCCATGAACCGAGGCATCTGTGCCTTGCGCTCGACGTTTCCGAACAGAAGATAGTGAACCAGCGCCCACGACTGAGCGTAAAACGCATTCTGTCTCGTGCCCTCGCTGTACTCGTTCGAGTTTCGATCGACGACGATGAGCTGTCTGAAGGGCATCGGCATCCGCTGACGCAACGTCCGCACATGATTACGTATCGGGCGGCCGACGCTGACCATGTCTCCGGCTACTCGAAACGTCGAATACACTTCGGCGAGCCCTTCGTCGAGCCACAGCGGCAGGTTCGGGTTCGTGTTGTTGTTGAAATAGTGCATCAGTTCGTGGAATACGATGCCGCGAGAGTCGCGCTCGGTGTTGATCGCGATGTAATTGCCATCGCGATGCGCGATGAACGCTCCGCTCATTCGTTTCGAGTGATCGAACATCGCCTCCCGAAAAGGCGTGAACGTCGCGCTGTTCCGGAAGACGAAGATCTTTGTCGTCAGGGGCGTCCGAACGTTCATGCTCGTCGCCTGCGAGACAGCCCTGCGCATCGATTCGAGATTCTGAGCGACTTCGACCGTCACACGCGGGGATGCATTGCTGTAAATCTGAAAGCCGTCGATGTGAAGCTCGAGCCAGACGTCATTCTCGGCCGGCAGTTCGATCGCCTTCGCCGCTGAAGCGGACGTGAGTGCGAGAGCCAGAGCCGCAATGCTGCGGCAAAACCGCTGGGACATCGAGATCTCCGAAGTGCGGAGACAGTTATACCGGAAAACGGGGGGGAGGGGGATGGGGAGGATGCGGACACAGCCGCATTTCAGGTGGGGCGTGCTGCGTCACCCCGAGCAACCTAACGGGCGGTGCGCCGGTGAGGGGTGATGAACCACCGTGTCATGCCGAGCGAGGCCACGTCATCCTGAGCGAAGCGAAGGATCTCTGCTTGCGATGCTCGATCCTCTTAAGGAGATCCTTCGCTTCGCTCAGGATGACGGGTTTCTACATGCCTGCTTTTGTTACCGCTTCCCGAAGATCCCGCCGAGAACCGAGCCGCCCATGCGGGCGAGGTCGTCCACGATGCTTCCATCGTTGTCCGCGTCGAGGATGCTGCCCAGGCCGCCGGCCCCGGGCGTTTTTCTTTCGATCTCGGCCCTGCTCTGATTCAGTACGTCGGGAATCTGCCTCTCGTCGAGACCTTCCTTCTGCTTCATGCGACCGAGGACTCCCATGACGATCGGCGCAAGCATGACGAGCAGCTGTCCGATCTGCTGGGCGTTCATGCCCGTTGCCTTGCCGAGCCCCTGTTCTACGGGCGCCCGTTTCCTTCCCAGGATGTGGCCGAGAATCGCACCGCCGGCCGATCCTCCCGGGTTCTGAAGGAGGCCTCCGAGGTTATCGAGAATGCTCCCGTCATGAGCAGCGAGTGCCTGGTTGAGAGACGCGGCACCCTGAGGAGCGGATGCATTCTTTGCAAGTCCGCCGAGAAGCATCGGCAGGGCCATCGAGATGGCGTTCGACGTCGTACCCGGATCGGTGCCGAGCTGTCTGCTGATGCTGCTCACGGTGTCGGGCCCGAGCTGCTGCTCGAGAGCGCTGATGATCGAAGCGTTCATGTTTCATCCAGTCTGCGGCGGCGCCGCGAGTGATGGTTTATTGGCTGCGGACGTCCGCTCAGTCCAGAAGGTCCGCCGGAACCTTGCCGCCGTTCTCTGCCAGCTTCTTCATCACTTCCTTGTGGAGCCACATGTTCATCTTTGCGGAATCGTTCATGTCGCCGGTGTAATTCAGCTCGGTCGCGAGCTCTTTACGGGCCGACAGGCTGCTGTCCATGTCCAGAAGCTTCATCATGTCGACGATCGAGTGCTTCCAGTCCAGCTTCTGGCTGTTCTCGGAGGCGAGTTTGTCGAGCACTGCCGCGACGTCAACCTCGGAAATGGCTGCGCCTGCCGGAGCTGTAGCTGTGGCTGCTCCGCCAGTCGATGCACCCGGAACGCCCATTCCAGGCGGCGGAGCCGCGTCGTGCGGACGCTCCGCTTTCGCCGAAGTGCGGAAGATTTTCTGCATCAGGTTTCCAAACATGCCCATGGTGATTCTCCTTATGAATTCGTTAATGAGGGGGCTGCTGTCGTACGGGTAGCGCAGCAACATTGGGGCCACTCCGGCGTGCGTGGCCTCATGCGCTTAGAATGGCGCATGCGCGGCTTCGTAGCGAACACGGACTTCGACTGGTTCGAGAGCCTGCGCGGCGCATCGCCCACCGAGGCCAACTTCTGGCGCCCCGGGGCGGATACTCCCTTCAAAGCCCTCCGGCCCGGCGAGCCACTATTTTTCAAGCTGAAGATGCCGCGCAACGCGATCGCAGGTTTCGGGTTCTTTGCGCACTTCTCGTCGCTGCCGATTGCCGTCGCCTGGGATGTTTACGCCAGGGCGAACGGAGCTTCGAGTTTCGGAGATCTGCGGGAACGGCTCGTCCGCGCACGCGTCGGTGAGGTGAAGGATCCGAGAAAAAATCTCTGGGCCGGCTGCATCCTTCTCAATCAGCCAATCTTTTTCGAAGAGCCGGACTGGATCGATGCTCCCGCAGACTGGACGCCGACGATCGGCCAGGGGATGACGTACGACCTCTCGCGCGGCGAAGGAAAGCGCATCTGGGCAGAGTGCCTGTTGCGTGCGCGGAGCGAAGTGATCTTCGATTCTCAGAACATTCCCGGCGGCCGCGGCACCTTCTCGCTCATGGTGCCTCGCTTAGGCGACAGGAGCTTTCGAATTGCGGTCCTCGATTGCTACGGACGTCGCTGCGCAGTTACGAATGAGGCAACCATCCCTGCGCTCGCAGCGACGCACATCCGCGTCGACGGTGAGCTCCCGTTTCACTCGGTAAACAACGGCATTCTCCTTCGCGCGGACATTCAGCAGCTGTTCGATGGCGGCTACGTCACAGTGACGCCGGAGCTGAAGTTTCTCGTCAGCCGGCGCGTGAAGGAAGAGTTCACGAATGGCCGTGAGTATGCGCGGCTGCACGGAGCGTCAATGCGGCTCCCCGGCGATCCGAGGAGCCGGCCATTGACCGAGGCGTTGTGGTGGCACAACGAAGAGCGGTTCCTGGGATGATCGCAGTGGCCGAACATTGCATGTTCGGCCCTCCGTGTGGCAGCAAAGTAAATCGAGAGCCGAACATGCAGAGTTCGGCCACTCCGCTACTCCTGCGTCACCGTCGTGATCTGCTGCGTCGTGTTGTTCGTGATGCTCACGAATGCCCACAGGCGCGCGCCAGGATCGGACGGCTGGATCACCAAGCGCACGGCATCGACACCTTCGACGGGAGAGACGAAGTCGCTCAGGATTGCGAAGCCCGGAAGATTCGGAATGCAGCCTTCGGGAATGGCACAGACATCCGGGCCGGTGCTGAGACTCATCACCTGGAATGCGAGCATTTCGTTGGCCGGCGAAAACGCCTGGACGAATACGCTTTTCGAAGCGCTGTTGCCGAACTCGTCTAACTCGAGATCGTAAATGCGAATCGTGTGTCGGAATCCCGATGTGATCGGAATGTTCAGCAGATGGACATCACCCTCGATCAGTTCGCTCTCCCGCACCACTGGTATGTTCGTTCCAGCGCCCTCGGCAGCGCGGGAGACGTCGCGCACGTGCAGTGAGAAATGGATGTCGTCCGTCTGGCTTCGAGGCAGCCAGAGAATGAGTCCATTCGGATAGTCAACGCCGTGATGGAACGACTCCCACGACTCGGCCGGGAACGGTGGGGGACAGGGGCCGATACCCGGCGGACAGGTCATGACCGCGTTGCTGTTCAGCGGCGTGATGGCGATGGCGCTTTCATTGTGAGCCGTCGCTTCAGTGATGAACTCGGAATCGAATGCGCCGGGACCGCTGAAGATCAGCGGGACGAGCACGGGCGTGTATGCCGCCGGATCCGGAGTTCCGGGAGCCTGAAAAGTGAACGCGGCGGGAAGAATCGCGACCGTGGCACCGGCGAGACCGCGCAATTCGACGTCGACGATTTCCGGTCCATGCGAAGGGGTCGCAGCCACCACGCCTCCGTCGATCTCGCGAACCGATGTCGCAGGAACGCCGCCGAAAAGCACCTGGGGATCGATACACGGTGGAGCAAACGGGCAGGTTCCGAGCGTACCGAGAATCGTCACCTCCGTTCCCCCGGTCGTCGGGCCTGCCGTCGGCGTGATGGTGTGATCCGCATCGGCGTCGGTGACGGGGAAGACGAGCGTCCGGAATGGCGATGGAGGAGCGAAACTGCGCGGGTCGTGGATGAAAACCGTGAGCGTGTAGACGCCGGGTTCCAGCGTGCCGATCGTGACGCGCTCGCTCCACGGTGCGGTCGCAGGAGGGCAGATGGCGTCCCGCACGTCCAGATTCACGGCGATGCTCTCGCCTTCACGCTCGAGCGTCGGGTTGCGCGGAACGCACAGGTCCCTCCAGACTCCTCCGATGTGTGCGACGACAGAGTCGTTCGAATCCGGAGCCGGCGGAACGATGCGGAGGAAATCGGCGGAGGCGGGGAAGGAAAGAATCGCGAGGATGAAAAGATTGATGAGTGATTTCATGAAAAACTCCTGAAGCGTTTGATGAGTGATGACCAGCTGGTGTACGTCGCGCCATCCATCATGAATACTCCCACCTCCTCGCCAGCTGCCGAGCAACGAACAGGAACACTCCGCTCGTCGCCACGAGCATGGAAATCTCGGGCCAGAGCTGCAGGAGAGGCGCCTCGCGCCAGAAAACTTTGAGAAAACCTTCGAGCGCCCATGAATTGAAAAAGAGCAGACTGAAGCGCAGCACGGATTCCGGCATCAGGAAACGGGGAAACATGCTGCCGCCGACCGCCGAGATGATGAGGATCAGCAGCGTCGATACCGCGTAAAGCTGCGCCCTGCTGCGGCACGCGGTGGCCAGCAGCAGGCCGAACGCCGATGAGGCCAGGCTCGTCGCCACGGCGAGTAACAGGAAGCCCGGCAGATGCGAGAACAGCTCGAGCCGGAACGCGATCGCGCCCCAGACGAACATCACGCAAAGCTGTAAGAAACCGACCGCGCTGAGGAAGAGCAGCTTCCCGGTCAGCAGCATCGGCATCGACACACGCGTGGACAGAACGCGATCCAGACTGCCTCCCTCCGCTTCATCGATCAGCGAACCTCCCGCGCGCGAGGACGACAAGAGAAGAAACATCACGCCGATTGCCGCCGCATAGAATGCGACGACGGGATTCTCCTTCTCGCCGCCTACGATGTCGCGCACCGCGACGTTGACGAAGCCTGTCGGCTGGCTCGACGGGGCGCTCTTCTGCAACTCCCGCATCGACTCGATGTTCATCGCGAGCGTCCTCTCCTGCTCCTCGGTGAGTCCCCCGGTCCAGCCGCGGAACAGCTCGATCCCGGCGGCCATCGACTCTTCCGGCATCGCAGAGCCGAGGACCTTCTGCACCATGCCCGTAGCCAAGCCCGCTGCGACCGGATCCGAGCTGTCGGTGAGCAGATGCAGCGTCGGACGACGGCTTTCGGAGAAGTCGAACAGCGCATTGCCGAAACCGCGGGGAATGAACAGGGCGACCGGTACATCTCCGCGGCGCACCGCTTCCTGCGCCGAAGCCTCTGTGAACGGCGCCTGCGGCTGACTCGTGCGCGCGATCGTGACGACGTCGAGCGCACTTTCCTCGGAAAGGGCAGCGATGAACTTTCGGGACAGCTCGCTTTGATCGAGATCGACGACTGCGATCGGCACCTTGCGGCTCGCGTTGTCGATCGCGCCTGCGAACACGAGCGCGAAGATCGTGAAGAAGACGATGGGCAGTACGAACGACATCGCCATGGCCGCGCGGTCGCGCTTGAAGTTCGCCAGTTCCGTTCGGACGATCGCGCCGATCAATCGCGCAGCTCCCTTCCCGTGAGATCGAGAAAGACCGATTCGAGCGTCGGCGTGCTGACCGAGACATCCCGCACTTCGACGCCTGCTTCGTCGAGTTTCGCGAAAATGCTGTGAAGATCGTGCCGGACGTCGACCAGGGGAAACGTAAGCACTTTCCCGCGAACCGAACCGCCGGCCGCCGTCACGAGATCGACGAGCTCGTGCGGAATCTCGTACGCCAGCTCGATGCTCGCCTCCTTCGACCGGCCCCGGGACGTCTGCACTGCCAGCTCGTCGCACGTCCCGGCCGCGATGATCTTTCCGCTGTCGATGATGCAGATCCGGTCGCAGAGCCGCTCGGCCTCCTCCATGTAATGAGTGGTGTAGATGACCGAAGCATTCTCCCGGCGCATCCCTTCGATCATCTGGTAGATCCGCTCGCGCGACTGCGGATCGACCCCGACCGTAGGCTCGTCGAGCAGAACGATCTCCGGCTTGTGAATCACCCCGGTAGCCATGTTGAGCCGGCGCTTCATCCCCCCCGAGAGCGTCCGCGTGACGTCACTGCGGCGCTCGGCAAGACCCGACCACTCGAGGACCGATTCGACTGCGCCTTCGATCGCCGCCGGCTCGAGCCCGTGATAACGCGCGAACGTTCTGAGGTTTTCTTCGACGCTCAGTAATGGGTAAAGCGCCAGGTCCTGGGGGATCCAGCCGATGTTCCTCCGCGGTCCCGCCGCTCCCGGCGGCGCTTCCCGTCCGTCGATCTCGATCGATCCGCCATCGAGTCGTACACGTCCGGCGATCGTGCGGACAAGCGTCGACTTGCCAGCGCCGTTCGGTCCGAGGAGCCCGAGGATCTCCCCGCGGCGAAGCTCGAGCGACACACCGTCGAGCGCGATAGTCGACCCGAAGCGCTTGCGGAGGTCCGTGCATCGGAGGATCGCATCCATGCCCGATTAGTGTAGCCCCTCCCGCGCGCCCGCCCGGTTGTGAGTTGTGGGTTGTGAGTTGTGAGTCACCCCCGCCCTGTACGCTGCGCCTGCGCGCGCCGCCGCCCGCAATCTACGAAAGGCTTCGTTGACATCTACGAAGCGGTTCGTATATAAAGGCCCCGACTCGACAAGGAGACCCCCATGAAACGAGCTCTCTCGGCAATTGCAGCCTTCGCCTCACTCTTCCTCCTCGCATTTCCCCTGACCGCGCAGACCACCGGAACATGGTCCGCGCACGACCTGCAGGACGACCGGCTCCAGATGAACATCCGCTACGGCACCTCGCAGCACGGAAACAGCATGCGGATCGCCGAGCTCACCGGCCTGCAGATGGATCAGCTACGGGCCGCGAATGCCCCTGTGAGCTTCACCCTCCAGAGGGAAGCCGGCACGGTTTTCTTCACCGGAACGTTCCTCGATGGCCAGGGCTCCGGCCATTTCCGCTTCGAGCCGGATCCATCGTATGCACGGCGGCTTGAGGCTGCGGGCGTCGACGTCCAGGGAACGGATGACAAACCACTAACCGAGTCGAAGCAGCTCTCGATGGCGCTTCTCGATGTCTCGTCGGAGCGCGCGCGCGAGCTACGGGCGCTCGGCTACTCGCAGATCACGCTCAAGGATCTGATCAGCACGACGATTCACCGCGTAACGCCGGAATACATCCGCTCCATGCGTGCCGCCGGATTCGAGGATCTCTCGCTGAAGAAACTCGTCTCGTACCGGATTCACCGCGTCACTCCCGAATTCGCGCGGGAGATTCGTGCCGCCGGAATCGAAGCGTCAGCGAATGATCTGACCAGCATGAGCATTCATGGGGTCACGGTCGAATGGATCCGCGAGCTGGAGGCGCTCGGCTACAGGGGCCTGAGCGCGAAGAAGCTCACCTCGATGCGGATTCACCGGGTCTCGACGGAGTTCATCCGTGAACTGCGGCAGCTCGGCTACGACGATGTGAGCGCGGACGAGCTCGTGTCGATGCGCATCCACAGGGTCACACCTGAGTACATTCGGGAGCTGCGCAAGGCGGGGTATGGCGACCTGCAGGTGAGGAAGCTGATCTCGATGCGGATTCACGGCGGCGACCTCGTGAGAACCCGAAGCAGGCCGTAGCCGGTCCGCGATCGTCGGGTATCATCCCGGCCATGGACCGTCCCGAGATATCGGACGCCGAGCGGGCCGCTGCGAAGATCACGACCGCGACGAGGATCTTCTACGTCCTCGCGCTGCTGAAGGTCTTTGGCCTGCTCACTGCTCTCCGTCTTTTCGCCCCGGGAGCGGAGGGGCGCGCCTTTCCGACGCCTGAAGGACTCGATCCCCGCAACGCCGCCATCCTTCTAGTCTTCTGGTACCTGGCGGGCGCGGTTCTCTGCATCGTCCTCGCGCGGGGCGTCGAGGCCCGCCGCATCTGGGCCCGTAACCTCGGGCTCCTCTACGGCGGCTTCCACATCGCCGGCCTTCTTTTTGTCGGCCGCGCAGGCGTCCCGGCCATCGTCAACGGCCTCCTCGGCGTCATCATCACAGTCACCCTCCTCCTCGCCGCCGGCCTCGGAGCGTTCGATCGGGGACCGACGGGTTCTGAGGGCGTTTCAGGATGAGACGCGCCATGGAAGTAGTTCGGGGCTCCTGCGGTTAAGGCATCCGAGTACGAAAGGTCCGATGGCCGACAAAAAAGCGAAACCGAAAGAGAAATGGACCACCTCGCTCTGGCGGGAGTGGGTCAAACCGCTCGTCCTCGTCATCGCGATCATGGCCCCGCTCCGTTCCGCGGTTGCCGACTGGAACGACGTGCCTACGGGATCGATGAAGCCTACGATCCTCGAGGGCGATCGCGTGGTCGTGAACAAACTCGCGTACGATCTGAAGATTCCGTTCACGACGAGACATCTCGCGCAGTGGGACGATCCCATGCGCGGGGACATCGTCGTCTTCTGGTCACCGGCGGACGGCAAGCGGCTCGTCAAGCGCGTCGTCGCAGTCCCGGGAGATACCGTGGAGCTGCGGGAGAACGTCGTCTTCATCAATGGCGTCGCCGCCGAATACGGCCCGCTGTCCGAGGAAGTCATTCAGGACATGCA
Source organism: Thermoanaerobaculia bacterium (assembly GCA_041748075.1). Classification (GTDB taxonomy): domain Bacteria; phylum Acidobacteriota; class Thermoanaerobaculia; order Gp7-AA8; family Gp7-AA8; genus JBGSYJ01. The sequence goes on from JBGTDX010000119.1 coordinate 71,983, forward strand.
GGCATTCGACCGGATGGGCTCGGAGTTCGCGGTCGAAACCATCGGAACCCGCTCCCATGCGGTGATGGCGCGCACCAATGCGCCGTCGATGCGTTCATTCGGCCCCGTAACCGTGCCGTCCGCCAACTATTTCGTCATGGGCGACAACCGCGATGAGAGCTACGACAGCCGATGGATCGGCTTCATCGAGCGTCGCCGGATCGTGGGAGAAGCCATCGCCGTGGCGTTCTCACTCGATCGGGAACGCTACTTCCGTCCCCGGCTGTCCCGCTTCTTCGAGGGCCTGGAGTAGGGCTGTGTCATCCTGAGCGGCAGACCCGGCCCCATTCTTGAATTCCATCTTCGCCTGCGGGGAAGCAATCCCTGGGCAGACTCGTTGTAGAATGACCAACCTTTACCTCCGGACGGAATTCAACCGGCCGGAGTCTCAAACGGAAAGAATTACCGGCGCCGCCGAGGCGCGACAGGGGTGACTTATCAGCAACGATCAGACAGTCGTAAAGCGCGAGAAAGACTGGGTCAACATCATCTTTCTCACGGCCACACCCCTGATCGCGACCATCGGAACCGCCTGGTACACATGGCACAACGGGATCGAGCTCTGGATGCCGATCCTCGCCCTCGTCATGTATCTCCTGGTCGGAATCTCGATCACCGCCGGCTATCACCGCTTCTTCTCCCACAAGAGCTACGAAGCGTCGCGTCCGCTGCAGGCATTCTTCGCCTTCTTCGGCGCCTTCGCCGCCCAGAACTCCATCCTCTGGTGGTCCTCCGCTCACCGCATCCATCACAAGCATGTCGATGACGACTGGGATCCGTACAACATCCGCCGCGGCTTCTGGTGGGCGCACATCGTCTGGATCTTCAACAAGAACCCGAACAAGCCGACCTTCGACAACTCACCCGACCTGCTGAAGAACCCGATCGTCATGTGGCAGAACCGCTGGCACAAGCACATCCTCATCATTGCCGGCTTCGGCATTCCGGCACTCATCGGCGCCGCGTTCGGCGATTGGGTCGCCGGCCTTCTGTGGGGCGGATTCGTCCGTCTCGCGGTGATTCATCACACGACGTTCTTCGTGAACTCGCTGGCCCACTTCTGGGGAGAGCGAACGTTCGCCGAGGAAGTTTCGGCTCGCGACAACTGGGCGGTTGCGCTCGTGACGATGGGTGAGGGCTACCACTCTTTCCATCACCGCTTTCCTGCCGACTTCCGTAACGGCATCCGCTGGTTTCACTGGGATCCGGCCAAGTGGTTCATCGCGGCGATGAAAGCGCTCGGTCTCGCGGGCGATCTTCGCACGACTCCCGCGCCGATGATCGAGCAGGCCCGGATGATGGCAGCCGTCAAGCGAGTGGAAGCGCGGATCGAAACAGCCCCTTCGCATTACGGCGACGAGATCCGGCTGCGCATCGCGAATGCGCGCGACGCGCTCGAGCAGTCCTTCGCACTCTGGAGACAGCACGCCGAAGAGCGGAGAGACGGGCTGAGCACCGCGTGGAGAGCGACGCGCAAGCGGTCGAAGCTCCGCCTCAAGGAAGCGCGACGCGACTGGCGCGCCGCGATGCGCATGGCTGCGAAGCTTCCGGAAACTGCCTGATCGCTGACTCGTGCGCGCTCTGCCTCACGGATGGAGCTCGCGCACCGTCGATAACGACGGCGTGACCGTTCATTACGTCGAAGCGGGCAGCGGTCCGCTCGTCGTACTGCTGCACGGCTTTCCCGAGTTCTGGTACGGCTGGCGCGAGCAGATCGCGCCCCTCGCGGACGCCGGCTATCGCGTCATCGCGCCCGATCTAAGAGGCTACAACCTCTCGGGCAAGCCGAGCGAGCTCTCCGCCTACACAGTCGCGAAAGTCGCCGGCGACATCGGCGCGCTGATCGGGAAACTGGCGGCACCGAACGAGCGCGTGTTTCTCGTCGGCCACGACTGGGGAGGGATCATCGCCTGGGTCGTCGCGATGATGTTCCCGGAGCGGATCGGGCGACTGGCCATCCTCAATGCGCCTCACCCCTCGGCCGTCCGCGCAGCGGCGAAGAGGCCTGCCCAGATGCTCCGCTTCTGGTATCAGTTCTTCTTCCAGCTTCCCTGGCTTCCGGAGCGGATGCTTCGCGCGAATGAGTTCAAGGTGCTGCGCGGCGTGCTGCGAAAGCAGTCGATGAACAAGGCTGCGGTCACCCGCGAGGTACTTACTCAATATGTCGAGGCCTGGTCGCAGCCGGGCGCGATCACGGCGATGCTCGCTTACTACCGCGCCGCATTCCGCCGCCGTTCCGGCGTACCGCGAGGCAGCGGGAAACGGATCGAGATGCCCGCGCTGCTCGTCTGGGGCCTGCGCGACCCCTTCTTCACGCGGGAGGCGATGGAGTCGTCCGTGAAGTGGGTGCCCGGTCTTCGGATCGAGAAGCTGCCGGATGCCGGACACTTTGTCCAGTCCGACGATCCCGAGCGCGTGAACGCGCTGCTGCTGGAGTTTTTCCAGGGCTCGTGAAGTCGTAGGGGACCGAATGTTGAATGTTGAAATTATGAATTTTGAATGTTGAATTGGGCACCGGTCCTCATTCAAAATTCAACATTCACAATTTCAACATTCAACCGTAAAACCTCAGTTGAAGGGTGCGAAAAGAAAAAGCATCGTCCGGAACTCTTTCGGTAGCATTGCTTTCGACAAAAAAAAGAAGGCAACCGACGAGGGACAGAACGATGCTCGGGAACAATAGCAGAAACGGGGAACGGGAAGTAGCGATCGAATACACCAAGAAGCCTGTGAGCGGGTGGGGTGGGTTGGCCGTACTGCTGAGGCATTTCGAG
>JBGTDX010000120.1:0-29409 GCA_041748075.1 Thermoanaerobaculia bacterium
GGTCTTCCGGGACCATGCTCGGGAACGGGCTCGTACTGCACACCAACGCCTTGACGGCCTCGACAGGGACCCTCGCCTAGGATACAGGTTCATCACCCCTTCACCGGCGCGCCCGCGCCGTTAGCTTGCTCGGGATGACAAGCTTTCGCCCGTCCCACTCACAACTCACAACTCACAACTCAGAACTGGTCGGGCGGCGGCCCGTCCCACTCACAACTCACAACTCACAACTCACAACCGGGTGGCCCGGCGGCCCCGGTACATGCGGATCAGCGCATTGGTCGAGCTGTCGTGACCGAGCTCCGGCTCCGCATCACCTTCGAGCTCCGGGATGATCCGCTGCGCCAGCACCTTGCCGAGCTCCACGCCCCACTGATCGAAGGCATTGATCTGCCAGATCACCGACTGCGTGAAGACGCGATGCTCGTACAACGCGATGAGTGATCCGAGCAGCTCCGGTGTGAGGCGCTCTCCGATGATCATCGTCGATGGCCGGTTCCCTTCGAACTCGCGGTGCGCGATGAGCGCTCCCTTCGTCCCCTCCGCCTCGACCTCCGCCGCCGTCTTACCGAACGCCAGCGCTTCGGTCTGAGCGAAGACATTCGCGATCAGAATGTCGTGGTGCCTTCCGACCGGATTGAGCGGATTGAGAAACGCGATGAAGTCGCACGGGATGAGGCGCGTCCCCTGGTGGATCAGCTGATAGAACGAATGCTGTCCGTTCGTGCCGGGCTCGCCCCAGAAAATCTGACCTGTTGCGTAGTCGGTCACACGCCCGTCGAGCGTCACCCGCTTTCCGTTCGACTCCATGGTGAGCTGCTGAAGGTAGGCGGGAAAGCGCTTGAGGTACTGATCGTAAGGCAGCACGGCGACGGTATCCGCGCCGAAGAAATTGTTGTACCAGACGTCGAGGAGCCCCAGAAGCACCGGCAGATTTTTTTCGAACGGCGCCGTGCGGAAGTGCTCGTCCATCGCATGAAATCCTGCGAGCATTGCGCGGAAGTTTTCCGGACCGATCGCGATCATCGAGGAAAGGCCGATGGCCGAGTCCATCGAATAGCGCCCGCCGACCCAGTCCCAGAAGCCGAACATGTTCGCTTCATCGATCCCGAACTTCGTGACGGCTTCCCCGTTCGTCGAAACGGCGACGAAGTGTTTCGCGACGGCAGACTGGTCTCCCAGCGTTCGCAGCGACCAATCCCGCGCCGTCTGTGCATTCGTCATCGTCTCCAGAGTCGTGAACGTCTTCGACGAGACGATGAAAAGCGTCTCGGCCGGATCCAGATCGATGGTCGCTTCGACGAAATCGGTTCCGTCGATGTTTGAGACGAAACGGAACGTCAGGTTTCGATCGCTGTACTGCCGAAGAGCCTCGTACGCCATGACGGGCCCGAGGTCCGAGCCGCCGATGCCGATGTTGACGATGTTTCGGATGCGCTTTCCCGTGTGGCCTTTCCACTCGCCGCTTCGGATGCGGTCGCAGAAGTCCGCCATCCGGTCGAGGACTTCGTGCACGTCGTCCACGACGTTGTGGCCGTCGACGACGATCGAGCTTCCGCGCGGCGCACGAAGCGCCACGTGAAGTACGGATCGATTCTCGGTGATGTTGATCTTCTCGCCCGCGAACATCGCATCGATGCGACCCCGCAGCCCCGACTGATTCGCGAGACCCTGGAGCAGCTCCATGGTCTTATCGGTGATCCGGTGTTTCGAGTAATCGACAAAAAGCCCTGTGGCCTCTGCCCTGAACCGATCTGCCCGGCCCGGGTCCTCTTTGAACAGATCCCGAAGGTGCTTCGAGCCGATCTCCGGGTGATGGGACTGGAGCGCTGTCCAGGAGGGGAGTGACGTGAGCGGAGCATTCTCGCTGGCCATGGGACTCTCCTTCAGTTTTCGGTATGGACGGTAATCATATCCCCAGTCGGCTTGCAGGGCACCCCCGCAATGACGTCAACTTAAGGCCCGCGCAGGAGCAAGTGTCATCCTGAGCAACCATTGAAGTGTTAATGAACCGCGCACCGGAGGTGCGCTGAGCGGGTAGCCGGTGGCAAGCGAAGCGCAGCCACCGGAGAGAGAGTCCCTCTTTTCCCCGCACCCCGGCAGGGGTGCCGGATCCGACCGTGTTCTGCCGCCCCGCCGGGGCGGGGAGCTTTTCGCGCACCGCTACCGGTGGCTGCGCTGCGCTTGCCACCGGCTACCGTCTGTCGCGCCTCCGGCGCGAGGCAAGCACTCACCTAGCGACTCTGGCGGATCGGATTGCGGGGGGAGCTCCGTAGCCGGGAGTAGCGGCGCATTCCGATGCGCCGTTCCCGCGACGCGAAAGTGTCGCGATGGCTGGCTCCCTGCCAGATCCCCAGAACGCGCCGGATGAAGGGTTCCCGAGCGCGGGAGATCGGAATCTCCCGCTACTACATGGACTAAAATCTCTCATGTCCACGGCACGCAGAGCGATTGAAGCGGTCTGGCGGATTGAATCGGCGAAGCTGATTGCCGGCCTGACCAGGATCGTGCGCGATGTTGGCCTTGCGGAAGATCTCGCGCAGGATGCTCTCCTCGCAGCACTCGAGCAGTGGCCGGAATCGGGAGTGCCGGACAAGCCGGCCGCCTGGCTGATGGCTGCCGCGAAACACCGCGCGATCGATCACTTCCGCCGCAGCGAGATGCTCTCCCGCAAACACGAGGAGATCGGACGGGAGCTGCAGTTCCGCCAGATGTCGGGGGAAGACTTAGACGCCGCACTCGACGATGACGTGGGCGACGACCTGCTCCACCTCGTCTTCATCGCGTGCCACCCTGTCCTCTCACGCGAAGCCCGTGTTGCGCTCACCCTCCGCCTGCTCGGTGGACTGACTACCGACGAGATCGCGCGGGCCTTTCTCGTTCCGGAAACCACCGTCGCGCAACGGATCGTACGGGCAAAGAAAGCTCTCGCCGATGCGCATGTCCCGTTCGAGGTGCCGCGTGAGGACGAGCTCGCAGCGCGGCTCTCTTCCGTGCTCGAAGTCGTCTACCTGATCTTCAACGAGGGCTACGCGGCAACTTCGGGCGAGGACTGGATGCGGCCGGTGCTCTGCGAAGAAGCGCTGCGCCTCGGACGCATCCTGCAGGGTCTCGCGCCGGACGAGCCCGAAGTGCACGGTCTCGCAGCGCTCATGGAGATCCAGGCATCCCGTTTACGCGCGCGTATGGGCCCCGCTGGCGAGCCGGTGCTCCTGCTCGACCAGGATCGCGCGCGTTGGGACCACCTCCTCATCCATCGCGGGCTTGCGGCGCTCGCCCGCGCTGAAGACCTTGGGGGCGGCGACGGACCCTATGCGCTCCAGGCGGCCATCGCCGCCTGTCATGCACGAGCACGGACAGCGGACGAGACCGACTGGCATCGCATCGCCGAGCTCTATTCGATCCTCGGGGAACGGATGCCATCGCCGGTCGTTGAGCTCAACCGCGCCGTCGCGCTTTCGATGGCGCTGGGACCCGCGGCCGGGCTCGAGCTCGTCGATGCCCTGAGGGAAGAGCGCCTGCTCGAAAGCTACCATCTGCTCCCGAGTGTGCGCGGCGATCTGCTTGCAAAGCTTGGTCGCTCCGAGGAGGCTTCGCTCGAGTTCGAACGGGCGGCCCTTCTCACCCGCAACGCCCGCGAGCGGAAACTGCTGCTCGAAAAGGCAAAGCGGTGCGCCAGCGAGTGAGTTCCTGTGGCGTTCTCGCCGCTCCGTGACCGGCACGGCCTCTCATGGCGTAGCGCAAGGCGGCCCGGTTCGTTATGATCTCCGGGCTCACTCCTGATGGTCGATGCTGAGAATGTCCGGGTCCTGCTGGTCGAGGACAATGCACTCGAACGGACTCTCCTCGTTCACGATCTGAAGTCTATGGGTTACAGCGTCCGGATCTCGATCGACGGTGAAGATGCCTGGTCGATTCTCGAAGCGAATCCGGATGCCTTCGATGTCGTGCTGCTCGACAACGTGATGCCGCGCCTGAACGGAATCGAACTTCTGGCCCGCATGAAGAAGGATCGGCGTTTCCGCCTTCTCCCCGTCATCATGCAGACCGCCACGACCACCCGCGAGGCGATGCTCGAAGGAATTCAGGCCGGCGCCTACTACTACCTCCCGAAACCCTTCGATCCCGAAATGGTGGGAGCTGTCGTCCGCACAGCCGCAAACGACTACGCCGGCTACCGCAGAGTTCAGGAGAATCTTCGCCGCGGCATGCAGAGCCTCTCGATGCTGCAGGAGGCGCGCTTTACCCTCCGCACTTTCGAGCAGGCCCGCGACCTCGGGTCGATGCTCGCGACGGCCTGCCCGGAGCCCGAGAGAGTCGTTGTTGGCCTGACGGAATTGCTGTTCAACGCCATCGAGCATGGGAATCTCGGAATCACATACGAGGAAAAGACCGCGCTGGATACGCGGGAAGCGTGGCAGGCAGAAGTCTCTGCGAGGCTTGCGCTCCCGGAGAATCAGCACAAGCGGGTGGAGTTTCTCTTCGAGCGTCTTCCGAACGAGATCCGGTTCACGATCCGGGACGAAGGCGCCGGTTTCGACTGGCGACGATTCCTTCAGATCGATCCACGTCGAGCTTTTGACACTCACGGACGGGGCATCGTCATGGCGCGCGCCTACAGTTTTTCCTCGGTCGACTTCAACGAGAGCGGCAACGAGGTCGTTGCGCGCGTTGCCATTTCCTGACCACAGGGGCAGGCCAGAAATTCCTCGATCAGCGACGTCGCCGAAAATTGACGCGGCGTGCCAAGGGCTCGATATCGTGCGGCTCAGCGGGCTCGACGCCGCTGCGGAATCGCTTTCCGATCATCTGGTCGTAGGCGAGCGGAAGACGGCGGATCATCTCGTCCGCCATGCTGCTCTCGGCGGCGGAAACGATCCGACCCCGATCATCCACCGCGTCGATCCGTCCCACGGCGATGTTCTCTGCCGCGGTCATCTGGTAGCGTACGAAGTCCTGAAAGATCACGCCGATGTTCGAACGAAGCTCGTCGAGGTCGTACTCGCGAAGATCGTGACCATCGAGACGAATCCGTCCCTCGTTCGGATCGTAGAGACGCGCGAGCAGTTTCACGAGCGTCGTTTTTCCGGCGCCGTTCTCGCCCACCAGCGCAAGCACTTCGCCAGCGCGCAGCGTGAACGTCAGGTGGCGCGAGCAGGTTGCGCAGCCGCCGGAACGACCCAGAGAGAAACGTCAGGTCTCCGATCACCGAGGAATGCAGGGACGAGCGCGATGAGAAGGAGAACGATGAGCCAGGGTGCGTAAACGATCAGGCCGGCGGAAAAACTAGCGATTGTCACGACATCCTGCGCCTGGAGGACGGCGTTGCCTTGTGCTTGTTCCGACATGGACAGAAGGCGGGGAGGAATCCCCGGCCACACGCGAAGTGTGGAAGTGCGGTTCGTTCCCACGCCCTGGAACGTTTAAACTGAAAGCATGTCCGAGTCGGTTGATCCTATCCCCTCCGGGAAACCCTGGTAATGTTCCGCTGGCTCCGAAAACGTCCCCGTATCCTCGCGCTGCTGGCATTTCGCAACGAGATGCGTTACCTGCCGGACTATTTCGAGAGCGTTGCCCCGCTCGTCGACGGAGTGATCGCGCTCGACGACGGCTCGACCGACGGCTCGAGGGAACTGGTCGCCGGGCGCAGCGAGGTGATCGAGCTGATACGTACCCCGCAAGTCGACCCACACGAGTGGAACGACGCGATGAATCATCGAAGGCTCGTCGAAGCGTCCTGGAAGCACCATCCCGACTGGTTGATCGGACTCGACGCCGACGAGCGGCTGGAACGCGGGTTTCGCGAGCGTGCCGAAGGGGAGATCGCGAGAGCCAAGCGCGAAGGTCACCGCGCTTTCCGTCTGCACGTGCGCGAGATCTGGGACGATCCGATGAAGTTTCGTGCCGACGGCGTATGGGGTACCAAATCCTCTCCTCGATTCTTCGAGGCCCGGAGAGACCATGAATTTCACATGCAACAGCTGCACTGCTACTGGGCGCCACTCAACAGCATGACCAGCGGCGACTTTCCGCAGGCTGATCTCTTCCTCTATCACCTCCGCATGCTGCACGAGGAGGATCGTCGCCAGCGGCAGCTCCGCTACGAAACGCTCGACCCGCGAAGCGAGCATCAGTCGATCGGCTACGCCTATATGACGGACCCGGCGGGGCTCGTTCTCGAGCAGATCTCCAGGGGCAGAGAATATGCTCCGAATGTCCAGAACGCCCGACCCGGAATCGGACTACAATACCGACCACCCCGGCAAACTGCTCTGAAAGGCGAGTGACGATGGCGACGCAATTCCATCCACGAGACCTGGCACTCTTGCGTTCTCTGGCGGACCAGTACCCGACGGCGGGCCTGGCGGCGGCCGAAGTTGCAGTACTCCGCGCGGGACTCGATATGCCCAAAGGGGCCGTCCACGTCGTCAGTGACGTCCACGGCGAATACAAGAAACTCCGTCACATCATCAACAACGCTTCCGGCCGTCTCCGGCCTCTCGTGGAAAAGCTCTTCGGCGAGAGGCTCGACGAGAGCGAGCAGAAGCAGTTTCTCAACCTGCTGTACTACCCGCGCGAGTTCATCGATGCGATGTCGAGCGAGATCGGCGAAGGTGAGCGGCGACACCGATGGGTCGGTACCATGCTCCGTCGCCAGTTCGAGATCGTCCGCGCGCTATCGGGGATGCTCAGGCGTCGCGATGTCGAAGCCCTGTTTCCCGACGATCTGCATGAACTGTTCGAAGAGATCTGGGGGGAGCCCGGAAGCGGCCGTCCGTCTGCCTACGTCGACACGATGTTGTCGAACCTCGAGCGTTACGGTCGGGACTTCGATGCCGTCCGCGCAGCCTCGCGCCTGGTGCGCAACCTTTCCGTTTCCGAGATCATCGTCGCCGGGGACCTCGGGGATCGCGGCCCCCGCATCGACTTCGTCATCGACTACCTCATGCACCAGCCGCGCGTCTCCATCACCTGGGGCAACCACGATGTCTCCTGGATGGGCGCATGCCTTGGCAATGACGCTCTCATCGCCACGGTCCTGCGGATCTCTCTGCGCTACCGCCAGCTCTCGCAGATCGAAGAAGGTTACGGGATCATCATGTCCCCCCTCGAGAGGCTCGTTCGCGATGTCTACTCCGATGACCCCGCGGAGAGGTTCCGCACACGAGGTTCCGGACTTCGCGATGATCTGCAGATGGCCCGCATGCAGAAAGCCATCGCCATCATGCAGTTCAAACTCGAAGGACAGATCATCCGGCGCCATCCCGAATGGGACATGGAAGACCGCAATCTGCTGCACCGCATCGACCGAGCCGCTGGAACCGTGACCATCGGAAACCAGACCTACGAACTGAGCGACACCCTCTTCCCGACGATCGACGAAGCCGATCCGTACGCTCTGTCGCCGGAGGAGAAGACCTGCATCGAGCGGATGCGGAAGTCGTTCACCAGGAGCGCGGCACTGTGGCGCCACATGTCTTTCATCACGCGGCACGGATCGGTGTGGCTCCGCCGCGACGAGGCGCTGATCTTCCATGCCTGCGTTCCGGTCGATGACGATGGAAAGCCGCTGGGTCTGGAGGTCGACGGAGAAGTGCATGCAGGACGTCAGCTTTTTGCGGCGCTCGATTCCGTAGTGCGACGGGCGTTCCGCGACGGATTCGACGCCAATCCCGACGACGTCGACTGGCTCTGGTATCTGTGGACCGGCCCGCGATCGCCCCTGTTCGGCAAGGACAGGATGGCGACGTTCGAAGGGTACTTCGTCAATGACGCAGCTGCGAAGAAAGAGAAGAAAAACCCCTACTTCCAGCTCATTCACGACGCCGATTTCTGTCGCCGCCTCGCCGCGGACTTCGGACTCGGCGACGACGCCCTCATTGTCAATGGACACGTTCCCGTGAAAGTCGAAAAGGGAGATGAGCCCGTGAAGAAGGGTGGGAACGCAGTAACGATCGACGGCGCGTTTTCAGAAGCGTACGGCGATCGTGGTTATACGCTTCTGCTCGAGTCAGAGCGCGTTGCGCTTGCCGAGCATCACCACTTCGAGTCGATCGACGAAGCGATAAGGAGCGGCGCCGACATCGTCCCGAAAGTTGCGACCATCCGGCGTTACGAAACTCCGCGCCGCGTGTCGGACACTCAGGAAGGCGCCGTGATACGCGAGCGGATCGACGCCCTCGAGCAACTCATCGAAGCCTACCAGGAGGGCGCCATCATGGAGCAGGGATGAGGGGAGACCACCGGGCTTTCACCCCGAGGCACGTGCCCGCCCCCCCCCTCCCCGCGCCGCATTCTTTACTCCGCATGAGTGAAGCTCACTGTCGCTCGCGTTACCCCGGGCGGCAGCGCGATGGCAAGGTTGGGTGACCACGCGTCGAACGCTCTGAGGTCGATCAGATTCATCACCCTCTGTGTGCCGGCTGATCCGCAGATGTCCCCATTGACCAGCAGATCCTGCGGTGCATTGATGCGTATTCCAGGATAGTACCGTTCGAGATCCCTTCGCATGTTGCGTGAGAGTTTCGCGTACGTTTTCTCGAACGAATCGATGTTCAGGTCTTCCCGCTGCACGAATCCGTTGGTGTCGTAAGTGAAGGCGACCGTACCGCGCCATTGCATTCTGGGCGAGCCCTCGCTCGGATAGCCTTCATACCCGCCCTGGAGCGCGACGCTCATCAACCGCTCGCCTTCGTAACGCCAATCCGCGCTCACCTCGATCACCTGGCCGCAGGAGTTCGCCGCCTGGTAACGGACCGTCTCGCGGGCAATCCGCCCCATGCCGTCATACGCATACTGTTTGCGGTATCTCTGACCCTCGATGACACGATCCTCCCAATCGACCTGCCATCGTCCGTCACTGAGCCGCCGTGCCGAGTGCTCGAGCAGATCGCCAGCCGATGGAGATGCGATCTGCTTGAGTACCTCGCCGTCATGTATGAGCTCGATGACATGGTCACCGTCGCGAAACATCGAGATTCGATTGCCGTCGAAACTCCATCCATCCGCTTTGCGCGCGGCCTGAATCGCCCGGCGCTTCGGAGTCGTGTATTGAAGAGCGTTCGCGTACGACCCGGAGTACATGCACGGAAGAGGCTCGCTCTGATACGGAGCGCCGGTCGAGTAGAACGTCGATAACGTGGCTGAGGATCCGGGTGCGCAGGACCTCGAGCTCCACTGCGGGGAGTCCGGGATGAACGGACCATGACCGCAATCGGGACACCAGCCGCCCGAAACCGGAAGCCTGCGTCCGCAGAAGCTGCAGAGAATGCTGCTCCGCTGGTCCGTGATCTCGGCACGTAGCAGATCGACTCTCGCCTCGACGGCGGTACGGTTCACGTCCGCGGCGTTGAGGGCCAGAACCTCGCGAAGTACGTCCATGGAGCCGCTGTAGTTGCCAAGGGCCTCGAGGGCGATCGCCTGATTGAACGGCGCGGCGACGTCTCCGGGATTCGCCTGCCTGGCCTGCCGGAACGACTCCGCGGCGCTCGCGTATTCACGGCTTTCGAATGAGGCCCTTCCGCGATCGAACAGTTCCCTGTACGCCTGCGTGAGCTTCGCGCGGCTATGAACCTCACGCAACCATTCGAGATCAATCTGCAGTTTGCGGATCTGCGGCATTTCTTCGCCATCGGGATAGAGTGCCCTGTACATGTCGAGCTTGACCTCTGCGTCGTCAAGCTGTCCGAGTCTTGCGAGCACCACGACCAGGTTGTAGAGCAGCGCGGGATGTCCCGGCAGGAGCTTGTCGGCGACTCGGAGTTGCTGGATCGCCGATTCGAAGTCGCCTGCTTCGTAGAATCGTGCGCCGAAGGTCGCCGCTGAGAGGAATTCCTGCTCCTCTTCGACGGAAAGCGTACTGCGATCCGCGGGCCGGACATGGATGGTGATCTCGTCCTGCACCGAGAACTCCTGCCCGGAGAGACGGGCCGAGAACAGCATGAGGCAACATAATGCGAGACGCAGCAGGGTTCGCATGATCATTCCTCGTCCAGCCAGGACTCGGCGAGCGACCGGAGCCACGTCTCTTCGCCGGGGCTCAGAGGGTTTTTCACGAGAAACCCGTAGAGCGCGAGTTTTCGTTCTTCCGGGCTGAAGCGCTCGTCGGCGTCCTGCAGCACCGCCGCCGGGTTGGTGCCGATGGTGGGCGGAAGATCGAACGACATATCCGCGGGATCGGACGGCGACCAGTGGGATGCTGCCGTTCTGCCGAACAGCCTTGTGACGAAGCGGTTCATCGATTCGTCGTCGTACACCGCTTTCTGCCCCTCCTGCGCGAGCAGGCTGTCTGGCTGTCCGCTCTGCATCATGCGGCTGAGCTTCGAGAGAAGCTGCATCCGTTCCGCGCAGGCTCGGAAAATGCGGCTGGGCGGGTCACCGCTCCACGATGCCTCCAGCGCGATCTCCTGGATCCTGGACGTCTCGGCGCGAATGAAAACGTGCTGGCGCGTCTCCGCCGTCCGTCGAGCCTCCGGCGGCTCGAGCGCCACCGCCGCAAGCTGCAGATCCCTGTACCAATCGCCTTCACCGGGAGCCGTCGGGATGACCGGGTCGAGCAACGCCGAATCTTCCGGGCGGAGCAGGCGATCCGGGCCCTCCGCGGGTATCATCCGTCGACGACCCAGAGCGGCACCGTGGAACTTCGATGGAGAGTTGCCGAGCGAGCGGGCGAGGTCCGAGTCGCTCGAGAGGCCGCGATCGAGCAGGGCGGCGAGCAGGTGGTTGCGATACTCCATATCAGTGCGCACCTGATATTGCCGCATGGGATCATCCAGGTAATTGGGGTTGGTGGGGTCACGCGTCATATCGCAATGACATTCGCCGAAGACGTTCGGCTCGGTCTTCATGCGGCGCGCCTCGGCCGCGAGAAACTGCAGCGCTTCCGTGTTCGCCGCCCAGCGGAGACGGCGACTCTCATAGCATGTTTCCGCCGAGGCGAAAGTTTCGAGCCCGAACAATTCGGTTGAGCTCCTGAACTCCGGAGACCACGCCTGGACGTGGTAGTGAAAACCCGCGCAACCTGAAGCAGGGCTGTTCGGACACGTTAGTTGCTGAGCCCCTGAAGAAACCGCAATAGAGAGCAGCAGGATTGCTGAGCCTGTCCGAGCCATGTCACTCCTTGATTATCGAAGGAAGGCCGGATTAGATCAGCATTTCGTGACGCGAGCAAGAAAGTGCAGAGAGAGGGGCTTCTCACAAGGGAGCGGACGCACCAGAACACTGCAGCAGGTCAGTGCTCCCTCCGCCTTTGCGAGCTCCGAAGCTTCGACACCGGAAACGACGAAACCGGCGGAGCGCAGTCTGTTCGCAGTGCCGGGATGCGCCTCAGGGAACAGGATCGTGTCACCGACCGCCAGCGCATTCGCTGCGTATGGTTCGTCCGGCTCGACCTCGAGAATCTTCATTCCCTCGAAAACCTCAGGATCGACCCACCGCGGATTGAGAAGTATCGTGTTCGCACTCAGCATCGTGGCCGCGGACTTCAGATGCAGGCATCCTCGAAATGCAACCGACTGCGTGTGGTAGCCGAAATCAGAAGTCAGTGCTCCGAGTTGCCTGATCGCGTCCACATTCGTCCGTGAGGAAAGACCAGCGAAGATCCGGCGGCCGGCGACGATGACATCGCCCCCGTCCATAGTGCCGGGCCGTTCGATGAGCTGGATCTCACGGAATTCACGCAAAGCCTCGGCAACCGAGGGAACCTCATCGCGCCGCGACTCTGAGCCGGGCCGAGTGATGATCGCAACTTCATCGAGTACCACCGCTGCGTCCTCGACGAAGACCGAGTCCGGCAGATCGGGAAGCTCCGGCAGCTCCCGGACCTCGCATCCGAGTGCGCGCAGCGCATCGACATACTGCCTGTGCTGCGCGAGGGCGATGCCATGATCGATCGGCACGCGCTCCAGATGTGTGAGCTCACACTGAGCGATGCTTTCAGGAACCGGACGTACGAGTGCGACAATCATACTGAAGCGGGGATTGTAAACCCAGCACGCAGGAGCAAGTTTCGATTCGTTGTGCGCGTGCGTCGCCAGAACTAATCCGCTACTCGCTCACTTGATCGCGGAAAGCTTCACCCGCCGCACATCCTCTTCGCAGTATTTCTGAACGCGGGCGAGAAAGTTCTGGCAGGGTGAGTCGTTCGAGAGCATTTCGCTGCATCGGGAGATGCGCCATGTGATCGTTCTCCGCATATCGCTCTCCGGCGGGACACCGTCGCAGAAATTGGCCTCGACCGCGCTCGTCTCGAGACAGCCATCGAGCCAGAGCGCCTGCTGGATCCCGCTCAACATGCCCTTGTCCGTACGGGAACGCGCCATCGTCTGATCGAGACACTGAGCCTCGGTCAGATCCCGTCCTGACAGCATCCCATTTTCGCGGAGAGCCTGCCCCTTCGCGAGAAGATCGTCACCCTTCTGATCCAGGAACCAGAAGCCCCCGATTGCCACGACGGCCGCGAGAACGATCACAGCAGCACAACCAACCGCCAGGAAGGTCAATATCGGCTTCATGTGATCTCATCTTATTCCTCCCTCACCTCCCCATACAATTGCGACTACGTCATGCGCACCCTGCTACTCAGACACATTTATTCTGGAGACGTCGGCTTCACGGCGGCGCTCCTGATCATTCTCATCGCTGCCACGGATCTTTCAGGAAGACTCAGGGACGGGAGAGCCGCGCCGGTTGCCCGCGTGACATTCCTCGTCGCGCTGGCGCTCGGCGCACTCGCTGGAACGCCCCTTCCGCTCTGGCTGCTCGTTCCGCTGGTCGGATCACTCCTTCTCTACGGTTGTTTACTCCTCTTCGATCTCGAAAGTGCCTTTCGGCGCTGGTCCGCTGTCGTCGTGATCGGGGTGATTGCGATGACGGTCCTCGCCGAGGGGCCGTATCGCTTCTCCGCGCCTCGCACATTACCCGCCTCGTCCCGTCTGATCGTCGCAGGCGATTCACTCGCGTCCGGGGGCTTCGACGAGCAGCGTCGGTGGATCGAAATTCTGAACGAGCGAGGCACGATTGAGATCGTCGATCAGTCCCGCCCGTCTCAGGACGTTGCGGGCGCCGTGAGCGACCTCCTGCAGATGGAGACTAGCTCCGGGTCGGCGCTGCTCATTCTCATCGGGGGCAACGACATGCTCGCCGGGAGAAGCAGCTCTGACTTCGGTGAGGGTCTCGGGCGGCTCGTCCGGACAGCGATCGCCCGCGGGCATCATCCGATCTTTCTAATGGAGCTCCCCGTACTTCCCGGACGATGGGGCTACGCGGCGCAGCAGCGGCGGATCGCCCGCGAGCACGACCTGGTTCTCATCCCGAGGCGCGTACTCGCGGCGGTGCTCTCCGACCACCGGAACACGAGCGACGGCATCCATCTGACGCAGCGTGGGCACGAACAGATGGCGCGCCGGCTCGCGCCGTGGCTCGATCTGGAGGAGTGAGTAGACACCGCGGGATCACTGCACCGCGTCGAGTCAGATCTCGAAGACGATTTTGCCGTCGAAGATCGTCATGTCCACTTGTGCGTTTTCGATGTCTTCTGGATGAATAGTGAAAACGTCCTCGGATAGGATGGCGAAGTCGGCGAGCATTCCCGGAGCGATTGTTCCGATCTCCCGCTCAGCGAAGGTCGCCCACGCGTTGTTCGCGGTGTAGCAGCGCAATGCTTCGTCCACATTGATGCGTTGTTCGGGAATCCAACCCTGCGGATTCCTGCCGTCCAGTGTGCGGCGCGTCACGGCGGCGTGGATGCCGAGGATTGGTGAGAGGGTCGCGACGGGCCAGTCGGAACCGAAGGTGACGATCGCGCCGGCGTCGAGCAGCGAGCGGAACGCGTAGGTCGACCGGGCGCGCGTCGAGCCGATCTTTCTCTCCGCCCAGCGGCCGTCGTCGATGGCGTGACATGGTTGCATCGATGCGATGACGCGGTCTGTGGCAAACCGGCGGATGAGGTCCGGATCGAGGTGTTGCGCGTGCTCGATGCGGAATCTTCGTTCGCGATGGCCGGGCACCGATTCGAAGATCGACAGCACTTCTGCGTTCGCGCGATCGCCGATAGCATGAATCGCGATCTGCAGCTCGTGCGCGTCCGCACCGGCGATCCACCGCGCCATCGAGCCATCCTCCATCGGCTGCATCATCAGGCCGCGGCTCCCGGGCTCGTCTTCGAAGGGCTCCTCGAATGCGGCGGTTGACGATCCGAGCGAGCCGTCGGCGAAGCCTTTCAGGCCGCCGATGCGAAGACGCGCGCCGAAGTTCCTTTCGACGCCGGCATTGCGCAGCCGTTCCCAGGACGGAATCGGCATGTACACCCACACCCGCGCAGTGAGACCACCATCGCGCTCGATGCGCTGGTAAGCGCGAAAGTCCTCGAAGGCTTCGTCGGAGAGGCCCATGTCGCAGAACGAAGTGACACCGTATCGTGCCGCCTCGGTCAGTCCGGCGCGGATTGCGGCGATGCGCTCCTCGAGCGACGGCGGCGGGAGGACGGCCTGCACGAGCTTCATCGCAGCGTCCTTCAGAATTCCTGTCGGCTCGCCGTCGGCATCTCGCACGATTGCACCGCCAGGCGGGTCGGAAGTTGCGCGCGTGATCCCCGCCAGCTTCAGCGCGAGTCCGTTAGCCAGCCCCATGTGCATGTCGAGCCGCGTGACGAACACGGGATTCTGCATCGTCGCATCGTCGATCGTCTGCCGTCCCGGGAGAACGGGCGGCGTCCAGGTCTGCTCGTCCCATCCGCCCCCCGTGATCCAGGCGCCTTCACCGATCCCGCGTGCATGTTCCGCAATCCGCCGTGCGAACTGCCCGGGTGACGCCGCATCGCGCAACTGCACGCTTGTCAGCTGCAGGCTTCCGGTCACGAAATGGACGTGGTTGTCGATGAATCCAGGTACGACAAGACGTCCGCGGAGGTCGATGACACGCGCGCCTGAGGGCAGTGTGCCGCCGAGTGAGTCGACGCGATTGCCGCGGATGACAACTCTCTCCACGAAACCGTCGCCCGTCCAGATCTTTCCGTTGTCGAGCGCGAGTGCTTCAGCGGTGCCGTTCACAAGCGGCATTTTTCCACAGATTGAGTCGGGCGACGCTGAGTGCGGAGGCTTTCCCGAACTTCCTTAGAGGTTGCTGATCGTGGCGCGTGAGACGGATGAGACAGTGGTCGTTCAAATGCGAATCGATCCGGAGAAGTTTGCTGCGATGATGGCGGGGGGAAGGTGCGGGTAGTGGGAAGGTGAGACGAATGACGAATGACGAATGACGAATGACGAATGACGAATGACGAATGACCTCTCCCCGCCGCAGCGGGGAGAGGGCAGGGGAGAGGGGCGTCCCAACGACAGCGGACTTCGAACTTGTGACTCCTCGACTCCTGGCTATCTCCTCAGGCGTCCAGTTTCTTCGGCTTTGCTTCGTCGACTTTCAGCTCCTGGCCATTCACGTCGCGGCCGTTGAGTCCGGCAATCGCGGAGCGGGCTTCGTCGTCACTGCTGAATTCGATGAATCCGAAGCCTTTCGACTCGCCACCCTTGCGCTCGGTTGCGACGTTTGCCGAAACGGGCGTGCCGAACGGGACTGCGAGCTCATTGAGTTCTGCATCTGTGATCTGCTTGGAAAGATTGCCTACGTATATCTTCATTTGAAGCTCCTTGCCGGCCGTGCGGCAGCTCTGTCGACGAACGCGTGGGCGAGTGAATCCGTGTCGCATGAGTCGAAAGAGGGGAGACTAAGGGGGGTGGGTCCAGAGAATCTGACTTAGTTCAGAAAGACTGAAGGGCCGGAGAAGTTTCTCCGACGAGACTTCACTATACGCCGTTCGGGAGGGAATGTCACTGCATGCGGATATGATGGGCGATCGATCGCACGTTCTATGGAGCGGTGATTGCAGGATTTTTCCAGATGAACCCATAAGGACGGCAGAGCTGATGAAGGAGAGTCATGAGCATCGGAGTAGGTGATCGAGTGAAGTATCCTCGGATGGAAGAGAAATGGGGCAAAGGTGAGGTGCGCGCCATCTGGCCCGACGGCAAGATCACGGTACGTTTCGCACGCGTCGGGGACAAGAAACTGGGGAGTGCGGCCGATCTCGAGAAGCTGGAAGGCGATGAGGCCGAGGATGAAGTGCTCGATACACGGCCTGTGCGGAAGGTGAGTAAGACGAGGGTCTCGACCCGGGCGGTCCCTTCCATAGAGAAGCTGAAGCAGGATTTTCTCAAACGGTTTCCGGCTGGTTTCGAGGATCCGGATTTCATCGCCAGAGAGCGCAACTACAAGCTCGAGGCGCACGCGCTCGTGGAAAAATCGCTGGCCCCTGCTGTGGTCAATGATCTGATCGACGATGGCAAGTATCAGGAGGTATGCGCGCGGGCGCGAGCAGTCGTCCAGATGACCCAACTGATCGACCATCGGGAGACCTCTGCGCTCAACACGAGTACGCGGGAAGTAGCGAATGCGGAAGAGTATGCGCGCGGCCTGAATGAGCTTCTCTACGGCTCCGCCGAATTCCGTCCGCGGTTCGAGCAGTTCGTCGCCGCTCTGCAGCGGCTCGGCGGCGCGAAGTGGCCCCTTGTGACGTATTTTCCGTTCATCGCGTTCCCCGCCGAGCACATGTTCCTCGATCCCGAAGCGACCAAAGCCGTTGCGGCGTCCTGCGGAGTCGAGTTGAGTTACCGCCCGACGCCGAACTGGAAGACGTATGAAGCACTGCAGCGGCTCATCGGCGTGCTCGAAGAGAACCTTGCGAATCTCGAACCGAGGGACCGGATCGATCTTCAGTCGTTCATCTGGTACGCGACGCGGAAGGATACGTATGCGGAACGGCCGGAAGCCGCGGGAGCGGCCGGTCACGAATGACGCGAGATGCTCGCCGGCACAAGCGGCCGAACATGCAATGCAGTGTTCGGCCACCTGGCTCAGGTCACGACATAGGCGTCATGCATCGTTGCGCCGCGATGGGGCAGGGCATCGGAGTGCCCTGCCCCATCGGTCAGTCGCTGAAGCTCTCTGGCTCGAGCAGGAACCGTTTCAGGTGGACGTCGCGGCGGTTGTTGTAGCTGATGGCTTCGAGATGTTTCTTCAATTCGCGGGCGAGCGCTTTGTCTTCGCGGCTCAATCCGGGATAGATCCTTCGCAGTTCCGGAAGGATCTTCTCATCGAGCGTCTGATGCGCGACGAGCAGTTGCTCGAGGTTACGCTGGACGGCGGGGAGGTTGATCTCCTCTCCATTCACGGCGCCCGCGAGAAGGGCGTGCTGGTCTTTGTAGATGAACTCGAGCAGGTCGGCGATCTGCAACGACGCAGCTCCGATCTCTTTCAGCGGCTGGGATTCCGCCGTTTCGATGGCCCTGGCTGCTTCCCGAGCCGCCTGCACCGCAGGCAGAAGCAGTCCGATCAGAATCGCGATGATTGCAATGACGACGAGAAGCTCGATCAATGTGAAGCCGGCTGCAATCGGTCTCCGCCGAGTGGCCGGGGTTCCGGGGGCCTGAAGCATGTGTTTCCTCCATGGATGGTTTCCGGCGGGCAGAAGCGCCCTCCGATCATGGAAGAAATCTAGTCTCGTTCAGGGTCCGGATCATGAGGGAAGTCTGATGTTTTGGTGATGGTTCCGTGTTTGAGAGCTAATTGACGGCTGGCGAGGAGTCTCCGAGATTCCATCCGCGGCGGATCTCGTCGGCTTCAGCGACGCGGCCGATCTCGCGCAGGGCAGATTCCAGCTGGATTGGAATGCGCGCATGCGCGAGGGAGAGCCCGAGCCTTTCCCCGTCGGGGACCTGATTCCGGACCGATTCGAGCACGTCAATCGCGCGTCGGAGCTGCGGAACGGCATTTCTCGGTTTGCGCGCCGCGACCAGACATTCCCCGAGAGCGGCCGTCGCGCGCCATCGTTCGCCGAGTCCCGAGTGCTGCAGCAAATCGACGGCGGTACGCGCTCTGTCGACCGCATCGGACACGTTGCCCGAAAGGAGCTCTCCCCGGGCGAGCTCTGAGCACGCAAGCCCCATCCCGTCCCTGTTTCCGAGTTCGCCGGCGATTGCCTCCGCGGTTCGCGCGGCCGAGATGGCCGGCCCCGCACTGCCTTCTGCGATGTGACGACGCGCGATGTCGATCAGGATGCGGAACTCGTCGTCTCGGTCGCCGATCTCGCGCACCATCTTCAGCGAGCGATCGAGGAGGGAGGCTGCAGCCGCGGGGTCGCCCGACTCGAGCGTTGCGCGCCCGAGAAGCCAGAGCGTCTCCGCCTCGCAGTGTGCGTCGCCGATCTCATTGAGATTGCACAGCGTCTCGTGAAGGTACTCGATTGCCTCTGTGTACAAGCCCTGTGACATTCTCGCCTGACCGAGGCCCATGTTCGTTTTCGCCTCGCCCGCAACGTCGCCGATCCGCCGGAAGTCCTCGCGCGCGCGCAGAGCCAGCTCAATGGCTTTCTGATATTCGCCGCGAGTGAGCTCGACCCAGTGCAGACGGCGCATGAGGAGCGCGCGATGGCGGAGATTCGTCGAGCGGTCGCTCGCCTCGATGGCGCGCGACAGAAGTTGCGCGCCAACCGAGTAGTTTCCCTGCAGGGCCGTGGCCCAGCCGAACACGCCATAGGCGAGCGCCGCCAACTCGCTGGCCGGATCGATCTGCTCGAGGGATGCCGTGAGGATCTCGCTCGCGGTGTCATAGTGACCCATCGCCGCTTCGACACCGCCGAGCTCGATCCTTGCCCGGAGCTCGCCCGCGCTTGTGCCCGCGCGTGCGAACACTTTGACAGCTCGACGCAGGTCGTCAGCAGCAGTGCGGTATCGGCTCAGTGCGGTCGCAGTGCGGCCGCGGAGAAGCAGCAGATCGCCGAGCGGCGGGGACTCCGGCTCACCGGAAATTGACTGCAGAGCAGCCGTAAGCGTGTCCTCTGCTTCCTTCAGGCGTCCGACGGAGAAGAGTGCCTCGCCGAGAGCGAGGCTGAGATCGATCTGCCGCGTGCTGGGAATCGCGGCCCCTTTTCGTTCGAGCGAAGCGGCGGCACGCGAGGCTCGCTCCGCCGAGGCCAGTGCCTGGCGCCACTCCCATCGGCTGCTCGCCGCACGCCACGCATCCAGAGAAGCCTCGAACGTCCGCTCCATGTCGCCGGATGCTTCGCAATGTACGCTAACCGCTTCCGCAACGCGTTCGCGATCGTGAACATAGACGCTTTCCAGGGCACGCGCGGCATCGCGGTGCAGCGACGTTCGCTGCCTCTCCGTGATGCGGTCGTAGACGATTCTGCGAATGATCGTGTGATAGAAGCGGCAATCATCACCGGGGGAGAGGTTTCGCCGCGTGAGAACGCCCTGCCGCACGCCGTCGTCGAGGATGCGATCGACCTCTCCTTCATCGACACCGCTCATACGCGCAAGCGTCACGACACGAAACTCGTCTCCGAGAACCGACGCGGCTTCGACGATCGTCCTCACGTTCTCATCGAGTCGCTCGAGCCTGGCTTCCGCGAGCAGGACGATGCTCTCGGGAAGTTTCATCTCCGCATCCCCGGTCCAGACCCACTGGCCTCCTGCTTCGTCGATACGGAGCACACCGTCTGCAACGAGCAGACGGAGAATCTCCATGAGAAAGAATGGATTCCCCCGCGAAGCATCGAAGATGGCTTTCAGCCGCTCAGCTGGTATGTCGAGGGACGCGAATGTGGCGCCGCGGTCGCCTGCCGGTACCTCTGTGCCGAACACCGATTCAATCGCCGACCGACAGGTGTCCCGCGAGAGCGGATTCAGCTGAAGAGTCGTGAAGCTGCGACGCAAGGCCTCTCGGCGCATCCATCCGCCGAGCAGCTCGTCCCCGTTCGCCATGTCTTCGAGGCGCGCGGTCATGATGAGCATGATGGGATGGGGGCCTGTGGAGCGAAGCAGAAACGAAATGAGGTCGAGCTCCGCCTCGGTTGCCCACTGAAGATCGTCGAGCACGAGAACGAGGGGACGCTCGCGCGCCAGCGCTTCGAGTTCCTGGCAGATGGGGACGATGAGCCGGTACGGATCGCCGAGCGCGCCGAGAGCATTGGATCCGGCATTGCGGAGGTCGGCCCCTGGTTCGTCGACCGAGGTGTGCTTCATCTGCGCGAGAAGATCGACGAAGGCCTGGTACGGACGAAGCTGACTCGCGCCGTAGTCGAAGAATCGGAGATATGGCGTGCGTGCGTTCGCTGCCGCGGCGCGGTTCTGAAAGCGGCGGGCCAGTTGCGTCTTGCCGATGCCTGCATCTCCGAGGAGCATCACCGGACGCGCGGAACCGCGCAACGCACTGGCGAGCTCCGCGTCGAGCAGAGTCAGCTCGCTTTCCCTTCCCGCGAGTTGATCGAACTCGGGAAGGGTGCGGCGCATGGCGGATTGCACATCGATCGAGACCGCCCGCTCGGTCTCGTGAAGGAACCGATAGCCACGCCCATGATACGTAGCGATGTAACGTGGCTTCGCCGGGCTGTCGTCGAGGGCGCGGCGGATCTGGGAAATCGCACGCTTGAGCACACCGTCTGTCGTGAAGACGTCGGGCCAGATGTTCTCGAGCAGCTCCTCTTTGGAGACGACGCGGCCGTTGTGGCGTGCAAGATAGCGAAGGACTCGCACAGCCTGCGGCTCGAGGGGAACCGCGACCCCTTCGCGGTACAGCAGGTCCACATCCCCCGGAACCGAGTAGAAGGCGAAGCTGATGCTGTCCCTGTGCTCAGCAGTCATCGTGCCTCCCGGATACAAGTGCAACCGAATCGTTTTCCGGGGCGGTAATTATATTAGATATTGGCCGAGTAATCGGCAGAACTTGACTGGCATCCCGCACCCCTGGTTCGCCACAAAGACGATCCCGGCATTGTCTCGCTCGGAATGACAAGGGCAATCCTGAAACTCTTCAACGGCTTTTCCGTCAAAAGCGGTATGCGAAGCGCCTCATTGGGGATGTTCCTGCTTCTGTTCGCCGGTTGCGCTTCGAGACCCTTGCCCCCGGCACAGCCAACGCTGCTGTACATCACGCTCGAGAAAGAATCCGAGGGTGAGCACTGGCGGGCGACGTGGCACCTCGAAAGACCGACGCGGGAGCTGCGATTCGAACGGCGGGGTGCCGGGTTCCGCGCCGCAGTGTTCGAAGTTCTCACGCCCGGGTTTGGCATGGAGCGCGATGGAGATCTCGAGGTTCTGCGTACGAATGGCGAGCCCGCGCAGACGATCACGGTCCGCTTTCCCGAGTTCTCGCGGAAGCTCGAGAAGGAGTATGAATTCTTCCAGAAGTTCTCCGACGGAAGCGTGGCCATCTACACCGGCCATCTCGTGGCGCGACCCCACTACGACGACGATCCCGCGGAGTGTTCCGGCTGTTTCATCCGGACGTTCCGGTTCGTCGGACCTCCCGCGACCCCGATCATCGTCGACGGGCGCGTTGCATCCTCACCTTTCCAATGGCGCGACGAGAAGCTTCAGGGCTCCTACATCTATTTCGGATCGATCGAGCCGGTCGAGTCGGACGAGATGATCTCGATCATCGATCCGGCGCTTCCCCGCTGGCTCGAAGAAGAGACGAAACGGGCACTTCCGCAACTGTTCGCGATCTACACGGAGCGCTTCGGAGTCGACCTTCGCGAGCGTCCCACGATCCTGTTCAACTACATCGACAACAAGGGGTCGGGCTACTCGAGCGGAGGTGGAACGCTGCCGGGACAGATTCAGCTCACAGTCGATGGCGCAGCCTGGGAGGAGCGGTCGCAAGAGGCCTTCCTCCTCCTGTTTCACTTTCTCGCCCACGAGGCAGTCCATCTCTGGAACGGGCAGCTCATCAACTATCCCGCCACGGAGGATTCATGGATGCACGAGGGATCAGCGGATGCGCTTGCCCAGCGTACGCTCCGCGAGCTCGGGCTGATCGACGAGGCGGCCTTTCTCGACTACCAGTCTGCGGCGCTCAACGAATGCCGCAAACGGCTCGGGGGAGTTCCGCTTCGAGCGGCGGCGAAGCATGGCCAGTTCTCACTCTATTACTCGTGCGGAAATGCGATCGCCCTCCTGACCGAATCAGTCATGGATGAGGGCGATCTGTTCAGCTTCTGGATGCGTCTCATTGCGCGCACGATCGATTCAGGTGAGTACGATGCCGAAGACTACTTCGCGGTATGGAGTGATGCGGGCGCTGAAGTGAATGACGTAGAGATGCTGCGACGCTTCATCGAGCAGAGTGCCGGACCGGATGATCTCGTTTCGATGCTGACGGCGCACGGTGTCGCGGTCAGGGGGAACACAAGTCCGCCGCAGACTTACGGTCAATCTGTCGCCCGCGACTCGCTTCTGAGAATTCTCGGAGAGCATTGCAGGGGAGGATACGGTTTCAACACAGACCGGGCCGGCTTCATCCTGGACAAATCGAACGTCTGCGGTCCGATTCCGGCCGGAGGAATCGTCACGGCGATCGGAGGCTACGATGTGCTGCGGGAAGGCGAGCGGACCAGGGATGCGCTGCACGAGAACTGTGGATCGGACGAGCCGGTTCTGCTGGCGGTGACGGTGGATGGCTCGGGCACGACGGTCGAAGCTCCATGCACCAGAGAAGTCACCGCGCGTCCGACCTATCTGGAGATCGTCAGCCGGCGCGAGTGACATTCGACTTCCGAATCCCAACGGAGAAAGCTCGACACCGCGAACGCCAAAACAGTACGATGACGGTTCCCTCGGCCGCAGTCACTGACAAGGAGCCCCATGATCGGTCGTACGATCTCTCACTACAGAGTGACCGCAAAACTCGGCACCGGTGGCATGGGTGTCGTCTACGAAGCAGAGGACACCCAGCTCGGCCGTCGGGTGGCGCTGAAGTTCCTTCCTCCCGAACTGGCGCGTGACGAGGCCACGCTGCAACGCTTTCAGCGGGAGGCCCGGGCTGCTTCTTCGCTGAATCATCCCAACATCTGCACGATCTACGGGATCGATGAGCACGAGTCAGAGAGCTTCATCGTCATGGAGCGTCTCGAGGGCGAAGCGCTGAACGACAGGATCAAGCGTGGCCCGATCGATGTCCGATCTCTCCTCGATACCGCGATCCAGATCAGCGATGCGCTCGAATCCGCGCACGCAAAAGGCATCGTGCACCGAGACCTGAAGCCCGCGAACATCTTCATCACGACGCGTGACGAGGCAAAGATTCTCGATTTCGGTCTCGCGAAGATCGAGCAGATGCGGACGCAGGAAGGCGCGGATGCCTCCACCGCGGTCCTGAAGGATGATCTGACTGCAGCAGGAACGACGCTGGGCACCATTGCGTACATGTCTCCGGAACAGGCGCGTGGGCAGTCCACCGATTCGCGCACCGATCTGTTTTCACTCGGCACAGTCATCTATCAGATGACGACTGGCGTGATGCCGTTTCAGGGCGAAACTTCGGCCGTCGTGTTCGAAGCGATCCTCAACCGCGATCCCGTTCCGCTGAGCCAGCACAACTCCGCGTTACCGGCCGAGCTGAACCGGATCCTCGGCAAGGCGCTCGAGAAGGATCGGAATATGCGGTATCAGAACGCGACCGATCTGAAGACCGACCTGATGCGGCTCCGGCGCGATCTCGATGTGGGGAGCCGGCAGGCGAACGACACGAGTAGTCCCCGCTCCGGCGTAACGGCCACGCAGGGAAGTTCGATCGCGGTTCTCTACTTCGAAAATCTCAGCGGTGTGAAAGAGGACGAGTACTTCCGTGATGGTATCACGGAAGACATCATTACCGAGCTCTCCAAGATCCGGGGATTGCAGGTCTTTTCACGAGCGACCGTTCTGGCGTTCCGCGACCGGACAGTGACACCGCAACAGATCGGCCAGCAGATCGGCGCGTCGAGTGTGCTTACAGGAAGCCTGCGCCGCGCGGGGAGCCGCCTGCGCATCAACGCGCAGCTCATCGACACGACGACCGACTTTCCGCTCTGGTCGGAACGTTACGATCGGGAGATGAAAGACGTCTTCGAGGTGCAGGACGAGATCGCGCGGAACATTGCCGAGGCTCTTCGCATCACACTCTCACCGCAGGAGGAAAAGGCGCTGGCAGTGCGTCCTACCGAAGACATGCAGGCCTACGACCTCTACCTCAGAGGCCGGAACTACGCGCGCCGGATGTCGCGGCAGGATCTCGAGTTTGCCCTTCAGATGTTCGAGAACGCGGTCTCGGCCGATCCGAACTTTGCCGTCGCTCATGCGGGCATCGCCTCGGTCTGCGCTCAGTATTACTACCACTATGAACGTTCCAAGACCTGGATCGATCGCGCGCGCGTTGCCGCCGAGCGCGCCACCGCCCGCGGACAGGGCGCGCCAGAGGTGCTGATCGCTCAGGCCTGGGTGGCCTATGGCGAAGAGAAGTGGGACGCGGCGCTGGCATTTACCCGGAAGGCTCTCCAGAGAAATCCGGACATAGAGAGCGGCTACTACCTGCTGGGACGCATTCTTTTCTCGGCCGGCCGGCACCAGGAGCTTGTCGAGATCGGTGAAGAAGCGATCTCACACGCCGGCGAGAACTACAATACCTACATCCCCATCCGCAACGCTCTGGGAGCTCTGGGGAAAGTGGAAGCCCAGCTGAAGATGTACCAGCGGGAGATCGAGGTGTTCGAGGCGCATCTGCGAAAGGTGCCGGAGGATGCGCGCGCGCGTGTCCTGCTCGGAGGGCATTACGCTGCTCTGCAGCGTCCCGAGGATGCGGTGCGTGAGGGTAACCTGGCGATGACACTCCGGCCGGACGATGCGATCATCATGTACAACGTCGCCTGCCTTTTCAGCAATCTGAGAAAGAAGCCGGAGGCGATGCGCGCGCTTCGCAAGGCATGGGAAGGCGGATTCACGGATCCGCAGTGGGCACGTCAGGATCCCGATCTCAACTTCCTTCACGACGATCCGGAGTTCGATCGCCTCTACCCCGCTTCTCACTGAACGTACGGATGACCTGCGGCGAGGAGAACTGAGCTCTGCTCATTGGTACGGATAGTGAGGCGTGTTGCGCAGGAGCCAGAAACCCACTATGAGACCAACGACCGCCCATCCGCTGCGCTGGCTGATGGAAAGATCCTGCAGGACTTCACGACGGACGTAACGGGGAAGGTTCTTCGCCATCACGATTGCGAGGAATGGGAGATAGAAAAGCAGCAGAAGTGGATTTAGACGGAAGGCGTCCGCGATGTTCGCATGCAGAAGCTGATGCAACGCGCGCGTTGCGCCGCAGCCGGGACAGTACCATCCCGTCAGCAGGTAGAACGCACACCCCGGATAGAAAGAGTTGTGGGCCGGATCGAACGAGTAGAGCAGACCGGCCGCTGCGATTCCCGCGCTGACCACGACCACCAGCCGCGTCAGAGGGCTTTTGCCTTCCATAGCGAATGGCTCACTCGAATCCAGTCAGGAGAGCTGCAAAGAAGTAGAGAACTCCAACAAGCGCGCCTGCGCCGAACGAGACCCAGGCCCACATCTTCGCCTTGTTCGAGGATTCGAGGGCACCGGCCATGTCTCCAGCCTGAACCTTGCCGTTGACCTGCGCGGAGTAGACGATCGCGGGGATTCCAAACGGCATGCAACAGCAAATCGTGACCAGAATGGATTGGGTCAGATAGTTCGGAACCTGTTGCGGAGGCGGCTGGATGGGTTCCATCGCCGTCGCCGGCATTCCACAACTCGGACAGGGGCTGGTGTCGTTGGGCCGTTGGGCGCTGCAGTTCGTGCAGAACATAGAGCCTCCTATTGCGTTCCACCGGGATACCGGACGAAGAATCCGTTCGCGTAAACGATGTCACAGTCGAAGTTGTTGTCCGTTGAACCGGTGATCGTCGAAGCGTAGTCGGCGCTCTCGAATGTTCTGTCCCTTCCGCTGCTCGCGAGGCTGTAGCTGTCGCAGGGATCCGATGAATCACCACTCGAGGTCCAGCATTCGTATCGGTACGGCTCACCCCATCCATCCACCTGTGGCAGCTCTCGAATGTATGTCGGTGTGAGAATCGGTTCGAGCTCCGAGACAGTCTCTGCGGAAGGGTAGAGGTTGGAGTCCACCGCATAGGCTTCGATCGCGGTTGCGATCGACCGCATGTCGGCCATCGTGCGTTTCTGCTTTGATCTTTGGGTGGCCGTCAGGAGATTGGGGATCGCGATGGCGGCGATGATGCCAAGTATGGCCACCAGCACGAGACCGACGATGATCACGACGAGCACTATCATCGGTGCAGACGATCCCGAGGTAGCGACCGGCCTCGGAGGGAGCTCGCTCGGTGGTTTGCCGCATGCCGAGCAGAAAGTTGCCCTCTCGACCACGGGGGCTCCGCAGTGCGCACAGAAGCTCATGGGTACACCTCCGCAGAATGATCTGGTAATCGAATTCTACAGGAAGTCAGGGGTGAAGCCGCGATTGAAGTCATCCGGGACGGTGTGCAGGAGGCGCGGATACCGACGTCCACGGACCACACTTCTGATACATTGCACCGATGGAGTCTCCACTCTTTTTTCCTCGCGCAATCGGGTTTGCGCGAACGCCGTTCACGGAGACGTCGGAGATTCCCAAGGGCCCGGGCGCGAAGCATGAAGCGGACGGTACCCTGGAGATCCTGCCCGAGTTCGAGCTCGGGCTCCAGGATATCGAGGGTTTCTCGCACCTGATCGTCCTCTGGGTTTTCCACCGCGCCGACGGGTTCGATCTGCTTGGGGCGCCGCCGGGCGAACCGCTCCAGCACGGGGTCTTTACAACGCGATCGCCTCGCCGTCCGAATCCGATCGCTCTGACCATCGTGCGACTCGAGCGGCGAGATGGGCGCAATCTGCACGTACATGGGGTCGACATGCTGGACGGTACCCCGATTCTCGACATCAAACCCTATCTCTCCAATGTCGCCTCCGAATCGCTGCGTCGAGGATGGCTCGAGGAATCAGACCGGCGTCGCGCCCTGGAGAATCATCAGGTTGACTGACGCACTCTCAATCCGGGAGAACGACACCGATGACTGAGCCGCGCGGGCCTCTGCGGTCGTCGGCCGACGAGTTTGCGCTGCTGGTGGAGGCGGTCCAGGACTACGCAATTTTTCTTCTCAGCCCGACAGGGGAGATTCGCTCCTGGAACCGCGGGGCTGCGCGAATCACAGGTTATTCCGCCGAGGAAATTGTGGGCAGAAGATTTTCCACCTTTTACACCGACGAAGATCTGCGCAATCGCAAACCGGACTACGAGCTCGCGATGGCGAGCAGCGAGGGACGAGTCGAAGACGAGGGATGGCGAGTCCGCCGGGATGGCAATCGTTTCTGGGCGAATACCGTCATCACTGCCCTGCGCAATGCTGAAGGTGAGCTGCTCGGATTCGCGAAGGTCACCCGCGACCTGAGCGAGCGCCGCTCCGCTGAAGAACGTTTGCGGCAGAACGAGGAGTTCTTCCGGCTGCTCGTCGAATCGGTCAGAGATTACGCCATCTTCATGCTGGACACAGAGGGGAATGTCGCGAGCTGGAATGAGGGGGCGCGTCGAATCAAAGGCTACGAAGCGCACGAAATCATTGGCCGGCACTTCTCGACCTTCTATTCCGAGCAGGACGTGCGGGAAGGGAAGCCGGCACGTGAACTGGTCGAAGCGCGCGATCGCGGCAGCGTAGAAGACGAGGGCTGGCGGTTGCGGAAGGACGGCAGCCGGTTCTGGGCAAACGTGGTGATCACCGCGGTTCATGATCCGGTGGGGAACCTCCGCGGCTATGCGAAGGTCACTCGCGATATCACGGAGCGCAGAGAGGCGGAGAAGATCCAGCAGTCATTACTCGACCAGCAAACCGCGCGACTTCAGGCGGAACAGGAACGGAACCGCGCAGAGGCGTCATTCAGTGCGGCGCAGGAAGCAAACCGCTCGAAAGACGAGTTCCTGATGACCCTCTCCCATGAGCTGCGCACACCGATGACCGCGATCCTCGGATGGGCGCGGCTCCTGCCAACCATTTCCAGGGAAGATCCGATGTTCAACGAGGCCGTATCGTCGATCGCGCGCAGTGCCGAGCTTCAGGCGCAACTGATCGACGACGTGCTCGATGTCTCGAGGATCGTCGCCGGCAAACTGCGGCTCTCGCCCGAAGTCCTCGAGGTCAAACCGCTGATTCGAGAGGCTGCCGAGGGGGTCAGGACGATGGCCGCCGCGCGCTCGGTCTCGATCACGACCGCCGTCGAGCCGGATGCGGGCGAGATTACCGCAGACGCGACACGACTCCAGCAGGTGATCTGGAACCTTCTGACGAATGCAGTGAAGTTCACGCCGGCTGGCGGGACGGTCGAGCTCAATGCCCGTCGCACGCAATCCGACCTGAAGATCATCGTCAGGGACAGCGGCGAGGGCATCGATCCTGAGTTTCTGCCGCACATGTTCGAACCGTTCCGGCAGGCCGAGAATCCGCGGACCCGCGTCCACGGTGGGCTGGGGCTCGGCTTGTCCATCGTGCGGCATCTCGTTGAGGCCCATGGGGGTGGCGTCCGGGCCGAGAGTCCCGGCCGCGGTCAGGGAGCGACGTTCACCGTAACACTGCCGTTCGGCACTGCGGTCAGTGAGGAAGTCAGCGATGCGCCCGCGCGTCCGAACACCTCCCTTCCAGCCGCCGATCAGCAGAGACTCGCCGGTATCGCCGTTCTCGTCATCGATGATGATCAGGAAGCTCGCGCCCTGATCCGTGCCGTTCTTCTCCGTGCGGGGGCGCAGGTAGCGGTCGTCGAGTCGGGCTCCGCCGCGCTTCATCATCTGGACGCACACAAACCTCATGTGATCTTGACCGATATTGCGATGCCGGAAACTGACGGTTACGAGCTCTCCCGTATCGTACGGGCGCGGAAAGAAAACGCGGGAGTGAAAATCGTTGCGCTGAGCGCATTCCCTCCGCTCGAGTCTCACGAGCCGAGCGATTTCGATCTGCGGCTCTGCAAGCCGATCGAGCCCGTCGAACTGATCGAGGCGATCGCTGACATCTGCGAACGTTGAGGTCTGTGGCGCCGCTCTCCGATGTCGGCATCGCAGCCATTTGCCGCCCATCGACTCATACCAGCAATCACTGCTGGTGCCGTAATTGCAGTGTTGCCTGGTCTTTGCCAAGGTATTTCAACCAGCGCCCTTCGGAAGACCGTATGAGCGCGCTCTTCAGGAGGTCTGGATGCATCGCTACTCGTTGATTCCCGCTGTCCTTCTCGTTTCCGTCATCACTGCGGCGTGTCAGAGCAAGGAAGAGTCGGTTGTGATGGGTACTTCCACCATCCAGACGGCGACGATGGAGACCGGAACGATCACGGAGATCCCGCCGGTTGCGGGTGCCACCGTCGAGCCGCCGACAGTAGTCACGAGCACCGTGGTTACGACCACGACCGCGGCGCCGGCTTCCCAGGCTGCACCCGCTACAAGACCGGTAACCTCCACGCCGCCCCCGGCTGCAGCGACGAGACCGGCACCTGTCAC
>JBGTDX010000121.1:0-42282 GCA_041748075.1 Thermoanaerobaculia bacterium
CCGGCGGAACCCATGTGATGATCTGATACGGATCCATGATGTCGCACGTCTTGCAGTGAAAACAGTTCGTGAAGTTCAGGAACGGCACCTTACCCTTGCCGTCCGCACTCAGCTGCGGCTCATAGACCGAAGCCGGGCAGAAATGCTCACAGGGATTCCCGTACTCGACAGTGCACCTCGTGATGCAGATGTCCGTATCCGAAATCAAGAGATGCGGCGGTTGATCCTCTTCGTGAAGGACACCACCGTGATAGACCTCGGTGACCTTGTCGAACGTATAGACGTTGTCGAACTTCATCTTTGCGGGGGGATGCGGCTCGTCGGTTCCGAAATAACCCTGGATCCGCTCCATGTGCTCGTGGCCGGCTTTTCCCTCGAGCCGGTTCACGACACCGTAGCCCCGCCCACCCGTGACAAGTCCCAGACCGGCATTCAGAACGCCGGCGATCTGCCCATTCTCGAAACCCTGATGGAAGTTGCGCTGAGACCAGAGCTCGTCCTTAGCCCATGATCCCTCGAAGGCGCGTTCGTACTCACTGAGCCTTGCGCTCGAATAATCCTCCGTCAAGAGCGAATCGAAGGCGGCCTGAGCGGCCAGCATGCCTGACTTCATCCCGAGATGGATGCCTTTCAGGCGAGCTCCGTTGAGGTAGCCCGCCGAGTCGCCGGCGATCAGAAATCCATCGCCGTACATCCGCGGCATCGAATAGTAGCCTCCCTCTGGAATCGCCTTCGCTCCGGCGGACACGATCTTTCCACCTGCAAGCATCTCCCGGATCGACGGATGAAGCTTGAACTGCTGGAAGATGTGATGCGGATCGGTCGTCGGATTTCTGTAATCGAGTCCAGTGACGAAACCGATATCGATCATTCGATCCTTCATCCCGTAGATGAAGCCACCGCCGAACGTCATGAGATCCAGCGGATAGCCCATCGTATGGATGACCTCTCCGGCGGCAAAACGATCATCGGGAACCTGCCAGACTTCCTTCACGCCGACCGAGTAGACCTGCGGATTTTTGCCTGCGTACAGATCGTGCGAGGTTGCAAGCTGTCGGGTAAGCGTGCCCCGAGGACCCTCGGCGAGAATCGTGAGCTTCGCGCGGATGTCGACTCCGGGCTCGTAGTTCGCCTTGGGCCGGCCGTCCTTCCCGATTCCCTTGTCGCCGGTCCGCACTCCGACAACCCTGCCGTTCTCGAGGAGGACGCGGGCAGCTGGAAACTCCGGGAAAAGATCGACACCGAGGTCTGCAACGATAGGAGCCATCCAGCGAACCATTTCGCCGAGCGATATGACGTAGTTGCCGTGATTCTGCAGAGGTGGAGGGAGAATCGGGGGCGAGAACTTTTGCCGCTCGGTCATGACCCACATGGAGTCATCGCCTACGGGCGCTTCCACCGGGCAGCCGCGTTCCAGCCAGTCCGGCATCAGTTCCTGAATTCCTCTGGGATCCATTACTGCGCCAGAGATTCCGTGCGCACCGATCTCCGCCCCCTTCTCGAGCACGGCGATCGAAATTGCGTCCAGCTTCCGTTCCGCGGGAGACTCGTTGTGAGCCTTGATGAGCATCGCCAGGTGATAGGCCGCAGCAAGTCCAGCCGGGCCCGCGCCTACAATGACAACGTCCAGCTCGAGCGTCTCTCTCTCCACGTCGGGCAGTTCAGCCATTCAACACTCCTCCTCAGAATCCTCTGCGACACCGATCGCATTCTACTTCACCGCTCGGCAGGCGCCTGAACCACTGTCATCCTGAGCGAAGCGAAGAATCTTCTTGCCGGGATCAAGTGTCGCAAAATGATCCTTCGCTTCGCTCAGGAAGACACGCTCCCCCAACTCACACATGCGCACACTGGTGCGAACTCGCATTCACTCCTCCGGGCAGCCAAGTCGGATCACATAGGCGACGACATCCTCTGTCAGTTCGAGCCGCAGCTGCGGAATCTGCCCAGGTGTCACGACTGCCTTGACAGACTCCGGATCGATGACGACGTCATAGGTCCCGGGCGGGACGTCATCCGCCTGAAATCCTCCGGCAGCTGAGGTGACGAGAGTGATGATGTCCTCATCGCTGACCAGAGCAATTCGACCACCGGTAACGGGGCGGATTCTCCCTTCGGTGCAATAGATGAGTGACCCCTGGAAAGTACTGAACCGGGCGAGAACGAAATCCGCGCGAACCGTCTCACGCGGGGTCACCTGCACCAGCTGCGCGAACTCGCCGTCAACCGAATAACCCGGCTCAAGCGAGGTGGCGGTGATGGCGATGGAGACAGCGCCAACTGGTACGCGTCGGATTCGATAACTGCCGTCGCCCGACGTCGTTGCAACGCGCCGTCCGTCCATGAGAATCGGCAAGCCGCTGACGCCCTTTCCTTCCAGTGTCACCTGGCCTTCGATCGAACCGAACAGAGAAGGACGGAGAATCGGTGTGAAGGCGGACCGGATCTCGCGCAGATCGTTCCAGCCGTAGCGCGTGCCGATGTCGATCGCGAGCGTGTTCCGATTGAGATTGCTGCGGGGAAGACCGATGTCGAAGGGCACTCTCGCCTCGATTCGGCCATAGACTCCCTCCCCTCCGATCCTGCGGGACACTCCGATGCGCACGAGACCTTCGCCCATCTCCGCGCCCCGGTCTACCCACGCGCCCCCAAGACCAATCAGATAGCGATACGGCCCGCGTAGATAGCTTTCATAGGCAGCTTCCGCAGTCACTCCATAGCTGGAGTTATTTTCGGCCTGACCGACCATCGTGAGGTCGAAGAACGAGTCCTGACCGATCGAACGCTGGAGCGACGCAATCGCCTGCGTCCGATCGGGCTGTCCATCTCCGGAGTTCATGACGTGCTCGAGTTGCAGGCTCGCGTAGTCGGACTGGAACGCGCGAGTGATGGAGACGGCGGCGCGATCCGCAATGACACTCGTCTCTCCTTCCAATGTATCGAACGTAAGCTCGTCGCGGCTGTAGCTGGCGTGGACTGTCGGGCCGCCTGCAAAGGTCCGGCTGTACCCGGCGTAGCCGCGCAGGTTCGAGCGATCGGAGACAGCATCCTCTGTGACGTAGTAAAGCTGAGCCGAAAGCGTAGAGAGCTCCGCAGGCCGGTAGTTTCCCGAGATCTCCAGGCCTTCTTCGCCGGGTCGGATCGAGGGCACGAACGGAAATGATGCATCAAACGAGTAGAGAGCAGCGCCGATCCTCCCGTTCTGAAACCGCACATTCGAACCTGCGCGGAACCCCATCGCCCCTTCCCTGGACGAATACCCTTCGGTGAACAGATTCGTCCACGGGGAGATCTCGCGAATGAAACGTCCGCTTACGATCGCGTCGCTCTCGTGAACCTCCTGACCCGCCGCGTATGCAGGCTCGTCGACAACCATCAGACCCGCACCCAGAAAGTTTCGCCGAAACCGCAGCAGATAGTCTCCACCGGCGATCACAGGACGTCGCGGCTCGGCGTCGGGAAGCGCGATCCGATATCTCGATTGCCCCGCGTACGCGGACCAGCGGCTACGCCCGCCCTCGAATCGGACAGAAGCACCCTGAAACGGGAACGCGTCGCCAATCGCCGTGGAGATGCCATCCGGCTCGGATGGAACGATTGTAAAATCTCCGGCGACCGCCTGAAGAAAGCCTCCACGAACCGGCACGCGGTCAGCTTCGACGCCGAATAGGGTGGTCGTGTTGGGAAAGCCTCCGTAGCCCCACGCCGCGAGGACCGAGCCGTTGGTCAGCTCCTGCCGAGCAAAGAGTCGGAAGCTCGTACGCGAGGAGTCGCCGAAAAGCGGAGCGTCGAAGGTACGCGTTCCAATCGCGAAGTTGAAGTAGCCGCGCGAAGAGTCCCTCTGGGACGGTTGCCCGAGAGCAGGAGCGGCTGCTGAAACGAGCACGAGAGCGACAGTCCCGGTCAGGGAATGGAGTAGCGCTCCTGAAACATGCCGCGTGGAGCGGTCGAGAAGCGCAGATTTAAAGATAACTCCCCTCCCGGCACAGGTCCGAACGACAGAATCCACTCACGCTTCTGGCCCGGCAGAACAGGCTCGTTGCCCTCATTGAACGGAAACGTCTGGGCGAACTCACCATCTTTCGAACGAACTTCGAGAAATCCGGATGGCCGGAGGTTCCTCTCTCCTTCGTTGGAAACTCTTGCTTTCAGGACCAGGCGCTCGTCGTTGTCACCCGCGCGCTCCCATTTTAACTCATGTACTTTGATGTCCGCTGGCTCAGCCTTGACGTTCTCGACGTAAATGGGGATGCCCATTCTCGCGACGAACAACACCTGATTCGGTTCATCCTTTACAACGGGTGTGGACGAAAAGAAGATCTGACTCCGCAGCTGTGTGAATTCCTCGGGTGCTGTTACTGAGTAACGAAACGAAGTCCGACCGCCGGGAGGCACCTGAATGCGTGACGGAGAGATTCGAATCGACCGCGCCAGCGATGTCGCATCCGTCCCGCTGGGCATCTCCGAGACCTCACCCGTGTCGCTCACGGCAAAGTCTGCGAAGTCGACCGTCACGAGCATCGGAGTGTCACTGTCGTTGGTGTAACTGATCGTATCCTGGAGCTTTCCACCCGCGGGCATCAGCTTTTCGATGAAGGGCGGGGAGAGTGACACCGAAACTGCAGAATAGAGAGCTGAAGGCGACACTAGCAGCAGTAGCGCGACGGCGGTGTTCAGGATGCTTGGTTTTCTTGTCATAGGGTTCGAGTCTTCTCAGGATCGTTGATGTTGGGTCTTGAGGCCTGGAGGTGATCTTGAAGCGTTAGAATCCCGCTGCTGTCAACACCACCGCCCATGTGTTCGTTCCCGGGCCATCGCTATTATCCACGGTCAGCTGAAGCTCGAGATTACCGGTCCGGACATTGATACCCATCCCCGCAGAGAAATTGCGCACCAACGCACCGTTGCCACATCCGCCCGCTCCGTCTCCGACGGTGGTGAACGTCTTGAATCCGCAAGAGACGGCCGTCGCGGGCAAACCTGTCACCGGAATCCGCATTGCGAGACGATCTGCCGTTCCCCAGTTGATGACCGAGGAGAACGAGGAGTTGTAAATTCGGATCGTACGCGGCGGCGCGCTTCTTGCCGTCCAGCTCGTTGCCGCCGGAGCCGTGAACGTGGCACCACTCCCCGACGTCACGCCCGTGAGCGCCTGAGTGCCACCTGAATTCGCCCCGCCTGTGGACTGCACCACTCCGAAGTTATAACTCGCTGCAGTGATCTGGAAGTTGGCGCTGCCCTGATTGCTGGCCGTCACGGTGATGGAATCACTCGAGGGCTGCGCAAGCGCCGAGCCGCTAACACCCAGGAGGATACTGCTCGCCAGCGCCCAGAGCTTGAGCCTTGTTCTCATATGTCCGCCTCACCCTTCACATTCGCCGGGGCGCCTGGCTGGCCGCCCCGGCACGAATAGCTTCAAGTTCGATCAGGCGCCGGCGGCAGTCAGAACGACCGTCCAGGTGTTCGAGCCCGTTCCGTCGGTGTCGTTGACCCTGAGAGAGAAATCAAGGTTTCCATCAACGTCGTTCGCGCCGTTACCGACCGTCATGCTGTGGATGAGATTGCCGGACGCGCAGGCAGAGGCTCCGTCGCCGATGGTGCCAAAAGCGATCAGCCCGCAGCTCGTTCCGCCGCCGACGGCCGGAATCCGCATGCTGAGCCGGTCAGCGGTGCCCCATCCGATGACTGCCGTGGTGGAAGCGTTGAATACACGAACCGTGCGCGATGGTGCGCTCTGGGCGGTCCACGTCGTCGCGGCATTGGCGGAATACGTCGAACCCGTCGCATCGTCAGCACCCGTCAAGGCTGCCGTACCACCAACGCTGAGCGTACCGTTCGAATCGACGGTGCCGAATGCGTACGTAGCCGCTGCGATGTTGAATGAGAAGATTCCGTTGTTTGTCGCTGTGACCGTGATTGAATCACTCGCAGACTGCGCGAACACACCCACTGCTGCGAAGAGGACTACGACTGTTACGAGAAGATACTTTTTCATTTGCTTTTCCTTTTTCCCTTTCCCTGCACTTTGTTCTAAGACTCGATTGTTAGTATTCAAGCGAGGCTTGCCACCCCACGTCCCGAACTCCATTACTGTTCCGTCTCCAGAAGAAGACGAAGATTGAAACCGTATTGACCGATGGGATCTCTGTCGTTGAGCCGCAGCCGAAGATCAACCGAGACCAGCTCTCCCGAAGGGCCTGTCCGTCGCCCCCGGCTGACAACGACCGATTCACCTGACCGAAAGCCCTTCCACCGCACGGAGCCAACGCTCCTCCATTCGAGCCGTGACATCGATGCCTTCTCCGGCCCGGCGTCGAATGCCAACGCCTCCTCCGGCACGAGACGAAGCTCCCAGACTGAATCGCTGAATACACGGACCATGACGGCGTCTTCGACTGCTTTCTCGCGATCCGTAAGCACTTCACCGAATGAAACCGCGCCCGACTCAATGATCAGCTGCGTCGGCGTCGTCTCCGTACGCCCCGGCCGGATGAACGGCTGCGCGGACCTGCTGACCCCTCCAACGACTATCGACGGTCGAACCGCCGTTGCGCCGTCCAGACGAATCCCGCGTGGTCCCGCTACCTGGCCCATCGCCGCGCTCTCCAGACCCGCGACCAGCATCGCGAGTATCAGGAACCGTTCGAGACTTCTTGAAGTTTTTTTTGTCATCTGTATCTAATGAATGGACCGGGCGACCTATAAGCAGCGACATGGCCGGATCAGGCCTTGTTTCTGCCGTGAGTGTGTCGATTCTAAGGATGCAGTGTCAGGAGTTCGTCAAGCGTGCCGTCAGCCCGGCGTCAAAACTACCGCCTTGATGCTCCGCGACTAATCGCTCATCACACTGCCATCGATCGCCGGGCGTCGACCGCCCCACCCTAGTTCCTCATCAGACTTTCCTGATCGCGACACCCACGGGAAGATTGAACCGATATTGGAGACGTCTAAGTCAATTTCTGTACCAGCAGGATCCAGCCTCGCCTGCTATTGTTTTCTTGTACTTAGGCAATTCCTCATCGAGCTGCCTGACGTTTTTTGTCACGCGATGGCGCCAAGGATTCGCAAGGACTGATCCGGCAAACGCTCTTGCTGCCGTGTGGGGAAGACTCTTTCGGCCATCCGGCGGAGAGAACTGCGGGGGGACTCGAGGAGCAATGCGGGAAAACAGAGCTTCGCCTTCAGCGCGACACGCCACGAACACCCACCCACCTCCATCAGACTCTGTTTTTGGACAGGCGGATTGTAGGACTTCCGGCAGAAAGAGGCAAGCAGGAGCCTTTGGAACGTCTCTCGCTTCGCTCGGATCGCGGACGAAAGTCCCAGCTACTTTCGAGCAGCGATCTTCACGGCACTTTCCCGCGGTTTCGGCATGAGGTACAGCTGATCCCCACACCAGACGTCTTTGCGCCCTTCATCCTTCCATCGAAGGAAAGCGGCCAGGGGGCGATCCCCGCCTGAGCGTCGCGATTCAAATAGAGCCGAGACGAAATTTCGATCTCCTGTTTCCCGGTCCCGCGGAACGGAATGTCGATCCAGCCGCCCGCGACTCCGACAGTTCGCCGGTAGCCGTCCACTTCCACCTCGGCAGACGAGAAGAGCTCGCCTTCGAGCTTAATGAGCAACATCGTCCCAGCGGGATCGTTGGTCTGGAGGGCCAGAAACCCTGCATCAGCGATGTCGATGAACCCCCGCTCGATGTCCTGATCCGTGATGAAGAGGTGGAGCGGCAGACCGTGGGCGGCGGCTCGAATATATGGGGCATTCCTAGCCGATACCGTCATCGAAGCTGAACGATCGGCGCCATCTGCTGCTGGAGCGAAACCGAGCGCCGTCAGTAGCCAGAGTGACGCTGCCAGACGGGAAACGGACCAATTGACTCTCTTGAGCATCAACTGCTCTGGAAGTCATCGGATGGGTCGGATTGATACAGTCGGGAGGGACTGTGTGAAAGTGAGTCATCCTGTGAGGATGAAAAGTCTGTCCATCGCAATCAGGCGACGACGCGTCAGTTGGCTTTCGCCTTCCTCACTTCCTCAGTGAGCACCGGAAGAATCGTAAAGAGGTCGCCCACCACCCCGAGATCCGCCACACGGAAGATCGCTGCTTCAGGATCCTTGTTGATCGCGATGATGTGCTTCGAGGTCGACATCCCCGCCAGATGCTGAATCGCTCCGGATATGCCGGCTGCGATGTAAAGGTTCGGTCCCACCACCCGGCCGGTCTGCCCCACCTGATGCTGATGGTCGATCCAGCCGGCGTCGACAGTCGCGCGAGATGCGCCTACGGCTCCGCCGATTGCATGCGCCAGATCCCGGATGTACGAGAAGTTCTCGGCTTCCTTGAGCCCCCGGCCACCGGACACGATAATGTCGGCCTCGGCGAGCGTCATCTCGCCCGCTTCCGGGCTCCTGCTCTCGAGCAGCCGCGCTTTCGCCTCGACCGGCTCGTGGGTCACCTCGACGACTTCGCTCGCCGGATCCCCGGACTCTTCCGCGGGAAAGGCATTGGGCCTGCATGTCGCGATGGCCGGAGTGCTGAGAACCTCGACAGTCGCGAATGCGCGCCCGGAGTAGACAGGCCTCCGAGCCGTGAGTTTTCCGTCCGCCCATTCCAGTGACGTGACATCGGAGGCGACGCCCGCGTCGAGACGGGCGGCGATCCGAGGCGCAAGGTCCCGTCCATCCGACGAGCCACCGAGAAGGACCACGGCTGGCTGAGTCTGCGCGATCACCTCGGCCAGCGCCGCGGTCATCCCTTCGGTCGAGTAGGCCTTTAGGCTTTCGTGGGGCACCGCATAAAGTTTCGACGCGCCGAGCTTGCCGGTCTCGGGGGCCACGGATGCCGCTCCCGGGCCGAACGCAGCGGCCAGCAGCTCACCCCCTGTTTGACCGGCGAGTCGCCGGCCTACGGAGAGCGCTTCGCGGGATGGCTTCGTGAGTTTTCCATCCCTGATTTCACACACAACTAAGACAGCGGACATGAGTCAATCTCCTCGGCCTGGGCTCAAAGGGCTTTCGCCTCATCTCTGATGTAACGAAGAATCTCTGCAGCCGCAGCGGCGGGATCGGAGCCTTCGATCTTCCGGCCTGGCTGTTTCTCGGGCGGCAGCTCGAGGCTGGTGATCTTCACCTTCGGTGCGAGGTCCTGTTCCGATAACCCGAGGTCGGTTGGGGTCTTCGTGTCGATCGGAATCTTCTTGGCGGCCATGATGCCCTTCAGTGAAGCGTATCGGGGCTCGTTCAGACCCTTCTGGGCCGTCAGAACCACCGGAAGAGAAGCTTCGATGACTTCATCTGCTCCCTCAATTTCCCGATGTGCAGTGACTTTTCCTTCGCCGGGCTCCATATGGGTGATGACGTTGATCTGCGGATACCCGAGCAGCTCGGCCACCATCGGGCCCACGAGCGAGTTGTCCGTACCGACGCCGAGCTTTCCGAACAAAACCACGTCATGAGGAACTTCGCGGATTGCGGCAGCCAGAACTCTGGCAATCCCGAATGAATCGATGTCGCTGAGGTCTCCTTTTACGTGCACCGCTCCGGTAGCGCCTCTGGCAAGGCATTCCCGAAGGGCCTGAGCCACCCGGTCGGGGCCGAAAGAGATGACAGTGACCTCGCCTCCCTTTGCCTCTTTCAGCCGGATCGCTGCTTCGAGCGCATATTCGTCATAGGGGGAGACGATGAACTTGATGCCGGCCTCTTCGATCTGCCGGTTGCCTGAGGCAATTTTGATCCTGGCTTCGGTGTCGGGAACCTGGCTGATACAGACTACGGAGTTCAAGGGGAGCCTCCAGGGGAGTGTAAAGTCCCGCGCATTCTAGGGAAAACAGGCAATCACCGCAAGAATCGGTCACGCGGCACGAGCTTCGCAAACACACAGCGGAGATCGAAACGAACCCCGCTCACGCACGAAACAGCAGAATCGGCGCCAGCACGCGAAACCGGGCTAGTCGGCCGAAAACGGCCAGGTATGATGGCTCGATGGAGGACATGCTAATGGTCATGGTCAACCGTTCCAGCGATGTTTCAGGACCAGGCAACGGCAGAAAGTTCAGCCGTCCTGCCCTCGGAGAGTTCAAACAGGCCGGAAGGAAAATGGCCAAGGCAAAGCCTGCACCTCCCGACCACACCAACGCGGAGAATTTCTACTATCTCAAGCAGATGAACAGCAAAACGCCGATGGTCATCATCATGACCGATGGCGAAGAGATCCGGGGCTGGATCGAGTGGTACGACCGGAACTGCCTCAAGGTCAACCGGGAGGGTGCTCCGAACCTGCTGATTCAAAAGCACTGTATCAAGTACCTGCACAAGGAAGAGGACCTCTAGCTGAAGACTGGAGAATTCAGAATTCAGAGGAGCCAGCACCCTTTTCTGAATTCTGAATTCTCCATTCTCAATTATCCTTTCAACTGTGCGTCCGCTGGCCATCACGCTGGGCGATCCCGCCGGAATCGGCGCCGAGGTCGTTCTCGAAAGTCTCCGCGGGCTCGATCCCGCCCAGCCGGTCTGGCTGTTCGGCTCGTGGAAGTACGCCTCCTCGACGCCTGGATCGGATGAGGTCCTGGCAGGATTCGCGCGGTTGCACCGGCTGCCCGAAGACGGTGGGCAAGCCCGTCGTTCGTTCATCGATGTCGGGCAGCCGGAGAGTCCACCGCTCGAGCCCGGGCAGATGAGTGCTGATTACGGACGTGTCGCGCTCGACTCCATCGAACAAGCCCTTGAAGCCATGCGTCAGCACCGCTGCACGGCTCTGGTCACCGCTCCGATTCATAAACAGGCCATCGCGGCCGCCGGTAGCCCGTTCCCCGGCCACACCGAGTTGCTTGCTGCCGACAGTGGTCTCGCCATCTATGGCCGTGATTACGCGATGTATTTCGAGTCGCCGCGCCTTCGCACGGTGCTGCTCACCGTTCATCAGCGCCTCGCCGAAGCCATCGCCAAGATCGAGCAGAGACAGATCGCCGACCTGGCAACGCTGACCGACAGGGAGTACCGCAGGCTGCACGGAAACCCACCACGAATCGCAGTGGCAGGTGTGAACCCCCATGCAGGTGAAGGGGGCCTGTTCGGCGACGAAGAACTGGTCATCGCGCAGGGCGTCGAAGAGGCGCGAGCTCGAGGCATCGACGTCTCCGGACCTCACGCTCCTGATACGGTTTTCCTCAATGCTTCGAGAGGAAAGTACGACGTGGTGATGGCCATGTACCACGACCAGGGTCTCATCCCGATCAAAACGCTGGATTTCGAGCAGTCGGTGAACGTCACAATCGGATTGCCGTACCTCCGTGTGTCCGTCGATCACGGCACGGCGTTCGACATCGCAGGCAAGGGTGTTGCCGATGCGCGGCCGATGCGCTTTGCCATCCAGTGGGCGCTCCGTCACGGAGAACGGCGAGGATGAGTCGGCTCTGGATTGCCCGGATCATCGGAGCGATCATCATCGTGGGGCTTCTGCTGATGCTGCTCAGCCTGCAGAACCGACTTTCCGAAATGGCGAGATCCCGCGGCGCGGAGGCCGAAACATCGGAGTGACCACCGGGGCCTGGCGAGAAATGAACCCGCCGTTGTCACCTCATGGCGGGCCGCCGCACGACTTCGGTTACACTCGAAGCAACGTCACCCGGAGGTCCGATAACCATGCCGCGCACCAGGATTCTCGTCACCAATGACGACGGCATCTACAGCGAGGGACTGAGAAAGCTCGCCGAAGCGATCAAGCCGCTCGGCGATGTGATCATCGTGGCGCCGGACCGCGAACAGAGCGCGGCGTCCCATGCGTTGACACTGAACCGGCCTCTTCGTCTCCTGGAGCTCCAGAGCGACGAATGGATCGTTGATGGAACGCCGACCGACTGTGTCAATCTGGCAGTGCTCCACATCATGAAAGACCGCAGGCCGGACATCGTCGTTTCCGGTATCAACTTCGGACCGAACCTGGGCGACGACGTGACGTACTCAGGGACGATTTCCGCAGCATTCGAAGGCGCACTACTCAACGTGCCTTCCATCGCATTCTCCGCACTCGTGGGCGAAGATTTCTCGTTCGACCGTTGTGCCGAGTTCGCGGCCAGGGTCACCCGTCACGTTCTTGCAGGCGAAAGAGACCCGTCGATCGTCCTGAATGTCAATTTCCCGGTCGAAGAGGCGCGAGGGGTGAAGATCACCCGGCTGGGCAAACGAGTGTACTCAGAAGGAGTGATCGAGCGCCTCGATCCGAGAGGCAAGAAGTATTTCTGGATCGGCGGCGAGCCTCCAGTGTGGCACCATGCAGAAGGT
Organism: Thermoanaerobaculia bacterium; assembly: GCA_041748075.1. Taxonomy (GTDB): domain Bacteria; phylum Acidobacteriota; class Thermoanaerobaculia; order Gp7-AA8; family Gp7-AA8; genus JBGSYJ01. Next base: position 12,282 of record JBGTDX010000121.1, read on the forward strand.
ACGGACTTCGCCGCGGTCGACAGCGGCTTCATCTCGATCACGCCATTGCATCTGGACCTGACACATCACGAATCCATTCCGCGACTCAAGGGACTCGAAGAGACACTTGCGACCAACTCTACCCGGAACTGAAAACGCGGCCGAAGCTCGAGACTTCGCTCACCAGCGGTCGCTCATGGTCGAGCGGTTCGTTGCAGCGCGTGGAATCCGCGATCCTCGAATCCTCGACGCGATGCGGCAAGTGCCGCGTCACATGTTCGTCCCGAAGCTGGTCGCGGCGAAGGCATACGGCAACACTGCTCTTCCCATCGGTCACCAGCAGACCATTTCTCAGCCGTACATAGTCGCAAGAATGATCGAGCTGCTCGAGCTCTCGGGTAAGGAGAAAATTCTCGAAGTGGGGACCGGCACGGGATACCAGGCCGTTGTCCTGTCGCGGCTTGCCGGCAAAGTCTTCTCGATTGAGCGGGTAAATGAGCTGGCCCTTCGCGCAGTCGAGCTCGTCCGCGAACTGAAGATCTCCAACGTGAGCGTGAAAGTCTTCGACGGCACTTACGGCTGGTCCGATCAGGCACCCTTCGACCGGATCATCGTCGCGGCTGCGGCGCCTGAGGTTCCCACTCCGCTCGTACAGCAGCTGGCACGGACCGGGAAGCTCGTCATCCCCATCGGGCCGATCGGCAACCAGCGCCTGGCCCGCGTGACCCGAGCCGGAACAAGCCTCCAGATCGAAGACTGCGGCCCCGCCGAGTTCGTTCCGCTGGTCGGCAGATTCGGCTGGAAGGGGGGGGAGTAGTCAGCTGCTTGACGGGGCTGCAGTGCACAGAGAAACGTCACGGCAGTGCCATCCTTCGCGAGCACAGCGAAGGATCATCTTGCAACGCTCAATCACCGGAGGAAGATCCTTCGATGAGCCCGGCTTCCGTCCCCTGTACTGTCTGACTGGCTACCGGCCACCACCACCTATATCATAGGGGCCCGAACTACGAACGACAGACGAAACGGGTGAACATGAAAGAACTTCGAATTCTGCGCATCCACGGCAAGGTGCAGGGAGTGGGGTACCGGTTCTTCGCGACCCGCGTTGCCCGTCGGCTCGGCCTCAAAGGCAGTATCCACAATCTTCGAGATGGCAGCGTGGAAGCCATCGTCGAGGGAGAAGCTTCTGCCATCGACGACTGGCTTCGCGAACTGAAAGAAGGCCCCAGGTATGCCGAGGTGAGCAGCATCGACCAGGAAACCAAACCGTTCACGGGGCAGTACGGCGATTTCGATGTGGAAATCTGACATGTCGGGCAATCACGAGCTCGCCTCCTACATCCGGGACATCCCCGATTTCCCCAAACCGGGGATCCTCTTCAAAGACATCACGCCCCTGCTGCAATCCGCCGACGCGATGGCTACCGCGGTCGAAGGACTCTGCGGTCCATGGCGCGACGCCGGGATTACCCGGGTTGCAGCGATCGAGGCCCGGGGCTTCATCTTTGGCGCCTGCGTTGCCTCGGCACTCGGCTGCGGCTTCATTCCGATTCGCAAGCCCGGCAAACTGCCCTGGGACGCTCTGCGTCACGAATACAGCCTCGAGTATGGAACCGACTGCCTCGAGGTTCACAGTGACGCCGCCCGAAGCGACGACCGGATCCTCATAGTCGATGATGTGCTGGCGACGGGAGGCACCGCGGCGGCAGCTGCGCAACTCGTAGTGCGACTGGGTGCGCAACTCACTGGCTTCGCGTTCGTGGTCGAACTCGGGTTCCTCAGCGGCCGCGAGCGGCTCGAGCCCGGCACGGTACATTCCATTCTGAAGTACGATTGAGCAGGAGGCAGACATGAAAGCGATCGCAGAAATCATCGACGGCAAATGTCTCGTGCGTGCGTCGAGCTCCGAGAACATCCGGGATGTCGCCCGGCGAATGACCGAACGGAACGTCGGCGCCGTCGCCGTTCTCGACGGCGAGAAACTGGTCGGAATGTTCACCGAGCGCGACCTCATGACGCGTGCCGTTGCAAAAGATCTGGATCTCGACCGCACTGGAATCGGCGTGGTCATGACACGGGAACTGACCACCGCCTCGCCGGAAGAATCGGTCACCGAATGCCTCCAGAAGATGCACAAGCTCAACTGCCGGCATCTACCGGTGGTCGATCAGGGAACTCTGGTGGGAATGATCTCACTCCGAGATCTTCTTCAGGTGGACAATCAGGAGGCTCGCCACAGAGCCAAGCTCCTGGGTGAGCTCGTCACTTACAGCCCCGACTACGAGAGCTGACCCGCCCCTGTTCTCACTCGATCCTCAGCACGACCGTGGGCGACTCGGAGCTCACGTGCATGCCGGGACGCAGCTCGATCTGTTCGTCGGCCGCCGTCTCCGCGCTACCCATGAGCAGACAGAGACGCGCCAGCTCCTTGAACGCGGAAGGAGCCCCTTCGATCGTGAGCCTCCCCTCACTCTGCTGAAATCTGATCGGAGACTTCCCGAGCCCCTCGAGAGCCATGATGGCCAGTTCGTAGTTCACGTCGATCTCCCCATCGTCATTCTCCCGAGTACGTGACGGAGTTTCGTTCCGTTTCCTGGAGGACGATCCGGTGCAGTCTGCCCTGAACAATGGCTGGCTCGAGTCGCCTCCAGAAGGCCAGCGCCAGATTCTCAGCCGTCGGAATGATTCCTCGCAAAAACTCGACGTCCGTGTTCAGGTTCGTGTGATCGACATGGTCGACGACTTCGCGCCTGACGATCTCCTTGAGCTTCTTGAGATCGATGACCATGGCGGTTTCAGGGTCGATCTTGCCCTCGACACTCACCTCGATGACGTAGTTGTGGCCGTGGCCCGCAGGATTGTCGCATTTGTCGTAGATCCGACGGTTCCATTCGGCATCCCGGTCCGGATTGTGCAGTCTGTGTGCCGCGGAGAAGTCGAGCTTCGCTGTTACGATCATGAACGGGCCTTTCGCAAACGCCAACGGGGCGACCAGTGTACGATACAAGAATTCTCGCTCGACTGGAGAGCAAGTGCATCCGACAGAGCCCATCCATTGCAGCGGTGGAACCTTCGAGCTGCCGCCGTCCGCCTACGAGCGACTCGAGGCAGCGTGCGTTTCGGGACTCGTTTACCTCCGCCAGGATGAAGACACCCTGACGATCTCGCCTGTACGTCTGGTCGACGGCAGGCGGCGACGCCTCCGCAATCACTACCGGGTCGCAATGTTCCGAACCGCAACACGGCTCGCGGTTCTGGAGCTGGGAGAAACGATCGTGATCATGCCTGCCCAGTGGCGTTCTGTTCATCCGAAACCATAGGCACAGAGAGTCCTCGTTAGAGAGGCATCGAGCCCAACGCCTGCCGGACCGCCTCCTGTTGAGCTTCAATTCGGGATCTCAGTTTTACAAAGCGCGCGTCTCCTCGCAGAAAGCGAAAAAGCGGGTTGTTCAACACATACGCGCCGCTCGGCTCACCGCGGGCTACCGCAGTTTCGAGTGACTCGATCACCCGCGCCGGCGCACCCAGTATCGCGTAGACCTCGGCCGAGTTCGTATACGGCTGTGCATACCATGGAGCAACGAGCTGTGCCTTCTTGAGCTCCGTCTCCGCCTGGTCGCGCCGCCCGTTCTGCGCATGGATGTACGCCCGCAACATGAGCAACCCGTAGGATGGGTCCAGGCGTTCGAGTTTCTGCACCTCGATTTCGGCGATCGAGTTCATGTGCCGAAGTACGGCGATCCGGCCGATCTTCAGCGCCAGCGCCGCATTGTCGGGTTGCTCGCGCTCGAGATCGAAGTAGGGCGTGGCCGACTGATCGATCCTGGCCGATGCCAGGAGCAGGTCGGGCTCGTGGAGTATTGTCGGACCGGGCGTTCCATCCAGACTCGCAAGAACTTTCCTGAAAATGGTTTCGTCACGCACGGCGAGCGCGTAGAGTCCCGCCGCGGTGAGTGCGTCCCTGTCCGTCCGGTCGCGTGCAAGCACTTCCGAGAATTCGGCCACCCCCGCCGCAGGATCGCCGGACTGATAAAGCCATCGCGCGAGGCCGCGTCTCAGGTGCAGATCGTCGGGGGCAAGCTCGACGGCGCGTCTCGCCGCCTCAATCGCCGCCTTGCGGTCTCCCGTTCGTTCGAACATGTCGATCGCGAGAACGTGCGCTGGAAGGAACGACGGATCGACTCGGATAGCATCCCGCATCGAAGCAATCGTCTGAGGCTGAGGACGCTCGATCTGACCGGCCATCCCGGCCACGGATCGAGAGAAGTGTTCCAGCGCAGTGGAATCCGTCGGTTCGAACCGCCGGGAACTCCCCATCTCCTGAGCGATCCAGTTCGCGAACGAAACGGCAGCCTGACCGGTCAGAGGGATCGGAGCTCCCTCCCTGAGAACGGGGGACAGGCGCACGGGCACCAGTTCAGCCCCCTCGGTTCCCTGCCTGAGTCTTGCCGAGAAACGCGATTCGTTTCCATGAGGTCGAGGAGTAGCATCGAAGTCACGCAGCGAATCCATCAGCCCCAGGGCCCCATATCGGACAAGCCCCGCAAGCTGAACCGTCGAAGTATCGAACGCCCCCTCCACGGAGACCTCCTCGACGGTAATCGGTGTGGGAGCACGAGGCACGACCAAGGGCAGCGCCGACGGAACTTCCGCAATTTGACCGGCTTCACGATTGGCAGCCGCCTTCCGTTTCGCGATCAAACCCGCCGCGGCAAGGCCGGCCACAAGAAGGACCGACACTCCGATGGCGATTACACGGGCGCGGAATCCGAATCGGCCTTGCTGCTGCGGGACAGGGGCAATCTCCGGAACTGCAGAGGGAACTGGTGATGGCCGCACTAATGCCGGCATCGAGGAGACGGCGAAGAATGTCCTCCCAGCAACTGTGACCAGAGGTTCGCCAGTCGCCGGTGTCGACGTTTCACTGATAATTTCGGCCGACACAGCAAGCTTTCCAGGTGGAATTGCGCGGCTGGCCACCCTGGCCATCTCCACGGCGGGACCACGCAGAGATCCGTCGACGGTCCCGACGTCTCCCCGAAGGACAACGAGTCTCGCATCGATTGTCGGAGCTCTACCGGCCTGTCGGTTGTTGTAGTTTTCCAGGTCGTACAGGCCCTTTCGAGCCGCCCTGATGGCGTCGAAAGACTCTTCGAACTCCGCGATGACGTGACTGGCAAAGGGATCAACGATCTTTCCGTCTGCCAGGTAGATCGTCTCGTCCAGAAGCTCTTGCAGGCGCGCGCCGAGAGCTTTCGACGCTTCGTCGGCTCCCGCGTCGGGATCCGGAACTTCGGCGTAGAGAATGACACTCACTCGTGCCGAGTGGCCTCCGTCCAGTCCCTCGGCTGTTCCCGAGGCGACCGTTTCAGTCTCACGCTCGGTGAGGGTCGATCCCACCCCTGTCCCTGTTTCCACTTCACGCGGAGTGACCGGAGCCTGCTCCGGTTTCTCGCTCGACCTCCCCAGGGTCGCCTCGACCTTTCGGAGGTCGACGAGTATGGCTCCGGCGGCGGCGTATCTTCGGGAGGGATCTTTCTGAATGCAGCGCCCGATGATCGAAACGACCGCCGGATCGACCGCAGGATTAATCAGATGCGGAGCGGGAGGAGCAGCGTGCAGAATGCGATCGAGGACCTCTTCTGCGGTGTCCCCCGTGAATGGACGTGCGCCCGTTGCCATCTCATAGAGAAGCACCCCGAAGGCGAATACGTCCGAGCGCGCATCGATGGGGCGGCCCACAACTCCCTCAGGGGAACGAAATCCGACGCTTTCAAGGTCCCCTGCCGTGACCTGCATCTCCTCGAGAGCCGAGCCTCCTCGCCCCGCGCCGAAGCCAAGGACTTTGACGCGCCCGTCGCTGGAAACCAGGACATGACGCGCATGAAGGTTTCCATGCACCAGCCCCTGCGAATGGGCATGATCGATTGCCTCGGCAATCGCTATCGCTATGTGAACGAGAGGCGCGGCGTCTATCGCCACGTCACGAAGTTCAGTAGAGAGCGATTTCCCCTCGACGAACTCAGAGACTATGAAATGGACCTCGCCGTCATGATCCAGCTCGTACACTTTTCCGATCGAGGGACGATCGATGTGAGCTGCGGCCCGTAATTCGGAGGTAATCAGCTCCATCCGATCGCGATCGGAGGATACGCGCGGATCGAGGATCAGAATCGAGACCACTCGCCCGAGGATGGAATCCTGGGCCGTCCACTCCGATCCCAACTGATCCTCACCGAGCCGCTCGATCAGCAGGTATTGCCGTAACCTGGTTCCCGGGGACAGGGGTGCGTCATTGCTGGACATGAGTTGGGCCGTTCGACAACCCAATTATACCCGCGAGGAGAATGAAGCGGGCGGCCAGTTCTACGCGATCACGATCAACAGCGATCCGCCCTCTACGGTCTCGCCCTGCTTCACCCGAATCGTGCTGATGGTTCCGTCACACGGCGCCACAATTTCGTTCTCCATCTTCATCGCTTCGAGAATCAGCAGTCCGGTCCCCTTGCGGACCTCATCGCCCTCGCTGACGAGCAGGCGAACGATCCGGCCCGGCATGATGGCATCGACGTGGCCGCTGTCGCCCGCCTGATCTTCGCGGCGCTTCCGCTTCATCGCCAACGGATCGTGGAGCTCGACACGGACAATCCGGTTCCCGAAAGAAATCTCGTGCATATTGCCTTCGCGACGGTGGCCCAGTCGTGCCTGCCTTCCGTCCTCGAAGCGGAGCGAGTGGACGAAAGCATTCGCCGGCGTCATATCCACGTTCATCCACCGGTCGCCGATGCAAATCCTGTATCCCGAGCCGGCTCGTTCCACCTCGACCGGAATCGTCGATCCGTCATGCACCGCGACGAGCTTCATCAGTCGCCTCGCCCCACTGCATCCAGTTTTGCCATTCTGCCCCACGCCGATTCACCGCCAGTGGGTAGCCGGACCTTTTCCGAGTCTTCGAACATGAAGATGGCGGACGCGGCGATCGCCGCTTCCACATCGCCAGCCTCAGTCGAATCGAGATCTAGGTTCGGAAGCATCCGATCGATGAATCCTGTGTCGAAGTCCCCTGCGCAGAAAGCGGGATCGTTCATCACAGACAGATAGAAACTGATTGTCGTCCGGATTCCGTCGATACGGTACTCGGCAAGTGCACGGCGCATACGAAGCCTTGCCTCCTCCCGGTCCGCACCATGCACGATCAGCTTCGAGAGCATTGGGTCGTAGTGAATCGGCACGGTGTATCCTGCCAGCACGCCGTTGTCGTTGCGGATTCCCGGGCCTTCCGGCAGAGTGAGGTAGCGGATCAGTCCCGGTGACGGCGCGAAGTTCGCGGTCGGATCCTCTGCATAGATTCTGCACTCGATCGCATGACCGCTCATGCGTACATCGCTCTGTGAAATGTCCAGCCGTTCTCCCTGTGCGATCCGAAGCTGTTGTTTGACCAGGTCGATGCCGGTCACCAGCTCGGTCACGGGGTGCTCGACTTGCAGACGTGTATTCATTTCGAGAAAATAAAAGTTGCGGTCGACGTCCATCAGGAATTCGATCGTGCCCGCCGAGTAGTAGCCCACCGCAGCCGCTGCCCGAACCGCAGTCTCCCCGAGTTTCGCGCGCAACTCCTCATCGACCACCGGCGAAGGCGATTCCTCCACTACTTTCTGATTGCGTCGCTGCAGCGTGCACTCGCGCTCCCCGAGATGAACCAGGCTACCGTGATGGTCGCCGAGAACCTGAACTTCGATGTGCCGGGGAGTGGCGACGAACTTCTCGGCGTAGACGGCAGCATCTCCGAAAAACGACGCAGCTTCGCTGCGCACACGGTCGAATGCCGGCTGCAGATCGGCCATCGAGGTGACCAGCCGCATTCCCTTCCCTCCGCCTCCAGCGCTGGCCTTGATCATGACGGGAAGACCCGCATCATCAGCGAACGCTCGGATCTCATCGAAAGACTCGACGGCGCGCTCGAGCCCGGGAACGATCGGAACACCCGCAGCCTTCATCCGCTGGCGGCTCTCCGTCTTCGATCCCATCGCACGTATCGCCTCGGGCGAGGGCCCAATGAAGATCAGGCCGGCATTGACACAGGCCTCCGCGAAGTCGGCATTCTCGGCAAGAAACCCGTAGCCGGGATGAACTGCTTCAGCGCCCGACCGGCGCGCTGCATCGAGAATGTGGTCGATTCGCAGATAGCTCTCGGACGACGGGGATGGACCGACATGCATCGCCTGCTGCGCATAAAGAACATGCAGCGCCGCACGGTCGGCATCAGAATAGACGGCCACGGTCGGATAGCCGAGCTCCCGGCACGCGCGGATGATGCGCACCGCAATTTCACCCCGGTTGGCAATGAGTACCTTCACGATAGTCGAAAGAGTGAAGAGTGAAAAGAGCGGTTTCACCCTTCACTCTTCACCCTTTCTCTTACCCTTTCTCCTGGATCCTTCGATCCATGTCAGCAGCCTTCTCGAGAAACGATTCGATCATGCGCCCCAGATTCAACTTCTCGGTCAGGTCGCCGGCGCCATCGAAGTCGGATCGCAGACGGTCCGCCTCGGCGAGGTAGTACTCGCGAAGTCCCGGAAGGATCGGAAAATCAGGATATTTCTCCGCGAGATTCCGCATCCACTCTTCGACCTGCCGGCGCTTGTCCTTGTCACCGCTTCCCCTCTGGAGCTCTTCGAGAAGAGTGTCGATCACGCCACGGAGAGGCTCTCCCTGGATTGGCTGATCGGTTGCCGAAGCCACGGTTTCATCGCCGATGGATGTCATTCGAATCCTGCTCCCTTCTGAATTCCTGTCGCGATTGTATGACACAGTCGGGTGAGCAAGAAAAAGGCCCGCGTCCGGTGCAGTGATTCCTGATGAACCACGCCACTCGTGCGAGCCTGTCAAAGCTGGTGCCCAAGGCCGGACTCGAACCGGCACGGTTTTCACCACACGCCCCTCAAACGTGCGCGTCTACCAATTCCGCCACTTGGGCAATTCAAGAAAGAACTAAGGGCTGACCGGTGCTGTCGTCGTTGGAGCTGCGGGCGCAGCCGTGGTCGTCGTTGCAGGTGCCGCGGGTACCGCCGTGTTCGTCGTCGCGGGCGCCGTTGTCGTGGCGGGTGCCGCCTGAGCGCCGCTCATGACTGAAGCGGCAGGCCGCGACTGCATCACGGCCAGAGAGATCGAGGTGATGATGAAAAGCACGAAAAATCCGGTCGTCAGTTTGTGCAGGAGCGTCGTAGCTCCACGGGCGCCGAAAGCGGTCTGCGAGCCTCCTCCACCGAAGGCTCCTGCGAGATCTGCTCCTTTGCCCTGCTGAAGCAGAACCACGAGGATCAGAAAAAGGCTGAGGATGACGTGGACAGTGACGACGAATACGATCATGAGTACTCCAGTGGTTTGTTCCAGTTCCGCCGAAACGGCTGGGGAGGATGAATTCTTCCCGGATCCCGACCTTAAGTCAAGAAATCACCTCCCGGAGGCGCAAGCCTCGTAGATTGCCTTCACCTTCTCCGGCTCCAGACTGGCTCCTCCCACCAGAAATCCGTCGACGTCCGCCTCACGCATCAACTCTCGGGCGTTCATCTCGGTCACGCTCCCCCCGTAGAGCAGGGGCAGCTCATCCAGGCCGGGTCTCATCGAAGCCAGCGTTCTCCGGATCCAGCCCGCGGTTTCCGCGACCATGTCTCCGGACGCATTCCGGCCGGTACCGATGGCCCAGATGGGCTCGTATGCAATGAGCAGATTCCGCTCCGAGAAGGACAGTCCCCCGAGAGCTCGGACCAGTTGCTGTTCGAGGAAGCCGGCCACCCCGTCGCGTTCGCGGATTTCCATGCTCTCGCCCACGCAAAGCACCGGAATGAGGCCGGCCTCGACGGCCGCTCGCAGCTTGAGCCCCACCAGTTCGTCATCCTCACCGTAGATTTCCCGGCGCTCCGAATGGCCCACGATCACCATCGACCCCCCTGCAAGAGCGATCATCGAAGCCGAAACTTCTCCGGTGTACGCTCCCGAGGCATGGTCCGAGCAGTTCTGCGCCGCGAAGCTCAGCGGTAGCCGAAGCTCCGCGGCCCGGTCACGGGCCTCCGCAATGAATGGATACGGCGGCGCAATCGACAGCCTGCACGCATCCGACCATCGCACGCCTCGGAGATCACGCACGAAATTCTCCACTCCGTCCGCCGGAATGTTCATCTTCCAGTTTCCGATGACGTGACGATCGATGGCCATACGCGCCCGGATTATATCGGTTGCGGGTCGAAGAAGCTCATTCCGGACCACAGAGAGACAATCATGTCACTTGTGCGCGTCTTGAACCAGGTGTCATCCTGGACGGTCCCGCGCCGGAATGACTCTGTGTCGTGGCTTCATCAGGCGAACATAGGCCGTCGCCCCTCATTCGTCACTCCCAATGATGGATAATGCATCCCGATGAGCTTCATCGAGCACGAGCTGGTCCCATTCAATCCGGAAGTGCTACGCGGCGAAAAGCTTCTCGTTCTGGCGCCACACCCTGACGACGAGATCATCGGAAGCGGCGGCCTGATCGCGCAACACATCCGTGAGAAGCGTGAGGTCCGAGTCATCGTCATCACAGACGGCGGAGCTGCGGGCCCCGAAGGGGGCGAGGACTACAGGGAGAAGCGACGCCGCGAATCGATCGAGGGCCTGGCCATGCTGGGCGTGGCTGCACCCCGATTTCTCGGCATACCCGACCGCGAGATCGGCACGCAATCCGAGCAGCTGCAGCGCGCCATCCGGGAGGAGCTCGAGCAATTCCGGCCCGACCTGGTCGTCGCTCCGAGCCCTCTCGAAGTGCACCCGGATCACCTCTCGACCGCACGTGCGCTCAGTGACCTGATTCAGACTTCCGCAGCATCTCTGGGCGAGCTTGCACTCTGCCGCGTCGCGTTCTGCGAGATCAGCCAGCCGTTCCGTCCGAACGTTCTTGTCGACGTCACGGATGTCGCCGAAGAAAAGTACGATGCGATTCGCGCACATCGATCACAGCTGGACATTCGGGATTACGAGTCCTACGCCCGGGGGCTGAATCAGTTTCGCGCGATGACGCTTCCTCCAGAATGCCGATACGCCGAGGGATACTGGGTCGCGCCACTGGCGTCACTTCATACCACCGCATGGACGGAGCTCGCGAAGATGGTCGGCGGAATCCGTCCGATCGAGGTCACTCCCGACGCTCTTCCAATCACAGTCGTCGTGCGAACAAAAGACCGTCCGGCGCAGCTCCTCGAGGCGGTCGCATCCATCAAAGCCAATGCCCATCCCGCAACGGTCGTCGTCGTGAATGACGGAGGAGAGTCCCCCCGCGAGCTGCTTCGCAACACAGACGTGACACTGATCGAACAGGAACGAAGCCTCGGGCGCTCGATGGCAGCGAACGCAGGTGCTAACGCCGCTACCTCCGGATTGATCTGCTTTCTCGACGACGATGACCTGATGTACGACGATCACCTGGAGACGCTCGCTGCAGCGTTCCGCGCCGCGGAAAACATCGTTCCGTACACAGATGCGATCTCGTCTTTCATGGAGTCGGGAGACGACGGACATTGGAAGTCCGCGAAGCAGCTTCGACTTTACGGACGAAACTTCGATCCGGAGTTTCTTCTGATCGACAATTACATACCGCTGCCGGCGTTACTTCTGCGTCGCGACGATTTTCTCGAGCTCGGCGGATTCGATCGCGAACTGGACCTGTTCGAAGATTGGGACTTTCTGATTCGTCTCAGCGGCCGGCGAGCGTTCCGACGCATTCCTCGGATTACCTGCGAGATTCGTCACTTCCCATCCGCGCAATCCGCCATCGTATCGAACCCTGAAGGCTCGGAAGCGTTTCGATCGGCCAGGCTGGCGATCTGGAACCGGCAGCCTTCGCGGCTCGATCAGAACGTCATGGCGAACGTGTTCGAACGCCAGAAGAAAGAACTGAATCGAGCGTATACGGCGACGGTCGAGAGCGCGGGGCGCGCCCGTCACCTCGAGCTCGACACAGTACGACTCGAACGGGACAAGCGTTTGCTCCTCGATGAGCTGGATTCCCAGGGCAGAGCGCGGGCAGATCTCGAGTCTCTCCGGGCGGAACTTCAGACGCGCATCGACGAGGCGCGAGCAGAGGTCGACGCACAGGCTGGGCAGCTCAGCGAGCGGGAGAGGGCACTCGCTGAAACTCAGGGTGAAGCGGCGAGTCTGCGCGACGCGAGGGATGCACAGGAGAGTCTGATCGCCCGTCTCTATGCCGAGATCGAACGGCTCAACGGTCTCCTCGAGCTGATCTACCGCTCGAAGACGTGGCGCCTGCACCGCACCATGGAGAAGCTGCGGGGTAAAGGTGAGTGATCGCAGCCCCGAGGGCAGCGCGCTTCGCGCTTCGCCCGGAAGGATTCTTCTGGTCTGTCCTGAGCCGCTGGGTCACAGCCATCCGGCCGGCGTCGGAATCCGCTTCATCGAGATCGCGGCAGCGCTGCGGGATGAGGGTCATCAGGTAACGGTGCTGAGTCCGGATGGTGGCGCAATCGACGGATGCAGAGCCGAGAAGCTCTCTCCCGAGTCGATCGTGAACAGCAGCCGTCAGAGCGATGTTGCCGTGATTCAGGGCCACGTCGCGAACGACTTTTTTGCCCACGCCTCGGAGATTCCTTCAGTCGTCGACCTTTACGATCCCTGGATCGTGGAGAACTTTCACTACCACCGCAGCCATGGACCCGAGGTATTCGAACACGACCGAACGACACTGCTGCGGTCGATCGAGGCCGCGGACATGTTCCTCTGCGCTTCCTACGCACAACGACTTTTCTACGCCGGCCTCTTTCTCGCAACAGGTCGCCTGACGCCGGTGTCGTTCGACAACGACCCGGAACTGTTGCGCCTGATCAGGATCGTCCCCTTCGGCGTGCCCCCGCCCCGGACACGCCTCCCGTCAGCGACGGGACATCGCATTCTTTTCGGCGGCATCTACGACTGGTACGATCCCATCGCAGCGATCGAGGCTGTCGTGATCGCTCGTGCCTCCGTCCCCGATATGACACTCACCTTCAGCACTCATCCCAATCCTGAGACAACTCCGCAAGGCAAGACTGCTGCCGCTAGAGAACTCGTCCGCTCGAAGGGATACGAAGACTTCATCCTGTTTGAACCGTGGGTCGCTTACCGCGATCGCGAAGCCTACTACGATCGATTCTCAATGGCCCTGATCACCTTTCCGCCATCGCTGGAAACCGATCTGTCAATGCGAACGAGAATCTTCGATTACCTCTGGGCCGGTCTTCCTGTAGTCTCCAGCCCTGCTCCCGGCACCGACGAGGTACTCCGGCGCTATCGAGCAGGCAGTATCCTGCATTCCGGCCGGCCGGAAGATTTCGGACGCGAACTGGTGCGGATCCTCTCGGATTCCTCTTCCTGGGACGCGATGCAACGCGGCACGCAGCAGTACGCGAGGGACCATCAATGGCGACCTCTGCTCGAACCGCTGCTCGAGTTCTGCCGCCATCCGACACGATCGAGGCACACTGCTGACCGGCAGCCACTCACCGGCGTGGAGCGGGCATCCAGATCGGTGATCGACAGAATCCGCACCAGGCTCGGAGGCCGGACATGAAGGTTTCGGCCACGGCCGACATCGTCATCGTCAGCTGGAACGGCCGCGAGGACACGCTTCGCGCCCTCGCCTCCATCGAAACCACGATGAGCCCGGGGACCCGCGATACGGGAGTCATCGTCGTGAACAATGGATCGACTGACGGGACAGAGAAGGCGATCAGGGAGCGGTTCCCCGCAGTACGCCTCGTGGAGCTCGAAGTCAATTCAGGCTTTACCGGCGGAGTCCGCGCCGGCATCGAAGCCTCGACTGCCGATGCGGTGATCCTGTTGAATAACGACGCTGTTCCGGAGCCCGGATGGCTGGAAGCTTCGCTCGCCGGACTCTCCGCGGCAGCGGACGATGTCGTGGCGATCGGCGGGAGAATCGTCGACACCACCGGCAGACTCGCCGACTTCGTTCGCGGAGTCATGACCTTCGACGGGCACGCCTTCCAGCCTGGATTCAGAATGCCGCTTGCCTCGGCGGACGAGCCAGACAACGGCGCCGAGATCCTTTTTCCGTGCGGCGGTAACATGATTTTTCGACGCAAGCCATTTCTCGATCTTGGCGGATTCGATGACGATTACTTCGCTTATCTCGAGGATGTCGACTTCGGATGGCGTGCGTGGCTGAGCGGATGGCGCGTGCTCTACAACACTGACGCCGTAGTCCGCCACAAGTCCGCGGCGACAAGTGATCGCCTCGGCGCGTACGAGCGTGGAGTGCTCTTTGAACGTAATGCCCTGCAGACCTCGATCAAGAACTTTGAAGCCGACCTGCTCCGCGACGCTGCAGGCTCGATCTTCCTGACCTACCTTCACCGGCTACACCACTTCACGGTAACGCGCAACGGCGACACCGGGGGGCTGGTCCGCCCACCGATCGGTGAGAAGAACGGCCGATCACCGGGGCTCATCGAAGGTGGCCTGCTTTCGAGACTCCGGCGAAAGGCAGGCCGCCGGATCGCAGCCCGTCCCGGCGCTGTAGTGATCGATGATCCCCTCACAATGATGCAGTTCCGCGCCGCGGAGTGGTTCTTCGCCAACATGGAACTCGTTGCCCGCAAACGTGAGGTTGTCCAGAAGAAGCGAAAGCGGCCGGACCGGGAAATCTTCGAGCGATTTCCACTCCACTATGTTCCCACCTATTCAGGCGACGAGGAACTGATGCGCTCGACACTGTTCGAGATGTTGCGCCCTGACGTTGCTTCAGTGAAGAGAACGCTCGCAGATATGATGAAACGGTGAAAGTTCCCAAGCTTGGCAGGTTCCTGACTCGCGGAGTGTTCTGGCGCCAGCTGCATTACTGGGCAGTGCGGAACATTCCGTTCTACCTCCAGCCATTGATCACCCTCGTCTGGAGTCTGCTGTTTTTCATGTTCGCAACCAGGGTGCGACGGGGCGCAGTCCGAAATCTCAGCGCGATCCTTCCCGGTTCGCATCTGTTCGCCAATTTTTTTCGCGCCATCGCCGTTTTCTGGGACTTCGCATGCACGCTCACCGATACCAATCGGTTCAAGGCGATGGGAACGATGGTCGACTGGGAATTCGAGGGACTCGAGCACTTCGATCAACTCAGGGACGCCGCTCAGGGTGCGATCATTCTCACCGCGCACATGGGCAACTACGACCTGGGTGCATACCTGTTTGTCGAGCGAATAAAGCGGCCGATGACCATCGTCCGCGCGCCGGAGACTGACCCCGATACTCACCGATGGGAACAGGAGACTCGCCCGGCCTGGGCGGACGGAGAGTTCCGGATCGACTTCAATACGGAATCCGGGATGCTCGCACTCGACCTGATTCAAGCCTTGCGGGAAAACAAGATTGTGGCGATTCAGGGAGACCGTATCACTCCGGGGATCTCCACGTTCCGATCCACGTTCTTCGATCGCCCCATGCTCTTCCCGTCAGGTCCGTTCGCTCTCGCTATGGCGACGCAGGCACCAATCCATCCCCTGTTCGTGATCCGCATAGGATGGATGCGATATCGTGTGGTGGCTACCCCTCCCTTCCTGTGCACGCGGACCGGACGAGACCGCGAGAGGGACATCGAAAGGGCCGTACTGCAGTGGCGCGGTGTACTCGAAAGCGTCGTCGGCACGCACTGGTCGAAATGGCACATGTTCGAACCCTTCGACGAGATGGCTGGTTGAAGTCCATGCGCATCGATCCTCTCTACTGGTCACCTGCTCGGATGAATTTTTCCGCATTCAAGCTGTTCGCCTGGATTCTGCTCCGCAACCGGCCGCACATCCTCCCGCGAAAAGACGTCGATCGTGTCGTCGTGCAACTCGAGCCCGGACGCAACGGGTTCGAAGCATTCTCTCTGGCCATCGGACATACGATTCTGTCATTCGTCGCGATTTTTGCATTGATGGAGCGATTCGTACGTGCCAGACCGGTAACCTTTGCACTGCTCTCGCCCCTGCTTCTCTTCGCAGCGCTGGTTGCGACGCAGACTGCGATTTTTCTCATCTGCTACGCAGTCTCCCGGATCCGGCGCGCTATGAGCCGGACCGACTCGCAGAGGTGGAACACGCTCGCTGTCACCATCGTAAGCGCAGCCGTCGCACTCTGGTTGTTCAATCGCGGGGGCTGGAGTCTCTGGCCCGGTGCCGTCTGGCTGGGTCTTCTCACCCTCAATATCGTCGCTACGGGATTCGTATATCTTCTGCGGGAACGACTCCGGGCCATGGAGCTGGAGATCGAGAGGGGTGCGTCATCCGACGCCTGATTCTTCTGCTCGCCGTGATCGCCCCGCTGGGTGTTGTGCTTCTCTGGAGCAAGCTCGGACCTGCCGCTCTGTTCGTTCTGCCGCTGCTGCATCTGCCGATTGTCTACGCTACACTCAATCCTTCCTCGCAGTGGCTCGGTCCCGTGGTGACCCGCTTCCCGGCCGTGACGAAGAGCGTATGGTTGACCTTCGACGATGGACCGCATCCTGCCGACACTCCGCGCATTCTCGACCTTCTCGATCAGCATGGTGCCCGCGCCACTTTCTTCGTCAAGGGTACGAGCGTCGAGAAGCATCCGGAAATCGCGCGCGCGATCATGGCGAGAGGCCACACACTCGGCAACCATTCGGCAACCCATCCCAGCGCTACCTTCTGGGGTCTTCCGCCAAGACGCATCGCCTCGGAGATCGATCGATGCAGCGATGCCATCGAACGGGCTACGGGGGCGCGGCCAACACTCTTCCGGGCTCCTGTCGGTATGAAGAATCCATTTGTCCATCCGCTCCTCGACGAGCGCGGCATGCGGCTGATCGGGTGGAGCGCGCGCGGTTACGATGGAGTGAAGACCGCACCCGAGCTCGCCGTGCAACGCATCATGAGGAATGTCGAACCGGGAACCATCATCCTGGCGCACGAAGGGCGCTCCACTGCCGACGGAACGGCCGTCAATGTGGAGATGCTCGAGCTGCTCCTCGAGACGCTGTCGGAAAAGGGCTACGTCGCGGTCATCCCGATACGGGATGAACTGATGGGGCCGGGTCAGACTGCTCCGGCGCTTTGAAAACGAAGAGATGATTGTTGAATGGGGTGCGGCCCCACAGCGGTCGGATCTCCTCACGGTATCCCTTCGCGCGAAAAACCGACGCGACCTCATCCAGCGTCGGAAAATTGAGTATCGGAACCCGCAGCCATCCGATGGCCGTAGCGAACCACTCTTCAGCATACGTGGCGCGATATCGCAACGAGCCATCGCGCGGACACTCGCGAAGAATCACGATCGCCCCCGGGATCGCATGCCGCTCGGCATTGGTGAGCAGTCGCTGCTGCTCGATCCCATCGTGATAATGCACCACGTCCAGTAGCGCAACATTTCCGCGAAAGCCATTCTGCGGCTCCCGCGCGTCGCCCTGCTCGAATCGAAGTCCCGCGTATCGTCCCTCTGCCGCATCTCGCGCCAGTTTGATTTTCGCGTCATCCATGTCGATTCCTGCAATGGGTGGCTCGAACCCGCGCTCTCGCAGATAAAACGCCAGAAGCCCGATGCCACAACCGATGTCGAGGAGCGGAAGCGGGGAATCCCTCAAACGCTCGTATACAGCCGCATAAACCGGATCGCGGGCCAGTTTCGATCGGACGTATCCCCGAAGCCACCGCGACGTGAAACGGCTGGCGATCCTCTCCGCGATTTCCGCCTGTTCCGGAGTCTTGCTCACGGCAGAAGGTGCTCGATCAGCTCGATGAGGTCTGTCAGATTGAACGGCTTCGGCAGGATGGCTGAAACGCCCATCTGCAGGACCGCCTGTGGCTCAACCCGCAGGTGAGCCGAGATGACAATGATTGGGATCGACCCGAGAAAACCGGTTTCTTTCAGGCTCTGGAGAAAATCCCAGCCGTTGACGTCCGGCATCATCAGATCGAGCAGCACGATATCCGGATGGTGAATCCCGACGGCACGTTGCGCCTCCAGACCATCACCAGCCAGGAACACCTGGAAACCATGCTGCCGCAATGCGACCGCCAGCATCCCCCGCAAAGGGAGATCATCCTCCACAACGAGCACTCGCCGCCGGTCCACGTCAGCGAGGCGGTTGGGTTGGGAGGGCCGGCTCTGTTGAATCTCGTTCATGTTTGTTGAGCAGTCACCGGTCAATATTCAGGAGGAGGTTCCGAAAGCTTCTGATCGCTCGGTCATTAAGCAGGAGCGCCAATGGCGTGAACAGAAGGACCAAAATGCCTGCCTGCTTCCCTCCTCAATACACATCGTAATCCCCCAGGGTGTAATACAGCTCGCCCGGACGGGGAATGTCACGCTGCATGAAAAAGCGGCACTCGATCGAATGATCGCGCGCCTCAACGGTGAAACCGCACGCCTGGAGCAGCCTCGCGATCGGATGTTGTGGTGAGCACCAGAAAACAACCGGGAGCCCGAGATTCCCAAGGGCATCGGTGAGCGAAGCCAGCGATCGGCGCGAAAATCGGCCTCCAATCTCCATGACATAGATAGCATCCTCCGTTTTTCTCACGAGCGCAGCAATGGAGGAATGCAAGCGGAATGCGCGCCGCACACGAACGACCGCGTATCGGAAGGTCGGATGGTCCAGATATCTCCATTTCAGGTACCTCTCGTCCCGGACAGCGCCAAGGTCGATGGGCAACTGCTGGAACAGGGTCAGGTCAGCCGGCTTCATAGGCTCCAGCTCGACTTCGGGGCCGGACGCCTCGAGTCGCAGCTCACCCACCCGCTCGATCGCCCGGTAGCCAAGCAATCGCTCACCGAGCAGCCTGTGGCGTTCGCCCGGGAAGCCATAGACGAGTGGAATGGTGGACGCGCCACAGCACGAGTCGAAAAATCGCTCCGCAGTCCGCACGAATACGCCCCCCCTGCCGACGCCACCGGGATAGCTCGGGCTGCTCATGAAGTCCACCGATTGCATGGCTGTGTACTCGCGCTCGTAATCACGAAAGCGCACCGGCAGACCGGCGCAGTGTGCCACGATCCGGCCTCCGGCTTCACACACGTAGCTGGCCGTTCCCCGCGGATTGTCGAACAACTTCCACCGCCACACTGCGTCGGGCCGCTCGGTGCCGAACACCTCGAGAAAGAGCGCCGAAAGGGCGGGAATGTCGCCGGCGACCGCCGGCCGGATGACTTCCCCGGAATCAGCGGGCATGTGTCGGCTCTGCCGCCTGGATTCCGCGCATCTCGATCGGCGGACCGGCCCGGCGCTTCGCAACGACCCGTATCGAGCCCGAACCCACCGGGAGTGGGTCCGGAAGAAGTCGTATCGGCAGCTTCACGATCGCCCCCAGACCCGCGCTGAGCTGCCCGATCCGTGAGATGAGAAACTCGTGATGGCAATATTCGTAGTCGCTCGCGGCCGAGACGATCTCGAATCCCGAATGCTCCAGCAGCTCGATGAGCGCGGAACGCGAATAGAGGATGAGATGCTCGGGAAACTTGTAGCTCACCCATCGGTCTCCCGAGATTGCGCACAGCAGGCTCTCCGTGTCGGGAGTGATGATGACGACGACGCCGCCCGGTTTGACCAGTTCCTTGATACGCGAGAGTGCGTCATGCGGATCCGGAAGATGCTCGAACACGTGAAACAGCGTCACGGCATCGAAGCCCCCCCCTGTGTTGACGAAGCTCGCCAGGCTTGCACGGTAAACATCGAGACCGCGGCGGCGCGCCTCTCGCACTGCCTGCTCCGAAAGATCGATGCCCACATAATCGAACTCTTCCGCGACGAGCTCACCGAACAGGCCGGTTCCCGCTCCGACCTCCAGCACACGAGCCTGGCCCTCGGTGCTTCTACGAAGAATGCTCATCCGCTTCTCGTTGGTCTTGCGAGCAGCGGGCGTCATCTCACCCGTCGCATATCCCTTCTCGGTCGCCTGGTGGCTCGTAAAGTAATCCGAGTTGTAGAGCTTTTCCAGCTCATCGTCGTCAGGAAATCGGGCGAGATAGCGGCACTTGCATCGATTGCAACTCCGTATGACCTGCTTCTGAATCTGAGTCAGCGTCGAAATCTCGGCGGAAAAGCAGACCGGACACCTGCGAGGAGCGCGATACAGGCCCTGACGGTTGTACCAGCGTACTCTGAGGACATCCAGAAACATGCCGATGGAGTCCCGCACCAGCCTGACCTTCGACTCGTGGCGGTGCGAGAGGGAGACCGGAAAGCGTTCGATCCGAAATCCGTACTTGCGGGCCAGATAGAGCACTTCGAAATCGAACCCGAAACCGCTCAGCTTCGATTCGCCGAACAGAATCCGGGCGGAGTCCGCAGTGAATGCCTTCAGGCCGCATTGCGTGTCGGGAATCGACGGCACGAGAAGGCTGCGGACCACAAGGGAGAACGTCTTTCCCATGAAGCGTCGCAGTGCCGGGTACGACGGATCGAACTCTGACGCGATGAGGTCGCGTGCGCCTATCGCGATGTCCGTAGCTCCCGACTGCACCAGCGCGATCGCATCACCGAGATTCTGGACGCTGTACGGAAGATCGGCGTCGATGAAGGCGATCACCTCGCCCCGGGCTTCCTGCACGCCGGCCCTCACCGCCACTCCCTTGCCCTGATTCTTTCCGAGACAGAGCAGGCGGATCGCCGGCTCCACTCTCGAGGCGGCACGGATCACATCAGCCGTGTCGTCCGTCGATCCATCGTCGACGACGATGATCTCGTACGAAAGCCCCGTTGTTCTGAAGTAGGAAGAGATGGATTCGAGAGTCAGGCCAACTGCATGGGACTCGTTGAAAGCGGGAACGACGATCGAAAGGCCCGGCCGCATCAGTCAATTCGCCCCATCATACGAATCATTTAAGCACTTTCCGGAGCACCCAGCTATCCACCGTCTCGAGGGTGTCCCGCCGAACCACGCGCAGGTAAAGGCTCTCATGGCGATAGCTCGACAGGATCTCGCGAGGGACGATCACCCGGCTGGCCGTAGGAAAGTGCCCAGCCGCCGAGGCAAAAGACGAAAGTGGGGACGCTTCGACCACGACGGTATCGAATGGCATGCTCAACTCGATCGCCGCGCCTTCGGGCAATTCTGCGGGAGATTCCCGCTCGGGTTGCGGACTGCCGGCCAGACTCATGAGCTTCACCGCCATCGAGCCGCTCCACTTCTCGAAGTATCGCAACTCCGAGGCGTGGTAGCTTGCCGGACTCTCCGCCGAAAGGCCTGCGCTCTGATTGTAGAGGTGACGGCAAAGGGCGCCTGGCACGTACTCGAGCCCCCTTCCCGAGCGAACGAGCTTTCTCATGAAGTCAATCTCTTCGAAGTAGAGGCGGAACGATTCATCGAAGCCTCCGAATCGGCGCACATCCATGGTGCGCATGCACATCACCGCACCGGAAAGAGCCCTCACGGCCGTGGCCTCTTCCAGCAGCCAGAAGCGAATTCGTTCTCTCAGGATACGGTGAGCGTGCTTTCTCGCGTATGACGGTGAGTACCGACTCGCAATTTCGCTGAGCTTGTCATAGAGCACAGGCGCGCTTGCAGGAGGCAGGATCCACTCTCCCGCGTCATCCCATGCGAACTTCGGTCCCGCCATGGCGGCACCACCCCGTACACTCTCGATCAATCGATCCATCGCCTCCGGCCGGAACAGAACATCCGGATTCGACAGCAATACGTACTTTCCGCGACAGCGTCCGATGCCGAGATTGATACCACCCGCATATCCATGATTCGACTTCGCGATGATCAACTCGTCAATCGGGAGTTTCGCAAGTTCAGCAGCTTCGGCCGGATCGCACGAATTGTCGACGACCACGATCTGCAATCGAGCGGACGAAGTCTCCCTCGCTGAAGCGATCGCTGCTGCCGTGAGCTTCGCCGACCTGTAGCTGATGATCAGTAGTGAGCGCTCAGTCATGCGCGAAGTTCCTCGATGATTGCGGACAGAAGCACTTCCGGGCGAGCCTCTGTTCTCGTTCGAGACTGCGTCTCCAGAATCACCGATGCAAACGCGTCGGCACTCCATTCGTCGACACACATGGCGCTGTCGAATCGTTGCCCGGCCAGAGCCTCCACATGGACGACCGTCGGAATACCGGAGGACTCCGCCAGCGCCCCCGCGACCGTCCGGACCCCGGAGTCGTCGGCACATTCCAGGAGCACGGCTGTGTGCCGAAGGAGATTCTCGAGCTCAACTGCGTCGAGCCGCGGAAAACAGGCGTCGGACGTGAACCCCTGACTGAGCACTTCCGGAGCGAGAGCTCCGAACGCTGCAGACTTCATCCTCGTTCCGCGCCGGCGGAGCTCCGTGAGTGTCCTGAGAACCATTCGTAATCGACGCCCATGCTCATCACACGTAAAGAGCATGAGGAACGGAGAACGCAGGCCCGGCGAGCCGTAGGGTCCGGGAAACGGCATTCGTCTGCGCGACACCGATGTCTCGAGCTCCAGGCTCCACGGGTCCGATTCACTCCCGCGAATCATCAGCCGCTGCTCGTCATCGCGGATCAACTGCACTTCATTCTGCTTCAGGCCTTCCCTGACCTCGACTACGCAGGGATAGCCCTTGCCGTCCAGCCCTCGTCCGAGGCGAAGAGCGACGAGTCTCAACTCGACAGAGCAATCACCGCCATACGCCAGGGTCAGCACAGCCGGCCTCGCGAAACGACGCGCTGCCCGCCCGCCCACAGGGTTTTCACCGGGCAATCGCCACGGGGCGCTCGATTTCCCACTCGTGTGATACGGAGATCATCCCGATTTCGTACCGCTCGCCTGAGATGGAGAAAGCGGGCCGAAGGTCACGCCGGTCGAATACGTGCATGGCGCTCTCGTCCCCGGCGAACAGCACGATCGCGTAGTCCCCGCGCAGGAGCGGCAGCGCATGGAGCTTCACGATGACTTCATACCGGCTCTGCCCCGACAGCGGCCCGAGACCGTCCGCATGAGTTCCGACCGCGAAGCATTGAAGCTCGTCAGCGGCTCGCAGCACTCCAGCCATCAGGTGGATCGGCTGCGACGGAATGTCCGAGTCGATCGAGACGCGCACGTGGAGGTCGTCACCTGTGCGAAACGTCGTCATCGCCTCGCCGAGCTGGTTTTCGATGCTCATCGACGTGATGCGTATCGGCGAGACCGACTCATCCTCGGAGCGATGCTCTTCTGCGGCTTTGACCTGACGGTCCTGCTCCATCAGAAAGGACTCATACTCGTGCACTACGTCAACGGAAGGTCCGATTCTTCGCACCGAGCCACGATCGAGCCAGATCGTTCGCGCGCAGAGAGTGGAGATGTAGTACAGCGCATGAGAACAGAACAGAATCGTCCTTCCCCGCTGCTGGAACTCCCGAATCTTGTCGATGCACTTTTTCTGAAAGTGACCGTCCCCAACCGCAAGCGCTTCGTCGATGACCAGGATGTCGGGATCTACGTTGACGGCAACTGAGAACGCAAGACGCATGTACATTCCGGAGGAGTACGTCTTGACCGGCTGATTCAAAAAACTTCCGAGCTCGGAGAACTCCAGGATTGCCGGAAGCTTCTCTTTCACTTCAGCGGATGAAAGACCAAGGATGGCTGCGTTCAGGGCGGCATTGTCACGGCCGGTGAAGTCGGGATGAAAGCCCGTGCCAAGCTCCAGTATCGAGGCGATCGTGCCTGTGGTGAAGAGCGTGCCGGAGCTGGGCTGCGTCACGCCGCACAGGAGCTTCAAGAGCGTGCTCTTGCCCGCGCCATTCTGTCCGACCAGCCCAATCGTCTCGCCCTCTGCCACGTCGAAGGAGACTTCCTGCAGCGCAGGGAAGATCGTATGCCTCGGTCTCCTGGTAAACAGCTCGAGAAACCGATCTCCCGGCTGATTGTACAGACGGTAGGTCTTCGAAAGCTCCACTGCACGGATGGCGGCGTACACGAATGACATTCTAATGGCAATCGTTTCGATGAAGCTCCATCGCAGATGGAGGGCGGGGTTCCCCTCTCCCGGCGGGAGAGGGGTCAGGGGTGAGGGTCCTTCTTCATTGCTTCACCACCCCAGCGATTCCGAGGTGACTCCGAGTTCACGCATCACCCCTCATTCCCGATTCGAGTGACTGCGCCCTTCGGAGATCCCTCACCCCTTACGCCTTTCCCGCCGGGAGGGGGAACGACGCAGAGGCGCATCTCACAGAAAAAAGGCGCGCGTTTCGGCGCGCCTTGTTCTAATCCTCTTGCAGTGGCAGGTTACTCATTGTCGACGGATGTCGCACGGATGTACTCCGGATCGAGCGTCTTCCGATCGATCATCGATGCGAATGCCCAGACGGAAGTGCCTTCCAGGATACGGATCCTGAGGCTTCCAGAGCCCAAGTCACTGTTGATCAGCCCTGGCGCGCCACCGGGCGCAGTACTGCCGAAGAGATTCTCAATGAGCGAGCCATGCTCGGTCAGACTCCCGACCCAGCTGCCCATCGAGATTCCCGAGTTCGGATTCAGAAGCGTAACTTCCACCGTAACAGGACCTTCCGTGGCGATGAGGCCCAGGTTAGTTCTATACGACGAGTTGTTGCGGACACCAGCGATGTAGCCCGTCTGGTTAGCCTTCACGTTGGGCCGATCCCCTGCAAATGCCGGAATGGTCTGCCCGAAAGTTCCGACCGATTCGCTGTAGGTCCTTCCGTGAATCATCGGATAATTCTTGACTGCAGGGCTGATGGTGTCGATCCTGATGGCACCGACGAGATTTCCATCCGCGGGCAGGTCGGTCATCGCCGACGTGCGGAGGATGTCTTGGAAATGGAGGAACTGTTTGGCCTGGAGTGTATGGCTCCCCTTGCCGAGCTCGTTTCCAGCGCGGTCGAAGAATGTCAGCTCCAACTGAACGCCAGAACCACCGGGATTGAAGATCGTCAGGTCGCTCTTCCAGTTGCCGTTTATGAGTCGCGCTACGCCCGGCACCCACTGGGTCTTGTGGCCTTCCGAGACGGTGTCTAGCGAGGACAGACCCTGCACGTAGCCCGGGTCGTTGCTTTTCATGTCGATCGATGACTGATAGACGACCAGCTCGCGGCCGCTGAGGCTCTCAACTTCGATGCTGTACTTGTTGACGTTCTTGAGCTGCGGGATCCGATCCTTCATGTTGGTTATCTGCTTCAGCGAGAACGGTTCCACGGTCTCCGTGAACCCGCGGACGCTCACCCCGTCGTCGAAGGCGATGAACTTCGCCTGCAGCGGCGTGTCCGTCGGATTGACCAGGCCAACGTTCGTACGGAAATCACTTGAATTTTCGAGACCGGCAAGATAGTAGAAAAGCGGGCCCTCGACACTGGCAGCCGAGGTGACCGTGTCCAGCCGGACTGCCTGGATGAACTGGCCGTAGGTGCCTACGCCGCTGGCGGGGGCCACGTACGTCCGCGTCCACATCTGCGGCACGTGCTCCGAGGTTCCCCGGACGATCATCGGTCCGGCATCGTTTCCATCCGTGAAGAAAGTCATGAAATCTTCGCGGATCATCGTGGACGAATCGACGACGAGATCCTTCGTCTGACCCTTGAAGGTCACTTCGAGAACCATCGGTTCTGCAGGTTTGAAATTCGGATCGGTGTTGAGAATCTGAAGATCGGTCCGCCACTGTGTCCCCTGTTCACCGGTTAGGTGAGCGACGACGGGTAGGAGGAACGCGAAGGTATTCGGCACGCTGACGGTGAACTCTCGGGACGCCTGCGCGCTCGAGACTCCTCGAGCTGCCGTGACGGTGACCTGATACTTGCCCGCGGTGGCGAAGGTCTTGGTGACCGTCTTGCCGCTGCCCGGGGTGATCTCGCCCGTGGGGTCGACGAAGCTCCATGTGAACGAGACGTTCTGCTCGTCCGGAGTCGCGGTGGCGACGAAGACGGTCGGCACACCGACTCCCGCGCTGCTCGCGGATGGAGCAGAGATACTCACACCGGTGACGGGCGCAGCTGGCTGACCCTCGATCTGTACGGTTGCATCGAGCGTCGTCGAAGAGCCGTTGACCGAGATCGTCACGCTGACGTTCTGCGGTCCGCCCGAGTTGAAGCTGTGCTGCACGGTTCGGTCGCTCTTCTGCTGTCCATTGAAACTCCACGTGTACGACTGGCAGGTTCCAAGCGTGTACGAGGGGTCGAACCGCTCGACGCTGAAGGTGATGTTCTCACCCTGCGCGCAGGTGCCACCCCAGCTGCATCCCGAGATCGGGCCGGAGTAGGTCATGTAGACTTGGCGGTCCGTCGGAGGAACACTGCAGGAACTCTGCGGCGGCGTGGGAGTCGGCGTCGGATTCGGATTCGGATTCGGCGTGGGAGTCGGCGTTGGAGTCGGCGTTGGAATAGGGTTGCTCCCTCCAACCATGTTGACGACATTGCTCGTCGAAACCTGAGAGCCACCCTGAGGATTGACGGTCAGCTGGACCGTGAAATTCTGAGCGGACCCGTAAGTATGTTGCGGCGATTTGTCGGTCGAGGTCCCGCCATCGCCGAAGTTCCAGAAGAACGAATCGGCGCAGGTGCCGGCGAATCGTCCCGGCTGGAAATAGTCGTTCGGAACGAATTGAATCGGCTCGTTGGGCCTGCACGTCCCGCCCACGCACTGAATGATGATCTGTAATTCCTTGGGCTGCGGACAGGTGGACGGTCCCGGCGTCGGCGTCGGTCCCGGTGGTGGCGTGGGACCAGGCGTGGGTGTCGGGGTCGGACTCGGCGTGGGGCCCGGGGTGGGCGTAGGCTGTGGCGGCAGCGGTGTGTCGGGGCCATCGAGTTCGTAAACATCGCCCATGCCGTGGTTCGCGTAGAAGAGGTAGTCGCGGCCACCGTAGTTATGAATCAGAACGTCGTAAATGCGGCCTGTGTAATTGTTCGGCTTTGCGTAGCCAGCCGGAGGGCCCGTGTAGTAGTTCCTGAAAAACCGATTCAGGCCAATCGCCCCAGGAGTGAGATTGTTGAGCTTAAATACCCGAACGTCGGCTCGGAAATCAGTGTCGTAGCCCCAGATCGATAGGTGGTTCGAACCATGCCGCAGGCCTAGGGCCAGAAAGGTTTCTCCTCCCGAATACCTCGATTCCGTGAAGGTTCCTCCCGACGGAGAAAAGATCGAGAAACGTAAGGGAGCATTGTTGGCGTTTTCTACAGCAAAAAAATTGGCGATGTCATCGGAGTCAGTCATCTGGAAGGTCCCAGATACCGGCGAAAACTCATTGATCGGGCCGCTGCCGTTCACAAGGCCGCTGATGGTATAGATGCGTAGCTTGCCCTGAGTGATCAGAGCAACATGTGAAGGCGTCTTTGCTGCGCTCGTGATTCCGAAGTTCAGGGTGCGGACAAGGGAAGGCGCGGCAGGATTCGTCACATCGTAGACTAAAGAGGTGGGAGCACCAGCGTCAGAGGCGATCGCATAGTAATTCGCCCCGTTCCTGACGCTCAAAATTTGCGTGGGTGAAAGGTTCCCATTGTCGAATTGCTGACTGACGAGTGAAAGAGAAGCATTGCTTTCGTTCCGCACGATCCCCCAGCCGAATCCCGAGTAGGCGAGGTAAACGTAGTTCCGGTCGTCTGTATCGAAATCATAAAGAAAAGTTTGATTGTCGATGATAGCTGTCTGCCATCCGGAGAAAGGGCCTTCCGGGTAGATGTGCCCGTCCCAACGAAGATGCTGCTCGCGAGGCCGGCCATCCCGCCATGTGCCAGCAATATAGTCGTTGTCGGCGAGCGGCTGGCCAAGCTTCTGCGTGAAGAATGTGTTCATGTCGTACGACGCAAAGGTTCCACCCCCGATGATCATATAGACCCTGTTGTGCCCGGGAACGACCTTGACGAGTCCGGCGCGCAGCGTGCGCATCCCGAAGCCTGCCTGGTAGTCGCCCGTGAGTTGTGAATCGAGGTATCGCCCTGCGTGTCTGGTCAGGGGTGCGCCGTAGGACCACGTAGGGATGGGGATGAGCTGGCCGAATGTGAGGGGATCGGTGCTGGGACAGGTGGTACAGATCACTTCCGGATACAGGTTCGAACCCGGCATCGGATAATTCTGCGCAAATGTAAACGGCGCCGTCACCGCGAAAATCAGACAGAACCCCACCAGCCTGGCTGCTTTGATAATCACTTCCCACCCCCGTCGAGAAAGATTGCGATTGATATGTGAGCCCGAGAAAACATTATTGTAAGACGCTATTCCATAAAAAGCGAGACGCCACCTAATTTTTTTTCGTGCCCCGCGGAATGAGAATGTCCCGCGAAAAATTCAAAAAAAAAGCGGGCTGGATACTCCCCAGCCCGCTTTCCCGTAATTGCCTGACGCTTTAGAAGCCGACAGGCGTTTGGTTCGGCGACGGTCCGATGGTCACAGCGGCTGCAACAGGCGGCGAGCATCCGTTGCCCAGGTGGGCAGCGTCAAAGTCGACACCGAAGCGGCCTTCTGCAGTCAGCGAGACGACGACCCAGTTCTGGCTGGGGCGTCCCGGAGAGCTGTAGGCGGTGCTGCCACCGTTGTGGAGGTTGAGGTACATCCAACCACCGACGTCACCCGAGGTCAGACCTGGGGGGAAGACGGAGTCGGTTGTCGGGACGACCACAGCCTCAGGCAGCGAGGCAACCTGCGGCGGAGCCGGCGAGATCGCTGGCGGGCCAGCAGTCGTCGACGGGTTCTCGCGCTCGTCGAAGCGTACGATCTCGGTGATTCCGAGAGCGCCGTTCGCCGACACGGCGCAACCGGCCGAACCGCGGGTGACACCTTCACGCCAGACCAGGAAGTCGGTGTTGAACGCACCGGTGCCACCTTCGATGTAGCGTGCGGCAAACCGCGCCGGAAGCGGCTGGCGGCGGTTGGCACTGC
This sequence comes from Thermoanaerobaculia bacterium, assembly GCA_041748075.1. Taxonomy (GTDB): domain Bacteria; phylum Acidobacteriota; class Thermoanaerobaculia; order Gp7-AA8; family Gp7-AA8; genus JBGSYJ01. The sequence continues at coordinate 41,075 of JBGTDX010000121.1, forward strand.
GCAGACCGGTCGGCGTGTAGCGGTCATAAAACGTGTACGGCAGGTTGGTCGGCTGGACAATCTCAGCGCGACCACCCTCGGGGATGGCACGGATGGGAACGAGCGACTCGCCACCGGCGTAGTTGCCGGTCGTCGAGGTCGGGTTGATCCGCTGATAGTCACCGATGAGGGTGTTATCAAACAGGATTTCGTTCACGTAGTAGTTCGGATCGGTCGGGAGCGACTGTGAGCAGGTGTTGCCCGTGTCGATCGTGACGTAGCCGGTTGCAACCGAATTCGCGCTTCCGACGAAACCTGCGCAACCGCTGGTGCGGCCCGTGGTCAGTGCGGTGCGAATGTCGTTGAGAAGCGAGGTCGGGATCTGAGTCGGAAGGTTGGCGCAAGCACTTGCAGCACCCGGAGCGAAGTTCGGGTTGCCGGTCGTGTTCGACAGGGAGCGCGAACCGCGCCCAACCTGGTTGCCACCGCCCGGCAGAACGCCGCGCGAGATGATGTCGTACAGGGAAATACCCTGGACGTCATAGCCGGTCAGGAAGACGTTGAAGTCGAGGACCGGAAACGACCAGTCGGTCCAGAGCGTGATGTGAGCGATCTGGGGAGCGGCCGAGGTGTTCGTGATCGTGAAGATCGTGTTCACTGCCGTTGCGGACGGAGCATTGAAGTCCACCTCGAATACCGGAAGCAGCAGCGTGGCTGCCGGCTGGTTCGAGATATCGCAGCTGTCGTCGTTGTTCGTCGTACTCGGCGAACCTGAATCGAACGTCGCGTTCGGAGTGAGGAACTCCATTCCGCGCGGCGCCGCCAGTGCTGCGCCTGCTGTCATCAGCAAGCCAACCGTGGCTAGTGCAAAAATCTTCTTCATGTCATATCTCCTACACTACATTGATGATTGTCGTACTTCGGGAATGAAACATCCAGAGGTCTACCCCTACTCGAAAACGATAAAATCACCTCCCGGATCTAAATTTTTTACCCTGATTCTGATGTCTGTTTTGTTGCTACTGGGGAATAATCTGATCCCAAGGTATGGCACAAAGAACGCGAAGTCAATACCTTTAGCCGACTTTTATGGGATTGCCCCATAAACTCTTTTGGCAGGATGAGCGGATTATACTTCAAATCAACCCCCGCGCAACCCCCCCGACAGCCCGATTCCGCCCGCGCCCGCTCGACGTTTCGCGCCCTCCCGTTTCCGCTGTTCCCGCCAG
>JBGTDX010000122.1:0-2466 GCA_041748075.1 Thermoanaerobaculia bacterium
CCGGCGAGGCCTGCTGAAGATGGTCGGACGCCGGCGCCGGCTGCTCGATTACCTCAAGAAGACCGACCTCGACCGTTATCGCACGGTCATCGAGAAGCTCGGAATCCGCAAGTAAACACCTCCCGGGGTGGCAGCGGTGGCCAATCAGGCTGCCCGCCACCCCGAAGATTTTTCCTTGCCTGCTGGGGCTCATCCCGGCCTCTACTAATTTTCGCGCGAGCTGATGAGTGGGCTCGCGCACCTCGAAGGAAAAAATCAATGCTTACAATGAAAGAGATGCAAATCGGCGGACGCACGTTCTCGATCGAGACCGGTGTGCTTGCCAAACAGGCGGATGGCGCCTGTATCGTCCGCTTCGGCGACACAGTCGTCCTCGCCACCGCCTGCTACAAATCAGGCACCGTGCTTGGCGACTTCATGCCTCTGACGGTCGACTACAGAGAAAACACATACGCCGGCGGACGAATCCCGGGTGGGTTCTTCAAGCGGGAGGGACGGCCGACCGAGAAGGAAACGCTTACCTCTCGCCTGATCGACAGGCCGCTCCGTCCGTCGTTTACCGAGGGCTTCAGGCAGGAAACTCAGGTCATCGCCCTGGTGCTGTCGGCAGACGGGGAGAATGATCCTGACGTGATGGCGCTCAACGGCGCCTCGGCTGCGCTGACAATCTCCGAGATCCCCTTTCCGAATCCGATCGGCGCGGTTCGCGTCGGTCTGATCGATGGCGAGCTCGTCATCAATCCCACCAACGCTCAGCGCGATCTGTCGGAAATCGACCTGATCGTTGCCGGAACCGAAGAAGCCATCGTGATGGTCGAAGCGGGTGCGCGCCAGGTCAGCGAAGCGCAGATGCTCGACGCTCTGGATGCCGGGCATGCTGCAATTCGGGAGCTCGTGAAACTTCAGAAAGATCTCGCACGCGAAATCGGCAAGCCGAAGATCGACGTCAACTACGTGCCGAAGTTCACGGAGGAAACGTACGGTGAGCTGTTCGGCAAGGTTGGGACAGCACTGCGCGACGCGCTTTTGACTTCCGGCAAGCAGGCCCGCAAGGATGCGATGAACGGCGTGATGAGCTCGATGCTGGAGCTGGTTCCCGCGGACGATCTCGACAAAGTCAGCGCTACGAAGGCTGTGTTCGAAGAGATGCAGAAACGGGTCACTCGCGACCTGATCGTCAAGGAGGGCATCCGCCTCGACAACAGGAAGAGCGACGAGATCCGCGCTATCACAATCGAGACGAGCGTTCTTCCGCGTACGCATGGATCGTCGATCTTCACCCGCGGCGAGACGCAGGCTCTCGTCACCGTGACCCTCGGCACGCCGCAGGAAGCACAGCGCGTCGAAGACTTTGAGGGCGAGACGTGGCAGCGTTTCATGCTGCATTACAATTTCCCGCCCTTCTCGGTCGGCGAAGTGAAGTTTCTGCGCGGTCCCGCGCGGCGTGAGATCGGTCACGGCAATCTCGCCCGTCGCGCCCTCGAGCCGTTGCTTCCGCCGCATGATAAGTTTCCCTACACCGTCCGCATCGTCTCGGACATCCTCGAGTCCAACGGCTCGTCTTCGATGGCGTCGGTCTGCGGAGGTTCACTGGCGCTTATGGATGCCGGCGTTCCGCTGATCGCCCCCGTTGCGGGTGTCGCGATGGGCCTGGTCAAGGGCGAGGAGCGGTCAGTCGTCCTGACCGACATTGCCGGTGCGGAAGATCACGACGGTGATATGGATTTCAAGGTCGCCGGATCGGCCGAAGGCATCACCGCTCTCCAGATGGACATCAAGGTGACCGGCATCTCGCGCGAGATCATGGCGCAGGCGCTCGAGCAGGCCCGCGTGGGACGTCTGTTCATACTCGACAAGATGAATGCAGCGATCCAGACACCTCGAGAGGAGATGTCCGAGTTCGCACCGCGCCTCTACACGGTCCAGGTTCCGAAAGACAAGATCCGGGACGTGATCGGCTCCGGCGGCAAGACGATCCGGTGGATCGTGGAAGAAACGGGCTGCAAGATCGAGGTCGAGGATGACGGCAAAGTCATCATCGCTTCGAGCGACAAGGAAGGCGCGCAGAAGGCGATCGACATCATCAAAGGTCTCACGGCGAGCCCGGAGATCGGCAAGACCTACTCCGGTACGGTCAAGCGCATCGAGCCGTACGGAGCGTTCGTGGAGATCATTCCGGGACAGGACGGTCTTCTGCATGTCTCCGAGATCGCACATACGCACGTGAAGAACGTGACGGACCACTATCAGCTCGGCGACACCCTGGACGTTCAGGTGGTCGGAATCGATCCGGACAGTGGCAAGATCCGCCTTTCGCGCAAACCGCTGCTTCCGCCTCCAACCGAGGAGGAGCTGGCTGCGGCACAAGCGCGTGGTGGTGATCGCGATCGTGGCCCGAGACCCGGTGGTAGCGGTGGGCGCTCGGGTCCCGGTGGTGGCCGCGGCGGCCGTGAGGGCGGCGGTGGA
>JBGTDX010000123.1:0-68262 GCA_041748075.1 Thermoanaerobaculia bacterium
CGGGCTCACCATCGTGAAATCACCGCCGCGATCTCCGAAGGCAAATGCCTTCTGCGAGCGCCTGATCGGTACGCTGCGACGCGAGTGCCTCGACTGGATCATCCCGCTCGGCGAGAACCACCTCCGCCAGCTCGTCATCGAGTGGAGCCGCCACTACAACCGCCAGCGGCCGCATCAGGCACTCGGCCCGGCGACGCCGGAGCATGATCCGTCGCTCCCTCTGCGGCAGAAACAACGCCGCGACCTGCGTTCCGGCGTCTCCATCGTGACGACCCCCGTTCTGGGCGGCCTGCACCACGACTACCGCTACGCCGACGCGGCGTAAGTAATCGGAATCTCGAGATCACAATCCCATCGATCAGCTTTGCCGACCGACGGCCCGAGCTGCGCCGTCGATCTGCCGATACACAGCTGACACGTCTGAATCAGTTGTCATCGGGCCATGCCAGCCATCACCGCGGTGCGACCTTGATACATCAGGTCCAACACTCACACTCCCACTTCAGCCGTTTTCTGTTTTTTCGGACCACAGCCGGCTCGATGACCCACACGCAGATCGCAGCGCACGTTCATGAGAAGTTCGGAGTCTCCGGATGGTGGTCGCAGACCGTCACCGTCGGTTACGAACGGATCAAGGGGTTGCGCGAGATCGGCCAGCGCCTGAGCGGGACGTATGAAGCGAGCAAGAGCCGCACGTTCCCCGTCGCGGCCGAAATGCTCTTCGAGTATTTCGATGACGCGCGCAAGCGAAAGCGCTGGCTTCCGGAAGCTGGCGTGAAGGTGAGGAAGTCCTCGGCGCCGAAATCGATGAGGATCACCTGGCCCGACTCCACATCGGTCGAAGTGTGGTTCACACCGAAAGGCGATGCGAAGTCCAGCGTCGCCACCACATTCGAGACCACGTGGTACTCGTACCTCCGCCTCCTGTACACTTGGATTTCCCCCACAACAAACAGCCGCGGGGTCCCGCGGTCCAAGGCCAGGGAGGCGTCGTGCTCATACCGATTGGAAGCGATCGCGGGGAGGTGCGGCGCCATCCGGCGGTCACCTATGTGATCGTTGCGATCAATGTCGTAGCGTTCATTGCGACCGCCATGATCATGAGCGGACCTTCAAACGCAGCTCTCGAAGCGAAGTTCGACGAGATCGTCAAGGTCCTTCTCGCACATCCATATCTGGTTCCGCCGCCGGAGATTGAGCGATTCTTTTCACCCGAGGATTTCGTGTATCTGTCCGCGGCAGCCGAGGAGATGCGAAAGAAGGTTGGAGTGCCGGCCGAAGGTACTCATCTTCGGCAGAGCAGGATTCTCGAACAGAAGGTGGCGGAGCTTCAGGAGCTTTTGGGGGCGCATCCACTCTACCGACTCGGGTATGTTCCTGCGCGTCCTGAAATTGCAAAGTTGTTCACCTCTCTGTTCGTCCACGCCGACTTCTGGCACCTGCTGGGCAACATGCTCTTCCTCTTCATCGTCAGCGCATTCCTCGAAGACGTTATGGGACGACCTCTCTTTATCGCGTTCTACATTACGGGCGGCCTGGTCGCGACCGGATTTCATGTCTGGCAGAATCCCGGCAGTTACGCTCCCCTCGTCGGAGCATCGGGCGCAGTCGCCGCGGTCATGGGCGGCTACCTTTTCAGGTTCTGGAAATCGAGGATCGAGCTTCTCTGGCTGCCGATCTTCTTTCTTCCGTGGTTGCGGGCGCGCTTCTTCGCTCCTGCCTTTGTGATCATTCCGTTGTGGTTCGTGAGCGATTTCTATCTCGCGATGCGTGGCACTCAGGATGTCGGCATCGCCGTCTGGGCGCACGTTGGAGGATTCCTGTTCGGCTTCGCGGTGATGGCACTCATCGGGGCCTCTCGACTCGAGGAGCGTGTTCTCGATCCAGGCATCACGGCGAAGACGACATGGGAGGCCGATCGCGATCTGCTCGCGGCGATCGATGCGCGACAGTTGGGACGTCAGTCAACAGCCGTCGCCGCCGCGAACCGCGCACTTCGGCGTGACCCCTCGAACGAAGACGCCCGCCAGCTCGCACTCGCTCTGGCACTCGAGACGGGTGATCACCGATCGGCAGAGACTCACGCGCTGCATCTGCTCGACCGTTGGGTACGAACGGGCGAGGACGCTCTCCTGGGCGATCTGATCGGAAGGTTGTCGAGTGCGGAGAGCGATGCTCTTCCGGAAAAATTTCTCGCGCGGGCAGCGGCTCATCTCGAGCGGAAAGGCGACATCCCATCTGCCCTGTCGCTGTACCGGCGAGTAGCGACGGCCGGACGAGAACCGATCATGACCTTGAAGGCGAACCTGAAGGTGGCAGAGATCTGCCTTCGCAACGGCGAACTGACCGAAGCAGCCTCGGCCCTTCACCGAGCCGAGTCGAACCCGGAGTGCACGGGTGAGTGGCTGCTGAGCGTTCATCGGCAGCGAAGCCTCATGGTTGTCCGTTGATACGCGTGCAAGTGAAGTAGCGGCATCTGGGGTCTGACCCCGATGACCTTATATAAGGCCATTGGGTACCCTAATTGACCGCCCCGGCGGGCTAGCCTCCGCTCCTCGTCATCACCGCGTCGCCGTCCTCTGCACCGGTCCCATCCACTGATCGGTCCAGGCGAGGATTTCCCTGATGACGTCGTTGAACTCGGTCGGGACATGCCCGCCCTCGAACACCACATGCTTCTTGTTCGATGTCCCGATCCTGTCGAAGAACGGCTTCTGCGCTGACTCTATCGGAAGCTGAAAGTCATAGCGGCCGCCGACGAGCAGCGTCGGCACCTCGATCCTCGGTAGAAAATTGTGCGGCTGGGTCTCGGGCGGCCGGTCTGGTGTGAAGTAGTCTGGATAGAAACCGGTGCCGAACAGAACCGATGATCGGAACCGGGTTTCGAGAGTCGTTGCCAGTGCTCCAACACTCGCCCCGAGACTCAGACCGTGATAGGCGATCCTCTCCCTGTCGATGTCGCTCCTCGTCTGGAGGTAATCGAGAGTTCTGCCGATGTCTTTCACGTGCTGGATCCGCAGATCGCGCCGGGCATTCTGTCCCTCCGGTGGCGCGACCTGGCGCTCGTACGTCCCTTTGTAGACGGGAAACACCAGCACTCTGCCGCTGCGGATGTAGAACTCGACCATCCGGAGCCAGAGGTGCCGGCTCGACTTCATGAAAATCGCGTCGCTGCCGGGAAAATACACGATCGTCTGGTAAGGAGGCTGCGCGTTTTTCGGAATGAAGACGTAAGCCGTGATCCGTTCGCCACCGTATGCAGCGTCGAACGAAACCCGCTCCTTTCGCCAGCCGTCATGCGTATCGTCGACCTCCTCGGTCCGCCCGTTGAGTGGAAGCGGGTCATATGCGAACGCACCCGCAATCAGCCGGAAGCTGGCGTCATCCACCGGCGGAGGGATCTCGAAGGTGTCGGGGCTGACATCCTCCTTCAATTCCTCGGGAATCGGCGCTGCGGTCGACATTAGTCGCATGCCGTAGCCCGCTCTGCGTGACAAGGGATCCTGCGCATCGTGGTCGATGTATGAGTAACCGGGATCAAGCCACGAGCCGCCGAGCGCATAGCGTCTCTGGTCGACGGCATTGAGGCACCATTCCTTAACGTTGCCTGCCATGTCGTACGTACCCCAGTTCCCCAGCCCTCCGAGGGACCCCACCGGCACGACACCCTGCCCTTCGAAGTTACTCAGCGTCAGCACGTCGGAAAAGATCGAGTCATTCACCGCGGCGCGCTTCCAATGGAAGACTGTGGGAAGACTCTTGCCGACGAAGTCTGCATATGCGACCGCTTCGTACCAGCTGATTCCTTCGACGGGATGGTTCTCCTGCCCCTTCGCAAAACTGCCGAGCTCCCATCCGGATGGCCCTGGTTGCCCCGTCTGATCGACGAAGCCGCTCACCGCCTCTTCCCACGAGAGTGTCTCTCCCCCTCGAGTGAAGGGATGTGTCCAGAGCTCCCCCCGCCCGTATCCGCCCGCGTCGACAAACTTCTTGAACTCGGCGTTGGTGACCTCGTACTGATCGATCCAGAAGTCAGGCAGAGTGACCGTCCTCCCGGCGAAGGTGGATGGGCCGGCGCTGACGGGAACCATTCGCTCAGGAGTCTCGCCCGGCCGGTAAAGCCGGAGGCGCCACTCCTCACCGGAAAAGACGGGAGCGGTCTCGCTCGTGACGTACCCATCGAGGGAAACGCGATAGCGGACCTGGGGGAAGGGGAGGTCGACATTACGAAGCGGCGTCCGTCCGATGGAAACCCATGGGGAGTCGGCACCGCCGCGGTAGGAACGGATTTCCACCTCTGCTCCGGGCGGCTCGCTCTCGATCGTCAACGGATACATCAGATTCGTCCACGCCTGTTGAACCTGTGAGTCGTCGGGTGCGATGGCCCTCGCGCGCTTCGCGACGGTGAAGGCGCCGACGGGATCTTCACTGTCCATCAGTCGCTCGATCTCCCCTGGCGCCACATTTCTGGCCCAGCGAATCTTCGAGTCGTGCCGCCACCAGAGGGCGGCGAGAATCCCCACGATCAGCACCGCCGCGACGCCTGTGCCGACCAGCAGCGGGAGGCGCCCTCGGCTGATCGCTTCCGGTCTCTCGAACAGAGTGCGCCTCAGTTCGATCAGCGCCGCATGAATCTCGCCAGCATCCGCGAAACGATCCGCGGGGTCCTTCGCGAGACAACGATCGACGATCTCCTCCAGAACGGGAGGAAGATCCTTTCTGACTAACGACAGCGGCGATGGCGAATCACGGAGAATTGCTGCGAAAGTCGAGACCGGGTCGCTCGTCCTGAACGCTGCCTTTCCGGTCAGAATCTCATAGAAGACGACGCCGAGCGCAAACACGTCGGAGCGCGAGGTCGCCCTCTGGCCCTGAACCTGTTCCGGAGCCATGTAGCCGATGGTCCCCACCATCGCACCCGGCCTGGTGAGTGAATTGGTCCATTCGAGGGTGTCTTCCTCCGGGCCTGTGGAAGCCTCAGGCCGCATCAGGCGCGCGAGCCCGAAGTCGACGACCTTGACCACGCCGGAACTCGTAAGCATCACATTCGCCGGCTTGAGATCGCGATGGATGATTCCGGCGGCATGGGCGGCTCCCATCGCACTCGTGATCTGCAGCGCGATATCGAGGAAACGCTCGAGACTGAGCGGCTCTCCGGCGAGAGAAGAGAGGGGAGCGCCGTCGATCTTCTCCATCACGATGTAGTGGAGAGAGTCCTCCTGCTCGATCGCATGAACGGTGACGATGTTGGGATGATTCAGAGATGACGCGGCGCGCGCCTCTTTCAGGAAACGCCGAACGCTGTCGTCGCTCGCGGATGTCTCAGGAAGGGTCTTGATCGCAACGTCGCGCTCGAGACGGCTGTCGCGCGCCTGATAAACCTCTCCCATCCCGCCCTTTCCAAGGCGAGCTTCAATCGTGTAGTGAGAGAGTTTTCGTCCGATCATCGAGAAGCCTCGAAAAAACGTCGCCAACGCATGGTAGCGCGTGGAGGCTCCCGTGAGGAACCTCGATTGACTCGACGCTCAGGGCGTCACGCACCCAATGATCGTCGGCACAGTCTGTGTGCGGCTTCCGATTCAGACTCAGATAGCGCCAGAGCAGCTCTCCCGTGCCCGCGACCGTGGTTGCCTGATGGACATCGAACGCGAGATACTGAATCGCCTTTTTTTATGGCAGCCGCTCCTTTCCTCGTTCCTGTGGTGTCTGGCGATTCCGAAGGTACAGGAAGGAGCGGGCTTTCAATATCCGTCAGGCGCCTGAGCGACGAGATGATCATTCGAAAGGCATCGCATGACGATATCGATGCCATCGCCTCAATCCATGTGGCGAGCTGGCAGCACACCTACAGGGGCATTTTGCCAGACCGGCTCCTCGACTCTCTACGTCAATCCGAGCGCGCAACACTGTGGTCGAGTTGGTTGAAATCTCCCGGCTTCCAGGCGTTCGTCGCAGACGAGGAAGGAGATGTTCTGGGATTCACTGCCATCTGTCCCGCGAGGCCAATCGCCGGACCCCCCGCGCACGCCTTCGAGATCACACATTTGTATGTAGATGCTCGAGCACAAGGCCGAGGCGTTGGCACCAGGTTGTTACGTCAAGCTCTCGCAGCCGCGGAAGAGTCATCGGTGGTTCTGTTATGGGTATTAGAGGCGAATCAGAAAGCGCGAGTGTTCTACGAGCACTTCGGCTTCAGCCGGGATGGCGCTACGCACTCAGATCCTGCGTTTCTCGGCAACGACGCGCGGGAACTTCGCTATCGATGGGCCCCTGGCGGAAGCGGCGGCTAACGCGGCGCTGCCCCGGACGCCAACCCCCTCGCTACTCCTCCGCGGGCGCTATACTTCCGCACGTGTGGGTTGGCGCCGGTGAAACCGCAGATTCCTTATCCGAGTACGGAAAAGTAGGGCCGCCCACATTGACAATGCCTGCTATTGGGTGGCCTCACTCTGGGCGAACTCGCATAGCTGGAGAAGCGTTGTCCTATACGGCGGTGGCCGACTCATGCTGCCTTGCTGCCAGAGAGCTTCCAGCGATTCGTGCGAATCGTCTTAGATGAAGCCCGACTACGATCGACCAGGCGAGTTGCAGCACTACCAGCACGCGTTGCATGTAACCCGCAAAGCCGAGGGTGATTAGCGACAGAATACCGAGTAACAATGCGCACAGGATCGCTGCGGCAAGCGCCAGTGTGAGGCCCGACACAGGTCGCCAATGCCGATCACGACGAAATCCTAACGAGAAGAGAAAGATTCCAATTGTTCCCAACGGGAAACCGATACCGCCGCCAAACGCGTGCAATAGCCCTGACGTGGTTCGAATCGGAGGAGGAAAGTCCATCGGGAAGAGTCCAGCCAGGAGCCGTCCGAGCGCCGCCACAAGAAATAGCAGCCACCCTGCTCTTACCAATCGCACCTGGGGCATGGCCTCCTTGAGCCCGTAACCAAGCGCGACGCTGCCGACCGAACCAGTGAAATAAATGGTAGTGACCAGGGCCCCGTACGGACCAAGAACATAGGCGCTGCCTGGCGCTCTGATTGGATCGACTTCCGGCGCCAGGAAGTGCATCGCCACCAGCACTGATAACTCGTAGATCGCAGTTGCGATAGCGAGAGTTCCCAGGACTTCAAAACGGCGTACCACGTCCATTCTTTCCTCCCAAAGATTCACGAGCAGAGCAGGGCCTCTCCAAGCAGCCTAACGTGTGTGCGGTTCACCGGCGCGAACCGCACACCCGAATAGCATAGAGCTGGAGCCACAGCAGCGCGCGGTTCAAAGTTGAAGCGCGAGTCGAGTTGCCATGACAGCCACCTCAGGCCTCACTTGATGCGGCGTCCGATTCCGGTCGCGCAGCGGCGGCCGAGGACGTTTCCGTGCAGATCGCGAAGCTCGAGAGTGTCAGCGCTCGTGAACTCGTTGCCGTCCGCCGAGAGCTCCGTCACGCGGGTTCCGGTCGTCACGCCGAGGAGAGTTCCACCCGGGGTGAACACGAAGAACATGATCGTGTTCGGGAACGTCCGTCCACCGGCGTGCTCCCACGATCCCTGACCATTACTGATGACCGCCGGGTTCACTCCGGGGGTTGTGATGACGATTCCGCCCGGCGTGTAACTATTCAGCGCCGCCGTTCGTTCGATCTCGACTCCGCTGACGCAGTCGCGCACGGTGAGATCGACGATCCAGCTTCCGACAATTCGATTCGGCACCCCCAGCGCTTGGATGCCTTCGACGGATGTAGCCGCTTCGGCTGAGAGCCCTCCTGCCAGCAGCAAAGTGATGACAACCTGCCCAAACAGTTTCTTCATGTGATGTCTCCTTTCGTTCGGCTGGATATCTTCCAGCTCGATGGGAGCATTTTTCTTCCGAAGCCCGGTGAAAGACTTTAGGATGGCCTGAAATCGCCTGAAGAGTTCTGAAAGAGCGTGTATGACGCAGCCACGAGCATACGATTTTGGCGACTTCCGTCTCGATACGAGAGCCTCCCAGCTCCTGACTCGCGACGGCCAGCCGCTTCCGCTCACACCGAGAGCATTCGACACCCTGCTTTATCTGGTCGAACATCCCGGCGTCCTCGTGGGAAAGGACGAGCTGATGCGGGAGATCTGGCCCGACACGGTCGTCGAGGAAAACAACCTCAACCAGGCGATCTCGACCGTCCGCCGCGCCCTGGGCGAAACTGCGGGCGAGAATCGATACGTGGTGACCGTACCGGGGCGCGGATATCGGTTCGTGCCCCAGGTCAGACCTGCCGAGGCGGCGGAAGATCGGCCGCCCGCCCAGCCGCGCAACCGCCTTCGTGTCGCTGTCGTCGTCGGGGCGGCGGTGGTGCTGACTCTGCTCATCAGCCTGGCCGTGCAGACGGCGCGTGCTCGACGTCCAATCGAGCCGCCGGCGGCAACGACGCGATCCATCGCCGTTCTGCCCTTCAAGCCCCTGGTGCCGAACCAGCGCGAGGAGTCACTGGAGATGGGGATGGCCGACACGCTCATCGTGCAGTTGGGAAATGTGGAGCGAGTCCGCGTCCAGCCGATTACGTCGGTTCGCCGGTATGGCGGGATCGAGCAGGACGCTGTCGCTGCAGGGCGAGCGCTCGGCGTCGAGTCCGTGCTCGAGGGGACGATTCAAAAGGCTGAGAACCGAATCCGTGTGACTGCCCGGCTCCTCCGCGTCTCCGACGGGAGTCAGCTCTGGGCGGGGCAGTTCGACGAGGACTTCACCAACGTCTTTTCGGTCCAGGATGCGATCTCGCGACGCATCCTGCTGGCGCTCGCGCTTCGCTTGACGAGCGACGAACAGACGCGGATCGCGGAGAGTCATCCGTCGAATACGGAGGCATACGAGCTGTATCTCGCAGGGCGGCTGCACTGGCAGGCGAGAACGGTCGACAGTCTCAACGCCGCCATCGATTACTTCTCGCGCGCGATCGAGAGGGACCCGAACTATGCCCTCGCCCACGCTGGTCTCGCCGACGCCTACGCGATCCTCGGTGTCTTTCACGTGCGGCCCGCCGAGGCCTTTCCGAAGTCGAGGGTTGCGGCGCTCAACGCGCTGCGGATCGACGAACGGCTCGGCGAGGCCCACGCGTCGCTCGCTCACATCAAGGTGCAGTACGAGTACGACTGGGCCGGCGCGGAGACCGCGTATCGCCGGGCCATCGCCTTGAATCCGAACTATGCGAACTCGCGGCACTTCTTCGCGATCTATCTCGCCGCGCGCGGGCGGTTCGAGGAGAGTCTGACGGAGATTGCGAGAGCGCGGGAGCTGGACCCGACGTCTCCCTTCATTCAGATGACTGCGGCAAATATTCTTTTCCAGGCTCGCCGTTTCGACGAATCCCTCGTGGAGGTCGAGCGCGCGCTGGAGTTGAGCTCCGAGGTTCCGATGTCGCAACACCTCGCCGGCCACGTCTACCTGGAGAAGCGGATGTTCGATCAAGCCGTGCGCGCGTTCCAGAAGTCAGGCCCGCTCGCGCCGGCTGGTCTGGCGCGAGCATACGCACTAGCGAATCGTCGAGAGGAGGCGCTGGCCGAAATCGAGCGCTTCACGTCGCGGCCCGATGAGCACTACGCGGCCGCCTACCACGCGGCGCTCGCCTTCGCAGCGCTCGGCGAGAAGGAGCGTGCACTGGACTGGCTGGATATCGGCCATCGCGAGCGCTCGACGCTGATGATCTGGACAAATGTCGACCCGCGCCTCGATTCGCTCCACGGCGAGCCGCGCTTCCGCGCGCTGGTGAAAACGATGCGCCTCGAGTGAGTCGAAGGCATCGAGGGCGATTCTATAAAAGCGATTGTCAAGGACGTTTCTCCACTTTCCTGATGGTACTCCCGAGTCCATTTGAGACGATTCCAAGCGCGACGCGTGATCACACAGAGCAGGTGTCCGAGGAGTCAGACGTGTCCGAAAAGTAGGAGCCAGGTCGGGAATATCTGCTTTCTTCTCAACCGCAGAGTAGAAATCACAGACCTGACCATTCGGCGTGCGGTTCCGTTGCTGTGTCTCCAGCTCCGTCCGATGAACCTCTAGTCTGTTGGGCTTCGGCCTCGTTCCTCGCCGCGCCGGTGAACCGCAGAACCTTGGGGAAGTGACTTTGGGGGCTACCCCCGAAAAATGAAAAACTCGGCGCAAGCTGCGAAGACGTTTAACTATTTCATTTTTCGGGTCTGAACACCCTTATTGCCGCAGCCGCCCCGCGCCGTCCCGCGGGTGGGAGAGTCGCTGAGGAGATTCTGCTCGAGGCCCTCGTCGTCGATCAGGTGAAACCGCGGCGGCGGGCGGTGAGACGGCCGTAGCCGCGAATGGCCGAGGCGGCGTTCCATCTGCCGGCCGCTGCGCGATACACTCCGCCTCTCACAGGAGGTGGCACCATGAAGGTCGGCGTTCTCGGTTCTGGCGACGTGGCGAAGGCGCTCGCCGCGGGATTCCTCAAACACGGTCATCAGATCACGGTCGGCACGAACCATCCCGAGCGCTCTTCGCCTTACAAACGTTTATTCGGCTCGCTTCAAGTTGATATCGATCGAACTCGAGTTCCGCACGATGACGAAATCACGTTCCAGTGATGTATGGCCGGGTGCCGATGCTCGAAGTGGTCTTGCAGAACCGAATCTTTGCGGGAGATTTTCATGACACACGATGCGCGCGAGACACATTCCCACGTCGATCCCGTCTGCGCAATGAAAGTCGAACCGGAGAGAGCTGCCGGATCATCGACCTTCGGAGGCGAGACGATCTACTTCTGCTCGGCCGGATGTAAGCAGAAATTCGACGCCGATCCCGGGAAGTTCGTGACGGGGTCAGGCGATCGCGCTACACGTCCGTCCGAGCCCGCTGCACCGGGAACTTCATACGTCTGTCCCATGGACCCGGAAGTCCGTCAGGACAAACCGGGGGCCTGTCCGAAGTGCGGGATGGCGCTCGAGCCGGAACAGATCAGTGCCGCCGCAACGAAGACCGAGTGGACCTGCCCGATGCATCCCGAGATCGTGCGCGACGAGCCGGGGAGCTGCCCGATCTGCGGCATGGCGCTCGAGCCGCGCACCGTGACGCTCGACGATGAGAATCCTGAACTCGACGACATGACGCGTCGTCTCTGGATCAGCGCGATTCTCACGGTGCCGCTCGTCGCCTTCGCGATGCTCCGTCACATGCCGGGGCTGGACCTTTTCGGATCGACGATCATCCGATGGGCCCCTTGGATCGAGCTCGTTCTGGCGACGCCGGTGGTTCTCTGGGGCGGCTGGCCGTTCTTCGTCCGGGCGTGGAGCTCAGTCGTGTTCCGCAGTCTCAATATGTTCACGCTGATCGGGCTGGGTGTGGCGGTGGCCTGGATCTACAGCGTCATCGCAACGCTGTTCCCCGACATCTTTCCGCCGGCGTTCCGCGATCACACGGGACAAGTGGGCGTCTACTACGAGGCCGCCGCGGCGATCGTCACGCTCGTTCTCCTCGGGCAGGTGATGGAGCTGCGTGCGCGAAGCCGTACGGGAGCGGCGATCAAGGCGCTACTGGGGCTCGCCCCGAAGACCGCGCGCCTCGTTGAAGAAAGCGGGAACGAGAGAGACGTTCCACTCGAGCAGGTGAAGGCGGGCGACACCCTGCGCGTCCGTCCGGGGGAGAAAGTCCCCGTCGATGGCGTCGTCCTGGAAGGCAGGAGCAATATCGACGAGTCGATGGTGACGGGTGAGTCGATCCCGGTGGAGAAAGCGGAGGGAGACAAACTCATTGGTGCGACGGTCAACTCCACTGGATCGTTGCTCATGCGCGCCGAGCGCGTTGGCGCGGATACACTCCTCTCACAAATCGTCAACATGGTGGCGCAGGCGCAGCGGAGCCGCGCACCGATTCAGAAACTCGCGGACAAGGTCTCGGCCTGGTTCGTTCCGGCCGTGATCGTGGTCGCCCTGCTCACTCTGGCGATCTGGGCGATCTTCGGACCCGATCCTCGGATGGCGTATGCGATCGTCAACGCCGTTGCCGTGCTGATCATCGCGTGCCCCTGCGCGCTGGGGCTCGCGACTCCGATGTCGGTTATGGTCGCCGCGGGGAAAGGGGCGACTGCGGGAGTGCTGTTCCGGAATGCGGAGGCGATCGAGATCCTGCGGACCGTGGATACGCTGGTTGTGGATAAGACAGGGACGCTGACGGAGGGGAAGCCGAAGCTGGTGTCGGTGATCGAGGCGTCTTCGTCAGAGGAGCCCTCACCCCCTTCCCCTCTCCCGCGGGGAGAGGGGAAGGGAGACGACGAAATGCTCATGCTGGCGGCGAGTCTGGAGCGGGCGAGCGAGCATCCGCTGGCGGCGGCAATTGTTGCGGGCGCGGAGGAGCGTGGGATCTCGCTGAAATCCGTTTCCGACTTTGAATCGATCACGGGCAAGGGCGTAAGGGGGACCGTCGAGGGCAGGCGCGTTGCGCTCGGGAATGCTGCGATGCTGGCCGAGTTGCAGATCGATGCGGGCGAGTTGACGAAGCGTGCCGAGGAGTTGCGGGGAGACGGGCAGACAGTGATGTTCGTTGTCGTCGACGGGAAATCGGCGGGACTCATCGGCGTGGCCGATCCGGTGAAGGAAACGACCGCGGAGGCGATCCAGCAGCTGCACGACGAAGGCATTCGCATCGTGATGATGACGGGGGACAGCAGGACGACCGCGGACGCCGTCGCCGCCAAATTGTCTATTGATGAGGTGATCGCCGAGGTGTTGCCGGATCAGAAGGCGGCCGAAGTGAAGCGGTTGCAGGAGGCGGGAAGAGTCGTAGCGATGGCCGGAGATGGGATCAACGACGCGCCGGCGCTCGCTCAGGCCGAGGTGGGGATTGCGATGGGCACCGGAACGGATGTCGCTATGGAGGCGGCTGACGTCACGCTGGTCAAAGGCGATCTGCGCGGGATCGTCCGCGCGCGGCGTCTCAGCGACGCGACGATGCGAAATATCAGACAGAACCTCTTCTTCGCGTTCATCTACAACGCGACCGGCGTCCCGATTGCGGCGGGGGTTCTATACCCATTCTTTGGAGTGCTGCTCAGTCCGATGTTTGCGGCCGCAGCAATGAGTTTCAGCTCCGTCTCGGTAATCGCGAACGCTCTGCGTCTGCGGAACGCGCGGATCTGATCTGAGTTCGAGGAATCAGACTTGCATCGATCCACGGACATGAAACGCACTTCCATCGCGGCCTCGATTGTGCTCGGTACCACCGTTCCCGCGATCGCGGTGACGCTGTTCATCCTCGGGTGCTGCGTGCTGCCGTTTCACAAGGTCATCCATACGGTTGCGCCGCTCTGTACGATGGCGGCTGGAATGATGACGGGTCAGCATGATGCCTCTCCTCAGCAGACTCCTGTTCCCGCACCGGAAAAGCAGCGTCCGATTTTGAAGTTCTCCACCGAGCTTACGGCTCACTTCTCAGTGGTGAATCCCGGCGTCTCGCATCGAAGCGTGTTGCCGGCGGACTGCCGGGGTCTTCGCGACCGGGTGACGCTCGGCGCTCTTCGCTGCGACCAGGACGTCGGCTCCGACGTGCTGCTCCAGACCTTCCGCATCTGATCCCCTTCGCGAACGCGAGACGCCTTCGGTGTCTCTTGGCTGCTCGCTCCTTTCTCCTTTTCGGTCAACGATGAAAAGCGGGCTCACGATTTTCCTGACATTCGGTCGCTGTCACCCAGCCCAGGAGTTCTCAATGAAATTCATACGGTCAGATTCTTCTCGTGCATCACTTGTGGTTGCAGGCCTTGCAGTGGTTCTGATCTCCACCGCGTGCGGTGGCAGGCAATCCACTGCCAGCAAGAGTGCGGCGGCATATGCCGATGCGAAAAGCAAAGGAGTGGACGTGGGTGGCGGGCATGGGGGTCACGGCGGCGATCCACAGGCTGCCGGGGACATGGCGGGGATGGACCACTCGACGATGCAGCCGGGCAGCATGGACGGGATGGACCACTCGCAGATGAAGTCGGGCAGCATGGCGGGGATGGATCATTCGAAGATGGAGCCGGGAAACATGGCGGCAATGGATCACTCGCAGATGGAGCCGGGAAATATGGCGGCAATGGATCACTCGCAGATGGAGCCGGGCAGCATGGAGGGAATGGACCATTCGCAGATGGAGCCCGGAATGGCGGGGATGCAGCATGGTGGCGGCGGGGCGATTCCTGCGGGCGGTCTGTGGGGTCCCGTAGAGGGAAGTCTCGCTCCCGCAGGGGTTCCGGAGGGCAGCAGAGGCATGGCGGGGACGGACCATTCGAACATGCCGGGCATGGACCCTTCGGCGATGCAGAATCCCGACTCGGGCGCGCGTGGTCCGGCTAAAGCGAGGACCAGTTCGGAGATGGGGGCGATCCGTCCGTCCGAAACGCTGAAAAGAGATTCGCTCGACGTCGCAGCTCCCAGCTCGGTGAGGGAGACGGACAAGTCCAGGGGAACAGGCCAGGAGAGGTTCGGTATGGAGTCCTCCGAGGCTGATCCCCATGCCGGGCATTCGATGTCCGGGAAAGCGCCGGCCGCTGGGGAGCAGGCCTTCACATGTCCCATGCATCCGGAAGTCGTGAGCGAGAAGCCCGGCACGTGCCCCAAGTGTGGAATGGTTCTCGTAAAGAGGAACGAACCATGATTCGATTGTCTCATCTTCCGGTCGGTCTGGTGATCCTGGTTCTCGGCGGTTGCGCAAGCGTCACGCGTGATGCAGGGGTGCCGGAGATCACGCAATCCGTGAACGAGCGCGCGAATCAGACGCTCGAGTTCCAGCAGCTGGCCCGCATGACGGACGATCCCCGCGTGCAGGAAATGCTCGAAGGCGAGCTCGATGCGGACGAGGCCGTCGCCGTGGCGGTGATCAACAATCCACGTCTTCAGGTGATCCTCGCCGAAGTCGGAATTGCTCGCGCTGACCTCATCGAAGCCTCTACGATCTCCAATCCCATCCTGGAGTTCGAGACCCGAGGTCCGGGAGAGCCCTTCAAGCCCTACGAGATCACGCTCGCGCAGTCGCTGGTCGGGTTAGTTCAGCTTCCGCGACGGCGCGCGCTCGGCCGGGACGTATTCGAGGTGGCGAAACTTCGCGTGTCCAGGGAGGTCCTCTCATTTTCAGCGGATGTACGCAGCGACTATTACGCGCTTCTCGCTGCCTCGCAGAATCTTGCGCAGAGCGAGACCATCTCCGACGCCGCGATCGCGTCGACGGAGCTCGCGATCCGACAGCACACGGCGGGCAATATCACAGATCTCGATCTGGAGAACGAGCAGGCAGTCTACGAAGAGTCGAAGCTGAATCTGGCCGAAGCCCAGGAGCAGGTCGTGCTGAGGCGGGAGGCGCTGATTCGCGCGATGGGGCTGCGCGATGACGGGATGGTCTGGTCGATTCCGAGCGAGTTTCCACAGCCTCCTGCCGAGGAGATGAGCGAGGAAGAGATCTCCGCTCTCGCACTCACCAGGCGGCTCGACATCGATATTGCGCGCAGAGAGGTTGCGATTGCCGAGCGGAGCGTCCCGATTTCGCGCCTCGCCGCTCTCGGAGAGTTCGTCGCTGATGTACACCTGGAGCGCGAGCCGGATGGCACCAGGACTACGGGGCCGGGCATCGAGTTTCCGATTCCCATCTTCAACAACGGGCGCGCAGCCCGCAACCGGGCGGAGGCGCAATACCTGCGCGCGCGCCACCATCTAGCGCTGGTGACGAGCCAGGCTGAGTCCGAGATCCGTGCCGCGCGCCAAAGTCTGGTGTCGGCGCGCGCTCGCGTCGAATACTACCGTGACGTTCTACTCCCACGGCGTGTACGAATCGTCGAGCTGACGAGACTCCAGCAGAATTCGATGCTCGTCGGTGTCTACCAGGTCCTCGAGGCGCGACAGAACGAGGCGAATGCGCGCCGGGACTACGTCGACGCACAGCTCGCGTACTGGTTGGCGCGCAATAACCTCGAGCGGGCACTCAACGGAACCGAAATGATGCAGCGCGAGCGGGTGATGGGGAGCGACGAGCGGTCGTCATCCATGAACCAGCGAGGAGACCACTGACTCATGATCTCGAGAAGAAATGTTCTGTTTTCATCGATTGCCGGCGTTGTTGGGGGGACCCTCTTCGGCCGTGGCAACGCACAGGCTGCAACGCAGCAGCAGTCCGGGAGTCCGTCCGCGAGACTGCCGCGCCCACGGGCGGGTGGAGGGCGCGCACCCGTCATGGTCCCGAACGGCGCGAAGCTTCCCTGGAAGATGGAAAACGGCGTGAAGGTGTTTCATCTCATCGCCGAGCCGGTCAAGCGCGAGTTCGCGCCGGGGCTCATCGTGAACTGCTTCGGCTATAACGGGGTTACTCCCGGACCGATGATCGAGGCGGTCGAAGGCGACCGCGTCCGCATCTACGTCACCAACCGCCTGCCCGAAGGGACCTCTGTTCACTGGCATGGGATGCATCTGCCGAGCGGCATGGACGGAGTGGCCGGGCTGAGCCAGCCGAAGATCAAACCGGGTGAGACGTATGCGTATGAATTCACGCTGCGGCAGACCGGCACTCTGATGTACCACCCGCACTTTGACGAGATGGTCCAGATCGCGATGGGCATGCAGGGTTTTTTCATCATTCATCCGAAAGATCCGGAAGAGCTTCGCGTCGACCGCGACTTCGCCATCTTTCTCCACGAGTGGTTCATCAAGCCGGGAACGGCGACGCCCGATCCGACCGTGATGCTCGACTTCAATGTGTTCACGTTCAACAGCAAGGTGTTTCCCGCCACCGACCATCTACCCGTGAGACTCGGCGATCGCGTGAGGATTCGCCTCGGGAATCTCAGCATGAACTCTCACCCGATCCACATTCACGGACACAAGTTCTGGGTTGCCGGCACCGATGCCGGTCCGATCCCTCAGTCCGGATGGTGGCCCGAGAACTCCGTGAACGTGCCTGTCGGAACGACGCGCGATATCGAGTGGCTCGCTGACAACCCGGGAGACTGGGCGTTTCACTGTCACAAATCCCACCACCTCATGAACCAGATGGGACACGATCTCCCGAACCTTCTCGGAGTCGACACCGGACCTGTCGACGCTAAGATCAACGAACTGGTTCCCGGCACGATGCTCATGGGCCAGACCGGCATGGGCGACATGGCAGAGCACCAGATGGAGTTCCCGAGAAACTCCATTCCGATGCGCGGCGGACTCGGACCGTACGGGCCAATCGACATGGGTGGGATGTTTACAGTCATCAAAGTGAGGGAAGGGCTCACCGGGTATGAAGATCCTGGCTGGTACAAGCCGCCTGCCGGAACGACGGCGTGGGCGGTGCCGTCCATGGCGGTCGCGCCTGCTGTTATCCCTCCATCGGAGGATCCGCACGCGGCGCACAAGCGATCAGAACCGGCGGTTTACACCTGCCCGATGCATCCCGAGATCCGCAGCGACGTACCTGGTACCTGTCCGAAGTGCGGAATCCGGCTGACCAGGGTGGAAGAATGAGCCGCGTTCGGGAGTTCGTGAACCCCGCTCCCCCCCGCAGCGGGGAGAGGGGCAGGGGAGAGGCGTGTTGCAACCGGAGCAAATCAGACTTCGAGGACGGGAGGTCGCGATGAAACGTGGCTCGATCATCGGTCTGATCGTTCTTTCACTGCTCCTCCTCATCGGCGGCGCCGTGTTGGTACGCTCACTCCGACACGGTTTCAGCGCCCTCGACGAGCCGACCATGATGGAGGAAATGATGGCGCGCAGAATGCGAAGCTGGTCCGTGCCGGCAGACCTGAAAAATGCGAAGAATCCCGTGCCGGTCACACCAGAGGTGCTCGCTGAGGCGCGTGCGCATTGGGCGGATCACTGCGCGGTCTGCCATGCGAACGACGGAAAAGGAGAGACCGCAATCGGGCAGAAGCTGTATCCGAAGGCACCCGACATGACTCTCGCCGCTACCCAGGAGCTCACCGACGGCGAGCTCTTCGCGATCATCGAGAACGGCATCCGCATGACCGGTATGCCGGGCTGGGGAAATGGGACGGCGGAATCAGCCTACGGCAGCTGGACGTTAGTCCACTTTACACGACATCTTCCGAAGCTGACGCCAGCTGAGTTGGAAGAAATGAGGCTCCTGAACCCGATGACTGCGGCGCAGCATCAGCGCTTGCAGGAAGAAAGGGAATTCCTCGAGGGAGGGGACCCGTCACCGGAACAGGAACACTCACCGAGTGGGCACGCACATTGACGCTCGAGTTAAACATCGACAACATCACGACGAGGAAGATATGAAAAATCTCATCAGCATGGCAGCACTTTTCACCCTCTTCACCGCCACTCTGCTCGCGCATGCGGGAGAAGTTCACACCTATCTCGGTACTGTGAAGTCGCTGGCGGGGAATGAGATGGTCATCACCGACAGGGACGGCAAGGAGCATTCAGTGACTCTCACTGACGGAACGAAGTACTGGAGAGGCTCGGCCCCTGCGTCCAGAAACGATCTCGCGACGGGTCTCAGGGTCTCGGTCGAGATTGACGTCGACGGAAAAAGCGCCACGACGGTCAAACTCGGCGCAAAGCCGAAGCCCTAAGGGACGGGGACAAATGAGCCGATCATCCGCAATTCTGATGGTGGAAGACTCGACCGAGTTCGCGGTGCGGCTGGACCAGTGGTATACGGGAGTTGTGGGGATTGCATGAGAGGACTTCTTGGGTTGACCGGCCTTCTGGCCCTGCTTTCGTTCCGTTTTGTCGCATGTACGGAAGCGGACGCGTCGCCGGTCCGCGAGCTTTCTTCGCCAGCGGGCAGGAGCTCTTCGGCGCCATCGCTATTCGCAACCCGTGGCGGCGACCTCCTGATGAGCTGGCTCGAACCAGTGGAAGGATCGTCGGCGACGGCGATCAAAATCGCGCGCTTCAGGAAAGGTGAGTGGGCGAGCCCCATCACTGTTCTTCGGCGGGATGACCTGTTTGTCAACTGGGCGGACTTTCCTTCGGTCGTGGAGGCGGCCGACGGCTCGCTGGTGGTGCACTGGCTGCAGAAAAACGGAGCCGGCACCTACGCCTACGACGTGCGCGTTGCCCGTTCGCGGGACGGAGGCCGCACATGGGGCAGCGGGATCAAGTTGAACGACGATGACACGCAGACCGAGCACGGATTTGCTTCGCTCCAGCCGCACGCATCGGGAGCGACCGTTTCCGCGGTGTGGCTCGATGGAAGGGAAATGGCGGGGCATGGGGATCATGGTGGAGGTGACATGAGCCTCCGCTACGCCACGACAGATCCGGGACGGGGAATTCAGTCCCGGGCCATTCTCGACGAGCGCACTTGCGAATGCTGCACGACGGACATGGCGATGACCTCCGAAGGGCTGATCGTCGCGTACCGCGATCGATCTCCTGATGAAGTGAGAGACATTGCGATCGTGCGAAAGACTGCGAAGGGATGGACCGAGCCTCGAATCGTGCATCCGGACGGCTGGAAAATCGAAGGCTGTCCGGTGAACGGGCCTCAGCTCGTTGCAGACGGACGGAGAGTTGCGCTGGCGTGGTTTACCGCACCGGATGACAAGGGCAGGTTGAATGTTGCGTTTTCGGGCGATTCCGGGAAGACGTTTTCTGCGCCGGTCCGAATCGACGAAGGAGCGGCGGTCGGACGGGTGGATCTCGTGCTGCTGGATGACGGCAGCGCCCTGGTGTCGTGGATCGAGGGGATCGGCAACGACGCAGGCGTGGTCGCGCGGCGGATTTCGGCGGACGGACGCACTAGTGCCGTGCAGACCGTGGCTCCTTCCAGTACGGCTCGTGGCGCAGGATTCCCCCGCATCGCTCGAACAGGAGATCAGGTCTTCGTTGCCTGGACCGACGTTGCTGCCGAGAAGAGAGTGCGCATTGCTGGAATCGACATCCCGTCGCTTTCGAAGTGAGGCCAGCCCGTTCTCGAGGTCGAACTCAGGAGTGATCGTTGACCAAACGTCGTGCCTCAGGAAAGGCCGCTCGTCTTCTCATAGGACTCGGAGTCGCCGCGGTCGGGATCGAACTGCTCGCGCGATGGAATGCGAGGCGGGAGCAGAAAAAACGAGAGCATCTCGGAGACCTGCTCTACAGGGAAGTTCACGGGAGCGGGCCGGCGGTACTCTTTGTTCCCGGTTTCCAGGGCAGCAGCCGCTACTGGGGTAAAGCATTCGACGAACTGCAGACGGTTCGCCG
This sequence comes from Thermoanaerobaculia bacterium, assembly GCA_041748075.1. GTDB lineage: Bacteria > Acidobacteriota > Thermoanaerobaculia > Gp7-AA8 > Gp7-AA8 > JBGSYJ01. The sequence continues at coordinate 20,136 of JBGTDX010000123.1, forward strand.
GTTGATCTTTGTCGACATCGTTGGGTTTGGACGCTCGCCATGGCCCCACATCGATTACTCCGTCGAGGATCACATCGGCTATCTGCGACGAACGCTGGAGGCCGAAGGGGTGCGCTCGAAGCTCACCATCGTCGCTCACTCGTTCGGGACAATTCTGGCGACGTTGTATGCCGCGAGATACCCCGCGGAGGTTGATCGGCTCGTCCTCATGGGCGTGCCGCTCTTTGACGACGAAGAAGAGGCTCGATCCCGCTTGTGGGAAATGTCCCCGATAGCTGCCCTCTTCTCGCTCAATCCTGTCCTGTCTCATGTCAGCTGCACTCTCATGTGCGCTCTCAGGCCGCTGCTGCGAGGGATCGCACCACTCCTGCGACCTGACCTGGACGCTGCCGTCGCGAGTGATGGCGTACTGCACATGTGGAGCTCGATCGATCGAACCTTGAGAAACGTACTGCTCGGAGTATCGATTGAAACGACACTGATGGATGCCGGCCGAAAAACAACGATCATTCACGGACGGAATGACACTGTCACACCGCTCGATCGTATCAAGGCGCTCGCTGCAGAATCCGGAGCCGAGTTGGTCGTGACGGACGACGAACATCACACCTACGTGAGTAGCAGCAGCGACGTGATCGTGCATGCCATTACGGGAGGAGGCGGAGCGTCGGCGCCCGTGTCATCCTGAGCGAAGCGAAGGATCATATTGCGACGCTTGATCCCTGGAAGAAGATCCTTCGCTGCACTCAGGATGACGTGGCTGCGCCAGGATGACAAGCCATCCAAAGTCCCCCCGTTCGGGAGAGAATCTGTTCACCCTCGCGCGAGGACGCTCTCGAGCAGGTCGTGCGATTTGAGCTCATGCCCAAGAAAGTTGCGGCGGGTCGTGCGGGCGATCGAACGGATCTCGAAGATCGCTTCGTCAGAGTGCGTTCCGGTCGCGAAGTCCATTGCAGGCAGGCGGAGAAGCTGCTCGAGCACGTCGACAACGTCATTCGGCAGGACCCCCGAGCGGGTCGCGCAGTCAGGGCAGACGAATCCGTTGTTCTTTTCATCGTAGCGGAGTGGTCGTGCAAGAAGGTTGTGGCATCGCGCACACTCGCGCATCGACGGAAAGATCCCGGTGAGCTTGAGGATCCAGATCTCGACATACGCTACGACGGCTCCAGCGTTCCGCGTAGCGAGCAGAGCTTCGGAGCTCCGGTCCAGCAGCCGGTAGGTGAGCTCCGACGGGTCGTCCGATTGCGAAAAGGTGTCGATCGTCTCCGCTATGTACGTCGCGGCGAGACTGGTGCGCAAGTCCTGATGGACATCGAACAGCGAGCGGATCAGATCGACGGATTCGATACGGACGATCTCGTCCTGTTCTTTTTCCAGATACCCGATCGAGATCTTAGCCAGGAGTTCCAGCGACGCTCCGAAGCGAACCCTGTTGCTGCGCACCCCGTAGACCCATCCCTTCCGCTTGCCATGGTCGGGCGTGATGAATACGACCAGTTTGTCCCGTTCGCGTGCCTGAAACGTCTGCAGCACGATCGCCTCGGTTCGTTCGCGCTTCACGCCGCAAGTATGAAGGGTGAAGGGTGAAGGGTGAAGGGTGAAGGGTGAAGGGTGAAGGGTGAAGAGTGAAGGGTGAAGGGTGAAGGGTGAAGGGTGAAGGGTGAACCCTCGCTCGACGCTTCTAATGAACATCTCCGAACCGGGAGGGATGTAGAAATACGTCATCCTGAGCGAAGCGAAGGATCTCCTGAGGAGGATCGAGCACCGCAAGACGAGATCCTTCGCTTCGCTCAGGATGACGTGGCCTCGCTCAGCATGACACGGTGGTTCATCACCCTTCACCGGCGCGCCCGCGCCGTTTGATTGCTCGGGATGACACCCTTCACTCGTCACCCTTCACCCTTCACCCTTCACTCTTCACCCTTCACTCTTCACTCTTCACTCTTCACTCTTCACCCTTCACCCTTTCCAACTCTGCCTCATAATAAGTCGATGTCCGAAGACCTGAGTTCATTAGAGCCGGCCTTCGTGCCGGCCTGGTGGCTGCGCGGGGCGCACATGCAGACCCTCTGGGGCCGGCTGACCAGGAGCCGGCGCGTGGTTCCGTTCCGCAGGGAGATCCTGCCCACTCCTGACGGCGATGAGCTGATTCTCGACCATCTCGAGGGACCTCCATCGGGCACTCATTTCATCCTCGTTCACGGACTGGAGGGAAGCTCGTACTCCGTCTACATGCAGGGGCTGCTCACTCGCATCGCGGCTCACGGTTACACCGCAACGGTGATGAACTTCCGCTACTGCGCGCGAGATCCGGAAAACGTCGTCCGTCCGATTCCCAACCTTCGTCCGCGGATGTACCACTCCGGTGAAACGACTGATCTCGATCTCGTCGTGCGAACGATGAGAGAACGCCTGGGTGATTCGAAGCTCGTTGGAGTGGGGATCTCGCTTGGCGGCAACGTCCTTCTCAAGTGGCTCGGTGAGCAGGGAAGCGAAAGCCCGATCGAGGCTGCCGCGACCATCTCCTCTCCGTTCGATCTGGCCGCTGGGGCTCGATTTCTCGAAACGAGGATCGGACGTCTCTACACGGAGACCTTCCTGCGCAGCCTGCGGAAAAAGGCGCTCGATGTCGCGAGCCGCTTCGAGGAGGCCGCTGCGCTGATTGATGTGGAGGCCACGAGGAGATCGCGAACGATCTGGGAGTTCGATGACGCTGCGACCGCCCCGCTTCATGGTTTCGACGGTGCAGCGGATTATTACGCGCGATCGAGCTCGAAGGAGTACGTCGGGCGGGTCGCGGTTCCAACCCTCTGCATCAGCGCAGAGGACGATCCGCTCGTACCGGGCTTCACGATTCCGCCCGCACGCGCTGCCGCATCGCAGCACGTTCGTTTTGTTGCCACGAAAATGGGCGGGCATGTCGGATTCGTCTCAGCGCTCGGCTCGCTGCGCTGCCGGTACTGGGCTGAAGAGCTCGCCGTAGACTGGGTGTCGGGTAGCCTGTAACCGGAATCACAAGGCCCGCTCGAAGCGGGACAGACCTGGCGCACCGGTGATCTTCTCGAAGTCGGGATGGCGCCTTTCTTCGGCGATACTGAATCCGAGTTTCTGGTAGCCGCGGGTCGCCGACTCATTCCCCATGAACGTGGTGATTTGGGCCCGTTTGTAATTGCGCGCTCGACCTTCGTCGAGGATCCTCTCGAGCAGTGTGGTGATGAATCCCTGCCTGCGCAGGCGGGGGATCGTCGCGACCCACTCGATTGTCCAGAGCCCGGGCCGTTGTTCAGGAAGCGCGGTCTGATACGGCTCGAGCCGCTTGTATACCTCCAGAAGCTCGTCATCGGGCCAGCCGAACTCCTCCCATCCGGCCGCGATCAGTTGTCCGGGAGACAGCATTCCAGGCGTGCCGGGGTCATAAGCGGAAAGGGCGGCCGCGGGCCCTTCATCGGTCTCGCCGATGAGAAAGTTCGAGTAGTGGCAGAACGATGCGGAGTCGATCAGTATGAGAAGCTCCAGAAAGTCGAGCAGATCCTCCTCAGCCACGACGAGATCCCAGAAGCCCCGAGGCAGCTGAGAGCGGCTCGCCAGGAGCATCACCTCGGCAAGGAAGGCGGAATCGTTCGCATCGGCTTGCCGGATCCGAAGCTGCGCGTGCGCCAATCCGGCTCGACCTTCGGGCTCACCGCGAAAGGGCATAGGCCTTCTCCACTGATGATGGAACCGAAAGCTACTGGGCGGCTTTCACCGCGACGAGCCTTGTATTATTTACAGAGACCTCATGCGGAGTCAAGGCAGACGGGTCGAATCTGAGTGCGAACGACGTCGATACGCGTTATTTCACGACGATTGTCGCGCGATCCGAGCTCGAGCCGGAGCTCGCCACGATCGTGTGCGTTCCAGCGGTGAGAGGCCAGGAAAGAGCGCGTCCGGGAGCCGTTCTTCCGATCGGTTTGCCATTGATGCTCCACTGCACCGGACCTGTCGTGCCGTCGAGCCTCGCCCGCAGCGAGAGCGTTTGAAAGTTGCGCCTCAGCGTGGGATCGATCAGGTATGTGGAGCCTGAAGGGGGATGTGTGATGCGGACTCCCCGCGATTCTGTCTCTGCCGGCAGATCGACCTGCTGAATGAGGAGCGTACCCTCCGTAATCAGGCCCCGTCGTTCGGCCCAGTGCCGGTACTCAGCAGGCCAGATCACAGTCGAGTCCCGGCCGTCGCCACGATGCCACGTGCAGTCAGCTCTCCCAGATCCTGCGGCGATCCACTCCATCTCGATCACCGGGCATGCGGTACTCGGACGGAGTCCCGAGAGTGCGCAGACAGACTGCTGCTCGAGGCCCGGGGGTGGATCGAGCAGCGATCCATGTGCCGCGACTTCTACCTTCCTTCCTGTGCGCTTCTGCGCCGCCATCATGACGGCGTTGAAGATCGGAGCCGCGCCGGTGACACCGGAGGAGCTTTCGAGCGGTTTGCGATCGAAATTTCCCACCCAGACGCCGACCGTGAGCTCCCTGGTGAAGCCGACCGTCCAGTTGTCACGAAATGCCTGCGAGGTGCCGGTTTTGACCGCGACGGGAAAGGGAAACTCGAGACTGCTCGAGCTGCCGAAGATGAATTCACGAGCGCGCGAGTCGGCGAGGATGTCGGCAATCCAGTACGCCGTCTGCGGCGAAACGATCTGTTCCTGATCCGCGCGCGCGGAAGGGATCGCCTTTCCACCCTGCAGCCTGACGTTTCGGACCGCCGAAGCTTCCTGCCATGTGCCGCCTCTTGCGAAAATCGCGTACGCCAGCACCAGTTCGTCGAGCCGGACTTCGGCGTCGCCAAGGGTGAGGCCGAGTCCATAGTAGTCGGCGTTCTTTTCAAGAGTCGAAAAGTGAAGCCGCCGGAGCATGCGCAGCAGATCGGCTGGCTGCATCTGCGAAAGTAACCACACTGCCGGAACGTTCTCCGAGCCCGCCAGTGCCTGTCTCGCACGCAGAGGCCCGCGGAAGATCCCATCGTAATTGCGTGGGCTGTAGAGGATGCCCTGTTCGGCTGTGGGGAAATGCGCCGGAATATCAGGAAGTACCGAGGCAGGCGAGAAGCCGTTCTCGAACGCGAGTGCGTAGGTGAACGGTTTCAGCGCGGAACCCGGCTGGCGCGGAGCCGTGACGCCGTCGATCGCGCCGCTCGTCCGGACGTCGAAGTAGTCCCCCGAGCCTTCCCACGCAAGCCACTCGCCGGAACGGTTGTCCAGCACGGCCACGGCCACGTTGCCGGCGCCGTGACGAGTGAGATTCCGGCGGTGCGCCTGAATGATGCCGTGCACGTCGCGCTGCAAGCCGGAGTCCAGAGTCGTCTCGATGCGCACCGGCCTGGAATCCCCGTAACGTGAGAGAAGCATCTGGACGAAGTGAGGGGCGACCTGCTCGGCCGGCGTCGTGCTGAACGTCAACTCCTCGCTTTGCGCGAGCTCGTGTTCCGCGTCTTCGAGCATGCCGGAGGCTCTCATTCGCTCGAGGATCCGGCGCTGCCGGGCCATTCCCGCCTCGCGGTTGCGGAACGGATTGAGCACAGAAGGCCGCTGTGGGAGTGCGGCCAGGTAGGCGGCCTGTGCGGGAGTCAGTTGCGCAGCCTGGGTGCCGAAGTACCCGCGGCTCGCCCGCTCGATACCGGTCAGCTGATTCCCATAGGGTGCAAGGTTCAGGTAGAGCGCGAGAATTTCACCTTTCGAACGGTGATGTTCCAGACGGAGTGCGGTGACCGCTTCCCGCAGCTTGCCCGACAGAGTTCGCGGCCGCGGTGCGAGCTGTTTCACGACCTGTTGTGTGATCGTCGATCCGCCCTGCACAAACCGGCGGGCACGGATGTTTGCAAAGGTGGCGCGCGCGATCGCGATCGGATCGACACCCGGATGCTGAAAGAATCGCTGGTCCTCGGCTGCGAGCGTGGCGTTGACGACGTTCGGGGGTAAGGCATCTGCATCGAGCCAGGTGCTTCGAGTCTCTTCTGCTGAGAGCGACTCATACAGAACGACACCATTGCGATCCGTGATCGTTGTCGATTGCCGGCCCGCCGGATCGAGCAGTCCCTCCGGCAGGGGACCGACGCGGATCCAGATCGCGAGAGCGAGGATGCCGACGGGAATGAGGATGAGAAGTCGCCTGGTCATGGGAGCAGGGAACAAGTTGCGTGGAGTGTGGAGTCGTCTTTTCCCTCTCCCCGAATGGCTTCCTGTGCACAGGCCGCAATCCGGGCGGGGAGAGGGTTAAGTACCATCACCTTCACTTCCGTACCTCGATCACGGTCGTTGCCGTCCGGCCGAAGACCTCCGGTTGATACATTTCTTCTGCATGCGCGGGTGCGGTACGGAAGGTTCCCGAGGTCGTTGTGCGGGCGACGTACGAGAACTCGTGTACTCCCTCGGCCAGGCGTGTAGCGAACAGATGCACCCGGTCATCGTGGCGCTCGACGCGGTCGAATCCGCCCTGACGGAACCACGAAGTCCAGTCGGCGCCCTGCTCGGCCTGCTGCTGTTCTTCGGCGAGATCCGTGGCCGTCGTCGCAAAGAGTGACTCAACCGCTTCGAATCCTGCAGGAAGCGGATCGGTCACCGCGACCCACCGCCGCTCCTGCGTGTTTCGAATTCGCAGCGTGACCGTTACCAGATCTCCCGCGGCAAACGAGCTTGTCGCGTCCGTGGTTCTGTGCGGCGCATACGTCCTCTCGATCCGGAAGCCGTTGTCCAACCCGCTCTGGAACAGACGATCCACCGCATAACGGAGACGCGTCATGTAGAAGAGCGTGCCCGTTCCTTCCTTGCGGAGGATGAGATCCTGCCGCGTGCCGGCAGGCGCCGTCGCGAGAATACGGTTCATCGGCACGTCCTCGGTGACCGCTTCGGTCGAGCGGCCTTTGAACTGCGAGGATGCGAGCTGCTGTTCACCCAGCGTCGCCGTGGCGGTGAAGTCGGGAACTTCACGCTCATACTTCCTGTAGTAGTCGACGAGCGAGCCCATCGCCCATGCGTTCTCCTGCGTATTTCCCCACCGGCCCTTTTCGCGGGCGGTCATCAACCAGCGAACCAGACCGCGCACCAGGGACGTGTCGTTCGAATTGCGAACGAGGCTTCCGAGCACGATGGCGGTCGAACGCACATTGGAGTTCCAGAAGAGCAGCAGGTAAGGATCATTCAGTTCTTCGACGTGAGAGGCGCCGCCTTCGGCCAGAATCGCATTTCCGATTCGCCGTTCGAGCTCTACGATCCGGGCGCCCTTTTCGCCTTTCGCGGTCAATGCGTCATACAGGAACGAGATGGCGAACACCGGCATCCGGTCGAGGTAGCCGTAGAGACGGTTGATGTTGCTGTCCTGGTTGCGTCCCCCCTCGGTGAGCACCTTCACCGAGAAGGCCTGCCACGCGGTGTATGACGGCCACCAGCTTTCGTTGATGGGTGGTGTCGCCGCGAGTTGCTGCTCGAGATAGACGTACGCCGCTTCCATCATGCTCGCAGGCACTTCGTAACCGAGACTCTGCGCGCGCTGAAAGACATGGATCACATAGCTCGTGAGGTAGGGCGAGACGGAGAAACAGTTGCCGGGCCAGAACGCGAACCCGCCGCTCGGGCACTGGAACTTCTCCAGCTCGCGAAGGTTGAGTGCCGCGACTTCCCGAGCCTTTCCGGGCACGATGCCGGGCAGACTGAATGCTTCGCCAAGATCCGTGCCGAGCATCAGTGCGAGCCCGCGCGAAGCGCGCTGTTCGGCGCAGCCGTATGGATATTCCAGGAGGTAGCGCGCACCTTCGCCGAGGCCGACCATCGCCGTCGATGCGAGCTCGAAGCGAAGACCTCCGAAAGACGGAACGACGTCCGACGGTATCTCGAGAACTTCGCGTGCATCTTCCGTCGTTTCGCCATACGCTGCGACTGTTTCCGGGGACACGAGGATGCGGACGGGAATGATGTCCTCGAACGCGTCGGACTCGCCGAGAAGCTTGACCGTCATCTGAACCCGCGCTTCACCGACGGCTCTCGCTACCGCATCAAAGCGAACCTCGGATGATCCCCCCGCAGGGATCTGCACCCGTTGTGTGCTTCTGCCGCTGAAGCTCAGTACAGAGGGATCGAGACTGCGAATCGTCACGACCGCTCTGCCCCGCCGTTTCAACTGGCTGTTGACGACGGCACCGAACACAGCCTGATCACCCATCGCGAGGAAGCGGGGGAACGTCGGGCGCAGCAGAACCGGTTTGCTGATCCGGATCTCGCTGTCCGACTGGCCGAAGCGGGAGGCCTTGTCGCCTGCCACTGCCATGATCCTGTATGTCGTCAGCGATTCAGGCAGTTTGACGGTTGTCGATGCGTTGCCGTTTTCATCGGTGATGACCGAGCCGATCCAGAAAGCCAGCACGCGGAAATCGCGGCGTACCGCCTCTCCGGGATCGCCACCTCCACCACCCTCGGATCCACCCTTCGGCGTCAGCACGCGGCGGCTGATGATCCGCTGGCGGGAGTCGAGGTTCATCACCTGCAGCGCTTTCGGCACATAGATCGAGTCGAGAATGTCGGGTGTCTGGTATGCCGTCAGCGACAGCACTCCGTAGTCGACCGCCCAGAGTGTCACCTCGGATCGAGTGCCCGCTCCGGTGTGGTCTCTCACGGCGAGGTTCACGACTGCATCCGTTGCCGGTCGGTACTCCTCTTTGTTCGCCGTAACGGCAACATCGAGACGTTTCGAGGAATCCTCGACGCGCAGCTCGGTGTAGCCCACGCGGAATGCCGGCTTGCCCGGATCGCTTCCGTCTTCATCACCGTCTGTTGTCGTGCGTCCCTTGATGAGGAGGATCGAGACGTAGAAGTTGGGGATATGTTCCTCGGTCACCGGAACGCTGACCGTCTGCTGGGTCGAGGTCAGCTCGAACCGCCGGTGCGTCCGCACGCCCTCACGTTCCGTCGTGAGGAGCGCGGTTGCTGTCTCCCACGGAGACTGGATCATGATGCGCGCCGTTTCTCCCGGCTTGTAAGTCTTCTTCTCCGGAATGAAGTCGATCCGATTGTGATCGTAACGCTGCCACGCCGTGTATCCCGATCCGAGTGCGTAGAAGGACGTGACCGTCGTGGTGGATCGTCCCTGTCCGTTCTCGGCTCGTGCACGGAGAACGTAGAACCCCCCGCGCGGCACTGGAATCTGCAGCTTTACCGGTGTCGTCTCCGTCGTCACGTTCCAGGAGCCGGCAGCGACTTCCTTGCGTTCCGTTTCCCAGGTATAGAAGCCGTTGCCTTCGGCACGCCGGACGCTGTTCCACTGAATCTGCTGGAGAGTGACGGTGACCGGCACTCCGGGTGCTGCGAGACCTTCCGGAGTCGCCGCGACGACCGATGTCTCGATTCCGCGCGATACATCTGTGAAATAGGGCGGGCTCGCGAGTCCGATGTACCACGGAGCCGGATGAACGAGAGTCGACGCACGGTTCGCGATTCGCTGGCGTGAGACATCGGTCACTTCACCCTCAAAGGTGTACTGATAGGGAACGCCGGCGTCGAGATTCGTCGGCAGCGAGCGGGAGTGGATGCCGCGTGCATCGAGCGTCGCTTCGTTGCTTGCGACAGTCTCCCGCTCGGTGGGCTGATCGCCTGTCCAGTCGTATCCGACGAAGACGAACCGCTGTCCAGGGAAGCGTTCCGTCACGGCTGCCGGTGCCGAGTAAACCGGCGTCCGGTAGACGGTCCAGCGCACGGGTCGCTCCGCCATGACGCCGCCGAAGAGATACCGTCCCGTGATGGTTCCGTCGAGGTCGTCACCTGCGATACCGGATCGTTCCGTGAGCGTCACGTCGACGCGGAAGTCTGGACGCCGGTAGGCGGAGACGAGGAAGTTGCCGAAGATCGTGTTTCTCTGCCCCGCGATGCGGGCGGACACGGTCCAGTTGCCGAGTGCGCCGTCTTCGGGAAGTTGAAACGTCCACTCAGCGCTGCTCCACGCATTCAGCTGAAACGCCCTTCGTTCGATCCTCCTGCTCTGGCTGTCCTGCAGCGTGAGCGTCACCGTCGTGCCGGCAGGCAGGAGCTCCATGCCTCCCGGCGTGTCGCTCCGGAGGATTGCCTTCAGATGCACTTCCTCTCCGAGCCTGTAGACGCCGCGGTCGGTGAACACCTCTCCCCGCAACAGATCTCTGGCTTCCGTGACGTCGTACTGAATTCCGAACGACCACGGCTCGAGGCCTTCAGACCAGTCGCTTCCGAGGTAGGCGAAGTCGCCGTCCTTCTCTGCAGTGACCACGAAGAGGAATCCCCACGACTGGTACCAGGGGTCGTAGCCGTCTTCTTCGGGATCGGGAGTCACGAATTCCTCTTCGCCTTCCATAGGTTCCGGAAGTTGAAGCCTCAGCTCGTTCTTCGGTCCGATCGCAATGCCGTCCTGATCGGTGCGGCCCTGCCAGAAGATGCGATTGTCCTTCGTGCGGAGGGTGACGTTCGCGCCGGCAACAGGCAGACCTTCATCGAGTGTCGTCACGAGAACGAGGACGTTCTCGGGGCTGTCCTTGACGCTGATCCCGAGGTTCGTGACCTGAATGATCGAAGAACGTGGCTCCCGCGCATCCCAGGCGGGATGGCTGCGTGGAATGCGCTGACCATCCTTCACGGCAGCCTGCAGGAGGCCGAACCCTCCAGCTGGCAGTACCCCCGAGATGTCGATGCCGTACGATTGAATTCTGTCGGGAACGGGCGCGAGCTTTCTGACCAGCGGAGCTCCCGGAGGCGCCTCCCGGAATCCCTTCTCCTGCAGCCGCACGATCGTCGGAACGAGCTCGTCCTCCTGCAGGGGTTTGATCCACTGGCTTACGTCCCGCATGTTGCGGGAGTAGAAGGGAAGCTGGGGGCCGCCCGTCGACTCCCACACGCCGTGGCCGTCACCGAAGCTCGTGAACGCGCTTCGGTGCCAGTGCTCGACATCGCCGATCCAGCGGTAGCCGAGAGTCTGGCCGTCTGACGCCTTGAGATCGGGATCGATGTTGACTCGGACCGTGGTCGCGGGAAGGATCGGATAACCGAGATCCTCGAGGGTGAGTCTGGCCAGCGAGTCATAGCGGCTCGCGCGCGAGCTTTCGTCGCGGGTTGCCCTGGTCAAAGGCTGCGCGGACTTCTGTCCCGACACGTCGCCTGCGGTGATCTCGGTGCGGGCGCTGGCAATATCGATGCTGGATCGAAACACGAGCGGGTTGTAGCGTTCCGGATCACAGGACACCGCGCAGTAAAAGCCATCGACGAACAGGGTCGGCTCGAGGCGGATGATGAAGTCCTGCGTCTTTCCCGGCACGGCGCTGCCCTGAGCGGAAGGTACGGATGGATCGAGGGCTACCCGGATCCAGCTGTCAGTTGGAACTCCCGCTCGTGTCTCGAGGACGAGCAAATCGTTCCCTGGTGGAAATCGTTCGGCGTCCCATGACTCCGGTACGAAGACAAAGATCGGGCTGCTGGACTTGACGACCTGATCGACCCGCGCAACTTTCGCGTCGAACTGCTTGATTGCATCGGGGTCGACCTGCTGGAGGAGTGTCCGGGTTGCTTCTGGCAGAGTCGCCCTCTGCCAGCTGTGAGGACTGTACTGAAGTTTGAGGTGCGAGGAAACTGCGGAGGGATCGATCGGTTGATTGAATCGCAGCCCGATGACCACCGCGTCGTCGTACCGGCCGGTCTTGCGATACCAGCTCGTCGAGAGCAGTCGAACCGTTGGAGTCGTGAATGAGAACGTGTGAGGTCGCGGCAGTGTGTTTCCACTCAGCGAGCTGGCCGTCGCATCGATGACGACTTCGTAGCGCGTCGCATGGGGCAACGGATGGTTTGGATCCGGCGTGAAGATGAGCGTCGTGGTTCCGGACCAGCGAAACGTTCCCGGGACGGCTGGGGAGATCCGGAAGAACGGAACTTCGAGTCTGTCCGGGATCCGCCCGATTGCAACCATCGGTTCGGAGAAGACCACACGGATTTCGTTTGCTTCGGCGAGGGTTGCAATTTCTCCCACCGGGCCCGCTTTGAGCACTTTCAGTGTGGTCGCGGCTTCAGCGCCGAGTGCTGCCAGACAGAAGAGGAGAATCGACGCCAGACGGACGTACGAGCTCATGAAGACTCCCGAAATTGAATGGATGTGCGGAGGATGCTGCTGCTGTTCGCAGTGTACCGGAAGTCGGTTCAAGGGCGGCGGCCTCGAATGAAGGACGCGTCCTCCGGAGCGCGAGGCGAAGGACAGGACCGTCATTGTGGCTTCTAATGAACCTCTCCGAACCGGGAGGGATGTAGAAACACGTCATCCTGAGCGAAGCGAAGGATCTCCTGAAGAGGATCGAGCATCGCAAGCAGAGCTCCTTCGCTTCGCTCAGGATGACGTGGCCTCGCTCAGGATGCCACGCTGGTTCATCACCCCTTCACCGGCGCGCGACACAATGGAGGCGGTCGATTCAGGACGCGTCGCGAATTCGCTCGGGCTCTTCCCGGCGCATGAGGCGCTGAAGTATCCGCGCCAGGGGATGACGTTCCTGCGTGACCTCGAGCGTACGAGAGGGCTGTTGCGTCTTTTCGTAGCACTGAAGCGCCGAGGCGACCAGTCGCGCGAGATCGAAAGGTTTCCGCACCACAGCAAAAATCGGGTCGCCATTCACCGCCTCAGGATCCTGTCCCGTCAGGACAATCACCTTCCGAAGCAGGGCAGGGTCCGATTCGCGGAGATAATGCAATACCGCGAAGCCATCGACCCGCGGCATGGCCAGATCGAGGACGATGACGTCATAGGCAGACTTCCTGAGACAATCGATCGCCTCAACACCATCGTCAGCGGTGCTGACCCTGAATCCGGCGTCGCGCAAGGCTCGGGTGAGAAGACGACGGATGGTCTCATCGTCGTCTATGACAAGGATCCGCTTCTGATCCTGTTTAGAACCCTTCATCGCACGCCTCTCCCCAGCAACGGTGCTGCCACCCGTAATTGTTTGAAAACACGAGAGTGGCGGCCCATCAGTGTACGTTTAAGGGGACGCCCTGTCTATACCAGCGGATAGGCGTCTTCGGAATTTCATGTTTTGATATGTTTCCCGGGGGTGACCGCAAATGGCGAAGCGATACTGGTTGATGAAGTGCGAGCCCGCCGCGTATGACATCGAGGATCTCGAGCGTGACGGAACGACGAGCTGGGAAGGGGTCCGGAACTATCAGGCGCGCAACTTCATGCGTGAGATGAAGCGTGGTGACGGTGTGCTTTTCTACGCGTCCAATGCAGACCCTTCCGGCGTCACCGGCGTCGCAAAAATCGTGAGCGAGGCGTACCCCGATCCGTTTGCAATGAAGAAAGCTCACCGGTATTACGATGAAAGCAGCACCGCTGAGAACCCTGTCTGGTATTCGGTTGACATAGGCTTCGTCAGGAAATTTACCGGAATCGTTTCGCTCGAGACACTCAAGAGCACCAGTGGACTCGAAGAGATGGTGGTCACGCGTAAAGGCTCGCGGCTATCGATCCAGCCTGTCACGCCCGAGGAGTTCAGAATCGTAGTGGGGCTGGGAAAAAGAACATGAATGGTTGTTCGATCATCGGAAGGCCTACGGAGCGTATCGCGAGCGCTGCGGCACCAGAACCTTCAACGCGCGCGGTTCGACGGTCAGCGTGACGGGAGTCTCCAGAACAGTGTCGCCGTCGACATGGCCGGGGACGGGGCTGCCCGCGCTTCGGATGACGACGGAAGGGGTCCGCAACATCGTCACATCCGTGAAGCTACCCAGCCGCTGCGCGAGCGCACCCGCGAGATATCGCGTGTAGTCCAGTCGCCCTTTGCCGCGAAAGATCACCAGATCGAGAAGCCCGTCGGTCGGATCCGCCTCCGGCGCCAGAACGAAATCGCCTCCGTAGAGCCGGATGTTCGCGGCGATCACCATACTCGCCCGCACGACGCCTTCATCAGTGATCACATCGATGTCGGGCGGCTGAAGGCGCACGAACTCCTCCGCGCACCGCGCCGCGTAGGCGAGCCGACCGAGATGACGTTTCAGAAACGGATTGAAACCGGTCAGGACCATCGCATCGAATCCGAACCCTGCCATCATGAGAAAACGCCGCTCGTTGGCACGGCCTACCGAGATCGCAATCTCGACTCCGGAAACCAGTACCTTCGCGGCGCTAGGCAGGGATCGTGGGATGCCCAGTTCGCGGGCGAGGACATTTGCGGTGCCACCGGGAAGGATACCCAGAGGCACGGAGCTTCCCGCGAGGGCCAGGGCCGCCTCATTGATGGTTCCGTCGCCTCCGCAGACAACGACGAGGTCTGCTCCGCCGGTGCGCGCCTCCCGGGCCAGTTCCGCCGCGTGCCCTGGCGCCATCGTGGGAGACGGCTCGAGGGAAATTCCATCGCCCGCGAGTTTCCGAGTGATTGATTCGAGCCGGCGGGCGAGATCGCTCTGACCTGCGGCTGCGTTGTAGATCAGGACCCCGCGGGTCACGGTCGCTGGAACGTAACCCTCACCGGTATCCACATCCGGAGTCGGACCCCGTCTTTGGTAGCCGGGGCAAACGTGCTCTTGCGCGCGACGTTTATCGCCTCATCGTCCAGGATCTTGAATCCACTCGACGTGGACACGCGAATGTCCTCAACCTGACCATCCGGCCCGACCAACACGCGCAGAGTCGTGGTTCCCTCCGCACGCTGTCTTTCTGCGCCTCTCGGGTATCGGGGAGGCGACCATCGAGTGATTCGCGCGGTTGTTACGCCGGCGCTGCCCTGTTCGACGAGTTGCCCCTCACGAGGTGGAGGCGGAGTCGCGGGTGGCGGGGTCGGGGTTGGCGTAGGACGCTCCGGAGCCGGAGTCGCAGTCTGACGCGGCGTCACCCGCGGCCGGGCAGTGGCCCGCGGTGTGGGAGTTGGTACGAAGTCCGGTCCCATTGTGGTGCCCATGCTGAACGCGGTCTGAGTGATCAGATCGAGCGGGTCGATCATTGGCGTCGGTTCCGGCGTGGGGCTGGGAGTCTCGACGGGGATCACCGGTAGGCCTGTGCCGGGAGCTCCAGTGCTCGTGCCGGCCTCCGCGATCGTCGTCTCGTCGCCTCCGCCGCTGAAAGGACTGAAGGGAAGGAAAAAAAGAGCGGCGAACAACGCGGCACCGAACATCAGGAGGATCAGCAGCACCACCACCCAGATCGCTCCCGACCGTCGGGTTGCCTGGCGAGGCGGAACGCCTGCGGGCGGGGTATAGGCTGAAGGCGCCCCCGCAGTTCCAGCGAATCCTGGCTCCAGACCGCTGATGTCCTGAACCACCGTGCCCGACGGAGTCACAGGAGCGCTCGGTCCGGCGACGGTATCATCCTCCATCATCGTTTTCGGACTGACGGGAGAATCTCCGTACGGCCCCGGCTGAATCACTGGTTGCACGACCGTGCTGGGATACGCATCGGCTGATGGCATGTCGATCTGAGTCGGAAGGGACTGCAGGGGCTGCACGGTGGTCGCCTGCTGGTCGGCAGCCAGGATCGCCCGAGCCTGATCCGACATCCCGGGAGCGGCGGGGGGCGGATCCTCGCTGCCAGCGTCCGCCGCGGTTCTGTCGGACGTCTGTTCGTCAATGCTGTACTCGCCCGTCGCTTCCGGGATCGAGCCCGAAGACGCGTCCTGAGGCAGGTGGAACTCGTCGGTTCGTTCAGGCGAAGGAAAGCTGTTGATCAGAGGAAGCTCGGCGGTGGTCCTGTCTGGTGGCGAGTGGCCGAGCGGCGTTGCGGCGAGTGAACCGCTGAACACCGGGGCGTCGAGAGGACTGCCGAAGAGATCGGTATCCTCGCCTGCATCGGTAGCCGGTGAGCCGCCAAGTGGTTGATTTTGGGGAACGCTCCGACTCGTGTCATCAGGGACAAATGATGGCGCGACTGTCGATAGCCGCGCGCTGATCATCACCAGCTCATTCAGCGCCTCCGTCGCGCTTGCGAAGCGCTCTTTCCGATTCTTGCGAAGCATTCGGAGGATGAACTGCTCGAGCTCGACCGGAACCACGGGAGGTTCGTCAGGCCGGTTGATCGGCGCGACTTCTTCCGAGACCTGTTTGAGGAAGTATCTCTGCGGGTTGTCGGCCGCGAACGGCATGCGCCGGGCAACCAGCTGGTACAGCACCACGCCCAGGGAGTAGAGGTCTGTCCTGTGATCGACCTTCTCACCGGGCTCGATCATGCCCGCCTGTTCAGGGGAGGCATAGTGCAGCTTGCCGACGAAGAAGCCGGCATTCGTAAGGCCTTCTCCCGCGTCGATCGGCTTGGCGATGCCGAGATCGATGATCTTGATCGTGGTCGAGCCCGAGTTCGTTTTCGCCAGCATCAGATTGTCAGGAGAGATGTCCCTGTGGATGATGCCTTCCTCGTGAAGCGACGCGAGTCCTCCGAGCACCTGCTGTCCGACCCGTAGGATCGAGGGGACGTCAAAGACCTCGCCGCTGTTGATGGTCTCGATGAGAGTGACCCCGTCGATGAGCTCCTGAACCATGTAATAGGAGCCGTCGGGTAACGAGGAGAAGTCGAACAGCGACGCGAGGTTGGGGTGCTTGATGGATGCCGCAATCTTGGCTTCCCTGAGGAAGCGCTGTTTCTGCGTCGTATCCGTAAGCATTTGTGATTTCAGCACCTTGACAGCGCGGAAATCGTTCAGGTGGATATGCCGAACCTTGTAGAGCTCGCCCATGCCTCCGGCAGGAAGGACTCTCACAACCTCGTACTTTCCGTCGATGATGTCACCGACTGAAAAGCGATTCTGTCGAACGGTCACAGTTCTATCTCCGAGTCAGGGTCCCGTAAGTATAAGACGTCTCGCTCATTTCGGAGAATCGAGCAGGTTACGATCAACCTCTGGTTCGGTCCGGACATGACGCACAGGAGTCAGTGCACGGGATTGCAGAGGTCCCTGCTGCGCCACTCAGCGATTCGCCTGCCACTCGGAAAGCAGCGTTTCCATGGCGGAGGTGTCCACCTTCGGTTCGGCAGCCTTCCCCGCGTCGACCGCGCGCTTGCCGAATTCAATGGCGTCGGCGGTTTTGCCTGCACGCGCGAGCATTCGGGCCTTGAGGCCGAGGTTGCTGTAGTTGGCGCCGGCTGCGATCGAACGGTCGATCCAGCTGGTTGCGTCGTCCCAGGTCGCCTCGGACTGATACGCATAGTTCGCAGCCTGGTAGGGCGTGCGCCAGTCATCGGCCGCAGCTTTTGCAACCGCCTCACGCGCCCCGGCCAGCACTTTCATTTCGGTTTCCACTCCGATGCGCACCGGAACTCGAACCGATCCCCACAGCAGAGCGATTTCGGCTGAGTTCTCTGTGACTGCGGGGATCTCGAATGTCAGCACCTCGTGCGAGTGAGTGGCGGTTTGCGGCGTCACTTTGACTCGCAGCGCGTCCTGCGCGTCGTCGTAGCGGTACCCCGACGGAGGAATGAACCTGTTGAAGATGACGGTCCACTCCTTCTGGCCGGGGATGGTGTGCAGGCTGTATGTTCCCGCGGGCAGCTTCTGCCCTTCGACGGTCACATCATCGCTGAACACGATGGTGGTCGGTGCATTCGCGCCGGTTCGCCAGACGCGATCCCATGGCACGAGCTCTCCCCACACGGCTCTGCCGCGGAGGGAAGGCCGCGAATAGGTGATGGTCACGTCAGTAAGCCCCACTCTCTGGGAAATGCTCGCTTTCTGGCTGACCGCCGGAAGGCTCAGCTGGGCTGCGGCCGGTGCGGCGGCAAAGGTCAGGACCAGCAGAGCGGTTGAGACGAGTACAGTAGAATTCACGAGTCGTGTCATCTGAGATTCTCCAGTGGCCGTGCGGATGAGTAGACGGCGATTTTGTGAGCTGGGCCGGAATGCCGGTTGCAAGGGTGTGAATCGTATCAGAACATCCGGTACTTCTCGTTCCGGGCGTACTTTTCTGGATGGAGTCCCGGCGCAACCTGGACGCATGGCGCGCCTGGGGCGAGTTCATGGAGAGATGCCGGTCCGGGACATGCTCCGGTTCCGCCACTTTCCGGACTGGCGGCGCACGAACGAAGGATGGCAACGATCGCGTCCGGCCTGAGGCACTCGGGTTCCCTCTCCCGCCGAGAGAGGGAACGATGAGTTGAACTGCTAGAGGGAGCGTTTCTTGCCGCGGATGTTGCGGCGGCTGCCCTTGGGCTTTCCGGCACCGCCGAAGCGATCACCGCCGGCACCGCCGCCGCCACCGAAACGGTCTCCACCACCACCGCCGCCACCGAAGGAACGATCTCCGCCGCCGCCGCCAAAGGGGCGGTCGCCTCCGCCGAATGATGGCGGACGCCGGGGACGCTCATCGGCGGAATTCACACGGAGAGCGCGGCCGCCGAATTCGAAGCCGTTGAATTTCTCGACCGCCTTTGCGGCGTCCTCGTCTGATTCGAACGTGACGAAGGCGAAGCCCCGGGGGAGGCCGCTTTCACGGTCCGTCGGAAGAAATACTTCCGAGACCTTGCCCTCCTGGGCGAACAGCGTTTCCAGTTCTTCTCGGGTGGATTTGAAACTCAGGTTGCCGACGAAAATCTTGGCTGTAATGGCGTCCTCTCTTCTCGCGGCATCAAACCGCGTATTCAAAGCTGCCTCGAACTCGGTGCAGCGTATTCCATCGACAACCGAAGAGCAGCGAGAATAATGCCTTCCCTCTGCGTGAACCCTCCCGGGCTCTCATTCGTCCCCTTTGGACCGTGGCCGGGGAAAAGGCATGACGAATGACGAATGACGAATGACGAATATGGACCGGGCTGGGCCACACCCGAGATTCGTTTTGTTGCCCAATGTCCAGAAATCGGTACTCTATTCGTCATTCGTCATTCGTCATTCGTCATTCGTAATTCGTAATTCGTCATTCGTCATTCGTCATTCGTCATTCGTCATTCGTCATTCGTCATTCGTCATTCGTCATTCGTCATTCGTCATTCGTCATTCGTCATTCGTCTTACCAGCCGAGCACATACGCGAAGATCAGAGGTGCAACGATCGAGGCGTCCGATTCGATGATGTGCTTCGGGGTGTCGACTCCCAGCTTGCCCCACGTGATCTTTTCATTCGGCACCGCGCCGGAGTAGGAGCCGTAGCTGGTCGTCGAGTCGCTGATCTGACAGAAGTATCCCCAGAGTGGCACGGTGCCGCGCTGCAGGTCCTGGTGAAGCATCGGAACGACGCAGATTGGGAAGTCCCCCGCAATTCCACCGCCGATCTGGAAGAATCCGAGAGAGGAGCTCCCCGTGAGGTTCGTGTACCACTCCGCGAGCTCGGTCATGTATTCGATCCCGGTACGGACCGTGTGCACGTTCCTGACGTCGCCGGTGATCACGTGTCCGCTGTACATGTTTCCAAGCGTCGAGTCTTCCCAGCCGGGCACGAACGTAGGAAGGTTCTTCTCCATCGCCGCCCTCATCCAGCTGTCTTTGGGATCAATCTGAAAACTCTGATCCAGCTTGCCGCTGCGGAGAATCTGATACATGAACTCGTGAGGGAAATAGCGTTCGCCCTTCTGATCGGCCTCCACCCACTCTTCGAGCACGACTTTTTCGATTCGCCGCATCGCCTCCATTTCGGGGATGCAGGTGTCGGTCACGCGATTCATGTGGCGCTCGAGCAGTGCCTGCTCATCCTGCGCCGAGAGCTCCCTGTAATTCGGTACCCGGCAGTAGTGATCGTGCGCCACCAGGTTGAAGATGTCCTCTTCGAGGTTGGCTCCCGTGCAGCTGATGCCGTGAACTTTGTCCTGGCGGATCATTTCGGCCAGCGACAGGCCGATCTCCGCTGTACTCATGGCCCCGGCCAGGGTGACGAACATTTTGCCGCCCTGGTCGAGATGACGAATGTAGTCATCCGCCGCAGCCCGCAGAGCAGCTGCGTTGAAGTGACGGTAATGGTGCTGGATGAAGCTGGTGATGGGTGGAGCGCTCATTGAAATTCACTCTCCGGATCGTCGGACTGGGCCTTGCCTGGGATCAGCTGGTCGCGGGGGACTTAATCAAATGTGCGGGATCTTTGCAAGGTCGTCTCCAGCATCCGGGCGGGGGATGCATGAATTGTGCGTGCTCGGTAGTAAGATCGGAAAAGCGCAGAGGAGGGATGCCATCGTGAAGTGTCCGAGGGACCAGCAGGAGACCGAGACGCGTATCGTTCAGGATGCGGAAGTCGAGTTGTGCCCACAGTGCGGCGGAATGTATCTCGACCCGGGTGAGCTGAATAAGGTGGCTGGCAAAACGTCGGGAGATCTCGAGTTCTCGACAGTCGATCGTGATGCATTCCAGCATGAGGACGATTACGGACCCATCCACTGCCCGAAAGATCCCGACGTGCTCATGAAGAAGGTCGAGTTCGTCATCGAGACCAACATCATTCTCGACTACTGCGAGCGGTGCCGTGGCTTCTGGCTCGACGGGCGGGAACTGACCCGGATCAAAGGTGAAGTCGAGAAGCTCAACGACGCCGCAATCGAGGTATCCGATCCCCCGTTGGTGCGGCTGTCACAGTTCTTCTGGAATCTGCCCTTTCCCCGCTGATCCGGAGAGGTGAATTTCAGCCGGCCGGCTGCTTGCGATTCCGCGATGATCCCGTCAACGCGGCGGCTTCCCTGCTGCGTTGGGCGAGCTTCTCGGCCTCTCCCAGAAGGTCCATAGCGGCGCTGATCTGTGAATCTGACGATACGCGTGCAGGATACGAAGCCCGATAGCCGAACTTCGCCGCGATGATCTCCGCGAGCAGTCCGCCTCGCAGATACTGCTGATCCACTTCGTTGGCGAGCGCACTCTCGAGCGCATCCGGAGAAACGATCGACTGCTCCAGTGCGCGCGCGCGGATCTTCTCGTACATTGCATCTGTTACCGTGATTTTCGACGCATCCTCGCCCGCTTTTCGCGCGAGCTCGACCCCGAGGTCGAATAAAATCCCCGCTGCCTCGATGCGTTGTGTCGCTCGTGAAAGCGTGATCCGCGGCAGTTCCACGTCCGGAGTGATTCCTCCACCTCCCGCAACCTTTCTTCCTGTTGCCGTGACATAGCCCGGCAGATCCTGTACGGCTTCCCGTTCGGGATTCGCAACGTAGTAATCGAACAAGGAAGTGTAGTCGCGCTGAATATTGCGGCCGGACGGAGTGTAGTAACGCGAGGTCGTGAGCGCGAGACCTGCCTCGTAGGGAAGAGTGTAGACGCTCTGCACGAGCCCCTTGCCCCAGCTCGTCTGCCCTGCCACCAGCCCCCGATCATGATCCTGAATCGCCCCTGCGACGATCTCCGAGGCCGAAGCGCTGCCATGATCGATCAGGACCACGACCGCAAGATCGAGACTCGGATGTCTTCCCGGTGCGAGGTACTCCTTGCCTGCGTCGCGCGCGCGGCCTCTGGTGTAGACGATCATTTCTCCGCTGCCAACGAAGTGATCGGTGACGGAAATAGCGGCATCGAGCAGGCCACCACCGTTTCCACGCAGATCGAGCACGAGTTTCTTCATGCCCCTGCTTCGAAGATCCGACAGGGCTTCTTCGAATTCACGGCCGGTTGTCTCCGTGAAGTCGGTAATCCGCACATACCCGACGCCGGGCCGGGTGATCAGCGCTGTCGGTACCGAGTTGGTCTCGATCGCCGCGCGGGTGATCTTGAAGGGGATGGGCTCGTCCGAATCTGCCCGCATCACATTCACTTCAACGGTCGTTCCCTTCGGGCCTTTGAGTCTCCGGACGACTTCTTCATATTCGAGGTGCTCGGTGCTCACCCCGTCGACGTGGGAAATGATATCCCCCGCCCTGACGCCGACCCGGCCGGCCGGAGCTCCCTCGTGGGCGCTCACGACCGTCACTCTGTTGTTGCGTTGCGTGACGAGCAGCCCCACGCCGAAGTAACTGCCGCTCTGGCTCTCTCTCATCCTGTCGTAGCTCTTAGGCTCCAGGAACGCCGAGTGGGGATCGAGGGCACTCATCATCCCGCGGATGGACGAGTAGACGAGAGCATCTTCCGGGATTTCCTGTACCGACCAGTACGAAGCCGCCTCGAGAAGCTCGGTGTACTCCCGGAGCCGGTCCATCAGGCGCTTCTCTTCGGCGGTGACCCGCGCCATGACCATAGGTGCAGCCACTGCGAGGATCAGCGCGAGGAGAATCAGGGCAGGGGGACGGAGGCCGGCAGGTCGCATAGCCTGATTGTACATTCCGGCCGGGAGTGCAGTGTCAACGAACGGCAAACCGAGGCGGGAGAGAGGCCGATGCCTGCTCCGGGGATGGGACGCGGTACGACACCTGGATCTCCGGTCGAGC
Source organism: Thermoanaerobaculia bacterium (assembly GCA_041748075.1). GTDB lineage: Bacteria > Acidobacteriota > Thermoanaerobaculia > Gp7-AA8 > Gp7-AA8 > JBGSYJ01. The sequence continues at coordinate 42,403 of JBGTDX010000123.1, forward strand.
GTCGTCGCCAAAATCCTCGTAACTCTCCACCGGAACGAAGGCAGAGGATCGGAATCCCCGGCTACACCTTCTTATTTCCGTCCCCTTCTTTCCCATCGTTCTCGAAGTCCACCTGGACCTGACGTTCCTCTGGCATCCGGTCCGTACGATCTGGATCAAAGTCTTTGTCTTCGCCGCTGCGGTCATAGACTCCCGGACGTTCGATGACCTGAAATCCTTCCGCCGGACCGCCTCCGCCCGTCGTACCAAAAACGCCCCCTTCACCGCTGGGAATGGCGTACCGGCTCTTACCGGAATGTGCGGCCTCGTCGTAGCCTTCCGCTGTGGGATCGTTCTTCTTGCTGCCGCCTGGATCGTTTCCCTCGAGCTCGTAGTCGATCCCGTCTTCGCCGGGGTTGCCTTTCTGCGGGTCTTTCCTCTTTGCCATGGAATCCTCCACAGTGTGAAGTAACACGATCCGTACCAGCCCCCGCCGGCCGGTTGTGGGTTGTGGGTTGTGGGAGAAGCCAGGCTCTCTGTCAGCTCGTCCTCAGGGGAGCGCGGGTCCCAGAACCGAGAACCCAGAACCGGGTGGTATCTGGGTTCTGGGAAAGGCCGGCTATCTGGAGCTCGTTCTCCGGATGTGCGGCTCCCACAACCCAGAAACCACAACCCACAACCGGGTGGGCGGAGAACCTCAGGCTGTCGCCGGCCGAGCGACGAATCGCTGGATGACCATGGCCGCGAATACGACCACCAGGCAGCCGATCACGTTGTACCAGAGGAAGGAAATGCCGGTGAAGGCGAAGCAGACGATCACGACCGCCTCGGCAATCAGGGCCCCGATGAAGGTTGCCGTGCCGCCCACGCTTTTTACGTAGAACGCCACGAGGAAGATTCCAAGGATCGTTCCGTAGAAGATCGATCCGAGTATGTTGACCGCTTCGATCAGCGACCCCAGTCTCGTTGCATATTGTGCGAAGAGGATGGCGAACCCCCCCCAGAACACCGTCGCGAGCTTTGACACGATCACGTAGTGGCGGTCTGACCCGACCGGTTTGATCCGGCGCTGATAGACGTCCACGATCGTGGTCGAAGCCAGCGCGTTGAGCTCCGCGGACGTGGACGACATCGATGCCGACAGAACCGCTGCCATGACGAGACCGACGAGTCCTGCGGGCAGATAATTCAGGACGAACGTCAGGAAGACGAGATTCGAGTCGTTCGTCTCAGCTCGTGGATTGACTTCCCGGATCAGATCGACAGCCTCGGTTTTTATCCGCGCCGTCGTTTCCTGGGCGGCGATCAGTCTCGTGCTCGCGGCTTCGACTGTTGCATCATCGCCTGCCCGTCTCGCGGTCACGAGCTCCCTCACTGTGGCCTGCTTGTCTTCGAAGGCCTCCATATGCTGCTGCTCGAGCGCCTGGTAGCGGGACGCCTGCGGAGAAGATCGAATCTTTGCGGCCTCGACATCATTGAAGAACAGGGGAGGAGCGACGAATTGATAAAACGCGAAGAGGATCGCGCCTATGAACAGAATGAAGAACTGCATAGGCACCTTCACGATGCCGTTGAGCAGCAGCCCGAGGCGGCTCTGAGCGACCGACTTTCCTGTGAGATAGCGGCCGACCTGTGACTGGTCGGTTCCGAAGTAGGAGAGTGCGAGAAAAAAGCCTCCGATCAGGCCGGACCAGAAGTTGTAGCGGTTGTTGATGTCGAACGAAAAATCGATCGCGTTCAGTCGTCCCATTTTTCCTGCGACGTACGTCGCGTCGATCAGCGAAACGTCGCGTGGCAGCAGCGAGACCATCACGACGAACGCCGCGACCATTCCGCCGAGGATGATGATCATCTGGACGAAATGAGTGTGGTTGACGGCTTTGCTGCCTCCTGACGCCGTGTAGGTGATCACGAGAACGCCGATTACGACATTCATGATGTAGAGGTTCCAGCCGAGGAGGATGGAGATGATGAGCGCGGGAGCGTAAATCGTCAGCCCGCACGCGAGGCCACGCTGGATGAGAAAGAGAAACGCGGCGAGCGAGCGCGTTTTGAGATCGAAGCGACCCTCGAGGTATTCGTATGCGGTGTAGACCTTGAGACGGTGATAGATCGGAACCGCCGTGATCGAAAGGACGACCATCGCGATGGGAAGCCCGAAGTAGAACTGGATGAAGCGCATCCCATCTGCGTACGCCTGCCCGGGTGTCGACAGAAACGTGATGGCGCTCGCCTGAGTGGCCATGATGGCCAGACCGATGGTCCACCACCTCATGTTGCGATCGGCGAGCAGAAACCCGTCGAGATTGCGGTTGCGACGGCCTCTCCAGACGCCGTACACGACGACGAATGCGAGGAACCCACCCATCACGATCCAGTCGAGTGTCCTCATTCGAACGCCTTCGTGAAGATGTAGAAGACGGCGACCTGAAACAGCAGAAACAGGATCACGAACGTGTAGAGCCGGTTCCAGGTGCGCCCGATCGGAGGAGGAGCTTCCGGGTCGAGGTTGTCGTTCATTGTCGCCTCCGGTGAATTCAGAATTAAGAATTCAGAATTCAGAATAGACGGAGAGCGAGTTGCTTTCTGAATTCTGCATTCTCAATTCTCAATTCTTTCCCGCCGATACCATGTTCGCGAACAGCCGATACGCCCCTTCGACTCCTGCAGGAAGCTGGCGGAACCAGGAGTATCCGGTGTAGATGTACACGCCCTTGCCATGACGGCCGACCAGCGTGCCGCCCTCCCGCGATTCATCGCCGGGATCTGATGAAGCCAGAACCACGGTGTAGCGGGGATCCCACGTCGAGGCGAAGTAGAGGCCCCGCTCCTGAACCCATCCCTCGAAGTCCGATGTCGTGATGCGATTCGGCGCAGTCAACAACTCGTGGGAAGGATCGAGGAGGCGGACCGGCGCCGTCTCGAGGGTGACACGCTCGCGGCCGATCGTCAGCGGCCACGGTCCGACGGATGCGCCGAGCGTGTTGTCCGCCGTGTTGTACTGAACGATATAGGTCCCGCCGTCCTCGACGTAGCTCATGAGGCGGTCATGGTGCCGCTTGAGCGCGTCCCGGGTGTTGTAGGCTCGGATTCCGCTGATGATCGTATCGAATCGCGACAGGTCGGCCGATGCCAGCTCTTCGTCGGTGATGAGGTGCACTGCATATCCCATCTGTGCCAGTGCGTCCGGAGTGTCGTCGCCCGATCCCATCACATAGCCGACGGTCGTCCCGCGCCTCTCGAGATCCGTGCGTACGACCACCATTTCAGCGAGGGGATAGAGCGTCTGCTCCGGTATGTGATCGTAGCGGATCGGCACGCGCGCGGAATCGTAGACCCCGCTGCTCGTCGTGATTTGAGCACCGAGCAACGCAGTGCCGGCCGGCTTCTGTGACGGCGAAACGTCGAACGTGATCACCGTCTCGTCACCCTTCTTCGCGAGGGCCACCGTCGCCGCCTCAGGACTCGACCTCCATCCCTCGGGAAGTCGCAGCCGCAATGTTCCTTCGAGCGCATCGATATTGCTTCGAACCGCGAGACGCACGAGCTTGCTCGATGGATCGGGGAACACGACGATCTTTTCGAGAAAGGTCATCGTGACCGGAGGAGCGATCTCGAAAGGGCGATATTGTTCTCCTTTGACCCTGTCGACCCAGCGGAATGCCGCGGGAATCGTGAAAGAGAGTCGCCGCTCGCCGGCTGTAATATGAATCGTGACGGGCAGTGAAGGCCTGCTCTCCGGCTCTCCGATCAGTGTGGGATCGCTCACGGGAAACAATCCCTCGCCGGGGCCGCCACCCAGGCCCTCTCGTTTCGACTCGAGCCAGTACGGGCCGCTGTATTTCAGCGCGTGCGGCAGCGAGACCGTCAGCTCCCGTTCCACGGCTTCGTTGTTCGGCAGCGGAGCGGAAGCTGCAGCGCTCTCGACGCTGAACGGAAGATCAATGCCCTCGAGCCGCATTGGAAAGTTCGACCGATTCACGAGCGAGACTTTCAACTTCACCGTTGATCCCGGGCTCGCGGAAGCTTCCGCGGTGACGGCATCCATCCAGAGCCCTGCCGCATCCCGGATCACCTCTCCGATCTCGTCCAGCTTGTGAAGAACCTCGGGTGTCTGCGGCAGCTCGAGCATCTCCTGTCGCGCGTCGAGAAGAATGGGAATGACGCCGGACGGGTTCGAGGGGTCGAAGCGCTCCGATGCGGAAGCCAGAAGCGCGCGAAGTTTCGCCGTGCCGGGAATCCTGTTCCACGTCAGGTCGATTCCACTGAACAGACTTTCACCGGCGGGATCGCCGAGTTTCTGTTCGTAGTAATTGAGCAATCTTCCGCGCCGCTCGCCGGAGCCGAATCCCTGACTCTTGTGCATGCTGCGGCTTCTTGCGGCGAGCTCGGTATACGAGCTTCCGAGGAGCGGATTGTAAGTGCCCAGATCGATTGCAATGAGTTTAGGCGCATCCGGAGGCCGCTGGTCGAGCGCCGGACGCCAGTTGTTCCAGAACAGACGCCGCGGTTGCCAGGGCTGAACCTGGGAGAGTTGTTCAGGAAATCGCGAGGGATCTCCAGCGGCACGGAACGCCTCCTCCGCGAGAGTCGCGGAGGATGTGTGTTGTCCATGACCGCCTGACCCGTCGGTTGGGAAACGCGTGACGATGACGTCGGGCCGGAGCTTCCGGATCACCAGAACGATGTCGGACAGCACGGCCTCGCGGCCCCAGATGGATTCCGTTTCCTCGGGTGATCTGCTGTAACCGAAGTCCACCGCCCTGGTGAAGAACTGCTCGGCTCCGTCGATGCGGCGAGCCTCGAGCAGCTCATGGGTTCGGATCACTCCCAGCACGTCGCCTTTTTCGGTGCCGATCAGGTTCTGTCCGCCGTCGCCCCGGGTGACCGAGAGGTACGCAGTGCGCACGAGCTTCTCGTTAGCGAGCCAGGCCAGCATCGCCGTGTTTTCGTCGTCGGGATGGGCCGCGACATAGAGCGCAGCCCCGACCACGCCGAGCCGCTCGATGGCCAGCTCGAGTTTCGCGGCGTCGGGCTGGTCGGCGGGTCTTGCGTGAAGGGACGGGACGCTCTGCGCAATAAGGCAGAGAGCGAGTGCGGCAATGACGGCGATCTGTCTCACACATCCAGCCCGACAGCCCGCATCAGTGCGAGCGCATTGCTCTTCTCGACGACTCCCGGACGCATGCGGTAATCGAAGGCCATCCTGCCATCTTCCATGTGATCCTCAAAGTGAACATTCTCCGCATGAAGCTCCGGGTGCTCGGTGATTCGTGCGAGCGCTAGGTCATGAGTGGTGACCAGACCGACTGCGCCCAGCGCGATGAGGGAGCGGATCACGGCCTCCGCACCGATCCGGCGGTCATGAGAGTTCGTTCCATGGAGGATTTCGTCGAGAAGGAACAGCAGCGGAACACTTCCTCGGGCGAGCTCTACGATCTGCTTCAGCCTGCTGATCTCGGCGTAGAAACGGGAGCTGCCCTCCTGCAGAGAATCATTGATCTGAATCGAGGCACCGATATGCATCGGCGAGACCGTCATGCTCTTTGCGCATACCGGCGCTCCTGCGAGAGCGAGCACCGTGTTCGTTCCGACGGTCCTCAGCATCGTGCTCTTTCCGGACATGTTCGAGCCGCTGATCAGCAGCAGGCGCGTTCGTTTGTCGAGCGCCAGATCGTTGTCGATCCGCCGGTCCTTCGGCAGCAGCGGATGTCCCAATGCAACGCCACGAACCTGAGGACCTTCGTCCGCGATGGTGGGGAATGGGTGGTCCGGATGCTCCCAGGAGAATGCGGCCAGTGATCCGAGCGCCTCGAATTCGGCGACCGCGTCGATCCATGTTGCGATGCTCGTTCCCGAGCCCGAGCGCCATCGTTCGATCGCAAACGCAAGCTGGGTCGTCCAGAGAAGCAGCGCTGCGAACGGAAAGAAGAATTGATTTCGTCGTGATTCCAGAAGATCGATCAGGCGGTTCAGGTGCGCGATACGTTTCGAGGGCGGCTCTCCTTCGGTATCCAGCCGCTGCCTCAGATTCATCAGCCGTGGGGAGGTGAATGTTTCCCGTTCCATTCTGGCGAGAATCCTGGAGATCAGCGACAGGTCACCTCCGGCGCGATCGATACCCGCGACGACCTCATTCACCCGGCCGCTCAGCCGGTAGGCGAATCCCAGCTGTACGATCAGCATGACGAGAAACGGCAGAGAGCCTATATGCATCATCGGATGCCCGGCGAGGGTTGCGGCCAGTTCCGGATCCGAGAGCGCGATCAGTGCCCTCACGACCGACGGAAATGCAAGGAGCAACGCGATTGAAGTGAGGGTCGCCAGTACGGGCGCAACGACCCTTTCCCATTGGCTGAATATTACGGGAGTCGAGCGCGCCCACTCCCTCAGTCGCGTGGAATTGAACTGGCTGTCGAGAGTCTGACCGAGAATCGCAAGGTCTTCGCGAAGGTCGAGCTTCGGCCGAAGCTCGGAGATTGCCTCCTGGCGCGAAAGGATCTCCTCTTTATCGGCAGCGTCCAGCAGCCACGACGCGAGTTTCTCTTCGCCTCCCGCCGTACCTGTGCTGCACAGAAGCTGGAAAAGCGATCCCTGACCGAGGATGTCCAGATCGCCCGCGTAGGGATGATGAGGGTCGCGGAAACGATCCCCCGTCGGTCCGGAGCCGGCCCACCGGTCTTCCAGTCGCGCCAGGCCCCGCTCGTAGAAGGACGCTGCCCGCTCATGACGCTCCCGCGCTGCGATCGCGCGATCATGAAGAATCACGAGCAGAACGAAGAGTCCTGCCGGAAGCGCTATCCACCATGCCGGGATCGTCCCCTCGACGAGGGCAATCCAGGCGACGACGACGCCTGCGATGAACATTGCGAGGCGTGTCTTCGAGATCCGGTTCTCGCGGACCGACAGGCTCCGCACCAGTTCGCGCCGTTGACGCGCACGGCCGGCATATTCTGCGGATGGGTTGTGAGATTCGATGAGTGCCTCCGGCTGGTAGCTACGCGCGGCATGATAATGTGAATTGTCGACCGAAACTTCCGACCCGACTCCTCACAATCCCAGATGCGCGCTCCCACACGACTTCTGCTCGCTCCCGGCAACCGGCTGTTCGTTTCCGATTCCGAAGAACATTCGATCTTCGAGCTCGCGCTCTCCGGAGACGGACTCAGAGGCAGAATCGTTCGAAGGTACGGGACGGGAGAGCCCGGTCTGACCGACGGCCCTGCCCCGATTGCCCGGTTCCACGATCCCAGGGGAATGTCGTACTGGCGGGGCACGATCTACGTCGCTGACAGCGGCAATCACGCGATCAGGGCGATCGATCTGCAGCGGGGCGAGGTGGGCACAGTCGCAGGCACGGGAGAGAAGGGGAGTGGAAGAATCGTCGCGGGAGGACAGGCGCTTTTCACACCGATGCGCTCTCCGCGGGCGGTCTGGGCGGATGGAGACGTGTTGCTCATTGCGCTGGCTGGATCTCACCAGATCGGCATACTGATGGACGAGTCGGTTGTCGGTCCTTTCGCAGGTAATGGACAGCGCGAGGTCGTGGATGGTCCGCGCGGCCTGGCGAGTTTCATTCAACCGTACGATCTGTCCTCCGGGCTCGATTACCTTTTCGTCGCGGACCGCCAGTCCCACACGATCCGCGCTGTTTCGCTCGAGGGAGAGCCAATGGTCAGCACTCTGGTCGGCCAGCCGGAACCGGGAGATCTCGACGGCGTGAGCGATGGCGTTCGTCTGCACGACCCTTCCGCTATCGTCTTTCACCAGGGCGTGATCTACATCAGTGACAGCAGCAACAACCGCATCAAGCGTCTCGACCCATCGACGGGGAGTTGCGAGTCCCTGATCGGCAACGGGCATGCCGGATTCGCCGATGGTGCATTCGCAACCAGTGAGTTCCATGCGCCGGAAGGCTTGAGCATCGAAAGCGGTCTTCTGTACATCGCGGATGTCAGGAACCGCGCGGTGAGGGTCGCGAACCTGAAGAGTGAGACCGTCCATACGTTTCAGTTCGAGGACGCGCACGAATCGGAGCCGGCTTTCGACGGCTCGTGACGAGACGAGATGCCGGACCTCTCCTTTCATCACATTCCCGGTACCATGTCCCGATGCAGAACAGCCGGCTCTTTGCGATCGCACTCGTACTTCTCGCCCTGATCCTGTTTCTGACGGCACGCCGCTACGACAGCCCGAAGGCGCGTCCCGGCGACGTATCTCTCGAAGAGTTTTCGGCCGAGCGTGCACGACCCATCCTGGGAGAGTTGATCGAGGAAGACGTTCCCCATCCGGTCGGCAGTCCCGAAAACGCCATCGTGCGAGACCGGATCCTCGAGCGCCTGCGCAGGATGGGATACGAGCCGCATGTTCAGACCGCATTCGACTGCGCACATCACGGCGGATGTGCGCAGGTCGACAACATCGTGGCGCGGCTCGAAGGGTTGGAGAAGGGTCGCGCCGTTCTGCTCTCGGTTCACTATGACTCCGTATGGGCTGGCCCCGGCGCGTCCGATGATCTGATGGGAGTGGCTGCGACTCTCGAGATCGCCCGGCTCCTGAAAGCCTCAGCGCCGCTGCGCCATGATGTGATCTTCCTCATCAACGACGGCGAAGAAGCAGGCCTCCACGGGGCGAGAGCATTTGCAGAGAAACACTCGTGGGCCGGCGAAGTCGCGGCAGTTGTCAACGTGGAAGCCCGCGGCACGAGCGGCGCGAGCCTGATGTTCGAGACGAATGTTGGGAATCGGAAGATGATCTCGCTGGCATCAAGCGCTCTGGCGCGTCCGACGACCAACTCCATCTACTACACGATCTACACACTGCTTCCGAACGATACGGATTTCACAGTCTACAAAGCGCACGGATGGCCCGGCGTGAACTTCGCGATCGTCGGCGATGCGGCGCGATACCATACGCCGGCCGACAACTTCGCGCTCGCGAGTCCCGGATCGCTCCAGCATCACGGAGACAATGCGCTGGAAATGGTGCGCGCCCTGGCGAGCTCGGATCTCGAGCTCCGCTCGATTAGCGACGCGGTCTTTTTCGACTTCCTTACGCTTTTCATCGTCCGCTGGCCCGCTTCCTGGACGCTGATGCTCGCAATCCTCGCGGCACTGGCCGTGGTCGCCGCGGCGGGAATGCGCATCCGACAGGGGACCATGAGGCTCGTCGATGTCCTTTGGGGAATTGCAGGATTCTTCGGCGTCGTCATCGGAAGCGGTCTGGTTGCGTACCTCCTGCATAAGCTCCTGATGGCGGTGGATGTTTATCCGACTACATGGGTCGCGATTCCAGGGCCGAGCCTCGTGGTGTTCTGGACGATCCCGTTTGGGGCCGTAGCCCTCTGTGGAATGCTGTTGCGCACGCGGAATCTCCAGGGTCTCTGGGCGGGTACCTGGATCCTCTGGGCATCGCTTTCGATAGCCGTCGCCGCGATGTATCCAGGCATGAGTTATCTATTTGTCGTACCGGCGCTAATCGCCGGAGTTACAGCGGTCATCACCGCAGCCCGGAAGAGCGCCTCCGGGTTTCCGGCTGCCTCGCTGCTGGGTTCTCTGAGCGCGGGCATTCTGATGTTCCCCGTCGTCTGGCTTCTGTATGACGGAATGGGTACGCCGATTCTGCCCGCGCTGGCAGCCCTGATCGCCGTCTTTGCAACGACTCTGGTCCCTCTCGTGGCCTCAGCGCATCCACTCCATCTGCGCGTGGTCGGTGGAGCGTCGATTCTCGTCATTCTGATCGGAGCGGTCGCGGCGTGGGCAGTGCCGAAGGCCACTCCGGACAATCCCGCGCCGCTGTCCTACACGCTCTATCACGATGAAGATGCGGACCGGAGCCGCTGGGTGATCAGTCGCGATGCCCGCAGCCTGCCGGAGGCGCTGACAAATCTCGGATTTCGTGTGACCGCCGATCCGGCTTATCCGTGGGATCCCGATGGGAGGCCTTACGTTCTGGAAGAGAAGCCGTCTCCAATTCCCGCTGCACCTGAGATATTGATCGCGGCTCGCCGCGAAACGGAGGACGGACACGCGATCCGATTTCGCCTGCGCTCCGCGCGAGGCGCGCCGCGGGCGGGTGTATTCGTTCCTGTAGCGCGTGCTCTTTCTGCGACGGTTCACGGTTCGCCGGTCCCGCCCCGTCCCTCAGACCGTTCGCCGCTCCGAGGACAGTGGCGAAGCTACCTCGTCACGACGATGCCGCCCGAGGGAATCGAGATGGAGATCGTGTTTAGCGGGAAGGAACCAGTAGATGCATTCGTATGGGATGCCATGCCGCTGAGCGCGCAGGAGGGAGAGGTGATGCTTCGGGCGCGTCCATCGACCCATGTGCCGATCGGGGCAGGCGACAGGACGATTGTTTCGGCGAAGGTGACGATGGGGTTGACGAATGACGAATGACGAGTGACGAATGACGAATGACGAATGACGAATGACGAATGACGAATGACGAATGACGAATGACGAATCGAATGAAGGGTGCTGCGGTTGTTACGCCCCTCACCCCTGCCTCACCCCTGCCCCTCTCCCGCTGCGGCGGGGAGAGGGGTTCGGCTTGCTGCTCCTACTTCACCAGCCGCACGTCCTTCCGGCATTCTGCTGATCCAGCCAGGTCTTGAGCGGAGCGTAATAGTCGATGATCGCGGTGGCGTCCATCTCACGCTTGCCGGTCGCGGCCTCGAGAGCATCCGGCCATGGCCGGCTCACACCCATCTCGAGCAGATTGGCCAGCTTCGCGCCCGCTTCCCTGTTGCCGTAGATCGTGCAGCGGTTCAACGGACCGGTCTGGCCGGCGGCCTCGCAGAGTGAACGGTGGAACTGATACTGGAGAATCCGGGCGAGGAAGTATCGCGTATACGGCGTGTTTCCGGGGATGTGGTATTTCGCGCCCGGGTCGAAATCCTGCTCGTCGCGCGTGACAGGTGCCGCGACTCCCTGATACTTCTCGCGAAGTTCCCACCAGGCACGGTTGTAGTCGCCTGGCGAGACTTCGCCCGAGAACACCTTCCAGCGCCACTGGTCCACCAGCAGTCCGAAGGGAAGGAACGAGACTCCTTCGAGCGCATCCTTCATCAGCAGCCCAAGGTCTTTCGATGGGTCGGGCACCTCGGAGATCATCCCGATCTGCCTGAGGTACGGGGGAGTGACCGAAAGCGCGATCGTGTCTCCGATGGCTTCATGAAACCCATCGTTGGCACTGTTGCGGTAGAGGTAAGAATGTTTGTTGTACGCCCGCTGGTAGAAGCTGTGTCCCAGCTCGTGATGGATCGTTCGGAAATCTTCCGCGGTCGGTTCGATACACATCTTGATGCGGAGATCGTCCACCTCATCGAGATTCCACGCACTGGCGTGACAGACCACTTCACGGTCTTGAGGCTTGGTGAAGAGCGAGCGCTCCCAGAAAGTCGCTGGAAGAGGTTCGAATCCGAGCGATGTGAAGAAGTTCTCAGCGATCTTCGTCATCTCTCGCGCGTCGGTCTTTCTGTTCTTCAGGATCTCGGTCAGGTCGTATCCCGGATCGGCGGCGGGCGGCGCCACGAGATCGTAGATATTGCTCCAGTCCTGCGCCCAGATGTTTCCGAGGAGATTGGCGGGTATCGGTCCATTCGGAGGCACGACCGAAGCTCCATACTCCTCGGTCAGTTTTGCGCGGACGTAGCAGTGGAGTGAGTCGTAGAGCGGCTTGACCTGTCCCCAGAGGCGATCGAGCTCGGCGGCAAATTCATCCGGCGGCATGTCGTACTTCGAACGCCACATCGCACCGGTATCGCTGTAGCCGAGCTCGCGCGCTCCTTCATTGGAGAGCTCCACGAAGCGCTGGTAATCCTTCCGCATGGGTGGCGAGATCGTCCGCCAGCCGATCCAGACCTCTTCGAGTCGTTTCGGATCGCGGCTCTCGGCAAAGATTTTCGTGATTTCACCAATGTCGAGGCAGGCGTCGCCGGTTGCGCCGGGCGGACAGTACTTGCCCTCCCCATACGTCGCTTCCATGCGCGCCATGATCTGGCTCAGTTCCCTGGACTTGGCCGGATCGCCAGGGGCAGGCGCGGTGAGCGCGAGCTTGAGCAGGTCGAGTTTCCTGCGCGTGTCGTACGGAAGCTCGACGTCGTCGAATTGCGACGCTTCCTTTGCGAGCTCGACGCCGGCAGATACCCATCGTTCGCTTGCCGCAGCCGCGAGAATCTGGGTGTCGTACGTAATGAAATTCGCCTGAACCCACGCCGCGTGGTTCGCGGCGATTCCGAGCTCGAGAAGCCTCGCTTCCGCCTGGTCGACGAACCGCGCCGCATCCTCGGCCGAGGGGGCTGTGGGCGGCGGCGCCTCGGCGACCGGCGCCATCTGGGGACTCGTTGATATGGCGCTACCCGCCGGGTCAGCCGTAACGCATCCGGACGCGAAAAGCGCCGTAGCCGCCAGGACGAGCGCCGTTAAGTTGAGACTTCGACTGAGTCTACTCATTGTCCCTCCTCCGTAGAGAATTCCAGTTGCGTTGTGTAGACGTCATCACAGTCCGCCGGTCTCCAGCGCGGAAGGCAGGACCGGGTAGGAGAGGAGCTTCTCGAACTCTTCCCACCTCTTCTGTGGATTGTCGTCCGTGCCGCCGTGGGCCTCGATGTGTCTGCGCACGAGATCTTTTCCAAGGTTGTAGTTGATGACGTAGCTGCGGTACGTATCGAAGAATCGAACTCGCTGCTTTGCGCGAGCCGGCTCGCTCAACGTGTACGTCGTGAGCCATTCTGCGGCCTGATCTGCAGTGATCTCGCCATTGAGGTAACGCCGAGCTGCTTCGTTGCCGGCGTACGCCAGCTCGCCGACGATGTCCTGAATCCGGTAGTAGCGGTCCGCCCGTGATGGATCGATGCCTGCCAGTGGGAACAGATGCTTCTTCTCGTACTCGACTCGCTCGGTGCCCGGGAACGCCACTTCGATGCCATAGTTCGCGCTTCCCTCTGCGATGAGGCTCATCGGGCTGTTGAGGGGATATACGGAGAACTCCTGCCATCCGCGATCGACGACCAGATTCTTTTCCAGCAGAGCGTTGTACAGGTGATGGCCGGGGTAGCCCTCATGGCAGGCAAGGTCGATCGCGCGGTCGATGTAGATCGGGAAGTCTGTGTTCACCTGGATCAGGCTGCGGTAGCCGCCCTGATACCAGTTGTATCCGCTCCAGGACTTGTCCTTTACATACTCGACCGTGAAGCTCTCACCCGGAGGAAGCGGAATGTTGGGAAGTGTCCGTTCGCGGCAGGCGTTGATGGCGGTCTGGAATACGGTGTCGAGCCTGTCGACTGGAATGACGAAGTCGCGGCGGAACGCCTCATATCGTTCGGCCAGTGCGCCGGGGCCCGGAAGTTCCCCCTCGAGGCGCGCCAGAATCGCCTTGTAATAGGACTCCGGGTGCGCCGGCGCGACCGCGTCGTAGAGTGCCCAGGACTCTTCGTCGAAGGTCAGTTCTTTTCCTTCGAGCATGATGACCTTGGCAACCAGCGACTGCAGATGCCGCGTTAGAAAGCGTCGGCGAAACTTCGAGATTTCGGCGCCGTCGTCCGGCATCGCGTAGAGCTCCGCCAGGAGTCGGTTCGCCTCTGTACGAATCTCTTCAAGGGCGGGCTTCGCAGCTGCAACTTCGATCTTCCAGTTCTCCGGACCGTAGTAAGCGTCGACGTAGTTCGAGTCGTGCTCGCCGACGGCGAGGACCAGCTTGACGTACCCTTCAGCAATCTCGTTCATCGACCGGCTCGAGCTAACTCTGGATCCCATTCCCGGTTGAAGCGGGATGCAGGACGAGGAGAGAAAAAGCAGACCAAGCGCGATTACAGCGGTGCGTAGACTCATGAACATGGAGGGGTCCTCTCGAGTGAGGTGTTGAGGTAGTGAGCAGCGGCATTCGGGGCGGAAGCGTACCATGTACGCGATGGAAAGTTTGTGACGAAGGCGCGATGTTCTCTCATGCTTGGAGTCAGCTATTCTTTCAAACAGGATTAGAGGATGCTCCTGTTCCAGAAACGCTTTCATGACGGGATCGCCAGGGGCGCGATCGACCTGACGTTCCGTACGTGGGCGAGGCCTCACGTGAAGGCTGGAGGCCGCTATCGGTGCCATCCGATCGGCGTCGTCGAAGTGGAGTCGATCGAGCGGGTGACGCTCGAAAGCATCACGAATCGGGATGCTGTGAGATCCGGTTTCAGCGATCGCGAAGAGTTGCTCGCGTATATGGCGCAGGTTCCGGGGAATGGCGATCGGGAAGTGTTCCGCATCGAGTTCCGCTATGGCGGAGATGGAGATCGGGTGAGCGTCGCCCTCGAGACCGACATGAGCGACGAGGACATCGAGGCGATCGCGGAGAAGCTCGCGCGGCATGACGCCCGCAGCGCGCACGGCGCCTGGACATCCGAGACACTCGAGCTCATCCGAAAGCATCCGCAGGTCGCCGCGTCGAAGCTTGCGGCGATGGTTGGACGGGAAAAACTCGCGTTCAAGGCAGATGTCGTCAAGCTCAAGAAGCTCGGTCTGACGCAGAGCTTTGAAGTCGGCTACGAGATCTCGCCGCGCGGCCTCGAGTGGCTCAGGCGGCGGAAGAAGAGAAAACCGGTAAAATCAGGACGATGACCCGTTATGTGCAGAAAATCCTGCTTGGAGGAAAAGAGCGGTGGTTCGGGTGGGAAGTCGACGGCGTCGGAACTGAAGTCGCGGGGCTCATGCTGGCTGAGGGGATTTCGGAGGAAGAGCTCAGAGCGAAAGGAGTCCGGAAGTTCGTGCCGATGTCATTCGACGACTTCATCGGGCTGGGCGCGATGACTTCGAACGTGAAAGACGCCCCGCTGGACGATCAGGATCTCGATTACCGGTTCGACGCGCTCCAGGTGGCGATCGACCGTTTTCATGCGCAGGGGTATCACGACGTGCCGAAGCTGTTCCTCGAGGAAATGTTCGGCGAGAACGGCCTCAGAGATTCGCGGGTCGAGTCGCGTCTCGAGGAGTGGGAACGATCCGGTGTGATCGAGCTGTCGCGGGCGGACGAGCGGTACATCAGAATACTTCGGCGATTCACGTAAGGCGCGGGAGCGGCATGTTCAGCGGTGATTCCTGGAATGAGGTTGCGCGCGAGCTGAAAGAGCGCCGCTCCGTTGTGATCGCTACCATCGTGCGCCACAGCGGATCGGTGCCGCGCACGACCGGCGCGCGAATGCTCGTCTATGCCGATCGGCGCGCGCTGGGAACCGTGGGCGGCGGGCTTTTCGAAGCTCTCGTCATTCGCGATGCCATGGAGGTTCTCGATCGCGGCCGCAGTGAGACGAGAATCTATTCGTTCAATCCCGAGGGAACGACGCCCGATGCCTTCGGAGCGGTGTGCGGTGGACGTGTAGACATCTTTTTCGATGTGGCGCTTCCGCCGGACCGGCTGCTGATCGTCGGAGGAGGACACTGCGGGAGGGCGCTGGCAGAAGCGGCATCGCGGCTCGACTTCTCGATCGTCGTCGCGGACGACCGTGCCGAGTTTTCACGGCCGGAGGACTTCGAGTTTCCCCGCGTGGAGAGCGTAATGCATCTGCCTGCTGATTTCAGCGGACTGCCGCAACCGGACGAGCGGACGTACGTCGCGCTCGTGAGCAAGGGCTACGTCACGGATGAAGCGGCGCTACGGAGAGTGATCGACACGCCTGCGGCATACATCGGAATGATCGGAAGCCGGCGCAAGCGCGACATCGTGTTCGAGCGGCTGCTCGCGGACGGCGTCCCGGAAGAAGCGATCGCACGCGTCCGGAGTCCGATCGGCATGGAGATCGGAGCCGACAGCCCGCAGGAGATAGCGATCGCGATCCTCGCGGAGATCATTGCGGTGAAGAAAGCCTCGGAACGCGGGCGGCCCGCAAACCAGAAAGGCGTCGCTCTGGAACCCCTCTCTCCGCCGCAGCGGGGTGAGGGGCAGGGTGAGGGGCGTTGAAACCGGAGCGAATCTTCCCGCGGGGCGAGAGCGTCCCTACAGCATGTCGCCCGCCGCACCCTCCACCTTCAGGTTCTCGAACAAAAACGTCGAGAGATACCGCTCCCCGTTGGAGGGAATCAGCACGACCACACGCTTGCCTTTTCCGAGCTTCTTCGCCACTTCGAGTCCTGCCCAGAGAATCGCACCGGATGAGATCCCGTTCAGGATCCCTTCGCGTAGGGCGAGCTCCCTCGTCGTTTCTATGGCCACATCGAGCTCGACGGCCATCACTTCATCGACGTATTCGCCGGCATAGATCTCGGGAGTGAAGCCTGGCCCGATTCCCTGCAGTTTGTGCGGTCCCGGCTCGCCGCCGCTGAGAACCGGCGAGGCGGAGGGCTCGACTGCCACGACGTGCACATTTCGCGGCAGAATTTTCTTGAAGACTTCGCCGCAACCGCTGACCGTTCCGCCGGTGCCGACTCCGGCCACGAACGCGTCGAAGTCTCCGGCGGTGTCCCGGATGATCTCGAGTGCCGTCGTTTCCCGGTGGACCTTCGGGTTGTCGGCATTTTCGAACTGCCGCGCGATCCACCAGTCGGGATTCTGCTCCTTGAGCTCCTGCACCTTCGCCATCGCGCCCCGAACGCCCTTCGGTCCTTCCGTCAGGTAGATTGTCGCGCCGAATGCCTTGAGGAGCTTCCGACGCTCGATCGACATCGTCTCCGGCATGACGCAGACCAGGGAGTAGCCTTTCGCTGCAGCGACCAGAGCGAGTCCGATTCCCGTGTTGCCCGAAGTCGGTTCGATGATCGTCATGCCCGGCTTGATCTCGCCCCGCTTCTCGGCCTCGTCGACCATCGAGAACGCGATCCGATCTTTGACGGAGCCGCCCGGGTTGAACCAGTCGAGCTTAACGAGAACCTCGGCCGATCCTTCCGGAACGACCCGTTGCAGGCGGACGAGCGGGGTGTCGCCTATGGTCTCGAGGATGTTGTCGTAAATGCGTTCGCGAATCATGAATCCTCCGGCGCTGTCGAATCGGGATGGTGGCTATCACAATGGGCTGTAACCTGAGGCTATTCCTCCGATCCCAGGTCCTCGGTAAACGTTTTGAATACTCCGCATAGCGCTGTGGGAACAATGTTCGGCCACTTGGCTTCTAATGAACCTCTCCGACGGGGAGGGATGTAGAAACAAGTCATCCTGAGCGAAGCGAAGGATCTCCAGAAGAGGATCGAGCACCGCAAGACGAGATCCTTCGCTTCGCTCAGGATGACGTGGCCTCGCTCAGCATGACACTGGGTTCGTTGACCCCTGGGGCGGGTTCCTGACTGCTGTCTACTCGATTCAGGCGCCGCTTTCTGCTTTAATCTCCGCCGCACGTGCAACGTCCCCGTCAGAAAAAGCCACGGCGTAAAGTATCCCGGCAGGAGGAGACCGCAGCTCCCCTCCGGCCGCGAAACCGGCCGACGCCGACCACGCTCACAGGCAACTTCCGCAAGCATGAGGCATTCACTTCGAAGTTTCTCGAGAGCCCACGCGACATGCTCGTCTACCTCCCGCCCGGATATGAGGAAGAGACTGAGCGCCGCTACCCCGTCTTCTACATGCACGACGGACAGAATCTCTTCGACGGGGCCACCTCCTTCGTGCCGGGTCAGGAGTGGCGGATGGACGAGACTGCGGAGGAGCTCATTCGCGGCGGTGCGATCGAGCCTCTCATCATCGTCGCCATCTATAACACGGGCGAATCGCGGCTCGCCGAGTACACACCGACCGCGGACGACGCGCACGGCGGAGGACAGGCAAATCTGTACGGAAGGCTTCTCGTCGAGGAGCTCAAGCCATTCATCGATGAGCGCTACAGGACGCTCGCCGGAAGCCAGAACACGGCTATCGGAGGCTCATCTCTCGGCGGCCTGGTCTCGCTGTACCTGGGACTCCGCTATCCGGGCGAGTTCGGTAAACTGGCAGTCATGTCGCCTGCGGCGTGGTGGGATGACCAGATGATCATCCGGCACGTGGAAAACCTGCCCGAGAGGCCGGAGAGCCGGATCTGGCTCGATATCGGAATGCTCGAGGGGCGAACCGCCCACCGGGATGCGCTCGGGCTGAGGGACGCTCTGGTTGGTCGAGGATGGAAGCTGGGTGAGGACCTGGCCTTCCTCGAGGAGAAGGACGCGCCCCATTCGGAAGCTGCCTGGGCCCACCGGGTCGATCCCATGCTTCGATTCCTCTTTCCCGAAAAGAGGCACCTTCGTTGACGTTTGCGTGACGCGGGGCGGTGCATAATCGCCGAAGCTCGGGCCAGAAGAGCTATGCAGAGCGTTACAATGAAGTGACGAGGAGACCAGGCTTTTTGGAAAAGCAACCCCCCAGTGCCGAAGTTCGCGAGGCGTTGTTCGAGATCCAGCAGTATCTCTCGGATTCGCTGGCGCCGCTCATGGTGCAGGACTCGATTCAGGTCCTCATGCAGCATCCGGCCACAGTGACAGGTGCGCAGATCAATGCTTGGGCGTCCTCTCAGTACCATGGCCCGGGGGCCAGCGTCCCCGTATCGGACTACTTGTTCCACGCCATGAAGAAAATTTATCTCATGGGTGAGTACGAGCTGATCTCGAAAGAACCGCTGGAGAAGTTTCTCACGGAGCTGGCGCATATCGTCCTGGCATATTGCCCTCCCGAGGATCGCGAGCTGTTGCGTACGAACCTGTCCCGCCTTGGCGAATCGACGACGATTCTGGCGTCATCGGTCGATTACCTGCACCGGCAGTCGGGTTCGGTGCAACGTCCGCTCGCGACCACCCCCCCTGTGGAACGCAGCAGGGGCGGTGGTGGTGGTGCCACGGGTGGTGGAGGCGGTGGCGGAGCGGGTGGGGGAGTTTCGCTTTCGTCCGCCGATGTGGCGCGGGGAGTCCGCAGCTTCACCATGCTCATGGAGCGCATGCAGCGACAGCCGAGCGCTTCGCCAGCCTCCGGGCTGGGGCCCGAGTCTACGCGCGAGATTTTTTCGCAACTGCTCACGCTCGCTGCAGCGACTTCCCGCAATGGGGCGGAGCTCGATGAGCGCGTCACTCGCCTTCATGGACTCGGGCTGGGAGTCGAAGGAAATATGCGCGAGCTGTTCCGCGAACTCGGTGAGAGCCTTCCCGACTGGGTCCGGCCGGAGGTGAGCGCCGATCAGCCGTTTTCCTTCAGCAGTTCGAGCCCGCTCGAGGCGATGCACCGGCTGATCGCTCTGGCCGACGATCCGGCCGAAGGGGCCACGCGTTTTCGCGAAATGGTGCACGCCGCCATCGAGCAGGTCAACCATGGGGCACTGGCGCGTGCGGCGACGATGCTGGAACTCGCCGAACGGATCATCACGGAAAAGAAGGTCGACGTTCTCGTAGTGCAGGCCATGAGGAACCGCTCACACGAGGGTATTCAGGAGGACGTGCTTCGAAAGGCCGCAGAATCGCCGGAAAAACATCCGCTCCTCAGAAAAGTCATGAATTTCTTCACGCCGCTGACAGTCGAGAGTCTGCTCCAAGAACTGCAGCATGAAGAAAAGCGTGATCGCCGTCGGCTACTGCTCGCTCTTCTGGAAGCTCACGGCCCGGCTACCCGTGAAGCGGCTCTCCCGATTCTGGAGGCTTCCGCGCAGGAGGCAATGGACGATCAGCATCGTTACTACCAGAGAAACCTCGTGTATCTGTTGCGACGGATTCCGGCCCCGGCCGAGACGCCGATGGAGAGCGAAGTCGGCGTCATTGCGCAGCTGGTGGCACCGGAAGTGCCCGGCTTCCTCGCGAGAGAAGCCGTTGCTCACCTCGGTGCGGTCAAGATCGAAGCTTCGGAAAAAGCGCTGGTGAATCTCATGGGCGACTTCGAGCGCATTCTTCTCCGTCCGAAAAACTCGCCGTACGATCTCCAGGAGATCCGGCAGTCACTTGACCGCACAGTCGCCGCGCTCGCGCGCTTCGGGACGATCACGGCAGCGCATGCTGTCGTAGGCCACGGACTCCGTAAACAGGCACAGCTGGGCGATACGATGGCCCGGCTCGCGGACCTCGGAGGGCAGGACCTTTCCGACGATCCTGCGCTGGTCGAGCGGCTGATCAAAGCGCTGCGAGGCGAACTGCCGCTCAAGGTGCTCGGATTCGTGATTCAGAAGAAAGCCGAGAACGTTTTCTTCATTCTGGAAGCGCTCGCATCGACCCCCTCAGCGATCGTGGCGCAGACTCTCGAAGAGATCGTCCAGAAGTTCCCGGAACATGATTTCGGGCGGGCTGCTGCCAAGATCCTCGCGGGCTTCGGCGCCACGCCTCGTCCTTCGGAAGCTGCTTTGGTCGTCAGTCTCGCGGGAGACCTCGAGCTCTTCGGACTGCCGAATCTGCTTCAGACCCTCGCGGAGGCTTCCGTCAGCGGGATGCTCACTCTCAAGGATTCCGAGGGCGATAAGAGCGGCCTGATCGTAATGGAAGCTGGAAAGCTTCTGGATGCGCAGGCCGGCAAGCTGCGCGGCAACGAGGCGATCTATCAGATGTTCGAGCGTCCGACGCCGGGCACCTTCGCATTCACAGCCAGACGCGAGGGTGCGATCGACCAGGAGAGGGTCAACCAGGCCCATGAAGTCGTACCGATCGTATTCGAGGCGATGCGCCGTTACGACGAGTTCCGGCAGGCGCGTGTACTCGTGCCCGATCATGTCACCTTCGAGGTCAGCGGCATCCGGCCGACCTCGCATCCGGAAGAAAAGGATGTGAACCTCTGGCGGATGGTGTGGACCAAGGTCCGCTCGGGGGCTACGGCACTCGAATGCGAAGAGGGTGTTCCCGCCGACTCATACCGCGTCCGCCGCCTGCTCGTTCACTGGACCGAAGAGGGAGCACTCCAACAGATCTGAACCGCATGTCCGTTGAGGAACCTCCTGAAGTGGGAGGGATCTGTCTGACCCAGGGGACCGGAGCCCCAGCCACAAACTCAATCCTCGAAGAAGAACTTCTCCCGCGTCTTCGGCCGATTCCCCAGTTCATTCATCGTCCGCGCATCGAACATCCTTCCATTGACGATCGTGTAGCGGATGTGTTCCGTGTTGCGCAGGTTCTCGAGAGGGTTCCTCTCGAGCACGAGGATGTCGGCCAGCTTGCCCGGCTCCAGAGATCCGAGATCTTTCTCCATGCCCATGTAGCGGGCGCCGTAAATGGTCGCGGTCTTCAGCGCATCGAGCGGAGTCATGCCGCCCTGCTCCATCATCCACGTCTCCCAATGTGCGGCGAGCCCTTCGCGCTGGCCGTGAGCGCCGATCATGACGGGAACTCCGGCGTCGTGAAGCTCCCTGGCGATCCGCGCGTTGTCGAAGTGATTGAAGTCGTCATCAGGAGCCATGACGCGGCGGCGCGAACGCTGGTCGACGATCTCGCGCGGCACGAAGCTGAGCAATCGCTCGTTCTCCCAGACATTCGTCTTCTGGTACCAGTAGTTTTCTCCCCACAGCCCGCCATAGCCGACCACGAGCGTCGGCGTGTAAAACGTGTCGCTCTTCGACCAGAGTTGCACGACATCGTCGTAAATGTGCGCGACGGGAATCGAGTGTTCGATACCCGTGTGGCCGTCGACGACCATGTTCATGTTGTGCTGGAAGAGCGATCCACCTTCCGGCATGACCATCATTTCCAGTTCGCGGGCGGCTGCGATGACCTGCTGTCGCTGATCACGCCGGGGCTGGTTGTAGCTCTTGACGCTGAATGCGCCCACCGCTTTCATCCGCCGCAGATGTGAACGCGCATCCTCGGCCGATTCGATGCGGGCGCGAAAGGGTGCCTGTGCACCGTACAGAATCGTCCCGGGCGAGTAGATGCGAGGCCCCACGACCTGACCCGCCCGCGCAAGCTCGCTCGCCGCGAAGATCGAGGCTGTGTCGTTGGAGGGATCGTGAATGGTCGTCACGCCGAACGCGAGGCTCGAGTAGTTCACCCAGTTCTGCTTCGGGGTGATCTGATCGGTTCCCTGTGCGCCATGCCAGTGGACATCGATCCAGCCGGGAGTCAGCGTCTGGCCGGCGACGTCGATCACTCTGGCGTTTGAAGGCACAGTCGTCGACGAGCGCGGTCCGACCGCGACGATCCGGTTCCTCTCGACGACGATCGTGCCGTCTTCGATCACTTCATCGCCGCGCATCGTGATGATGCGTCCGCCGACGAAAGCCAATGAGCCGGTTGGAACGTCGGCGGACTGGCGAAATCCTATGTTCGTTCCGCTCTGCGGAATCTCGGGCAGTTCTTTTGGAGCGCCCTCGACGAACGTGAAAGATTCCGCCAGTGCGCGCGAGTAGAGCTCCGGTCCGAGAGACCAGTGGAGCTTCGTGCTGTCAACCGACCAGTGAAGATATTCGCCCGCATCCCGCGACACGCGGGTGAGGGGAACGGTTTTCGTCTCCGGCCCGATGTCGATCGTACGACCGATCTGCACGAGCGGAGTGATCCAGGCATTGAAGCGCTCTGTGAATGCGAGCCAGCGGCCGTTGGGGGAGACGCGGAAACGGGTCGCCTCTTCAGTCAGGTAGTGAGTGCGTTCATCGCTTCCATCGAGCTCGATGCTCTTGAGCGCCCTCTTGTTCTCGGCCTCGAAGCTCATGAAGAAGACGCGATCGCCTGACGCGCCGAAGTGAGGTGCTACGCCCGTTCGGGTGATGAGAGAAGGCGTGCCGCCGCGAACCGGAACCGAATAGAGCCCCGTCTCCCGCGACCAATCCGAAGATCGCAGGAAACCACCTGCGATCCTGCGATAGACGATTCGCGATCCGTCAGGTGAGAAGGCCGGTTCCACGTAATGCCCTTTCATCGTCGTGACTGCCCGCCCCTCACCGCCCCGCGCGGGCACGACCCGGACCGCGCCGAAGTTCGTATCGCTCCAGGTCGTGTAGACGATCGACTGCCCGTCCCGGGACCAGGCGGGGTAGTACTCGAACTCCGTCTGCTGCGAGGTGAGACGTCGCGGCGTTCCGTTCGGAAGCGCGCGCACGTAGAGATGGCCCAACGCCTGATAGACGACCTGGTCGCCGCGCGGCGAAACGTCCACCCACCGAAGCATCTTCACATCGAACTGATCGGGAGCGACGTCGACGGGGAACCGGACGACCTCCGTCATGGTGCGGGTGGCATTCACCCGGAATGGAATGGGCGTCACCTGGCGGCTTTCGACATCAATGTGATGGAGTTTTCCACCAGCCCAGAAGACGATCGCACGGTTGTCGGGGGTCCACGCCATCGAGGGATAGACTCCATGCAACGCCCACGTTTCCTGCATGTCGCGATCGAGCCTGTCGTAGATGGGCCGCTCCGCTCCCGAATCGATATCCGAGACGTGCAGTACCGTGTTGCCGCGTATTCTGCGGATGAACGCGAGCTTCTTTCCATCGGGCGAAGGCGTAGGGCGGATCGAGCCGCCCGGGCCGGTGATGTACGGCGAAATGTCGCCAGTCTCCCGGTCGAGCCGCTGGATGACGTAGATCTGACGGTTGGGATCCTTGTTGTACTCGAACACGCTTCCGGGCGTGGTGTCCTGACTGTAATAGAGGTAGCGGCCGTCGGGCGAAAATGCCGGTTCGCCCAGATCCTTCTGATCGTTCGGCCGTTTGGTCATCATCAGACCCTCGCCGCCCGAGCGGTGATACAGCCAGACCTCGCCGGCGCCGGCCGAGCGCCGGGAAGTGAAGTGTTTGCGACCCGCGACGAACTGGCTGTCGGGCGTCCAGGCGGGGCTCGTAACGAGCCGGAAGCTCTCTTTGGTGACCTGAGCGGGATTGGATCCGTCGCGGTCCATGATCCAGATGTTGTCGCCGCCCGAGCGATCGCTGATGAACGCGATCGACCGGCTGTCGGGGCTGTAGCGGGGCTGCATGTCCCAGGCGACACCCGTGGTGATCGCTCTCGCGTCGCCGCCGGTGATGGGCACGACGTAGATGTCGCCGAGCAGATCGAAAACGACTTCGTCACCGCGGGGGCTGACATCGAGGCTCAGCCACGTACCCTCGTCTGTGTTGATGGTGATCTCGCGGCTCGGTCCCGGCGGCTTCGAGACATCCCACTTCTCTTCCTTCTTTTCCTTTTCCGAGGTTGCATCCGTAGTCGCGGGCCCAGGTTGGTTGGGGCGTCCCTCGTCGTGCGCATCGCGTTTGCGCAGTTCTTCCTGCTCCTTCTTCTCGTCGCTCTCGTGCTGCTGCTTTTCTTCGACCGGCGGAGCCGGCTCCTGGCCCAGTGCCGGGGAGATCACGAGTGACAGCGACATCAGGGCGATTGCGACTGCGGAGAGAACCTTCATTGATCGAATCCTTTCGAACGCGACACCTCGTCGAGAGGCGGAGCTGAGTCAAACCTTCATCTTTGGCTGTTCCGGGCCGATACTGCGGACGTGAATGTATCAGAACCGGGCATTGTGATCATCGGCGCCGGCGCCGCAGGATTGATGGCCGCCATCGCGGCTGGGAAGGTACAGGGGCGGCAATGGCCTGTCATCGCCCTCGACGGAGCGTCGAAAATCGGGGCGAAGATTCTGATTTCCGGGGGCGGACGCTGCAACGTGACCCATGACGAGGTCCATCCGCGGGACTTCTACGGTTCGAGCCGCAATGCGGTTGCGAGAATCCTTCGGACCTTCGACGTGCCGCAGACCGTGGCTTTCTTCGAAGGTCTCGGAGTCCGGCTCAAACGCGAAGAGACGGGCAAACTGTTCCCTCTGACCGACGACGCACAGACTGTGCTTCGCGCCCTCCTGAATGCCGCGCGAGAGGCCGGGGCCGAGGTGCGAACATCGCACCGCGTACTCGCGGTCGAGCGTGAACAGGCGGGGTTTCGAATCGCAACGAGTGCCGGCGATTTCTTTGCCCGCGCGGTCATCCTGGCTACAGGAGGCCGCAGCATTCCAAAGAGCGGCAGTGACGGGAAAGGGTACGAGCTCGCAGCGGCGCTCGGACACTCGGTTGGCGTCACGACGCCGGCTCTGGTTCCTCTGCTCCTGCCGAAGTCGCACTGGCTTCCTGCCCTGAGCGGGGTCAGCGTCGACGGCGAGCTCGTTCTCGGCACTGCATCCGGGAGGATCATTCACCGCGAACGGGGGCCGGTTCTCTTCACGCACTTCGGACTCAGCGGTCCCGCTGTGCTCGACATGAGCCGCCATTGGATCGCAGCCATGAACGAGGCTCCCGATGTCCGGCTGCACTTGAATTTTCTCGAAGGTCTCGCACTCGGTGATGCCCGTGAATGGCTGACGAAGGCGGCAGGAAAACGTCCACGCGCGCTGGTCGTGTCGATTCTCCAGGAGCGGTTGCCGGAACGGCTGACGCTCGCGTTGATGACCTCCGCCGCCGGTCTGGACGCGGCCATGCCGATCGGCCAGCTCGATCGCGAGGGCCGTCTCGCTCTGGTTCGCGCACTGACGGCGCTCGAGCTTCCCGTCATCGGCGACCGCGGTTTCAACTTCGCCGAGGTGACGGCGGGTGGGGTGCCGCTGTCGGAGATCGATCCCTCGACGATGGCCTCGCGGAAATGTCCGGGGCTCTACCTGTGCGGAGAAATTCTCGACGTCGACGGCCGGATCGGCGGCTACAACTTTCAGTGGGCGTGGGCGAGCGGCCGGCTGGCGGGAACGAGCGTGGGGACTCCGTGAAACTGACACGTATGTCATCCCGAGCGTGCGCGGGCGGGATGGGAGGGGCGAGGGACCTCCGGCGATGGTACATACCGACTATTGGCCCCGTCGGCCCCGCACGGGTTGACGACTCGCAGTGTACCAACGCGTGAGGTCCCTCGCCCCTCCCGCCCGCACGACCAGGCTTCTAATGAACCTCCTGAACCGGGATGAGTTGGTATCCGAGCGTAGTTGCTTTCTTTTGCAATGATTTGACTAGCCTTTCGCGGTAGCGCTCTTCGTAGTAGGCCGCTCCGGGATCGCGATAGGGAGTGCCGGTTTTTA
>JBGTDX010000124.1:0-5806 GCA_041748075.1 Thermoanaerobaculia bacterium
CTCAGTTCTTCCGGCGTCCGTCCCTTCCGTACCAACTCCACCATTCGCTCTCGAAACTCTGCTGCATATGCTTTTCGTGTCCTCGGCATCGTGACTCCTCCCCCTAATGGTCAGGTGTCCACGAAACCGGGTCAACTCCAGCTTCTACTGCTATCATGAAGATCTGATGCAGCAGAAATTCGTGATCGAGCGCGAGATCCCCGGAGCCGGTGACATTTCGGAGGAGGAGCTGCGAGAGGCTTCCCTTCGCTCTTTGCAGGTACTCCGGGAGCTCGGTCCACAGATCCAGTGGCTCCATAGCTTCGTCACCGACGATAAGATTTACTGTGTCTATCTGGCGCCGGACGAAGAGACGATCCGCGAGCATGCGAGGAGGAGCGGTATACCGGCCGACCGCATCTCGGCCGTTCGTGGATTGCTGGACCCGGCGGACTACGGCTGAGCGACCTGGTCTCCCAGAGCCTCGGCCATCACCTGCCCGAGGAGGAGTCGCCGGCCGAGCGCGATAGCCGCTTCGGAATGCTTCCGTGGCAGTGACCGGCGAGCCGCCTCCAGCTCCAGATCCAGCTCGCGGCGTTCTTCCGCCGTCAGTGGAGCGCCGATTCTCTCCCGTAACGCTGCGGCAGCCTCTGCCAGTGTCAGGGCCCGTTTCGCTTCCTCGAATTCTACCGAGAGGCAGGCGAGCGACTCGAGGAGCCGGGCCACTCCCCGACGATGCCCGAGCTCGTCGAACCGAACCAGGGACTGCCGATAGAGACTTCGCGCGGCCTCTCGGTTGCCGCGCCGTCGCTCGAGAGTGCCCAGGTCGGCGAGCGAGCTGGCAATGCCCCAGGGCTCTGCGAGCTTCTGGAAGGTCTCCATGGCATCTCGATAGAGGACTTCGGCCGCCTCGAAGTCCCGGCGCTCGACGGCCAGATTCCCTGCGTGATTGAGCGCCCACGCCCGACTGACCTCGTCTCCCTCGCCGTCGAAGACCTCCGCCGCCTCCTGATAGGCAGACCGAGCCTCCTCGTACTGGCCCGTCCGACGCAGCGCCATGGCGAGGTTGCAGAGGGAGCGGGCGTACCCGGTACGGTCCCCCAACCGCGTCCAGAGAGCCAGCGCCTCTTCCGCCTTTTCGCGCGCAAACGGGGGATCGGGGTGGGCGCCCAGGGCATTGAGGACCACAGCCTGACCCCACAGGTCACCCAGCTCTCGATAGATCTGGAGGCACTGGAGGTCAAGAGCCCTTGCTTCGTCTTCGTAGCCCTGGGTGCCCGCCAGAACAGCGGCGCAAAACAGCGCCCGAGCCCGCGTTCCCTCGCCAACGTCTTCTCCCGTTAGACCGAGGAGCTCCTTGAAGCGCCTCCTGCCCTCGGTCAGGTGCTCGGCGCGCTCCCAGAAGTGGAAGAGCCCGAGGGCCATGCGCAGGCCCCAGTCGGCGTGACCCCTCTCCGTGAGCCATCCCAGGGCTCCCCGGTAGTTGTCGTGCTCCTCTTCAAACCGGCCGATCCAGTTCGCGTCCTCGGCGTGGGCCAGGGCGGCTCCCCCTTCCTCAGCCAGGATCAGGTAGTAGGCGGCATGGGCCTTCAGAGTCGGCTCCATTTCACCGCTGGCCGCCAGCCGCTCCAGAGCATACTCCCGCACCGTTTCGAGCATTCCGAATCGCTCCCTCCCGGCCTCCCCGCCGAGGGCTGTCACCAGGCTCTTGTCCATGAGGGAGCTGATCCCCTCCACGATATCGAGGTCCAGCTTTCCGAAAGGATCCGCGACCGCCTGAGCCGGCTCGAGGCCGAAGCCCCCGGCGAAGACCCCCAGTCGGCGGAAGACTGCCTGCTCAGTCTCGTCGAGAAGCTCGTAACTCCAGTCCATGGTGCTGCGCAGTGTCTGCTGCCGTCCCGGCCTGTCGCGCAAGGCTCCACGCAGTTCCAGCCGGGTACCGAGACGAGCGAGGATAGCCGATGGCGACATCATCCGGCTGGAAGCAGCGGCGAGCTCCAGGGCCAGCGGCAGGCCCTCCAACCGACGGCAAAGCTCGGCCACCGCGGAAGCGTTCGTGGAGTCGAGAGTGAAGCCCGGTTCGGCGGCACGGGCCCGTCTGACGAAAAGCGCCACCGACGGAATCCGCTCCAGTTCCTCCAGGGTCGCGTCCAGGCCGGACGGTGGCGTCTCGAGGGGCGGGAGCTCGAAATGGTGCTCTCCGTAGACACGAAGCACCTCGCGGCTGGTGACGAGAATCTTCAGTCTCGGACACGAGACCAGGAGCTCGCCGACGAGTGGAGCCGCAGCCATGAGGTGCTCAAAGTTGTCGAGTAACAGGAGCGTGGTTTCCCCAGCGGAGCACTCCGCCCGCACGGCGTCGAGCTCTGTCTGGTTCGGTCCCGGGCGCACGCCCAGCTCCCTGGCGATGGCGAGCGGTACCAACTCCGGGTCCCGGACCGGCGCCAGAGGTACGAAGATCACCCGATACATCGACCGTTGCTGCAGGTTCTCCCCCACCTGGAGCGCGAGCCGAGTCTTGCCGCAGCCCCCAGCTCCCGCAATCGTCACCAGGCGGACCGCCGCGTCCTGCAGGAGGCTCTCGACCTGCTCGATCTCCCGGGACCGGCCGATGAGAGGAGTCAGCGCGGATGGCAGGCCGCCTCTGATGGAGCGATGTCCCCCGGACTCTGTATCTGTCCTCGCGGCGGACTCCGAAACGGTCTCGAGGATGGCCACGATCTCCCTGACGCTTTCGTAGCGCTCTTCCGGATCCTTTCGCAGGCACCGCAGCACGAGGTGTTCGACAGGACCGGGAACCTCCGCGGAGGAGAGATCCGGCGGGGCGTCCCTCAGGGTTGAAGCGATTACCTCCGCCGTGCTGCTGCCTCGAAACGGTCTCTTCCCGCTGAGCATCTCGAAGAGGATGACGCCAAGCGAGAACTGGTCGACACGATGGTCAGAGCTCGTGCCGGAGATGATCTCGGGCGCCATGTAACCGAGAGTCCCAAGGATCGATCCGTCCCCCGTCAGCTTCACCTGGGTGGGGAATTGCTCATTGTCGCGCAGCGGACTGGACACGAGCTGTGCCAGTCCGAAGTCGAGCAGCTTGATCTGATTGCCGATACTGACCAGGATGTTTTCCGGCTTCAGGTCACGATGCACGATACCCTGGCCATGGGCGGCAGACAGGCCTCGGGCGATCTGGATGGCGATTGCGAGGACCTGCTCAAGGGGGAGGGGACCACCTTGCACCAGCGTCCTGAGGCTATCCCCTTCCACCAGCTCCATCACGATGTAGGGGAAGCCTTTGTGCTCTCCGATGTCGAATATCGTCACGATGTTCGGATGATTGAGCGCCGAGACCGCCTGAGCCTCTCGCTCGAAACGAACCATGGGCTCGGAGTGACCCTGCAGGTGGCGGGCGATGACTTTGATCGCGACGTCACGGTCCAGTCGAGTGTCCCGGGCGCGGAAGATCTCACCCATGCCACCAACGCCCAAACGACCCAGCAAATTGAAGCGACCGAGCGTTCCCCCCACTTCCAGGGGGATCGGCTCTTCGGGGACAGGTGATCGCGGCACCATGCTCATCGATCCACTGTATCCATGACATCCGCGGCACCCGTGCAGCGCACGATCAACCCCGGCCGGCAGTCGAAGGACGCATTCTGAACCACCCACGCCTCGCCGTACCCCTCGTCATCCGGTTTCAGAGCCGGACCCCGCAGAGTCATTCCGACACCTCCTCACGTCTCCTGATTGCCCATGAGACGACGTAACCGAAGTTCAGGTTGAGGCCATGCTGCTACCCGGGCGGCTGGTAGGCGGATTGAACCTTTGAGCATAGCTTGAAATGGTCGTCCGGGGCAAATGAAGGCAGCCATGGTGAAGTCACCGGAAGGTACTGATGCAGCGCGATGCCGCTCGCCGTACGACCGAGGCTGCCCGTACTTGCAACCTCTACGGCGGCACGATAGACTCCCCGCTTCAAATAACCTGAATACTGTCGGCAACTGCGTCCGTCCGCGGAGGTGCATCTGGCGTGGATACCCGCCGGCCAGCCATGCTGAACGCCAAGGAAGAGGATTCACCTATGACTCGTGCGCTCGAGCCGACCAGCGCACGCTCGACCATTGTTCAATCTTGAACCATTGCCATGCCCCGTGCGCTGGCGGCTCAGTTTTGATCGTTAAGCGCAGACAACTGAAAGGACATCATGTTGAGCGAAACAGCCTTAGAAGAATTCAAGGCGAACCTGCGCGGTGAGTTGATCCAACGCAGCGACGAGCATTACGAGGAGGCCCGCAAATTGTACAATGGCATGATCGATAAGCGGCCGCTTCTGATCGCGCGCTGCGTGGATATCGCCGATGTCATCACTGCCGTGAACTTGGGTCGCGACGAGGGCCTTCTCATCGCGATCCGGGGCGGTGGTCACAGCGGCCCCGGGCACGGCAGCTGCGACGACGGTCTGGTCATCGACCTGTCGATGATGAAGAGCGTTCACGTAGATCCGGCCACTCGAAAGGTTCGGGTCGATCCTGGCTGCACGTCGGGCGACGTCGACCACGCCACCCACGCTTTCGGCCTGGCCGTGCCCTTTGGCATCGTCTCGACCACCGGTGTCGCGGGCCTCACCCTCGGCGGGGGCACGGGGTACCTTACACGCAAGTACGGTCTGACGATCGACAACCTGCTCGAGGCGGACGTTGTCCTGGCCGATGGTAGTTTTGTCACAGCCAGCAAGAGCCAGCACCCCGATCTGTTTTGGGCTCTCTGCGGAGGAGGCGGTAACTTTGGCGTTGTGACAAGCTTCCTGTTCCAGGCACATCCGGTGAGCACCGTTTACGCGGGCCCAATATTCTGGGAGGCTACTCACGCCAGAGAGGTGATGCGCGCCTATCGCGATTTTCTCCCGACCGCGCCCGAAGAGTTGGGTGCCTTCGTCGGCCTCAAGACGGTGCCCTCCGTGGACCCGTTCCCGGAGGATTACTGGGGTAGGCGCGCATGTGGGGTGATTTCCAGCTACAACGGCCCCGCCGAGGAAGGCGAGAAAGTAATGGCACGACTGCTCGAATCCGTGCCGCCACCCATTTTCAACTGGATGGGCGCGATGCCCTTCCCGGCGATGCAGGCGCTTTTCGACCCGTTTTTTCCACCCGGCCTGCAGTGGTATTGGAAGGGCGGCTTCGTGAAGTCCTTGTCGGACGAGGCGATTGACACACACATCGCACAGGCCGCCAAGGCACCGAGCGAGCTGTCGGCCATGCACCTCTACCCCATCGACGGAGCCGTCCATCGTGTCCCGAAAGACGCAACGGCGTGGAACGCACGGGAGGCGACCTGGTCCATGGTCATCATCGGGATCGACTCCGACCCGAAGCAGGCCGAGGCCTTGAAGACGTGGGGGCGCGCCTACTGGACAGCGATTCACCCGTTCAACCTCGAAGGGGCTTACGTCAACTTCATGATGGACGACGAGGCCGAGGGGCGCGTTCAGGCGACCTACGGCGACAACTACAAACGTCTCGCGTCCGTAAAAGCAAAGTACGATCCGAAAAACCTCTTCCGGGTCAACCAGAACATCCAGCCGACGGTCTCTTGACCGTCGGAGCCAGGTAAAGTTAGGGTCATCAGAGCCAGAAAAGTAGCTTGACGTCTTGGCGGTGAGCGGCGTGCGAGGCAGGATGAGACCAGTCAGGGGAAGTTGGGGTCACATCTGGACGGGCTGTTGCCCAAATGCATGCCATAGGTACTCATTATCGTGATATAATAGTGTGACTAATTAAGGAGTCACGGCGATGATGGGTCGCGAGAAGCCTCGGCAGCCCTCCCTGTTCTATCA
>JBGTDX010000125.1:0-12843 GCA_041748075.1 Thermoanaerobaculia bacterium
GCGGTCGAGGCCGTGCGCGGCTACTACGCCACGGGTACCGAACTCATAGCCGGCCAGGGCCTCGGGGCCACTGTGGAGGAGTGGGTCCGGCCCCACGAGGGATGGCGCAAGCGCTGGGACGTCGATGGCTTCGGACGCCTGGAGCATGGATATGACGGACGCCTTGCCTGGCTGGTCAGGCCGGACCGGCCGTCGGACGCGGTGCGCGACGAGAAATACAGGGAAGCGGCCGCATTCCGCGCCGTGCTGCACCCGGAGACGGACCTGATCAGGCACTTCGGCTCTGCGCGTACCATCGGCCGGCGGGAGATCGCAGGCCGATCGACGTGGGAGGTGCAAACCACCGGTCCGGCGGGCTCGGTGCAATCGCGCTTCTACGACGAGGAAACGGGGATGCTCCGGGCAGTCGAGCGCGACGAGCTGCTTGCCGGGCGGCTGACCCGCATCCTGACGGTCTACGACGACTGGCGGCCGGTCGAGGGCGTGTTGTTTCCGCACCGCCTGTGCCGCACGGCCGCAAACGGATCCGAGCGCGTGACGGTGCTCGAGTCGGTGACGACCGAGCCTGTGCCTCCGGAGGCCGTCCGGCCGCCCGCGGAGGCCGTGGCCGCGGCCTCGGAGGAGCGATACGAGGTCGAGGTCCAGCGGGACAGGATCCGGCTGGAAAACGAGTCCTTCGACGATCTGCCGCTGCCCGAGTGCGCCGCGCAGGAGGAGCCGTGCGATCTGCCGCTGGAGCGTGCGGCGCTGGAGCGGTATACGGGCGAGTACGAGGTCCCCGGCCAGGACGTACCCGCCCGCGTATACGAGGAGGACGGCAGCCTGATGATCCATTCGCCGGGTTTTCCGCCCATGCGACTTCTCTACCGAGGCGGCGATGAGTTCCGGCTGGCGGAAGATCTCGGGATACGCCTCCTTTTCGACGGGGCCGGCGAGCGCGCGACCTCCTATATCGCTCTCCGCGGCATGGTTTTGGACACGGGACGGCGCGCGCGATGAGATCTCCTCTGCCCGCCACGCGAGACCTCCTCTTCTGTGCGCCTTTTCGACTGGAGTGATGATGATGACAATACGCCTCTGGAGTGTGCCCGTCTTCCTGCTCGCCGCAGCCGCGTGCGCGCACACTTCCCTCCACCCGAAGCGCCGTCTGCAGGAAGCCCGGAAGTGCTCGCCGAGCAGGTCACCATCTACCGCGACGCCTATGGCATTCCCCACCTTGACTACGGCTACCAGTGGTCGAGAACCCGTATGCGAAGTCGCACGGCGAATTCGACGTGCACATCATGTCGGGAAACGGACGGCAGCGGGTCATGGTCGTGCCGGAGCTCTCGCTGGCCGTGACCATGTTCGCTGGCCACTACGACGAGACCAGCGCCGAGATCGTGTGGATGCCGACCGGCTGCTGGTGGAGTGCATCATCGACGCGATGATCCCCATAACGAAACGAGGTGAATGATTGAAGCTCCTCTCGGCAGTGATATTTCTGGTTGGCAGCTCTCTCGGATCAGCTAATGTCATGGCTCAGGTCCAAGACGCCCCGCTGGCTTTTACAAACGTCACGGTTGTCGATGTGCGCGATGGGGTGGCCCGGCCGGACATGACGGTTGTCGTGACGGGCGACCGCATCACGGCCGTTGGAGCCGTGGACGAGATCAAAGTCCCGGCCAACGCACACACCATCGACGGCACGGGCAAGTACCTGATCCCCGGCCTGTGGGATATGCACGTTCATGTCTCCCGCGACGATTCGCGCACCCGCTCGTTGTATTTACCGCTCTTTGTGGCGCATGGAGTTACCGGTATCCGTGAGATGAGCGGGCAGCCCTTTAATCTGCAACAGCGTGAAGAGATTGCCGCAGGTACACTCCTCGGCCCGCGCATGGTAGTGGGTAGTCCACGGGTTGATGGCCCCAACCCCTGGCCCGCAGGGCCCTCGCGAACTGTGAAAGTCGGGAATGCCGAGGAAGCCCGCAGCATGGTGGACTCGTTGTCGGCGCAAGGATACGACTTCGTCAAGCCGTACCAGTTTCTTTCCGCTGAAGCCTACCGTGCCCTTCACGAACGGGGTAGAGCACTAGGGATGGAGATCGCGGGGGAGATTCCCATGAGCGTGAGCCTGTGGGAGGCTGCCGCCTTGGGGCACCGCACGGTCGAGCACCTGACCGGCGTGGAGTTGGCCTGTTCGAGACGGGAGGAAGAACTGCGAGTGAAGTACCGGCGGCAGGCCGCGGAGATCTCAGCCGACACGACGCTTCGAACCCACGTCCCGGTCTGGAACCGCACCGAGTGGGAGTCCTTAGCTACCTGGGATCCCGAAAAATGCCGGGCGCTTTACCGCCATCTCGCAGCTCATGACACCTGGGTGGCGCCAAACGCTCGTGGTTCAGCGGCTGGTCTCTTACTTTGATGATCCTGATATCCAGAATGATCCCAGGCAGCGCTACCTTCCCCCCGGCTCGTGGGATTGGGAAGGCGCTGCGAACTGGTATGACCCCGACCGTCAGCTGCGGCCCACCTACGAGCACCGATTCCGCTCTATCCCGGACCTCCACCAGGCCGGCGTCGGCATCCTTGCCGGAAGCGACATGGATGGAGGCTTTCCGCAGCACGACGAGTTGGCGATCTTTGTGGACGCCGGCCTTACACCCCTCGAGGCGCTTCGCACGGCAACACTCAATCCTGCCCAATACCTGGAGAAGACCGACTCGCTCGGCACCATCGAGGAAGGCAAGCTCGCCGACCTGGTTCTGCTGGAGGCCAACCCGCTGGAGGATATTTCCAATACACAGAAAATCCATGCCGTGGTTGCAAACGGCCGCTACTTAGACCGACAGGCGCTGGACCGGCTGCTGTCGGAGGTGGAACAGGCGGCAAATTCCCAAGGGGAATAGACCTAAACCCCCTGAACAGGATTCCCAACGATGAAATCTTCAATCACATATACATCTTCACTTTTCTGTCTGTTTCTATTGTTCCTGCTGTCAGTAAGCGCACTACCAGCGCTGAGCCATGCGCATTCGCTAACGGATGAAGTCGAGGCAGCCGTTCGAGCAAAAGTGGAGGAACAGCATCGACAGGAGCAAAAAGCGTTCATCGAAGGGGATTGCGAAACCGTCGTTTCGTTCTACAGCGACCAAGCCACCATCTACGCGAATGGAAGGCGAAACGATTCGCTGCAGGCCTTTCGAGCGTTCTGCAGCAGGATCCCCCGCCCGTTCACTCGCGAGGGCAAGCCACCCGAAATCACCAACAACTTCTACGTGCTGTCTGAAAACGCAGCTCATTTCGTAAGGACCATCGATTTCGAGCCGGCTGACGAGGAATCGCCCGCGTTCAAGAGGGAAGTAGTCACCAAGGTCTGGCAGAAGACGAATGACGGATGGAAGATCGTGCACTTTCATTCTTCAGTGCATTCGGTTTCGAAGGAGTAACGCGGAGCCGGTGAAAATCGGAAAACCGGGGGTCGAGGGAAGGAAAACCGGGGGTCGAGGGTCGCAGCTTCAGTCACATCAGAATTTGCCGGGTTCGCGCTGGCTTCGTGGGCCGAGTCGTGGCGCGTCGAAGCGTCTCGGCGCCTGACTGAACTCCGACCCCAAGGGTTGGTTGGTCCCTGGAAGAGATTCCCGCAGCGACCCAGGCGTGGATTCGCCCAGTTGAAAAGGGCGACGACGCCTCCAAGGATGCCGAGGAACGACTGCGGCGCTTGTCGGTTCTGCCTGCCAACCGCGGAGCCTCTCCTGCGGAGCGAACAAGTGAACGCCTCCTTCCGCGGTCGCGTCGAAAGGAACTGCCGCGCTATACTTCATGGACTCGATGCAGCTGGAAAAGGGAGCGCGACTCGGACCGTATGAAGTGATGGAGTGCGTCGGCGCCGGCGGAATGGGCGAGGTCTACCGAGCCGTAGACACCAGGCTCGACCGCTCCGTCGCAATCAAGGTCCTTCCCGCGGCAGTTTCGAAGAATGCGGAGCTGAAAGTCCGGTTCGAGCGCGAGGCAAAAGCCATCTCGTCTCTGAACCACCCGCACATCTGCACGCTGCACGACATCGGCGAGATCGACGGGTCCGAGTACCTCGTGATGGAGTTCTGTGAGGGGGAGAGTCTCGCCGATCGATTGAAAAACGGGCCGCTTCCTATCGAGCAGGTGATCCGCTACGGCGAGCAGATCGCGAGCGCGCTTCACCGCGCGCACCAGCACGGCATCGTCCACCGTGACCTCAAACCCGGCAACATCATGATCACGAGGTCGGGAGCGAAGCTGCTCGACTTCGGACTCGCGAAGACCGCGGCCGAAGCGGTCGAACCTCCCTCGGTTGAGACCGCTCTGCCAACCGCGCACAAGCCGCTGACCGAGGAGGGAACCATCCTCGGGACCTTCCAGTACATGGCGCCGGAACAGGTCGAAGGCAAACCTGCAGACGGCCGCACGGACATCTTCGCCCTCGGCGCGGTTCTCCACGAGATGGCGACCGGTTCCCGCGCCTTCGAGGGCTCGAGCCGGGCGAGCCTGATCGCCGCGATCATGGATCGTCAGCCCCCGCCGATCTCGACGCTGCAGCCGCTCACGCCTCCTGCGCTCGATCACGTGGTGCGCAAGTGTCTGGAGAAGGACCCGGAGGATCGCTGGCAGTCCGCCCACGACGTCGCCACCGAGCTCCGCTGGATCTCCGAGGCGGGATCGCAGGCGGGCGTCGCCAGCCCCGTGCTGAAGCGGAGAAAGTCGCGTGAGCGCGCTCTGTGGGTCGCCGCTCTGGTCCTCATGGCGATTCTCGCCGGGCTCGCCGGATGGCTGATCCCGAGGCCGGTACCCGAGACGCGGGTCAGCTTCGAGATTCCCGGCTCGACCGATCGTTACAGTGAGCTGTGGAACGCTTCGATCTCCCCCGACGGATCGCGGATTGCCTTCATGGCCGCTGAGCGTGAGGGTCGACCACGCCTGTGGATCCGGCCGCTCGACTCCCTGGAGGCCTCCCCTCTGACTGGCCCGCTGTCGAGCCGCTCTTTTTTCTGGTCCCATGACGGAAGCTCGATCGCCTATTTCGACGAGGGCAACTTGATGAAGATCTCCGCATCGGGAGGACCTCCGCAGCCGATCGCGGAGATCAGATCGCTCGAGAGCGGCGCCTGGAGCCCGGACGGGGTCATTCTTCTGACGACGGGGGAGACTCCATTGAGCAGGATCGATCCCGGCAGCTCCTCCGTCCGGACGATCACCACACTCGACGCGGAGCAGCACGAGTTTGCCCACTCGAGTCCGACCTTTCTGCCCGACGGACGGCGGTTTCTCTTCACGGCGAGCATGAGGCACCCCGACCGGCGCGATCATTCCCAGAGACTCTACGCGGGAAGCCTCGATTCCGCCGAGACGACGTTCATCGGCGAGATCGGGTCTGAGGTCGAATACGTAGAGCCCGGCTATCTTCTGGCCGTTCGCGACGGGACCCTCCTCGCCTATCCCTTCGACGTCGATGAGCTCGAGGTCACCGGAGATCCCCGGACGGTGCTCGCCAACGTGGCCTACTTCAAGCCGACCGGTGAAGCCGGCTTTTCGGTATCGAGCAGCGGAGTGCTCGTGGTGGCGGCGCCCGCTCCGCCGGGGGAGCTCCACCTGCTCGACATGGATGGCAAATCGACCGGGTCGCTCGACACCGAGGGGGCGATCGGCAACCTCCGAGTCTCGCCGGACGGAAGCCGGGTTGCGGTGGCGGTGGAGGACCCGAAGCTGGGCACCCTCGACATCTGGCTGTACGGTCTCGACCGCAGGACGAAGCGAAGACTCACGCTCGACAGCGGATGGGAGAACCATCCCGTCTGGACGCCGGACGGCAGCCGGCTGCTCTACGCCTGGGACCGCATTGGATGGCCCGACATCTACGTCCGCACGATCGACGGGGCGGGGGAAGACGAGCTCATCGTCGCCGAGCCCGACGTCCAGTTCCCGCGCGACGTCTCACCCGACGGGAAGTGGCTGCTCTACTTCACACGCGCCGATATCTCCAACAACGGCGATCTCTGGCTCGCGCGTCTCGACTCGCCCGGGGAGAGAGAGCCGTTCGTCGCGTCTCCTTTCGTCGAGTCGTGGGGACGCTTCTCCCCCGACGGCCGTTTCGTCGCGTATCAGTCGAACGCCTCCGGAGAATGGCAGGTTTATGTGAAGCCGTTTCCGGGGCCCGGGAGCGCCAGACAGATCTCGCTCGAGCAAGCCGGTTGGCCCCGCTGGAGTGCCGATGGCACGAGGCTCCTCTGGATGTGGGAGGACCGGATGATGAGCGTCCGTATC
This sequence comes from Thermoanaerobaculia bacterium, assembly GCA_041748075.1. Taxonomy (GTDB): domain Bacteria; phylum Acidobacteriota; class Thermoanaerobaculia; order Gp7-AA8; family Gp7-AA8; genus JBGSYJ01. Next base: position 6,280 of record JBGTDX010000125.1, read on the forward strand.
TCACCGGAGAGCGGAGCCCCGATCGGAGAGCCGGAGGAGCTCTTCACCTCCTCGGCGGAGATCGGCGCGTGGGAACCGCTGCCGAACGGCGAGGGGTTCGTCGCCGAGATCCGGAACGCAAGCGACAGCGCTCCCCTGCGTGTCTACCTCGACTGGAAGCGCCTCATCGGCGAGTAGCTGGCCCATCCCGGCGCCCGAAAGCCGCTGGGTCAGGATGTCGCGGCGAGCTCAAGCCGGTGTGGACGTCACTCGAGGAGGTTCGGGCGAACGCGGTGCGGTCGTACCGGCCGGGAGAGGAGATTCGATGATGAAGATGATTACCGAGCAGGTTCATTTCCTCTGCGCTGCGCTGCTATGTCTATTCGTTCTGGCCGGCTGTGCTTCGACTCCGAGGCAGGACTCCGTGGTGGAGCCGGTTCCAGCGGCAACGCGCACGGCCACTCGCGCAGAGAGCACACGTACCGAACTGACTCAGGCACTGGACTCCATCGCCCAAGCTCCGGTCGAGGACGGCCAGTTGGCTGGCCTCTCCGTCGCGGTGGTGCAAGGCACGGAAACGCTGCTGATGGAGGACTACGGACTGGCGGATCTTGGGCTGCGCGTGCCGATGCCGGACGACGCCGTGCACGAGATCGGCTCCGTCACGAAGCATTTCACCGCGGCCGCCATCCTGCAGCTCGCGGAAGCCGGCAAGCTGGACATCGACGATGAGCTGACGGACTACCTGCCCGACTTCCCGACACGCGGCCACAGGATCACGCTCCGACATCTTCTGAACCACACCTCCGGTATCGCGGACTACTCGGAGCTGGGTATCAGTTCGAGAGGTGACCCGGGGAGCTACGAAGCCCTTCTGGAGATGGTCGTTCAGGGGATCGCCGCAAAGCCGTTCGACTTCATCCCCGGCTCGCGGATGATCTACAACAACTCGAACTCTTTCATGCTGGGGCTGGTCGTGGAGGCTGTGAGCGGGATGTCCTGGGAGGATTACGTCGAGCAGGAAATGTTCGCACCGATGGGAATGAGCCGTACCCGCTACTGCCACGAAGCGGAGGTGATCGAGGACCGCGCGCACGGGTACCGGACCGAACCTGACGGCACGTTTCTGAGAGCGCGACTCGATCACCGGTGGACGCAAGCGGCCGGCAGCCTCTGTTCGTCCACCGGTGACCTCATCATCTGGCAGCGCGCCCTTCACGGTGGCCGGGTATTGGGGGAGGCAGCCTACCGTGAGATGGTCACGCCGGATACGCTCGAGGACGGCCATCCCCTTCGCTACGCCAAGAACCTGGCCGTGATGAACGATCCTTCGGGGCACCACTGGATCGGTCACGGCAACAACAATCCTGGGTTCCGCAGCGAGGTGCGGTACTACCCGGAGCATGACCTGCATATCGTGGTGCTGATGAATACCCGCGGTACTCCGAGGCCCCAGGAGATGGCGAGCGCTTTGGCTTTGGAGGTCCTGGGGCCGGGGACGCAGGCACCGGCGGTTCCGTATCGTGACGGTCTGGATCGGCTCACCGGCCGTTACAGCGGCCTCGCGCGGTACGGAAGGACGCTTGCCGTCGAGATCGAGCGCAACGGCGATGGCCTGACGATGCGCATGAACGATGACGAAAGCGGAAAGCCGCTCCGCTACCTCGGCGAAGGCCTGTGGGAAGCTTGCTGCTATTCACCGCTCGGCAGCGAGCACCTGCGCTTCGTCGTCGAGCCGGAACGCGAACGCACGACCGAGCTCCACGTCGATAGCGGCTACGGGCATTACGTGCTCGAGCGGGATGCATTGGAACAGGAGGCCGCGCAGGAAGACTCCGGACACCTCCTGATGACGCGTGTCGACGCGATCTTCAGCGACCTCGATCGTGAAGACTCCCCGGGGTGTGCGGTCGGCGTGTATCGGGCCGGGGAGGTTGTGTTCACCAAGGGGTACGGCATGGCGAGCCTGGAGCATGCGGTGCCCTTGTCGCCTCGGTCCGTTCTGGGCGCCGCCTCTGTCGCCAAGCAGTTCACCGCCCTGGCCATCGTCGTGCTGGCGCAGCGGGGCGAGCTCTCCCTGGACGACCCCGTCCGACGGCATCTCCCGAAGCTGCCCGGATACGCGGCGGAGGTGACGATCCGGCAGCTGATCCACCACACCAGCGGGATCCGGGACTACTTCGCGCTCCTGCGCCTGGCTCGGGAACAGGTCGACGAGAGCGGCGAAGAGCTCGTCCTCAGCGTGCTCGACTGGCAGGAGGGTCTGAACTTCCGTCCCGGGGAGCACTGGATGTACAACACCGGGGGATACGTGCTCCTGGCGAGAATCGTGGAGGGCGTCACCGGCGAGTCGTTTCCCGAGTTCATGGAGCGAGAGATCTTCTCCCCCCTCGGGATGGACGATAGCGGCTTTTTCCGTGGAAAGACCGGTAGGAACCAGGCTCTCGCGTATGCGCCCGCCGGCCCGGACGCTTACAGGCTCCACGTCCCCACTCACAGCCTCGCGGGACAAGGCGGCCTCTTCACGACGGTCGAGGACCTGGCCGCATGGGATCGGAACTTCTACACCATGGAAGTGGGCGGCCCCGAGGCGATCTCACTCCTGCACGTTCCGGGGCGGCTGAGCTCGGGGGAGGAGACCGGGTACGCCTTTGGCCTATATCTCGGTTCTCATCGCGGTCTCAGGACCGTCTGGCATAGCGGCGGCGACAAGGGCTATGCGTCGATGCTGCTGCGCCTCCCGGATCTGCAGCTGTCGGTGGGCCTGCTGTGCAACACGGCGTCCGCCAGTCCGTGGCTCCGGGCGTACGACGTGGCGGATCTTTATCTGGCGGAAGAGTTTTCCGCCGCTTCGGCTCCAGCCGACGGGGCGACGCCGGAACCGACCGACGTGGAGGTCCAGGAGCTTCAGGCGCTCGCCGGCGTCTATCGGAGCAAGGACGGACTGGTGGTGCAACGGTTCGCCTACGAGAATGGCACCCTCGTCGCGAGCGTGCCTGGGGCGACGTTTCCCCTGATTCCCGTCGGAGGCTTGCGGTTCCAGGACGGCCTCACCCCCTTCATGCTCACCTTCAGCGAGTCGGAGGCCGGGGGCATCCGTATCGCCACCTGGAGCCCGAACCCCAGGCTGGGCGGTAGGGGGCCGCTTCATCTCGAGCGGGTCGGTTCGGCCTGGAACCCTCCCCCGGAGAGGCTCGTCGATTACGCTGGTGCGTTCTCTAGCAGGGAGCTCGACGCCACCTGGCTCATCGTGGCGGAAAACGGGAAGCTACTCCTCCGCCGATTGGGACTCGCCGACCAGCCTCTCGAGCCTCTGCTGCGCGACACCTTCTCTTTCCGCGGAAGCACGTCGCCACGACTGCGGTTCGAGCGCGACGGGAAAGGACGAGTCACGCAACTCACCGTTTCGACCGAGCAGATCCTCAATCTGGAGCTCGCACGGGAACCGCGCCTCCAGTTCCGGTGAGATCGCTGCTACCTTGCGGTGACAGGTCCGGCTGTTAGAAAGAGGTTCAAAAAAGCTAGATACGCGCCGAAACCGATCGCGAGTTCTGCCACTCGCGAGTTCTGCCACTCGAGCGAGCGGAAGCGCGAAGCGTTAAGTTAGAATCCCGGCCCTAATTTCAAACTGCGCGCACTTATCTGTATGGTGCTGCTGAGACACGGTCGTGGAGCGACAGCATGAACAGAATCCAGGGAGGGAGCATGTTGAGAATCGTTGTCCTGTTAGTCGGCGCTGTCCTGACGACTGCCTGTGCAACGAGTCGGGACGTGACGCTCGTCGTCGAGAATGCGCGCGTGATCATCGGTGATGGCTCCACGCTGGAGCGAGGGAACGTAGCGATCGCCGGGGATCGGATCGTCTCCGTGGGAACGGCACCGGTTCATGCGCCCGGGGCACGCCGTATCGATGCTGCCGGCAGGACCGTTCTGCCGGGATTGATCGATACACATACCCACCTCCTGATGGAGAATCTGTTTGCGCAGCCGCGGAGTGACGCTGAGATCGAGGAGTTCATGACTGAGCGGCTTCCGGAACGGCTCCGCGCTTTCACCACGGCCGGCATCACCACCGTCGCCTCAGTGGGAGAGTTCTGGCCGTCGATGGCGGAGGTGAGCGCGCGCCTGCGTAACGGCTAAGGCGACGGCAACCAACCACCCCCCCCTGTTAGAATCGCGGCCATGAAAGCGAAACTGCGGTCGTACCCCCCGCTGTCTTCGTTCGCCACCACCGGTGGTTGAGCGTGCAAGCTGGGTCAGGATGACCTGAGAACAGTCCTGTCGAAACTCCCCACTTTCGGTGGAGCGGATCTTCTGGTCGGTCATGCAACCAACGATGACGCGGCGGTTCTGAAGATCGATGGGACTCGTGCGCTCGTTCAGACCGTCGACTTTTTCACACCGATCGTCGACGACCCGCAACTGTTCGGGGCCATCGCTGCTGCGAACTCGATTTCCGATGTTTACGCGATGGGTGCCACGCCGATCCTCGGCATTGCGATCGCCGCGTTTCCGACCGATAAATTGCCGCTGCACGTTCTCGAGGAGATTCTTTCCGGCGGCGCGGCCAAGGCGGCTGAAGCGGGTTTCCCTGTTGCTGGTGGCCACACGATCATCGATGAAGTTCCCAAGTACGGCCTCGCCGTGACCGGGATCGTCGATATCGACAGGATTGTCCGCAACTCGACCGCACGGAAAGGCGACTTGCTTTACCTCTCGAAGCCGATCGGCAACGGGATTCTCGTGTCCGCACACCGCGCAGCCAGCACCAGGGGAAAGCTCCGGCGTCTCATGGGTTCGGCCGACGGACCTGATCTCGACGAAGCCATCCGGTGGATGACGACACTCAACCGCGACGTCGCCCGCGTGATGGTCGAGGCGGGCGTACACGCGGCCACCGACATCACGGGCTACGGGCTTCTCGGTCACCTGCTGGAGATGACCGGGTCGTCAGGACTCGGCGCGCGGGTCTCGATGGGGGGAGTGCCTCTGCTTGCTGGTGCCCGCGACTACCTGGAGGCGGGAGCCGTGCCGGCCGGGACACTGAGGAATCTCACCGGTTTCGAAAGGCGGGTTCACTCCGAGGTGAGCCGCACCGATCTGACTCTTTTGTGTGATGCGCAGACGAGCGGGGGACTTCTCATGGCCGTCTCCGCTGCACGGGAGGCGCGGTTGACGAGCCTCCTCGATGAAAGCGGCCTGTTCTATGCAAAGATCGGTTCGATGAGCGGCAGCGGTGCGCCCGTCGAGATCCTGCCGTAATCGGAATGAGACTTTCCAAGGAGCGATGCGATGGCAGACGACAACGAAATTCGATCGGAAGACGTGCAGACTGTCGAAGGTCCGAACAGCACATGGGTAGAGATCGCCACAGCTCCGACGGAAGAAGAGGCGAATCTCCTGCAGGGGTTTCTCGTCGCCGAAGGAATTCCGTGTCAGCTCGAATCGCTCCGGTTCGACATGGCGCCGGTGAATTTCGGCAAGCTGGGCGAGATCCGTGTCTATGTTCCCGCTGAGCAGGAAGAGGCCGCGCAACGCCTTCTGAGTGAGCGTGAAGTCGAGTACCAGGAGCATCAAACCGACGAAGTCGTTCTGACCGATGAAGGTCCGGCGAACATCGACGAGATGTCGCAGACGATCCCTGAAAAGGAAGAGTAACTCCGATGGACGAGCCGCGCGAGATTCCAGAGTCCAAACCGGAGGTGGAGCAGGTCCAGCAGATGCCACGCTGGATCGGCCTTCTCATCGGAGTCGTGCTGGTGAGTCTCGCAGCGCTGGCCGCATACACCGGCCTTCGCTACCGCTCGCCCGCGGCGGAGCGGTCGGTAGTTTCACGGCAGAGCGGGGGTGGTGCCTTTCAGGGTGGCGCGCCCGGAGCACCTCAGGCGGGTGGTGCTCGAGTCGGGGAAGCTGGTGAGAACATTCCTGATGCCCAACCTGCAGATCAGGGCAGGCAGCCTCGCGTGGAGATCACTGGTGGTCCGGATGGCGTCGCGTCCACAGTCCGATACACGGCGAGCCGTGGCGCCGCCTTCGTCGTCGAGCCGTCCGACGCAAGCATCTACGTCAACGACGAGCAGATCGGTCTTGCGAATCAGTTCAGCGGCCCCGACGAAGTCTACGAATTTCCTGCACCCGGCAAATACACGGTACGGATCGTCGCGCCCGGACATCGGGAAGAGACCGTGATCCTCACCGCCGCCCCGTCATCGTCGACGGAAATCGCGCGCATCACCCGAAAAATGATCAGAAAGGAATGACGAATGACGAATGACGAATGACGAATGACGAATGACGAATGACGAATGACGAATAGGGCCTTCCACCCCAACCACGACGGGACTCAACCGCGAAGGAAGTCGGGCGAAGTGCTGCCAGATTCGTGACTCGTCATGCGTCACTCACGCATGGTGGGTGGGCGGGGGCCCCTATTCGTCACTCGTCATTCGTCATGCGTCACTCACGCATGGTGGGTGGGCGGGGGCCCCTATTCGTCACTCGTCATTCGTCATGCGTCACTCACGCATGGTGGGTGGGCGGGGGCCCCTATTCGTCACTCGTCAGTCGTCATGCGTCACTCACGCA
>JBGTDX010000126.1:0-66267 GCA_041748075.1 Thermoanaerobaculia bacterium
CGGTTGCGCGTGGCATCCCAGCCGTTGAAGTCTCCGACGACGGAGACGTCCCGTGCCGAGGGCGCCCAGACCGCGAAATACATCCCCTCGACCCCATCGCGCGTGATCGGATGCGCGCCGAGTGTGTCATACAGCCGCTGGTGCGTGCCCTCGTTGAACAGGTACACGTCGTGGTCTGTCAGGTTCACGCTCACTCCCCGCCTCGTCCGAGCAGTTCGAGCATCCCGCGAAGCGGAATCCGGACCCAGTCGGGACGATTGTTCAGCTCGTAGCTCAGCTCGTACAGCGCCTTCTCCAGGAGGTACGCCTCCAGGAGGGTGCGCACTTCGGCACGACCCTTCGGCAGGAACCCACCGGCGGCACCGGCCTCGAGATACGACTTGAGAAAGACGGCACTGACCCATCGGTACCAGAGCCGTGCAGCCGGCTCGAGCAGAGCCGCGTCGTCGAATCGGATACTCACGCCGTCGGCCTGTCCCATCAGCACTGCGTACGAGGCGTAGTGGAACGAGCGGAGCATTCCGGCGACGTCTCGGAGCGGCGAGCGTTTGATGCGTCGCTCGCTCAGGGGCCTGCTCGGCTCGCCTTCGAAGTCGATGATGACAAAGTCTTTTCCTGTGTACAGAATCTGTCCGAGGTGAAGGTCGCCATGCAGGCGCGTGCGGAGTGCTGTGATCTTCGCGGCGAGCACGGAGCGGAACCGGTCCCGGATCTCGCTCTCGGCTGCGAGGATCTGCGCGGCGTCCTTCTGTGTCGCGGCCGGCAGGTCGCGCAGTTTCTTCTTGAGGGGAGCAAATGCCTGCGTGGCCTGCGTCCGCATGTGCTGGTAGATGGACCGCTGGTAGTGCGGCGTGAACGGCTCCGGTGCAAAGGCCGGATCATCCGTGCGGCTCGCCAGCGCAACGTGGAGCTCACCGATGCGTCGTCCCATCTGTTCGGCTGAGCTGAGATAGGCTCCCAGGAGGTCGGCTGCGAGCGGCGGCATCTCCTGGTCGAGCAGGTCGAGCGGCGACTCGCCGTTCAAGGCCAGCTCCCTCAATTTGATCTGGTCGAAGCCGAGCGCACGGTCAAACGACTGCCCGAGTGCGTCGAGCGTGTACTTCCAGGAATCGCCATGATTGGAAATGGCCTCCTGCACGATGGCGAGTGTCGTCGGTTCCCCCCTGTCTGACCGGTACTCCAGTGCGCCGACAAGGCGCGGAATGCAGGCAAAGTCCGTCTTCTCCGTGAGGAAGCGGCTGATCTCGAAATCAGTACTGACGCCGGTCTCGAGCCGCCGGAAGAGTTTGAGAAAGAAACGGTTGCCGAAGACGATCGCCGTGTTGCTCTGATCGGCCTTGAGCACGGACGGCTCGAGCCCGTCCATCTGGTCGCCCGCCGTCCGGAATTCACGCGAACTCCAGCCTCGCACACTCCCCTCCGATGCCTTCCGCTGCTTCCGCTGCAACACCGTCTGCAGCAACGCGAGCGACAGATTCCGGTTCCAAACGGCTTCGTAGACGAGCCCGTCGCGGTCCTTGCCGCGCAGCTTCGCGATGGCGCTGCTCGAGTCACCTGATGGGACCGGTGTCACGCTGTCGGCGTCGGCACATGCCACGGGAATCAGATACGTCTCCCCTGCGCCTTCCTGGTACTCCAGCCTCACGAACAGCAGTGCGATCACGTGTCCATCGACCGGGATCACCTCGACAATGCGCGCCGATGTAATGTCGCGCGTCTTGCTCGCGAACCATCGCTGCTTCCGCATGTAGCGACCGAGCGCATTCGCGAAACTCGTGCGCGTGCGTCCCGTAAGCAGCTCGTTGAGCGTCAGTCCCTGCAGCGCCGGCAGCGTCTGCTCTACCGCGTCGTCGGCCTCCACCTTTCGCGGCTGAAGCCGGAACCAGAAGAAGTCGTAGGGACCGAGGGTCACGAAATACGGCAACTCTCCGATCGGCGGGAATTCCGTGTGGCCGAACAGCTCCTCCGGCACCATGCCCTTGAAGGCCGAGAGGTCGAGCTCGACGGCCTGAGCGAACCTCGACAGATTCGCGACGACAAGGATGCGCTCATCTTCGAACTGCCTGATGAAGGTGAGGACTTTCCGGTTCTCTGGATGCAGAAACTCGAGCGTGCCTCGGCCAAAGGCTTTGAGGCGCTTGCGAAGATCGATGAGCCGTTTCATCCACCAGAGCAGCGAGTGCGAGTTGTTCTGTTGCGCCTCCACATTGATCGACTCGTAGTGGTACTCGGGATCGATGGTGATCGGCAGGAAGAGCCGTTGAGGATTCGCCCGCGAGAACCCGGCGTTGCGATCCGCGCTCCACTGCATCGGCGTGCGGACACCGTTTCGGTCTCCGAGATAGATGTTGTCGCCCATGCCGATCTCGTCGCCGTAATAGATGATCGGGGTGCCGGGGAACGAGAAGAGCAACCCGTTGAGGAGCTCGATGCGGCGGCGGTGGTTGTTGAGCAGGGGCGCGAGACGCCTGCGGATACCGAGGTTGATGCGCGCCTGGGGATCCTGCGCGTACGTGCGCCACATGTAGTCCCGGTCCTCGTCGGTGACCATTTCGAGCGTGAGCTCGTCGTGATTGCGGAGAAAGACCGCCCACTGGCAGTTGTCCGGGATGTCGGGCGTCTGCTGGATGATGTCGATGATCGGGACGCGGTCTTCCATCGCGACCGCCATGAACAGGCGCGGCATCAGCGGGAAGTGGAACGCGACGTGACACTCGTCGCCGTCCCCGAAATAGGGCCGTGAATCCTCCGGCCACTGATTCGCCTCCGCGAGCAGCATGCGGTTCTTGAAATGCTTGTCGACGTGGCGTCTGAGCTCCTTGAGATATTCATGCGTCTCCGGAAGAGTCTCGCCGGTCGTGCCTTCGCGCTCGTAGAGGTAGGGCACAGCGTCGAGCCGCAGACCGTCCACGCCCATCTCCATCCAGAAATCGAGCGCCTCCGAGACGGCTTTCTTGACCTGCGGGTTGTCGAAGTTGAGGTCCGGCTGGTGATGGTAGAAGCGGTGCCAGTAGTAAGCCCGTGCGACGGGATCCCAGCTCCAGTTCGAGGTCTCGAAGTCCTTGAAGATGATTCGCGCTTCCTTGTACTTGTCCTGCGTGTCGCTCCAGACATAGAAGTCGCGGAAGTTCGAGCCCGGCTTCGCGGTGCGCGAGCGCTGAAACCAGGGATGCTGGTCCGAGGTGTGGTTGATGACGAGCTCGGTGATCACGCGCATGCCCCGCTTGTGTGCTTCCTTCATGAACGTCTTGAAGTCGCGCAGTGTGCCGTAGGTCGGATTGACGTCGTTGTAATCGGCGATGTCGTACCCGTCGTCCCTCAGCGGGGACGGATAGAACGGGAGAAGCCACAGCGCAGTGACGCCGAGATCCTGGAGATAGTCGAGCTTCTTTGTGAGTCCTTCGAAGTCTCCAACGCCGTCGCCGTCGCTGTCGAAGAACGCGCGCACATGAAGCTGGTAGATGACGCCGTCTTTGTACCAGAGCGGATCGTCTTCGAGAGGATTGGTCGTTTTTTTTCGTGGCGGCATAGAGTGTCCTGATTGTTGAGACAATTGAGAATTCAGAATTCAGAATTCAGAAAGCCCACCGCCCCTTTCTGAATTCTGAATTCTCAATTCTCAATTCTTCAGCTCATATCGTTGCCTCGTAATCCTTCTCCGTCCGTCGTTCCCGCTGGATCGAGAAGATGTGCGTCGGCACGATGTGCGGGTTCAGCTCGACGAATGTTCGCGGACCATGCCAGGTGTATCGCGCGTCGCTGAGAAGGTCGTGCACCTGGAACGTCTGATCGGGTCTGAGGCCGAGAGCCTCGAGATCGAGATCGGCGAATCCGGTCTGGGTGTTGTGGAAATCGAGGTTGACGAACGTGACGATCACGTTTGCATGATCCTCGGTGTTCTTGCTGTAACAGAGAATCTGCTCGTTGGATGTTTCGTGAAAGCGGAGCGAATGGTCCGACTGGAGTGCGGGATTCTGCCGCCGGATGCGATTCACCCGTGCGATGAAATCACGAAGGCTGTCAGGGTTGTCGAGATCCCACTGCCGGATCTCGTATTTTTCCGAGTCCATATACTCTTCGCTGCCGTGGTGGCGCGCCACATGCTCGCCCAGTTCGTACGCGGGTCCGTAGATTCCGTAACTCGCCGACAGCGTGCCGGCGAGGACCAGCCTGCACATGAATGCGGGACGACTCCCGTACTGAAGCTGCTCGGTGAGAATGTCGGGCGTGTTCGGCCAGACGTTGGGCCGGAAGAAGTCTCGCACTGGAGGCTCGTTGAGCTCGGTGAAGTATTCCGTGAGGTCCCACTTCGCGTTCCGCCAGGCGAAGTAGGTGTACGACTGCGTGAACCCCGCCTTCGCCAGGTAGTACATGACCTTGGGTCTCGTGAACGCTTCGGCGAGAAAGATCGCCTCGGGGTGCTTCGCCTTGATCTCACCGATGGCCCACTCCCAGAAGGGAAGCGCCTTCGTGTGCGGATTATCGACGCGGAAAATGCGCACGCCCTTGTCGACCCAGAAGAGAAAGACGTCGCAAAGGCTCTTCCAGAGCTCCTCCCAGTCCTCCGTCTCGAAGTTGAATGGATAGATGTCCTCATACTTCTTCGGGGGGTTCTCGGCGTACTGGATCGTGCCGTCGGGCCGCATGAGGAACCACTCGGGATGCTCTTTGACCCACGGATGATCGGGAGAGACCTGAAACGCGATGTCGAGCGCGACGTCCATTCCTCTCTCCGCGGCAGCCCGCACGAGATGGCTGAAGTCGTCCATCGTGCCCAGCTCTGCGTGGATGGTGGTGTGCCCGCCGTCCGCACCACCGATGGCCCAGGGGCTGCCGGGCTCTCCCGGCTGCGAGGTGGTCGAGTTGTTCTTGCCTTTGCGGAAGGCCATGCCGATCGGATGAATCGGCGGAAGATACAAGACGTCGAAGCCCATTCCGGCGACGTACGACAGCCTCGCCTCGACGTCCCGGAAGGTCCCGTGAGTCCCCGGCGCTCCCGCCGACCTGGGAAACATCTCGTACCAGGTGCTGTAACGCGCTCTCGGCGGATCGGCGACGATCGTTAGCTCCCGGCTGAAGCGGGTCGCCATCGAGCGGTCTGCGTTGCGGGTCATCAGAGCGAGCAGGTCTTCCCGGTATACCCGCTCGAGCCGGGATTCGATCGAGGCATCGCTCTCGAGCAGCCTCGCAGCCTCGAGCAGGCTCGCGCGATCGGAACCCTCTGCCCGCGACGTCGCCGAAGCGATCATGCGCGCGCCGATGACGAGCTGAAGCGTGACGTCCTGCCCGGCGGCGACACGTTTTTTGAGGTCTCCATGCCAGGTGAGATAGTGGTCGACCCAGGCTTCGATCGTGAAGACGGAGCGTCCGAGCTCCTTCAGCGCGAAACTGCCCTCCCAGCGGTCGTTGTCGAGCGGAACCATCGGAACTTCGTTCCAGCCTTCCTCGCCCTCTTTTTGGAAGAGCAGAACGGCTGAGATTCTGTCGTGGCCGTCCGTGAAGATATCCGCTTCGACGGTGACGCGGTCTCCGACGACGCGTTTGGCCGGAAATCGCCCCGAGTCGACCTGAGGCTCGACTCCCTCGATGATGACGCGTCTGCGGCCTTCGGTTGGTTTTGTCATACGCTGGTGACCTTTACTGAGAGCGGACGTTCCCGAGAGTGTCATCCTGAGCGAAGCGAAGGATCCCCTTCCTCGAGGCGATGCGGCAAGACTTCAGGGGATCCTTCGCTTCGCTCAGGATGACACCGTGGTTCATTGCTCGCCACGATGACCCGCAATTGCCATTCACGCTGAGATGATACCTGCGCTCGTGGACCTTCTCGTCTGGTTGCGAACATCATGCCCCCGTGACATTGCGATACTATCCCAACAGGGTTATTCAGACCGGAGTCTTCGGCCGTACGGGCCCACGTGATGCGATCAATCGACCTCAGTTGTGATCTCGGCGAAGCCGAATCTGCGCATGATCGCGAGATCGAAGCTTCGCTCTGGCCCCTCGTGACGTCCGTGAACGTAGCGTGCGGCGGGCATGCCGGCGACCGAGATTCGATGGAGGTTGCCATCCGCCGGGCGTCGGAGCTCGGCGTCGTCCTGGGGGCGCATCCCTCTTACCCCGATCGCCTTCATTTCGGAAGGGTCTCGCTGCTGATCCGCGGGCAGGCGCTGCGGGATGCACTGGTCGAGCAGCTCGAGGAGTTGTGCGAGCTCAGTCACGACGCAGGAATGCGAGTATCGCATGTGAAGCCGCACGGCGCGCTCTACAACGATGCGCATCACGATGCTGAGCTCGCGAGATCGGTAGTCGAGACGGTGCGGTCCGTAGAGCCCGGCCTCGCGATGGTCGCCGCGGCAGGCTCATCGCTTCTCGCAGCTGCGAAGGATGCCGGCCTCCAGGCGATCGCCGAGGCGTTTGCGGATCGACGTTACCGTGCGGATGGCTCGCTCGTTCCCCGGTCGGAACCGGACGCCCTGCTGCTCGATCCGGAAGATGCGGTGGCGCAGGCCAGGTTGCTCGCCTCGGAGGGAGCCGTGATTGCGAACGACGGCGAGCGGATCACGATCTCCTTCGCGACGCTCTGCGTTCACGGCGACATGGAGCGATCTGTCGAACGGCTGACCGCGATCCGCGAAGCGCTGGCTGGCGACGGATACGAGATCTCGCCATCCGCGCGAGAGTGACCTTGACGCGGCGGCCTTCGCGACCGCATCCCGGCTTGCAGCTGCTCACACCGTGGATGTCTTCGCTGTCTCCGCTTCCCGGATCTCTCGGACCCGATTCGCTTCGTCGACGAATACGAGCTTCGGGCAGTGCGTCAGGATCTGCCCCTCGTATGCGACGTTGGCTTCGGTGACGGTGGCGCGGTGAATCTTGGATCTGAGGAAGAATCGGATCATGACAGGACCTTCTGGTTCATTGATGTCGTCGTCAGCGGCTGCGGGATCTCAGATGCCGCTGAACGTGCGTGGTTGAACGGAACGGGAATGTTGTCGATCAGCCGAGTCGGGCCGATACGCACGGCGCCCACAAGGAGCAACGCGCGGTTGAGGTCGGCCGGCGGAAGGAATGTCGTCGGGTCGACGAGCTCGAGGTAGTCGACGGTGATCCCTGGATGCTTTGCGATGCCATCTCGCATCGAACGTTGCACTTCATCAGCCTCACCAGCGCCACGCGCGAGCGTCTCGGCGCCACGTTCGAGAGCCTCGCGGAGCGCGGTTGCGAGCTGACGCTCGGGGCCAACGAGATAAGCGTTCCGCGACGACATCGCGAGGCCGTCGGCTTCCCGGACAGTCGGTCCGATCAGCAGCTTCACGGCAATATCGAGGTCGCGGACGAGCTGAGCGATTACCGCGCACTGCTGCGCGTCCTTCTGACCAAACACGGCGATGTCCGGCTGCACGATGTTGAAGAGTTTCAGCACGACCGTGGCCACGCCGTCGAAGTGCCCCGGCCTGCGCGATCCCTCCAGGGAAACCGCCACGCCTTTCACGTGCACGGACGTCGCGAAGCCGCGGGGATAGATTTCTTCCGCGGAGGGAAGGAACAGCAGGTCGACGTCGCGTCCTTCGAGCAGCTCGACATCCCGAGCCTGATCGCGCGGGTAGCGATCGAGATCCTCGTTCGGACCGAACTGAGTGGGGTTGACGAAGATGGAGACGACGATGAAATCGCATCCATCCTGGCGGGCGAGGTCGATCAGCGAAAGATGGCCCTCATGAAGAAATCCCATCGTGGGCACGAATCCGATCGTTGTCCCGTTCGCCCTCGCAGATCCGACGGCGGCTCGGACCTCGGAAATCGTCCGGGCAATCTTCACTTCGATTTCTCCGAACCCGTCGTCTCCCATTGCTCCGGCAACCCGTAGAGGCGCCGCAGCTCCTCGTCCGTTCCCGTATGAAACGACTCGGTGGCGATATCGGGGAAGCGTGCCTCACGCACATCATCGAGGAACCGGCCGATTGCCTCGCGCATCTCCGTGCCGAGCTCCGCGTAGCGGCGCACGAAGCGCGGCTGCTTGCCCTCGTAGAGCCCGAGGATGTCGTGGAAAACCAGGACCTGCCCGTCGCAGGCGGGGCCCGCCCCGATGCCGATCGTCGGAATCGCGATGCGCTCGGTGATGAACGCAGCGACTTCGGCTGGAACACACTCGAGCACCAGGGCGAAGCAACCCGCCTGCTCGAGGATCAGCGCTTCATCGATCAGCCGCTTGCCTTCGCTCGTGCTCTTGCCCTGGACTTTGAATCCGCCGAAGGCGTTCACGCTCTGCGGCGTGAGGCCGATGTGTCCCATCACGGGAATCTCCGCGTCGAGGATCGCTTCGATCGTGCGGACTCGCGACGCCTTGCCGCCTTCGACCTTGACCGCCTGCGCGCCGGCCTGAATGAACGCCCCTGCGTTGCGCACCGACTCCTCGATCGAGATGTGGTACGACAGATAGGGCATGTCTGCTATCAGAAGCGCGCGGCTCGTGCCTCGGGCTGCAGCCCGGACGTGATGAAGCATGTCGTCCATCGTGACGCTGAGGGTATCGGGGTAGCCGAGGACGACCATCCCGAGGGAATCGCCGACCAGAGTGATATCAGCGCCGGCGGTGTCGACCGTGCGCGCAGACGGAAAGTCGTAGGCGGTGAGCATGCCGATCCTCTGGCTGCCCTTCATCTCGCGGATTGCGGGGACGGTGACTCGCTTCTCGGAAACGCCCATAAAAAAACCTCCTGTCGAACCGGGAGGCGGCGGAGAGGCGAGCTTCAGGACGGGCCCCGGCCCGTCTGCCTCCGCGACTCATTGGATCGATGTCCCGCTTCGCGGGATCACCGTCCGTGCCAGGGAGAGCGTTCTCTGTCGTTCTCGTCTCGGTCCGTCGACTCAGGATCCAAGCGGTGCGTAATACTGAGTACCCTTCTGCGCCCCCGAGATCTGCTCGACGAGCGCTTCAAAATGCTCGGGTGTATGAACAAAGTCTATCCCATTCGTATTCACCACGAGAAGAGGTGTCTCGTCGTACCGGTAGAAGTAATGGGCGTACGCCTCGCTCAGCTCCTGCAGATAAGGGGGAGAGATGGTCTTCTCGTAGTCACGGCCCCGCTTGCGGATCCGCCTGAAGAGCGTATCGAGGTTCGCCTGGAGGTAGATGACAAGCTCGGGCTTCGGCACGCTCGGCTCCAGGAGCTCGTAGAGCCGGTTGTAGATCATCAGCTCCGAATCCTCGAGGGTGAGATAGGCGAAGATCTTGTCCTTGGGAAAGGTGTAGTCCGCAAGGACGAGCTCGGTGAAGAGGTCGCGCTGCGCGATCTGTTTCAGCTGGTCATGGCGTGACAGCAGGAAAAAAAGCTGGCAGCGGAAGGCGGCTCCCCGCTTGTCCCTGTAGAAGTCAACCAGAAAGGGGTTTTCGGCATCCGCGAGAATCGTCGTACCGCGGAAACGCTTCGCCAGCATGTTGACGAGCGAAGTCTTACCGACGCCGATCGGCCCCTCGATGGCGATGTGTCTGAACGGCAGGGGAGTCATCCAGCGAGAAGGATAAAGCAAAGATGAGAGATGAATGATGAAAGATGAAAGATGAAGAGGGGCCACGCTGCGGGTGTCATCCTGAGCGAAGCGAAGGATCCCCTTCCTCGAGGCGATACGGCAAGACTTCAGGGGATCCTTCGCTTCGCTCAGGATGACACCACGTTCCTTCCGAAATCCTCGGCACGGGGTCGTCGGTTATATGATGCAGACCTCGCCGGCTGTCCTGCCGTGCGGTTACTTCACGATTCGAAAGGAGAGCTTATGAGCATCCGTGCAGTTGCCCTGGGTCTCGCAGCGGCGTTTCTGCTGCTTCCGGCCAGCGGGCGTTCTCAAAATGTTCAGGTTCAGGATTACACGTTGCCGAACGGTCTGCGTGTCGTTCTGAACGAGGATCACTCGGCACCTCTGGTCGCCGTCAACATCTGGTATCACGTCGGCTCCAAGGACGAGAAACCGGGACGCACCGGGTTTGCCCACCTGTTCGAGCACATGCTTTTTTCAGGATCCCAGCATGTGCAGAAGAACGAGCACTTCGGCCACATCCAGTCGATCGGAGGGATTCTGAACGGATCGACCAATCTCGACCGTACGAACTACTACGAGACGGTGCCCTCCAGTCATCTTCCCCTTGCGCTCTGGCTCGAGGCGGACCGCATGGGATTCTTCCTTCCCGCACTCGATCAGGAAAAACTCGACGTGCAGAAGCAGGTCGTCAAGGAAGAACGTCGCCAGCGCTATGACAACGTCCCCTACGGCACCTGGCTCGAGAGCCTCCTGCGCAACGCCTATCCCGCCGACTACCCGTACCACTGGCCCACGATCGGATCGATGGCGGACCTGACGGCGGCGGAGCTCGACGATGTGAAGGAGTTTTTCCGGATGTACTACAGTCCGAACAACGCCGTGCTGACTCTGGTGGGAGACTTCGATCCAGCCGAGGCGCGGACTCTGATCGCAAAATACTTCGGTCCGATTCCGAGCGGTCCTGAAGTGCGGCGTTTCACAACCCCTCCACCGCCGATCGGTGGTGAGAAGCGCGAGGTGGTGCCGGGCGCGGTTCAGCTGCCGCGCGTTTACCGGATGTATCACGTGCCGAAGTTCGGCGAGCGTGAATGGATTGCGGCGGACCTGTTGAACTCGGTACTGACGAATGGCAGGGCCAGCCGGCTGGAACGCTCTCTCGTTTATGAACAGCAGATCGCTCAGGATGCAGTGGGCTTCACCTGGGAGGCTGAGGCGGGTGGCATGATGATCATGTGGGCGACAGCCAAGCCTGGTGTACCAATCGAAAGGGTTGAGGCAGCGCTCGACGCCGAGCTCCGGAGGGTGGCAGCCTCGGGCGTGACGAATGCGGAGCTCGCACGGGCCAAAACGGCGGCTGAGGCGGGTATCGCGAATCAGCTCGACAAGTTTGCCGCTCGCGCCGATCTGATCAATCAGGTCACCACGCTATTCGGGGATCCAAGGCTCGTCAACGACATCATTCCCCAGTATCAGGCGATCACGGCGAAGGAGCTTCAGGATGTGGCCGCCCGATACCTCGTACCGGACAACCGGGTGACCGTGACGTTCGTTCCGCAGCCCACGACCGCCGAGGCCACTATGCCCGGTGATATGGAAGGAGGCCAGTGATGAGAAGACTTCTGGCCGGTATCTCGCTTCTGGCATTCTTTTCGGCCTGCTCGTCGGCGCCCGCACCCGCACCGGCTTCGGCTCCGGCGATTACGTCGGCGAGCGACGATCAGTCGTTCCGCGCAACGGCTCCAGACCCCCTGCCCACGAGGCCATGGCAGTTCCCTCGAGTCACCCGGGTGACTCTCGAGAACGGGCTTCGTGTTCTCGTGGCGGAGAATCATGGCGCCCCGCTCGTGACGATGCGCGCGATGGTCCGGTCGGGAGCGGACCACGATCCTCAGACGCATGCAGGTCTCGCAGCCTTCACCGCAGCGATGCTGGATGAGGGCGCAGGAGGGCGCACGGCCCTCGAGATCGCCGAGGCGGTCGCAGATCTCGGAGGAGCACTGAACACCGGCTCCGAATGGGACGCCTCATTCGTCAATCTCAAGGTGCTCAGCCGCAACGCGGAAGCAGGGATGAACCTGCTGTCCGACGTGCTCATTCGTCCGACGCTTCCGGCGGATGAGATCGAGAGGTTACGGAAGGAGCGCCTCACAACGATTCTGCAGCAGCGGGACAATGCGAACGCGATTGCCGCCAACCGCTTCGCGAGTTTCGTATACGGCGGCACTCCGTACGGGAACCCGATGATCGGAACCGAACAGACGGTCGGGCGGATCTCACGTACCGACCTGAACGATTTCTACCGGACGCATTACGTGCCGAACAATGTCTCGCTGATCATCACGGGAGCCGTGAACAGCAGCGACGCGGTTCAGATGGCACGGCGATACTTCTCGTCCTGGCAGCGAGGCAGGGACATTCCCAGCGTCACAGTCACACCGCAAGCGATCGATGCGAATCGGATTTACCTGATCGATCGCCCTCAGGCCGTTCAGTCCGAGATCCGCGTCGGCCATCCCGGTGTCTCCCGCAGCAGCGAGGATTATTTTCCTCTCTTCGCGATGAACACACTGCTGGGTGGCAACTTCAGCTCCCGCATGAATCTGAACCTTCGCGAAAAGCACGGCTTCACGTACGGCGCTCGCACGCAGTTGTTCTTCAGACGGCAACCGGGACCATTCATGGTCTCGACACCGGTTCGTAACGAGGTGACACTGCCTGCTGTACAGCAGATCATGGCCGAGCTCGAGAGGATCCGCAGCGGCGACATCACCGACCTCGAGCTCAGAAACACGAAGAACTATCTGATGGGCGTGTTCCCTGCCACGGTCGAGAGCGCAGACGATCTCGCGAACCGGCTGGGAGAACTGGAAGTCTACTCACTCCCTGAGGACTATTTCAGTAACTACCGGGAACGAATCGCGGCGGTGACGGCGGACGATCTGACGCGCGTTGCGAATCGGTATGTTCACCCCGACAAGGCAGCGATCGTGATCGTTGGTAAAGCCAGCGACATCCGGGAGCCCCTGGGTCAGCTCGGCTATCCCCTAACCGTTTACGATATCGACGGGCAGCCGATCGGCCAGTAAAAGTCTCTTCTGCTCCAAGTAGCGGGGCATTCCGATGCCCCGCTCTTCGAGGAAGCGAAGTTACGGTGCCTGGGAACCGCTCGGCGTTCCCAGGCCTCGATGAATGGGCGTATAAACCGGGAGCAGGAGATCGGAATCTCTTGCTACTTGTAGCGATTTTCTGAATTCTCCATTCTCAATTCTGAATTCTTCACCCTCTCGCCCGCGAGTACCGCCGCCGCCCCCAGTACCTGCAGCAGCATCATCAGCGAAGACACCCCGTGGAGCATTCCGAATCGCCGGCGTACAGGATCGGCTTCGTCCAGATTCGAAATGGGGATCGGGGAGCTCTGGCGTATTGCGCGGATGCGGAGATCGAGCAATGCCTGCGTCGACGCGAGCATCAGAATGGTGGCCAGAAGAAGTCCCCGCCAGTTGCGCCCTCCGACCCTTCTACGGAGCTCCACGACCAGAAGGATCAGCGGTGCTCCAATCGCGATGTAGTGCCATTTCGTCAGCATCGCGCCGACGATGGCGGCGGCCGTGGTGCGGTCGGGCGCATGTTCGAACGCAGCCGGCGCGGCCACAGCCATCAGAAAGGCCCCACTTCCGAGCCACAGAGCAATCAGAAGATCGCGCAATCGCTGTTTCATGCCGTGCATCCACTCGTCATTCGTCATTCGTCATTCGTCACTTGTCAGCGCCTGCTCCAGATCCTCGATCAGGTCGTCCGTCTCTTCGAGTCCCACCGACAGACGCAGCAGACCTTTGCTTACACCGGCTTCCCGCAGCTGCTCGTCGGTCATGGAATGCTTCCACATGGCCGCCGGATGGACGATCAGCGTCTCGATACTTCCGAGGCTCGCTGCACGGACGGGAAGCTCGAGTCTCGTGACGAGACGCTCCGCCGCTTCGAAGCCTCCCGTCAATTCAAAACTGAGCATGCCTCCGAACCCGCTCATCTGTCGCTCAGCGAGGGCGTATTGAGGATGACTCTCCAGACCCGGGTAGAAGACCTTCTCGACCGCTGCATGCTGCTCGAGATAGCGGGCCAGCGCCAGCGCGGTTCGGTTCGACTGTTCTACGCGCAATGGCATCGTCCGTAGGCCACGCAGCAACAACCAGCCGGCGAACGGATCGAGCGACCCTCCCATGACCAGACTGAACTCCCATAGGCGATCGAGCAACTCGGAACTTCCCGCAAGCGCACCTGCTACCAGGTCGGAGTGGCCTCCCATGTACTTCGTGGCGCTGTGGAGGATCAGGTCGATTCCATGCTCGGCGGGCCGCTGGTTGATGGGGGTCGCGAAAGTGTTGTCGATTGCGGTCAGGACTCCGCGGCTCCGTCCGAGAGAGCCGACGGCAGCGAGATCGGTGAGCTGCATGAGCGGATTGGAGGGACTCTCGAGGACGATGAGCTTCGTTTCCGGAGTGATTGCCCGCTCGAATGAAGAGGGGTCCGTCTGATCGACGAGTGTCACGGCGACTCCGAAGCGCGGAAGGATTCGGTTGAGCAGCGTCAGCGTGCTCGAGTAGTGACTCCGCTGGCCGATGACGTGATCTCCCGGTTCGACGAGGGACAGCACGGTCGTGCTGATGGCCGCCATCCCGGAGGCGAAGAGCATCGCCGATTCGGTGCCCTCGAGTGCGGCGATGACCGAAGCCGTCTGCGAGAGAGTCGGATTTCCGTACCGGGTGTAGAACCGGTCGTGGCGCACCGTGCTTGCCGCATCGGCGAACTCCTCGGCGGAGCCAGCCGTGAAGGTGGACGTCTGCCATAGCAGCGGTGCAGCCGACGAGCTTCGGTCCTGACCGCGGTCAGCGTGAATCGCTGTGGTCTTCCGGGAGAGGGATTTCCGGGGTTTCTTCATTGAATCTCCTTGACCGGTGTCATCGTGAGCGCAGCGAAGGATCCCCTGAAGACATGCCGCATCGCCTCGAGGAACGGGATCCTTCGCTTCGCTCAGGATGACACGTGTTTCATTTCTCGCCACAATGATGGCGCCTGTCATTGTCGAGCCTCTCAGCATGACACAGCGGTTCATTTCGCGCTTCCGATTGTCGTTTCTCCGCAGTCCGCGTATCGTTCGCCAGAATCTTCACGGAGTAACCATGACAATCAAAGACACCGATGCAATCGAAACCCTCTGCGTACACGCGGGCGTCGAGCCCGACGCAGAGACCGGCGCCATCATGACGCCGATCTATCAGACGTCAACGTACGTTCAACAGGGGCCGGGGGATCACAAGGGTTACGACTACTCCCGCGGAGGCAACCCGACCCGCACCGTGCTCGAAAACGCGCTCGCTGCGCTCGAAGGGGCGCGGCACGCCATCTCTTTTTCTTCCGGCCTCGCCGCGGAGCAGGCGATCATTCAGACGCTCGACCCGGGCGATCACGTGCTCGTATCGCAGGACGTCTATGGAGGAACCGGAAGACTCTTCCGGAAGCTCTTCGCGAAGTATGGAATCGAGTTCGAGTTCATCGATCTTCGTGAGCCTTCCAGTGTCGAGCAGAAGGTGCGGCCGAATACCCGCATGATCTGGGCCGAGACGCCCACCAATCCACTCATGCAGATCGTCGATATCGCGGCGCTGGGACAGGTCGCAAAACGGGCCGGGGCCCGCCTGGTTGTCGACAACACATTCTGTTCGCCGGTTCTTCAGCGCCCGCTTCACCTCGGTGCGGACATCATCGTGCACAGCACGACCAAGTACATCGGCGGCCACAGCGACCTGATCGGTGGAGCAGTGATGCTCGATGACGACGCTGTGGCGGAACAGATCCGGTTCGTGCAGTTCGCCGGCGGCGCCGTGAACTCGCCGTTCGAGAGTTTCCTTCTTCTGCGGAGCATCAAGACACTCGCGCTCCGGATGAGACAACACAGCGAGAACGCGCTGGCGTTCGCTACGGCACTCGAGGCGGACGGCTCGTTCGAGGACGTGCTCTATCCCGGCCTCGAGTCGCACCCGCAGCACGAGCTCGCCCGCAGGCAGATGTCGGGATTCTCCGGAATGGTGAGCGTCTATCTCGACGGCGGAATGGAACGGGTCACGCGCTTCCTTCAGGCATTGAAGATCTTCTCACTGGCTGAGAGCCTGGGTGGTGTGGAGTCGCTGGTGAACCATCCGGAGACGATGACGCACGCCAGCGTTCCGCCGGAGTTGCGCGCCGAGCTGGGAATCCACAGCGGTCTCGTGCGTTTTTCGGTCGGCATCGAGAACGTGAATGATCTGATCGAGGACGTCCGGCAGGCGGTGAAAGCGTAGGGGCCGCTCGCGTGTCATCCCTCGCGTTTGCTCAAAGGCTGTGAAGTAAGCAAACGGTGGTTCTAATGAACTCCCCGAACCGGGAGGGATGTAGAAACACGTCATCCTGCGCGAAGCGAAGGATCTCCTGAAGAGGATCGAACACCGCAAACGAGATCCTTCGCTTCGCTCAGGATGACGTGGCCTCGCTCAGCATGACACGGTGGTTCATCACCCCTTCACCGGCGCCCCGCGCCGTTTGATCGCTCGGGATGAACACTCCTGTTCCAATGAATTCACAGCCTCTCAGGATGACAGAGGCCCATCGGCCCAGCGTTCCCTACGGCGTGTCCGCATTGTCTTCGTTCACGATCCCCTCGTCGCCCAGGATCGGCGGATCAGGAATCTCGACAGCGACCTCCAGCCGCACGCGCTCCGGCCTCGGACCGAACGGTGCGCCGTGGTTCTTACGGTATTTTTCCAGCCGCTTGAACAGATGGTGCAGATCATAGGTGAGCCGCAGCACCGTTCGCCGGAGCTTGTACTTTACCCGGCGGAAGCCATCGAGATCGTTGGCCTGAAGAATCGGAAAGAAGGACCGGATTTCCTCGATTCGCTTGCGGACTTTCTCCAGATCCTTGTCCTGGATCACCACGAACACTTCTTTGCCGTCGACGAGCAGGGGTATGGCCCCGGTGAGCTGGTCGTCGAACCACTTCCATAGCTGAATCAGATCGATCCGGCGCCCCTTTGAAAGAAACCTGGTTTCGAGCAGGTCCTGGCGGAAGTATCCGAGGAGCTTCTGATCGGGCACGCGGTTGAAGTCCTCGTCGGTCAGATTACGGCCATTCCAGACCGCGAAGCGGACGATGTCGTTTCTCGTCCCCCGCAACTGACGGATGACTTCCTCGAGAATCCGGGGGGGCAATTGGGAAAGCGACTGCGGCTCGGGCAGGGGCTCGTCAGACATCGGAGGGCGAGTATATCGTAGCAGGAGATTCCGATCTCCTGCCTGGCCCTCCCTCTTTGAATTCCCGATTCTCCGTGACATCCTTCCATGGATCTTGCAAGAGGCGGACTCATGAGTGCGACGGAAACATACTCCGACAGCCGGCGGGAGCCGCAGTCGGCGAATCGGACAGAGAAGATTCCTGTAGCGGTTCTTGGGGCTACCGGTTCGGTGGGACAGCGGTTCGTCCAGCTGCTCGAGAGCCATCCGTGGTTCCGGCTGCACGAAGTTGTCGCATCCGATCGTAGCGCCGGAAGACCTTACGGCGAGGCTGCTTCATGGCGTCTCGAAACGGCTCCGCCATCCGAAGCGTTATCGCTCGAAGTGAAGTCGCTCGGCTCGGAGCTGGAATCGACACTGCTCTTTTCGGCACTCGACTCGAGCGTTGCCGGGGAATCCGAAGATCTCTATGCCGATCGCGGCTGTGCTGTCGTCTCGAACTCGAAGAACCACCGGATGGATCCCGATGTCCCGCTTCTGATTCCCGAAATCAATGCCGATCATCTGGATGCCCTGGACGTGCAGAAGAAGCGGCGCAGCGGCAGGGGTTATATCGTGACCAACCCGAACTGCTCGACCGTCGGACTGGCAATGGCGATCGCACCGGTCGAGCGCCAGCACGGAATCGACAAGCTGCAGGTCACGACGATGCAGGCGATCTCCGGCGCGGGGTACTCCGGCGTACCTTCCTACGCGATACTCGACAACGTCGTTCCTTACATTTCGGGCGAAGAGGAAAAAGTCGAAAGTGAGCCTCAACGCATCCTCGGCAGGTGGGATGGCTCGCAGTTCAAGGATGCCCCGATGACGATCTCGGCGCAGACCAACCGGGTTCCCGTCATCGATGGACACATGCTCTGTATCTCGTTCGGCTTCCGGAACGCAAAAGACCTTCGCCGGCACTTCTCCATAGAGAAGCTCATCGAGGACGTTCGTGGAGCGATGGCTGCTTTCGAAGGTGAGCCGCAGCGTCTCGGACTTCCCTCGGCTCCGCGGCGCGCGATCCGGTTGATCGATGATCCGGACCGCCCGCAGCCGCGCCTCGATCGCGATCACGAACGGGGCATGTCGGTAACCGTCGGCCGCATTCGTCCGTGCCCTGTGCTCGACGTCCGGATGGTGGCGCTGGTACACAACACGATCCGCGGAGCTGCAGGAGCCGCGCTGCTCAACGCCGAGCTCCTCGATGCCCGGGGACTGTTGCCCTGATCACGCCATGATCGTCATCAAGTTCGGTGGCACTTCCGTCGGTGACGATTCCAGGGTCAGTAACGCCATCGAGATCGTCGCTGATGCGAGGGAGCGGTCTCCTGTCGTCGTGGTGTCCGCTCTTTCCGGTGTGACGAACGATCTGGTAGCGGCCACGAGGTCTGCGGCCGAAGGCGATTTTGAAGCGGCCGCTCAGACGGTTGCGCGCATCCGCGAACGTCACGAGGAGGTCGCACTCCGACTCGTCAAGCAGAAGTCGGATTACCTCGAGTCGTTTCTCGCGCAGCTCGGCCGGCATACTGACCAGATCGTCGACATCCTCAAGGGAATCGCACTCGTTGGAGATGTGAGTCTTCGCGCGAACGACAAGATCGTCGCCATCGGAGAGAAACTCTCGTCGGTTCTGTTCGCGTATGCGATGCGGCTCAAGACTCTTCCGGGTGTGCACATCGACTCGGAGCGCGTCGTCGTGACGGACGAACGGTTCGGCGAAGCGGTGCCGCTGCTCGAGGAGACGCGGCGATCGGCCCGCGAGGTCCTGATGCCGGAACTGGAACGAAACCACATCCCGGTCATGGGAGGGTTCATCGGCAGGTCATCCTCCGGCGCGACGACGACGCTCGGCCGCGGAGGCTCGGACTACAGCGCATCGATCGTCGGAGCGGCCCTCGACGCCGAGGAGATTCAGATCTGGACTGACGTTGACGGCATGATGACGTTCGATCCTCGCGTGATCCCTAATGCGCGCATCGTGGAGGAGATCGCATACGTGGAAGCCGCCGAGCTCGCCTGGTTCGGAGCGAAAGTTTTACACCCGAAGACGATCGCCCCCGCGGTCGCTCAGCAGATTCCGATTCGCGTTCTGAATACTCACAACCGGACGAGCCCGGGAACTCTCATCACCGAGAGCGGAAGCGCGAAGCGGGGTCCACAGGCGATCGCCGTCAAGCACGGAATCGTGATCATCCATCTGACCTCCAGCCAGATGCTCGGCGCTCACGGATTTCTCGCGAGGATCTTCGAGGTTTTCGACCGCCTCGAGGTTCCAGTCGATCTGATCACGACATCGGAAGTGTCCGTTTCGATCACCATCGACCAGAATCGCGGCATCGGCCGTCTCGTCAGGGAACTCGAGCCATTCGCGGGCGTTCGGGTCGATGAGGAGCAGTCGATCATCGCCCTGGTCGGCCGGGATCTCATGCACGACACGACGACGGGAGCAACGATTCTCACCGCGCTCGCCGGGACCTCGATCTCGATGATGTCGCTCGGCAGCTCCGGACTCAATTTGAGCATCGTCGTCCCGAGAGCCTCCGCCGATGCGGCCGTTCAATCGATTCATCGCGCCCTGTTCGAGCATCAGTCCGAGGTGATTGTATGAAGCTGGCTCTGAACGGGTATGGAAAGATGGGGCTGGCGGTGGAGGAGATCGCGAGGCAGCGGAACCATGAGATCGCCGTGCAGTTCGACTCCCGGAATCCTCCCGTCGCCTCCGGCCTCGAAGGCGTCGACGTGTTGCTCGATTTCTCTCATGCGGATGCGATTGGGCAGCTGGTCGCGGCTGCGTGTGAGGCGAAGGTCGACCTCGTCATCGGGACCACGGGGTGGGATGACCGCAGGGAAGCAATCCGGGACCGATGCGAAGCCGCGGGAGTGAGCGTGGTGTACGGATCGAATTTTTCGCCGGGAGCCAATGTCGCATTCGCGCTCGCACGCCATGCAGCTGCGTTGATCAGCGGGCTCGATGGTTACGAATCAGGAATCGAAGAGCGGCATCATTCGCAGAAAAAGGACAGCCCGAGCGGCACGGCGCTCAGGCTCGCGAGAGTCGTCGGGGAAGCAAGCGAAGGAAAGCTGAAGCCCGATATTGCATCGTCCCGTGTGGGCGCTGAGTTCGGTCTTCACACCCTCTTTTTCGATTCGCCCGATGACGTTCTGGAGGTCTCGCATCGCGCGAGAGGGCGCGCTGCCTTCGCGCGCGGCGCGATTCTCGCAGCGGAAACCATTGGAAAGAAGCGCGGCTTCTGGAGTTTCGAAGAGTTGATGGGGTGGTGAATGAGTGACAGTCGGACTGGCGGCTGCTGTCTCGTTCCTAACTGAAGGGACCGATCATGAAAGATGCATCGAAATTTCGTGGGCTCGGCGTTGCCCTGGTCACCCCGTTCCGGGATGACGGCTCCTTCGATGAGCAGAGTTTCGAGCGGTTTGTCGACTGGCAGATCGAGCAGGGAGTCGACTTTCTCGTTCCGTGCGGCACGACCGGTGAGAACCCGGCGCTGACGCCGGACGAACACATCCGCGTCGTCGAGCTCACCGTTCGTCGGGCAGGCGGCCGTGTTTCGGTTCTTGCGGGCGCAGGAAACAACTCCACGCCTCGGGCCGTCGAGCTTGCACAAAGCGCGGTCGACCTCGGCGCCGACGGCATCCTGACGATCACTCCTTACTACAACAAGCCGAATCCTGACGGCCTGCTGCGTCACTTCGGAGCGCAGGCAGAGATCCTCGAGTCGATTCGCCCCGGTTTTCCGATGATCCTCTACAACGTTCCCGGACGGACGGGCCTCAACATGACCGCGGACCTCACGCTGCGGATCGCCCATGAGATCCCGGCAGTCGTTGGAGTCAAAGAGGCCTCGGCAAACATGGAGCAGATTCTCAGCCTGCTGCGGGACCGTGACGAGGGATTTCTGCTTCTCAGTGGCGATGATCTCTGGACTCTGCCGCTTATGGCGTGTGGCGCCGACGGAGTGATCTCGGTTGCAGGGAACGAGGTGCCGCACGAGATGAAGCAACTCGTGAATGCCTGTGCATCCGGCGACTACTCTCGCGCCCGCGAGATCCACGAGCGCCTCATGCCGCTGCTCGTGGGAAATTTCATCGAGTCCAACCCCGTCCCGGTGAAGGCCGCGATGAAGATGTTGGGAATTCTGGCGAACGACGTGGTGCGTTCGCCCCTCGCGCCGATCAGTGATGCCAATCGGACGCGTCTCGGAGAGATTCTGGAGCTCTGCGGGCTGACTGCCAGGACCGAGGGGGCAGGGAGGCTACAAGTTGAGTGAGCTGCAGCGACAGGTCGAATCGATCTCCACTCTCTCGGACAACACGGAAATACGGGACATCATCGAGAGACTCCTCGATGCGCTCGAAAAGGGTGAAGCACGCTCCGCGGTGCGGGGCGAAGATGGACGCTGGTCTGCGCAGACCTGGGTCAAGCAGGGCATTCTCGAAGCCTTCCGGCATGGGACGCTCGCCGCGTCGGCCGCCGGCCCGCTGCCGTTCGTCGATAAGGACACCATTCCGCCCCGGCACTTCGGGCTCGACGACGGTGTCCGCATCGTGCCTGGCGGAAACTCCATCCGCCGCGGTTCGTTCATCGCTCGGGGAGTGGTGATGATGCCGCCCGCATTTGTGAACGTCGGGGCCTGGGTCGATGAGGGCACCATGATCGACTCGCACGCGCTGGTCGGTTCCTGCGCTCAGGTTGGAAAGCATGTGCACCTGAGCGCTGCTGCTCAGGTTGGCGGCGTGCTCGAGCCCATCGGAACGCTTCCGGTCATCATCGAGGATGAGGTCGTGATCGGAGGAAATGCGGGAATCTATGAGGGAACGATCGTTCGCGCCCGGGCGGTCGTTGGCGCGGGCGTCGTGGTCACGGGCTCGACTCCGATTTACGACGCTGTGCGCGGCGAGGTCTACCGCCGCAACGGCTCGAGCCCACTCGAGATCCCGGAGGGAGCTGTGATCATCCCCGGCTCCCGGCCGCTTCGGGGTGATTTCGCCGCTGAACATGGGCTGCACATTGCGACACCGGTCATCGTGAAGTACCGGGACGAGAAAACCGATAGTGCCACCGCACTCGAAGAGGCGCTGCGGTGATGTCGGAAGAATGAATGAAGTCATCCTGAGCATGTGTCATCCTGAGCGAAGCGAAGGATCTCCCGACTTGAGCGATACAGCACGTCTTCAGGGGATCCTTCGCTGCGCTCAGGATGACACGTGGTTCATTCCTCGCCACCATGACGGGTCCCGTCATCGTCACGCTCGGGATGACGCGCTGCTCCAGCTCGCGACATGAGCCAGATGAAGATAGCCATGAAACCTGCCAGTCGATTCGAGAACGTCGACGTGTCGATCATCCGCCAGATCAATGCTCTGGCCACGTCGCTCACGACCAATCTGGGACTCGGCGAGCCGAACCTCGACCCGGATGAGACCTTCAGGGAGATGGCGCGCGCGGCCGCGGGTGCCGGGTCCTGGCAGTACACGGCAAATGCCGGGAACCTCGGCCTTCGAACCCGGATCGCGGGGTCACTCGACGGCACCTACGATCCACGCACGGAGGTTTGCGTCACTGCGGGGACGCAGGAGGGCCTTTTTGCAATCGCCCAGGCGTACGTCGAAGCCGGCGACGAGGTGCTTACTCCCGACCCCGGATTCCTGTCGTACGACGTGCTGGTGCGACTGGCTGGTGGTATGCCGGTGCACTACAGGCTCGACCCCGAGACCTGGCAGCCGGATACCCACGCAATCGCCTCGCTCATCACAGAACGGACCAGGGCGATCATTCTCAACTCGCCTTCGA
The DNA here is from genome assembly GCA_041748075.1 of Thermoanaerobaculia bacterium. Lineage (GTDB taxonomy): Bacteria > Acidobacteriota > Thermoanaerobaculia > Gp7-AA8 > Gp7-AA8 > JBGSYJ01. Next base: position 22,652 of record JBGTDX010000126.1, read on the forward strand.
ACCCGACTGGCGCCGTGATCCCGGAGGCAGTACTTCGCGAAATCGTCGAGCTCGCGCGATCGCGTGGTCTGCTCGTGATCAGTGATGAGGTCTACCGGGAGATTCACTACGGCGACCGCCCGGCATCCGTGGCTGGGATGGGCACGCACGTCCTGGTTGTCAGCGGGCTGTCGAAGAGTCACGGGATCACGGGGCTCCGGCTGGGCTGGGTCGCCGCGGAGCAGAGTCTGATGCTCCCCATACTCCGCGCTCACCAGTACATCGCAACGTGCGCCTCGGCGTTCTCTCAGCAGCTGGCCGAGGCCGTGTTTACGAATAGCCGGTGGAACGCGTCCTGGCTTGCAGCCGTCCGGGAGCAGTTCGGAGAGCAGCGGGAAGCGGCTCTGGATGCGGCCCGGCTTCATCTGCACTCCGATCTCGCCCCGCCGGCCGGGGCTTTCTATCTCTTTGTTCCGGTTCCCCTCTGCGACACACTCTCGCTCGCGAAGGCACTGGCAACCGACGCTGCGGTGCTGGTGATCCCCGGAATGGCGTTCGGGCCGGGAGGCGAGGGGTTCCTGCGCATCTCCTACGCGGCATCGGTCGAACAGATCCAGACTGGCATCCGGCGCATCGGCGAATACCTGGGGAGCCGAAGAATTGAGAATTGAGAATTCAGAATGCCGAAAGAGGAGCTCAAGTACCCCCTCGTTTTCTGCATTCTGAATTCTCAATTCTCAATTCTTCAGTACCATACCTCCCGTGGCGCTCTACGACGTAGTCATTCCGGCTCGCAACGAGGCAGCGACCATCGAGGCCGTGATCAAGGCGGCGCGATCGGCCAGGGGCGTGGGAGAGGTGTTCGTTGTCGACGACGGGTCGACCGACGAGACGCCGGTGGTGGCGAGGGAGGCTGGTGCGACCGTCCTGCCGTCGACCGGGCGTGCGGACAAGGCACAGGCCCTCGCGACGGGGGTTCGAGCCTCGGCATCTGCGGTGCTCGTTTTTTTCGACGCGGACATCCTGAATCCGGGGCCCGAACACTTCGAAGCTCTTGCAGCCCCGGTCGTGAGCGGCGGCTACTTCATGTGCTGCGGGCTGGTCGACTACGGCAGCCTGAGAAGCCGCATGTTTCTCCGGTTGCCGCCCATAACGGGCTTGCGGGCCATCCGCCGGGAGATATTCGAAGCAATCCGCGAGGACAGGCGGAACGGGTTTCAGATCGAGATCATGATCAACGAAGTCATCGCTCGGAGAGGCCTCCGGTGTGCAATCCGCGTCCTGGAAGGCACCGGCCATCGATCGAAGGTCGACAAGGTGGGATGGTTCCGGGGAGGGCGGTCCCACGTGGCAATGACGCTGGAGCTCCTCGATTGCTTCCGATTCGTTCCTTTATGGACCTACTGGAGTTACTTGCGAAATCTCGATATCCTTCGCGGATCGGAACAAACGAGTGTGACCGGCGCCACTGGGCGCACGGAAGAGGCATCCGAAGTTTTCCTTAGACCGTAGGGGTACTCATGAATACAAAGATTGCAGTGTGGCGCTTTTTTGGCAGTCTGGTTGTCGTGGCGATCGTTCTCACCTCCGGGGCGCCTCTCGCGCATGCAGCGGATCCGGATTACTCAGCGTGGCAGACTCTTCTCACCAAATATTATGATCCGGCCCGCGGCATGGACTATGCCGCATTGAAGGCGAAGGACACGGCAACTCTCAACGCGCTTCGCGACCGGATGGCGGCCGTGAACGTGGCGAGTCTCACGCCGCAGGAACAACTCGCCTACTGGATCAACCTCTACAACATCGCCACCATCGGGGTCATCATCGACAACTATCCGACCAAGTCGATCCGGGACATCTCGACGGATCCGGTCATCCGGTTGAATGTCTTCAAGAAGCCGTATGTGAAGTTCGGCAACGGCTCGATGTCGCTCAACGACGTGGAGAACGTGAAGATCCGGGACGGATTCAAAGATGCCCGGATTCACTTTGCGATCAACTGCGCGGCTGCGAGCTGCCCACCGATCCGTCCCGAGCCTTACGTCGGGTCAAAACTGAGCGCGCAACTCGACGATCAGACCCGCAAGTTCCTCAACGGGCCGAAGGGTGTGCGCCTGGAGCAGAAGGGCTCCAATCTGACCATCCACACCACGAAGATCATGGACTGGTTCGGGGAGGACTTCGACAAGTGGGGAGGCGGAAAGGTCGCCTTCATCCGAAAATATGTGACTCCCGACAAGCAGCAGACGATCGACCAGGCTCAGGGCAAGGCTCGCATTTCCTATCAGGATTACAGTTGGGCGCTGAACGACTGGAAGCGCTGATTTCGTCGTACCACGCAGAGACCCTCTGATGCGTGGCCCGAAGTTTGAGTGTCATCCTGACCGGGGCGAATGAGCCGCGGTCAGATGACCGAGAGCTCCACGAAAGGCGGCGGGATGATCGGGCAACCAAAATCACTGAAACAGGCCTTCTCCCTCTTCAGGGATCCTGTGACGGCCGAGAAGCGCCGTATTCTGTCGGAGCGATGGAGTGCTCTCGATCCCGCGGTCCGCTACTCGACTCAGGGGCTCGGGCAGAAAGCTACCGGTTGCGGTGCCACTATCGGCATCAAACCGAAGTGTGATTTCTCCTGCACCGGCTGTTACCTCGGCGAAGAGGCCAACCGGATCCCCGCGCTGCCCGTCGAGGCGGTCCTCGAGCAGCTTCGCGAAATGCGAGCCTGGCTCGGGCCCAAGAGCAACGTGCAGATCACCGACGGCGAGGTCACGCTTCGGCCCGTCGAGGAACTCGTGGAGATTCTTAGCTACGCCCGCACGATCGGAATCGTCCCGATGCTGATGACGCACGGCGACACGTTTCGCCGCAAGCCCGGGCTGCTCGAAAGGCTCATCACCGACGGGCATCTCACCGAAGTGTCCATCCACATCGACATCACGCAGCGCGGGCGGGATGGCTATCGACTCCCGAAGGACGAGATCGAACTGATGCCGCTCCGCGACGAGTTTGCGGAGATGATCCGACAGGCACGCAAGACGACCGGACGCCGTCTTCGCGCCGCGATGACCCTGACCATCACGTCGGACAACCTGCCGAACGTTGCAGATGTGGTTCGCTGGACCATCCGGAATCGTGATGCTTTCAGCCTGATCAGCTTCCAGCCGCTCGCGCAGGTAGGTCGCACGCGAAAGGGAATGCAAGGTGTGACACCGGAGGCCCTCTGGGCCGAGTGCGCGAAAGCGACGGCTGAGTATGGGCTCGAACTGCCCGGCACCGAGCCGATGCACTTCGGACACGCGGAGTGCACCCGATTCGTTCCGATGCTTGCCATCGAGACGCCGGGTGAGAAGCCGAAGCTCATCCAGTTCATCCGCAACGAGCCGCCTGACGTGGCCATCATGGAGGAGTTTTTCCAGTTGGGCCTCGGTGGCATCGCCTTCCGGGACGACTGGCCTCTCGAGATGGCAGCGCGCGGCGCGGGAATTCTGAAAGCTCAGCCGAAATGGCTTGCCACCCGAGTGCTTCCCTGGATCAACGGGAGACTGCGCGAAGAAGCGGGAACGACTTTCTTTCCCTTGCTTTTAAGCGGACTTCGGAGAAAGACGCGAGTTGACGGGTTCACGCTCACGAGCCATCACTTCATGAGTCCTGCAGAACTGGAGACTCCGGTCGGGCAGGAGCGCCTCGGAGCCTGTGTGTTCCGAATCCCGATCAACGGGGAGATGGTTCCGATGTGTCAGGTGAATGCCGGGGGGGCGCGCGAGGAGTTTTACCGCGGCCTCGAAGAGCGTCAATCCACTGCACACTGAGCGGTCAGTGGATCAGCTCCACGAAGCGTGACCAGAGAGCGTGCCGGTCGAAGTCGCGGATGAGTTTGACTTCGCGGGTTCCCTGCCGGAAATCGATCCATCCGTTACGCTGCATTGTCGCGCTGCATTGCCGGGTCTGGATCGACGGTTCACCGATTGCGTACATGGCGGCAACCAGATCCCAGACCGGGAATGTGGCGGAAAGTTTCAGCAGGCGTGCGCGCAGGAGCCACCTCCGCGACTGCTCGCGCAGATACGCACCGAGATCTCCCTGAAGCTGGTCAAGATCTTCTCTCGACACTGTCATCTTCCCTAGCAGATCCAGAGGCGCAAAAGTCAGAGGCAATTGCGACTCGAACACGATCCGCGTAGCGCGAAGGTCCTTTGTGAGATTGAACTCGTGTGGCCAGAAGGGAGGCCACCGTCCGGCGGACGAGGCATTCGAGCCGACGATGACGACCTCACCTACCCGCTGCGACGTCCCTGCCGGATCCGATAGAATCGCCGCAGCGAGATTCGTCAGAGGGCCAAAGGCAATGAACCGCAGCGGAGGACCCTGCCCCGTCAGAAACCGGGAAGCCTCTCCAGGCCGATTCAGGCCCGCCGAACCTCTGAGGAACGGACCGCTGTAGTGGCACAATTGGCCGATACGGCGGTTGTTTCGATCGGCACGAGACTCGCTGGTGTTTCCCCGGACGCTGGCGACGCCCGCGACAGGCAGGCCGCTGAGCAGCATCGCGGCGACAGCAAAGCCGTCGTCGACGTCGCCGAAAGGCGAGCCCATGGCATTGTCGGCGTCGATGAGTGACAGCATCGACCGTCAGTGTAACGAAAGGACGAAATGAGTCGATTCTCAGAGCTCCCCCAGGAAGTGAGAGAGAAGGCCGTCAGTGACGTCTTCTGCATCCGATGCCAGCGCTCGTTCCGGCTGGACGATTTTACCGAGCGCGAGTTTCACGGCACGCTCATCCTCGAAGGTAGGTGTCCGGACTGCGGAGGTGATGTCGCCAAGCCTGTAAGCACGGGCCATTCGAATGACGAATGACGAATGAGAATGACGAATGAGAATGACGAATGACGAATGACGTAGAATGCCGAGTGCTGGATGCTCGTTGTGCCAATCAGATGAACTTCGAAAAATATCAGCAGATCAACGACGAAAAGCTCAACTTCCGCGAAATGGAAGATGCGACGGTTGTATCCAACTACCGTAACCAGGGGTGTGGTGACGGATACCGGATCTTTCTGAAGATTGAAAACGACACGATCGTCGACGCGTCCTATACGACGACCGGTTGCGGCTTCGGACTCGCGTCGCTTGCTCTTGTGACCGGACTTGCGAAGGGCAGAACTCTCGACGAGGCTGGCAGAATCACAACTGATGACATTGAAGCCGGCCTCGACGGTTTTCCTCCGAGGCGGAAGAACTATCCCGAGTCGGCACTCGAAGCGTTTCAACAGGCCCTCGATGATTACCACGAGGGCAGGGGAGCTCCAGAGCAGGTCAGGAGTGCAGTACGCGAGACCTCTCTGGCGAAGCTGGCCTCCGGCGGCAATTGGGTCGGTGAGAATATCGGGGCGATCGTTCTTGACGGCATGAATCTTGATGGTATCGACGCCCGCGGCGCGAACCTTGCGCGGGCTTCCCTTCGCGGTGCCTCGCTCGTCAAAGCAAATCTCGACAGCGCGAATCTTCGCGGCGCGTTTCTCAATGACGCAGACCTCACGAACGCGGACCTTACTGCAGCGGATCTTCGCTGGTGCAGACTCAGCGGCGCGAAACTCGATGGCGCGATCCTCACCGGTGCCGTCTACGACGTCGGCACGCGTCTCGATCCCGAGCACGTGGGACTGTTGGATGTGATGCGGTCCGCCGGCAAAGATACGCTGTTTCTCCAGAAGTAGGATTCACGCCCACGTCGAACTTCCGGGCCGGATTCCGAATCGAGCGAAGCCGCTGCTGATTCGGTATCATCGATCGAATGTCTGATTCTTCCGCGCGAAACAAACCGCTCACAACCGAATCCTGCGGCGACACCATCGCTGCTTCGGAAGTCTCGCTTCACCGGAATGTTCTCGCGATCCGGGAGAAGCACGCGCTCGAGAATCTCGGGATCTCCTTCTACGATTATGAGACGACGATTCAGTGGTCCTACAACGCGGATACCTGGTTCCACGCAGCATCGACGATGAAGCTCGCCGTGCTTCTGGCCGTCTTCCGGCAGGTGTCGATGGGGTCGCTCGCGCTCGACGCCCCCGTGCACGTCCGCAACCGGTTCACGAGCATCGTCAACCGTGAGCCGTACATGCTCGATCTGAGCGGTGACGCCGACCCTGACGTTTACGGGCAGCTAGGCAAGACGCTCACCGTGCACGAGCTCTCGTATCAGATGATCACAACGTCGAGCAACCTCGCAACGAACCTGCTCGTCGAGCTCGTGGGTATCGACAACATCCAGCGTGCGCTCGACGAGATGGACGTCGATGGCATCAGGGTCCTTCGAGGTGTGGAGGATCAGGCCGCCTTCGACGCCGGCCTGAATAACGAGACTACTGCGAACGGTCTGGTCAAACTCCTGCGAATCATCACCGAGGGCCATGCGTGGTCTCCAGAAACTTCCAGCCAGATGCTGGACATCATGCTCGATCAGCAATACAAGAGCGGGATCCCGGCCGGTCTGCCGAAGGCGGCCCGTGTCGCCCACAAGACAGGAAACATATCAACCGTGCATCACGACGCGGGCATCGTCTATCTTGACGACAGGAAGCCATACATCCTGGTCGTACTCACGCAGTTCAGCGCCGCGAGCGGCAGGAGCACGGCGGTGGCGGACATCTCGCGCGACATTTTCGCCCACCTTGCCGGAGGCGGCCATGACTGAAGGGGATGCGCTCCAGGGGCTGAAGATCGTCGATGCATTCGATCTCGATGACGAGTTCCGTTCCACTCTCAAGCCGGGAGAGATGGTCAAAGATGCCGCGGGACGGCGCCACCGGCTTCCGCGCTACTTCTACGAGGTCCCGTCTCATGAGGAAGCGGTTTCGATCCGGTTGACGGCAAATTTCAAGCTCAACGAATTCATCCAGGTGGACATCAAGGAGACCGCTCGGCTCCAGGAGTATCCGCGGTATGTCCCCTGCGCGGTGCGGGCGCTGGCGTTCTATCTTCAGCGCGTCCGGGAAACGATCGGTGCTTCGATGCATGTTGCGGTCAACGGGGGCTACCGTTCGCCTCTGCACGGAATGTCGACCGGGGCGAGCTGTCACATGTGGGGAACGGCAGTCGACATCTACCGTGTCGGGAACACGATTCTCCGGGATGAGGAAACCATCACGAAGTTCAACCGGATTGCCGAGGATGTTTCGGACGACATCCGGGCCTCGCCATACGGGCATTCTGAGGGCTTTGCTGACGATCACATTCATCTCGACCTGGGATATCTGATCGTTGCTCCCCGGGAGATCAGCGAAGACCGCATGGAAGTGCCCCAGGAGAGGCCTCGCTTCGCCTTCGAAGACCGCCGTCGGAGCGATCGGCGAGCGGCGCAGGAAGCCAAAGAAGAGCCCGCTTCAGACCCCTCCTGAAAAATCTTTTGCTACCCGGATTGAAATGCCCCCGGCTCGCCGTTTGCTACGGTGCATTCCAGGTACTTCGTCATTTCGCATGTCTCGAGGAAGGCTGCGATAGGTGACTGTGCGTGACCCCACCTTGGGAACGATCACCTCTCGTCGGACCGAATTGTATGCCGCAACCAGGGAAATCTTCAGCTGAGCGAACGCCGCAACCGAGGCATGGACGGCTTCGGATGCCGGCCATCGGCATGGAGGCGGAGTTCAACGTTTTTCTCGACGGAGTGGAGATTGTCCCCGAGGTGTACTGGAAGCATCCGAGCGCATTCATCGACGAGCCGATGCTCACCCGGGAACGCACCTCGTGCCAGTTGCCAACCGGCGGCGCCGTCTACTTCGATCGAGGTGTAATCGAGGTCGTGACGCCGGTTATCGAGATCGCCGGAGGCTGCACCGCGAGAGTCGTGCGCAACCTCTGGGAGCAGATCGGGTTCGTGCGAGCCTCGCTGACCGACTGGGAACGGCGCACCGGACATCATGTCCGGCTCAAGGCATACAGCAGCCACTATAACGTCTCGTTTGAACTGACGCGCGCGCAGCGGCGAGGCAAGCGGGACATTTACAGACTTGCGCTTCTGCTGGCTCACCTGCTTCCGGTCCCGGTCGCTATGGTGGGATGCAACCGTCGCTCGACGGGCGTCGGCGTGCGCCCGCGCGGAAACAGGATCGAGATTACGGTCGACTTCACGCCGGATCCCGGGCTCATGATCGCCACCGCAACGCTCATCGTAGGCATCGTGCGGGAAGTGATCTCCTGGCCTTCCTACGAGCTCGACCAGCTCAGGCTTCGCAGACTGCCCACGATCGCAGGGGTTCTCCCGGGCAAGCACACGACACGCAAGGGCTGGCTCACAAAGGACGTTCACTATCCGCAGAGTCCCTTCACATGCGATGTGAACGCTGCGATCTGGGAGACGGTCGGGGGACGGCGAATGTCCCTGCGCGTGATTGCAAAGAAAATCGCATGGGTATTCCGGAAATCGATTCGCGTACATTCCGACCCGTTCAGCTTTCGACTGCTGTTTGCGATTCTCGACGGCCGTGCACCCTCGATGCTCGAGCTGGTCGACCGGCCGACCGCTTATGAGGATGTGGGACGGCTGTGTCGCTGGGGGATGGTAATCCGGGAACTGGAGAGCTACCGGAAGGAACTCGAAATGCTGCCGATCGGACAGGAGCTGTTCAACCGGGGGAGCATCGAGCAGTTCATCGAAAACCGCGAGCGCGAACGATCCCATGAGCTTGCGGCCCTGTCGGACATGGAGCACCATCAGAGGAGCTCGGGACCGGGAAAGCCGGATGCCAGCAGGTCGACGAAGCAACACCTGCACGGAGATCGAGGGCTCGATCCGGTCGTCGCCACAAGCCTCGAGGGCGCCCGTCAGAGCCTGCTCCAGACTGCTCGGTCGAGAAGTCGGGCTGGCGCAAAGCCCGGCAGGGTACGGCGGCAGAGCGACCCTTCGGGGAAGGCGGCCTCCAGACGGGGAGAGCAGTACATGGACCGTCGCGAGAAGAAAAATGGAAAAGCCGTCGGCACGGATCGCAGAAAGAAGGATCGGCGCGCCAGAGACTACGCGGTGCCGTTCCCCGATCGTCGCCTGACTCGATCCGCTTACGAGTTGGTCTTTCTCAAACTGGTTTCGGGGGGCCGGCTCCGTATCGGCCGCGAGACGTATACGCCGGTCGGAATGCGAGGCTGGTATCACGCCGTTTTCCGGCGCGACTCGGATGGCCGGGAGAAACTGCTCACGATCGATCAGTTGCTCCGGCGAATGAGTAACTGGGAAGCGTGAGAGCATAAAGGCGGAACAGAGCGCCCGGCTTCGCAGGCGGACCCTGAGCGCATGGCCCATCTGGCTCCTCGACGAGAATGTCATCCGAAATTCGCAGACGCCGGATCTTTCTGCTCTCGCCCGCGAACCTGAGCGGAGTTCGGGCAAAGCAGCTCACCTCGCCCCGCGCGCAGTTCCGCGCCGCGCTCAAGTATCGATCGCCCGAAGGCGTGCCGATCGAGGAGGCGTTCGCATTCATGAGCGCCCTTTACTTTCGCGGCAAGATTGCCTATGCGAGGAGATTTGTGAATCCACCGCACGGCATCGAGGGCAGCGGTATCCTCATCATCGCACCCGGCTTTGGACTGGTGAGCGATGGCTGGCCGCTTCGGGAAGAGAACATGAAGAAGCTCCGCCGCACTCCTGTCGATGTGCGCCGCCCGGCATATCGCAGGCCTCTCGAACAGCATGCCCGAGCCCTCGCTGCAGCGATCGATGACGAGACTTCCATCGTCCTTCTCGGCAGTATCGCGACAGGCAAGTACGTGGATCTTCTCTGGCCGATCTTCGGCTCCAGACTCGTATTTCCCGGATGTTTCGTCGGCATCGGAGACATGAGCCGGGGTGCGCTGATGCTGCGCGCGGCGACGAGCGGAGAAGAGCTCGAATACTGTACCCTCGACGTCCCGAGACACCGTCCCCGCGAAAAACGCCACCGAGGTGATGATGGCAACCAAGAGACTGATCGAGATTCCGAAAGACAAAAATGATGTCTCGTTCAAATTCGGCGACCAGACCGTTCGTCTGACGAATCTCAACAAGATCTTCTGGAAGGATCTCGAGCTCACCAAGGGCGACCTGCTTCAGTACTACGCCGACATTTCCCCCTGGCTGCTGCCTCACGTGATCGATCGCGCGATGGTGATGAAGCGTTACCCGCATGGGGCGGCGGGCGAATTCTTCTATATGAAGCGGGTTCCCGTTCCGCATCCCGACTGGATCGAGACGTGCTCGATCCATCACGGTTCGGGCAACATCATCGACTTTCCGATGGTTCAGGATCTTCCCACGCTTCTCTGGATCATCAATCTCGGATGCATCGACCTGAATCCCTGGTACGCGCGCTGCGATGACATCGACCGGCCCGACTTTCTTCACTTCGATCTCGATCCCGGTCCCGGAGCAGACTTCGAGCGGGTCCGCGAGGTGGCGCTTCGCCTGCGGGAGATGCTCGACGCACTGAAGATGCCGTCCCACCCGAAGACAACGGGTTCCCGAGGCGTTCACATCTACATTCCGATCAAACGCGGACCGCTCCAGAAGGATGTCTGGACATTTGCCAAGGCGATCGCCCTCGAAATGGAAGCGGCCTATCCGGAGATTGCGACGGCCGAGTACCGGAAGGCCAAACGCCCGCACGGGACCGTCAATGTGGACTATAACCAGAACGCGTGGGGACGGACACTCGCGTCGATCTACTCGGTGCGCCCCACACCCTCTGCCACGGTATCGACGCCGGTGACATGGGACGAGCTGGAAGCGGGCGTGAGTCTCGACGACTTCGGGATCGGAAACGTAGTGGAACGCGTCGCGGAGATCGGCGACCTGTGGGAGCCGGTGCTCGGAAAGAAGCGGTTCGATCTCGAGAGTGTCTTTCGAAAGTCTGAGAAGAAGAAGACGAAGCCGCGAGCAAAAAAATCGGACTGACGGATGCAGGGTCCCGGCTCAACCCGGCGAGACGAACTTCAATCCAAGAATGCCCGCGATGATCAGGATGAACCAGGTCATGTCAACTCCTAGAAATTAGTGATGTGGCTCGAAGAAGATACCGCGATTGCTGGTTCCGTCCACAAGCCGCAATCCTGTAGGCTCTGCACTGATGGCTAAAGGTCGATCAAAATTAGCGAAGGGTGCGGATGTCGCTCCGGGCACGTTCCCGAACCTGAATCTTCCTGTTCCGATCCCGTATGCGCCGATGGAAGCAAAGCGCTCCGACACGATTCCTTCCGGTGAGGGATGGCTCTTCGAGCCAAAATGGGATGGGTTCCGCGCGATCGCGTTCCGGGCGGGAGACGATATCGTCCTGCAGTCGAAGGCGGGGCAGCCGCTCGGACGCTACTTCCCGGAATTGCTCGAGCAACTGCGCGCGATTCCAGTAGAGCGGTTCGTTCTCGATGGCGAGATCGTCGTGCCGATCGATGGACGTCTCTCCTTCGATGATCTGCTTCAGCGGGTTCACCCCGCGGCTTCGCGCGTGAAGAAGCTTTCAGCGGAGATTCCAGCGCAGTACTTCGTGTTCGACATTCTCTGTCGTGACTCGGAGGCTCTGGTCGAGCGACCGCTCGAAGAACGCCGCAAGCTGCTGGAAGAGTTCTTCCAGCCTGTTGCTGAGGACTCGCGAATCAGGATCTCGCCAGCGACGGCCGATCGCAATCTCGCTGACCGGTGGTTCAACGAGTTCGGGGATCTCGGACTCGACGGAGTCATGGCGAAAGAGCTCGCGCAGCCCTATCGATCCGGCGAACGTGAAGGCATGGTCAAGGTCAAACACTTCAAGACGGCCGATTGCGTAGTCGGCGGATACCGTTATGCAACCGGCAGCACCTCCTCGATCGGATCGCTGCTCCTCGGTCTTTACGACGAGTCCGAGAACCTGGTTTTCATCGGGCATACCTCGTCCTTTTCCAGGGCGGAGCGTCAGGAATTGCAGGGCATCGTCGAGCCGCTGCGCGGTGAGAATCCATTTTCGATCCGCGTTCCGGGAGGGCCGAGCCGGTGGGCGTCCGAGCGAAGCGGCGAATGGGAACCGTTACGACCAGAGCTCGTATGCGAGGTCGAGTACGATTACTTCTCGCAGGGCCGCTTCCGGCACGGCTCGAAATTCCTCCGATGGCGGCCGGACAGGAAACCGTCGAGCTGCCTGATCGATCAGGTGGATCCCGCGCGTCTCGAGGGAACGCTCGACAAGCTCGGCATGTCCTGAGCTTTGCCCAGAGGCTGTGAAAAAATCAAACGATGTGTCACTCCTGTCCAATCAACTCGCAGCCTCTTCTGATGAACCTTTCCGAACCGGGAGGGATGTAGAAGCTCAGGATGACAAAGCCAGGGCTGGGCGGTTCACGCCTTCATTGAATATCGACAGCGTCTTTCCTGTTTCCGTTTCTCGATGAAACGATCCCTGCTCGCATTCTCGCTCCTCGTCCTCTTCTCTGTTTCCGACGTACTTGCTCAGAGCCAGCCCGCCGTCCAGATCACACAGAAGCGCGACGGGCTGATACACGGAAACCTGGTGATCCCCGTGACGGTGAGGGAGGGTGTCGAGCGCATTGAACTGATCATCAACAACGTGAAGTTTGGTGAACAGCGGGGGCGGTCTGTCGTGTTCACCGTTCCGCTCGGCGAGTACATTCGCCGGTTGAGAATCCGAGCGGTGGGCTACGACGCGTCGAACCAGATCGTCGGCGAAGACGTTCTGATCGTCAACGATCCACAGCCGCCCTTCCGGGTCCGGTTGCTCGGGCCTGCCGCCATGATCGATGAGGGAACGGCGGAGCTATCCGCGACGGTGACGGCTCCGCCGTCCATGAGCGTCACCGGGGTCGAGTTCTTCATTGGCGAGGAGTCGATAGGGGTTGACCCGCAGCCGCCGTATCGAGCCCAGTTCGAGATGGCGGCTTTTCCAGACGCGCTTTATGCGACTGCAACCGCGCGTGCAACGAACGGCCATGAAGCGTTCGACGTGTTCTTCTGGGGATCGATTCCCCGGGAATCGGTCGATGTCACCCTCCAGCAGATTCCGCTCTCGGTTACCGAGTTGCAGGGAACCCGGCCGTTGAGCATTGCCGATCTGACACTGCTGGACAACGGTGAACCTCGAAAAATCGAATCGCTGGTTGCTGCCGCGGATCAACCGCTCCACGTCATCGTGCTGATCGACTCCTCGGAGAGCATGCTCGACGAGCTTCCGCTCGTCAAAAAAGCGGCCAGTGAGTTTGCTCGTTCCATCATCCCGGCGAATGGCAGCGTGGCCCTGGTCGCGTTCGCGCAGCAGCGGGTCTGGCTCACAAACTTCACGAAGAACGCCGATCTGATCGACGCCGGACTCGAACGACTCATTCCCCGCGGCCAGACGCACCTTTACGACGGGGTGATCGAGATGCTCTACGAGTTGCAGAAGATGCCCGGCCGGCGTGCGCTCGTGGTGCTGACCGACGGGGTGAATCAGGGAGGCAGCTTCGAACTGGATCACGTCGTCCACTACGCTCGTTACGCCGGAGTTCCCATCTATCCGGTCGTGCGGAACAAGGCGCTGAGCCGGTTCATGCGATTCGGGATCGGCGGCTTTCAGGCGAAGCGGTTCGCAGAAATTGCCCGCGACTCCGGCGCCACATGGTTCATCGTCCAGCGGCCTCGAGAGCTACCGGGGGTCTACGCGCGCATAGCGAACGAGCTCCGCAACCAGCAGACGCTCATGTTCTACTCGGATGCTTCCGGCATGGATTCCTGGCATGCGCTGCGTCTGGAGAGCTCGCGCAAAGGTATTTTCAGAATCCCCCGGGGCTACTTTCCCTGAAGCGTGGACGAGCACGGCCGGAACCCGGGCGCGCACCCGTTGCCATTCCGGCATGTGATATGAAACCGACCCTCCTCTGGAGAGAAGGTTGAACGACGTCGCCCTCATACCGGAATACAAGCAGAAGCGCTGGTCCTCTGCGGGTCTGACCCCGCTTCAGGAGCAGATCTTCAACTGGACTGCCGCACTCCTGATCGTGGCGATGATCGCCGGCTGGACTGTTTCCATCATCGACAGTTACCAGACGGCCGCCGTGGCTGTGACAGGCGAGCCTCTGGCCCGCAAGAGTCCATCGACCCGCGTCGCTTCTGCGCTGCTGGATCCCCGGGCCCGGAGCACCGTGTTTCTGGACGAGGCGGCACTCAAATATTTCGACCCCCTGCGGGGATACAGCGGAAAGCTCAAGGCAGCCTTCCGCCTTCCGGGAGATCCGCTCTCAGAGGTGGGGACCGATCCTCAGCTGCGCGCTGAGTTCAGGGAAGGAGGAACCGCGATTCCATCGCCGGAACTTACAGCTCCTTCCCGCCCTGGTATCTACAACATCCATATCCAGCTCAATCAGGCCAGGAAGGCGATCGACGACCTCTCGCTGGTAAACCTGGTTCCGTCGTCTGAAAAGCGTCAGGGCCGGATCGGAAGCTACATGCTCGGGAGCTGGCCCTGGGAAGAGGGTGGGACGCCCCGTTCGCAGGCGTACGCTCCGCCGCGGGGATTCATCAAAGTCACTCCGGAGAATCGGGACACTTACGTCTCCGAGCATTTTCAGCTCAAGGATTTCCTCACGAAAGACCAGCCGAATGTCTGGCCGAAATATCTCCTGCTGGAGCCGAAAACCCTGGACAAGCTGGAGCTCATCATTCAGGACCTCAAAGAGCAGGGATACGACGTACGACACGTCACGATCATGAGTGGATTCCGGACGCCGCGTTACAACCACAGCGGCGGGAACACGGAGGGTCGCGCGAACCTGAGCCGGCACATGTATGGCGACGCCGCGGATTTCTTCGTGGATAACGACCAGGACGGCTGGACGGACGACATCAACGGAGACGGCAAGGTCGACCTCAAAGACGCCGAGATCATGGCGGCAGCGGCCGAGAGGGTCGAACGGAAGTATCCCGCCCTGGTAGGTGGAATCGGGATCTACAAGGCCTGCTGCGGGCATGGTCCCTTCGTTCATGTGGACGTTCGGGGCATTCGGGCCCGCTGGCGGTACTGATGGCCCGAATCAAGCAATAGCGGGACAGACAGGAGGTATCAGTGAGCGAAATCAATTGCCCGGAATGCGGGACTGAACGGGGAGATATGGGCCGCGTCTGCAATGCATGCGGGGCACCCCCCGGAGGAGTCGATCACCGGCAGGATGAGGGCGAGCCCGTCGGAGGGGTCCGCCAGACGGACCTCGAGCCCTATGTGGGTCTTCGTTACGTGGCGCGACTTTTTAAAGTTCTGGCGGTCCTGATGCTGGTGATGCTGGCGGGAGAGGTCGTTACCGGACTCGCAACGGAAGGACGGGCTGCCGTGCTTCCGCTGCTCGGAGCGGCGACACGGCTATTGGTGCTGGCGGGTCTGCTGTGGGCCGGAGGCGACATCATGACGCTTCTGATCGACGGTGGCCATGACCTGCGCGTGACCAGGATTCTCCTCGGAAGGATCAATGCCCAGCTGCATCAGAACGGCGGAGAGAAGACGCCCGAGGTTGTTGGCGACACGAGCCGGGACGCCAAGCCGAGAGAAGTCGCGCACCGCTGACAGGGCGCTCGTCAGACGCTGGTTCGCGCCGCGTCAGACGATCGCGCGACGCATCAGCTCCCGCAGGTCCTGGAATACGGAGTCCGGCGGAGCGGCCTGCTGGGTCGTGCGTCCCGCCTTTTTGAGCACGCTCTCGAGCGTCTTCTCGTCGAGCACGCGGGCGTCGATCGTCCGGTCGTTCAGCTCACAGAAGGCGAGAAGCGCTGTGAGCGCGACGCGCTTGTTTCCGGCGTGGAACGGCATGTTCTGCAGAAGCGCGAAAATGAAGGCTGCAGCCTTGTCCCCCAACGTGGGATAGGCGTCTTTTCCGAAGATCGTGGTCTGCGGACGCTGCACGGTATTCGTGAGTCCGAACGCATTGACGATCTCTCCGGGGTGCGCCTGGTTACCTCCGAAATCGAGCGAGACGGCCCGGTGGAGGTCCACCAGATCCTGAGCGTTCAGATAGCGGACCTGATTAGTCGGAGAGCCGCTTGAGTGCGGCGGAGTACTTCTGAAGAGATCGCTGATAGGCGGCGCCGACCTCCGGGGTGCTGAAGGTGACGCCTTCGGCGCGGGCGGCGGCGTTGCGCGCGGTGTTGGAGACGCTTTTTTTGGCTTTGGCTTTGCCGGGGGTTTTTTCGACGCGGGCCGGGCTGCGCTTGCTTGCCGGCTTTTTCGTGGCGCGGGCTGGGGCTTCTTTTTTGCCGCGGGCTGGGCTCGCTTTTTTGCCGCCGGCTTTGCTTTTGACGCTTTTGCCGCTGGCTTTGGCCGCGCCGCGCTTTTTGCTGGCGGCTTTGTTCGAGACTTTCTTGCTGGTTTTGGCTGGTTTTGTTTTCGAGCTTTGGCCATGCTTCATCTCAAACCTCGAACTTATCCTAATCCTGTTAAGTATCTGAGTCAACAGGTTTTACAAAGCCGAGGTGCAGTTGATGTACGAATAACATGGCATTGCCTCCGGAACGCGCGTGCGATCTCACAGCTCCGAGCGGCGGGAAAGTATTGGTGCAACACGAATTGTGCATGTGGCCCCGGGTTGAATCAGGGCTCCGGGTTGTAGGAGAGGAACGCTCGCGCTTCCTCGGTGAGGCTGAGCATCTGCCGCGAGTCGTCAGCTGCGAGATAGCCTTTCTCTGCGAGAGTCCATACAGGCGCCTCCGGATCGCCGGCCGGGTGCTTGACGGCTTTGATCTGGTCGAGAGGAAGCTCCTCGGCTCCCACCCGTCGAAACTCCTGAAGAATTCTGATTTCCTGAGGCGTCAGGCCGTTGGGCATCAACATGCAGACCTCACTGGTTTGTCGTCAGTCATCGCACTGCATTCTCCCACGAATCAGCCGATGATCCGTATTGAGCGGCTCCGGATTGCGAGCCAGACCTTCGAGCCGGGATCCAGCCGCAGTTCCCGGGCGGCAGATTCCGTGATTCGAACGATGAGCGGGGTCGGAGTTCCCACGGTCATATCGGCGAATCCGCGATGGAAGTCGATCTGTTCGATGGGACCCTCGAGGACATTCCTGGCGGAGATCGACTGGGGCTTCTCCGTGAACACCACGATTTCGTCGCCGCTGATCTGAATGGTCAATGGAAATCTGGCTCCCTCGAGTTGATCCGAGGGCAAAAAAAGAAGCGTGCCCTGAACGGTTTTCACGCGCCGGACTCCCCCCGTCACCGCACCGTTCTCTTCCTGCACTTCGAGCACGTTGAGGATCGAATCATCGCCGGCGATCGATCGCCGGTGCAGCACCGAGATCGTTGGTCCCTGTTCGAGGATCGTTCCCTTTTGAAGGACGAGGGTCTCGCGGCTGAGGGCAAGAGCTTCGACCGCGTGGTGGGTCACGTAGAGAATCGGAATACCGGACGTGTCGCGAATCGACTTCAGATGAACGAGAATTCGCTCGCGCAGCGGCTGGTCGAGGGCAGCCAGGGGCTCGTCCAGAAGAAGAAGCCGCGGCTTCATCGCGAGCGCCCGGGCAAGGGAGACACGGTGCCGCTCTCCCCCGGAGAGCTGCGCCGGATACCGCTCCCAGAGATGGAACACTTCGAGCTTCTCGGCTGCCGCTACGGCGTCGGCCGGACTTCCATTCGAGAAGCGAATGTTGCGTTCCACCGACAGGTGAGGGAAGAGCCCGGCGTCCTGAGGGACGTACCCGATGCGTCGTTTTTCCGGTGGAAGCCAGATTCCTCTTGAACTGTCGAACAGTACCTCTCCGTCGATCGACAGTCGACCTTTGGCGCTCTTTCGAATTCCTGCAATGACTTCGAGCAGTGAAGTCTTCCCCGATCCTGATGGACCGACAACGGCGGTCACCGCCGTCTCGAGCGTGGTTGTGACTTCGAGGTCGAACGTCGAGAGCCGGAGCCGGAGGTCGAGCTCGATCATCGCGCGAGACGTTCCTGTTGCCGGCGCATCAGGACTTCGCTGGTTGCGATCGCCGTGAACGCGATCACGACGACGAAGACGAGCAGGATGCGCGCGTCGGACGTTCTGCCCGCCTGCACGTGGTCGTAGATTGCGAGCGCGAGCGTCTGCGTTCGACCCGGGATGCTTCCGGCAATCAGAATCGTCGCACCGAATTCTCCAAGAGCACGGCAGAAGGCCAGGAGAACTCCGGACAGGAGACCCTGCCAGGAAAGCGGCAGAATCACGCGGAGAAATGCAGACGACGGCGTGGAGCCGAGCGTGCGAGCCAGATCGAAGTACCTGAAGTCCGCCGTTTCGATTGCCGTGCGAAAGGCTCGAAACATCAAAGGGAATGCCATGACTCCGGCTGCAATGACTGCCGCGGCGGGAGTGAACAGAACCGCGATGCCTGCGCGATCGAGGAGTTGCCCCAGCGGAGATGCTCTCGAGAAAAGATCGAGCAAGACGAAACCGACGGCCGTCGGAGGAAGAATCAAAGGAAGCGTCGAGATCGACTCGACAATGGTTCTCAGGCGGCGGTTCATCAGCCTCGTCAGCACCGCGAGACCGAGAGCGAGAGGAGTGATGATGAGGGTGCTGAGCGCCGCCACCTTCAGGGTGAACAGTACGATCTCGAGCTCGTCCCGCATCGCCCGCTGTATAACATGAACCGCGGCTGATCGCAGACCGAGGGCCGAACATGCAATGCAATGTTCGGCCAGTTGGATTCTTCCCGCGCACTCCCCACGTGGCCGAACGTTGCACGTTCGGTCCTGGTCCCAGACGAGATTACGACTTCCGCGTTTGAAGTCTCCGGCAGGTGTATTTCCCCGCCCTCGGGAACGACTTCCCATCAGGAGCCAATGCCATGCAGGTGCTGATTGCCGAAGACGACCGTAAGACCCGTGAAATTCTCTCGAACTATCTCCTGGAAGGGGGGCACGAGCCGATCCTCGCGACACGCGGTCTCGACGCAGTGCGCATGGCCACCGAGTTCCGGCCACCGGTAGTGATTCTCGACGGTCTGCTTCCGGAGCTTCACGGCTTCGAGGTCGCGCGCTTGCTGCGCGACACACTGGACTATCGCCCCTGGATCATCCTCGTGACGGCCGTCTACAAAGCCAGTCGCTATCAGCGCGACGCGGCGTCGAAGTACGGGATCGATCGCTACCTCATCAAGCCCGTCTCGAAGGAGGATCTCCTCGACGCGGTCTCAGCCTGCGAATCGGGAGATCAGCCTCGCCCGCTGTTCAAGCAGACGCCTCTGGCGACGCCTGGCATGACGGGCACCAATACGTAGGCCGCGCGTCGGGTCCCTGCTTTGTCCGGCCGATGGTAGCTCCGCATCGAAGGCAGGGTTTGCCTGCGCGGCCGTAGACCCATAGCTGGTAGCGCGGATCGATCCGGCCGGTGGTCGCGCGACCCGAAGGCGCGCCCTCTCCGACATTCGAGACCAGAAGCCTTCGTGCATGAGCGAGGATCCGATCGAGCGTGGCGTCGTCGAGACTCGCCACCGCTGCGAACGGATTCACGCCCGCAACGAACAGAATCTCCGACTTGAACACGTTTCCGATTCCTGCGAGCAGGCGCTGGTTCAAAAGCGCATCCGCGATCTCGAGCTCACCCCGTTCCCTGATTCGTCGCTTCGCTTCCCCGGCGTCGAAAGTCGGCGCTAGAAGGTCAGGCCCGATCTTCTGCAGGTCCGGCTGGCATTCCAGCTCTCTCGCGGTGAGGAACTCAGCGACCGGAATTGTGAATCCCACGGCGACGAAGTCGAGCGTCTCGATGACGACCCGCATCTGATCGTGTGGCCGGCGCCATCGTTCTCCCTGCCGGTACAGATGCCAGCTCCCATGCATTCGCATATGCGTCCTGAGATAGAGATCGCCGGAGAATTGAACGAGCAGATGTTTGCCTGCGGCGTAAACGCGCTCGATGTTGCGTCCGGCGAGAGGCGCATCGTCATCTACCCTACTTAGTTGAGGAAAGACGGTCGAGAATCGCGTGACCTGCCTGCCCGACAGCGCCTGATGCAGCCGGGCCGCGGCGCGAAAAATCGTATCTCCCTCAGGCATCGTGCATCGCGCTCGTCACAGATTCGCCCGCGCGGAGGCGAGCGCGCGCATCTGGTAGCCCATGGATGTCGCGATGAAGCCTTCGCCGGTCAGCCAGGAACCGAGTATGTGGTCTCCCGGCTTCCGCCCGTCGATCTCGGCGATGAGCAGTGCGCGCCGTGTTCCGTGCCGGACGAGATCTCCCAGCATTCCGGCAATGCTACGGGCCACCGCGCTGCGTTCCGGTTCATCCTCTGGAATCCACGTGTAGATCTGTTTCTCGCCGCGTGAAAGGTACGCAGCAATCGTCCCATTGACGAGAAGCACGCGCGCTCCGACAGAGCGCGTCGGGCGAACGTTTTCTTCATGCGAAGGCCAGCTCAGAATCCCTCCCCACGGATTGGCCGGATCTGTGGCGGCCATCAGAACAACCTCCGGCTCTTCCGGAGCGACGCGCAGCGATCGAAGCAGATCGAGTGCGCCCGGCAACGCGAACTGTGTCGCGGCGACTCCGTCGATGAAGTAGCCCCTCCGGACCTTTCCTCCTTCTTCCATCTGCTTGAGGACGTCGTAGATCGCGCTGAACCCGCCTGCGATCTGTTCCTGCCCCGCGGCTTCTCTCGTGACGACTCCATACCGGCTGAGCAGTTGCGTCGCGAGCGCAGCACTCCGCGCCGTGCGGTTCGGAATTGATCGGACCAGGTCGGCGGTCAGCGACCATCGCCCCTCCGCAGCCGGGGGCGCCGATGACGATCTGCGTGAGCGGAACCCGCGGCCAGCGGATGCGCGGCCTCTCGCCTTCGGACGAGTGAAGGCCCGCAGCGAGTGGACCGTGTCGTTGGTTACAAGTCCTTTCCAGACGAGATTCCAGAGAGCGTCGACCGTCTCGATGGGGAATCCATCCCCGATTCCGAGGTGGACCGCCGAGAAGAACGACGCGCCGCGGCTTCCAAGAAACTCGATGATCTTCTCTTCAGTCTCGCCGAGTGGAAGGTCTGGAGGGGACGGCGAATGCAGCAGAGGAAGTGTATCGGTAAGGTAAAGCGCGATCCGGCCGTCACGTTCCCCGAGAGGTTCCACCCCGGTCCAGGCGACCTCACCTGCCGCGGTCAGAGTATCCAGGTCGGATGACCGGTAGTCCTCCATTCGGGCCGAAAGGATCTCACTTTCGAGAATCGACGCAGGAAGCGGGCAGCCCTGCAGGGATTCGATGACCTCGAGCAGCGCGTTGAGACCCCTTCGCTTCTTTCCGATGCCCTGCCATGCGGTGAAGAGCCTTCCAAGAACCCGCGGTTCCATCGGCTCGACTTCGTGACGGAGTTTCGCGAGCGAGCGTCTTCGAACGAGGCGGAGCACATTCGAATCACACCACTCGCGCGTCATGCCTCCGGGTCGGAACTCCCCCTCGACCAGGCGGCCACGATCGAGCAGACCGCGGAGCGCGCTCTCGACGACGCGAGGTCCAAGCGCAAAACGCGAGGCGATCTCCTGCAGAGTGAAGGGGGCATGAGTGCGCGCGTACCTCGAGACGAGATCACCGAGTGGGTCGCTCACCGGTTCGAGCAGACGCTCGGGAATGCCCTGCGGGATGGGAGCGCCGAGCGCATCACGAAAGCGGCTTGCGTCTTCGACCGCGATCAGCCGGCGCTCTCCCGCTACTCCCGTCTCTACGATTCGACGAGCAGCAATCAGCTCATCTGCACCGGCGGCGACTTCAGGGGTCGCACAGCGAGCCGCGAGCTCCTCGCGCGTCAGATCACCGATCGAAAGAAGCATGTCGTGAATCTGATCGGCCGACTTTGCACGATAGTCCGGCTCGAGATGCTGCAGCCTCCGTTCGGTTTCTTCGAGGGCATCCTCATCGAGCAGATCTCGAAGCTCCGCATCGCCCAGGAGCTCGCGAAGTTGGGAGTGATCGATGGCAAGCGCCTGGGCCCGGCGTTCAGCCAGCGGAGCGTCGCCGTCATAGATGTAGTTCGCAACGTACCGGAAAAGCACCGAGCCGGCGAACGGCGAGGGTTGAAGCGTGTCCGTTGTGATCGCGCGCGCCGTGCGCCGCTCGATCCTCTGCAGCAGTTGAAAGAGCGCAGGCATGTCGAACACATCCTGCAGGCATTCGCGATATGTCTCGAGCACCATCGGGAACGAGCCGTACCGCGCAGCGACCTGAAGCAGATCCGCGGAGCGCTTGCGCTGTTGCCATAAAGGCGACCTTCGGTTTCCAGCCCGCCGCGGAAGCAGCAGTGCACGTGTTGCAATCTCGCGGAACTTCGCTGCGAACAGTGAGCTCGAGCCGAGCTGCCGGATCACGAGCGACTCGACTTCGTCAGCCGAGGGAATGACTAGTGCTACGTCGGGAGCTTCGTCGGTTTCGGGGAATCGGATGATGAAGCCGTCGTCGCTCCACATCGTTTCTATCTCGAGTCCCGTCTCGCGGCGGATCTTTGCCGTAGCCGCCATGGCCCACGGCGCATGAATCCGCCCTCCGAACGGCGAGAGAACGCAGACGCGCCAGTCGCCGAGATCATCAGGACAACGCTCGATCAGAATTGTCTGATCGTCCGGGACGACTTCCGTCGCGGTCTTCTGTTCCGCTACGTAGTCCATGAGGTTCTGCGCCGCCGCCGCGTTGAGGTCGTATTCCGAGGAGAGCTGTTTGAGAATCTTGCTTCCCCCGGTAGCGATCTGGCGGACGAGCGCGCCGATCTGCTCACCGAGCTGAACGCTCCTGCCGGCCGAATCGCCATGCCAGAAGGGCATCTTGCCTGGTTCGCCCGGCGCAGGCGTGACGAGCACGCGATCGTGCGTGATCTCCTCGATGCGCCATGTGGACGCGCCGAGAAGGAATGTTTCGCCGGGGCTGGATTCGAACACCATCTCCTCATCGAGCTCGCCCACGCGCGCAGAGCCTTTCTCGGCTCCGGCGAGGAAGACCCCGAAGAGCCCGCGATCTGGAATCGTCCCTCCGTTGGTCACGGCAACGCGCTTCGACCCCGGTCGCGCCGTCAGTGTGTTGTCGAGACGGTTCCACGTGATGCGCGGGCGCAGCTCTGCAAAGTCATCCGAGGGGTAGAGGCCCGAGAGCATGTCGAGAACACCTTCGAAGATCGAGGGGGTGAGCTCAGCGAAAGGAGCCGCGGAGCGCACAGCTGCGAAGAGATCTTCAGTCTTCCACGCGTCCATCGCCACCATGGCAACGATCTGCTGAGCGAGCACGTCGAGCGAGTTCCTGGGATATCGAATCGGCTCGAGGATTCCCTCACTCGTTGCGCCCACCTGATGGCTCGCCCGGCCGATGCGCTGCAGGCCGCTCGCGATCGAGGGCGGCGCTTCGATCTGGATGACCAGATCGATCGCTCCCATGTCGATTCCCAACTCGAGCGAGGAGGTGGCCACCAGCGCGGGGATTCGTCCCGACTTGAGGTTGTCCTCGATCTCCATCCGCTGCTCGCGCGCTACTGAGCCGTGATGTGCACTGACGATCGACTCGCCTGCGAGCTCATTGAGCGCTGCCGCGAGTCTCTCGGCAAGCCGCCGGCTATTGACGAAGATCAGTGTCGATCGGTGGCTTCGGATCAGCTCGAGAAGCCGCGGGTGGATCGCGGGCCAGATCGAGGTTCGAGCCGTGCTCGAAGCCGGTCCGCTCGGAATCGGTACGGCAGATCCCAGCGCGCCCATCTCCTCGACCGGAGTCTCGATGATCAGAGAGAGCTTCTTTCTTTCTCCGGTGTCGACCACCGCGACCGGCCGGAAAGTCGGCGTACTACCCGGCTCGGCAAATTCTTCATTGAAGCTGACGTCCTCGCGCGGAGCCTCCGGGATCACGTCGGGCGAAGCCGTCCGGCGTTCCGCCCCGCCGAGGAACCGGGCGACTTCTTCCAATGGCCGCTGGGTAGCCGAGAGACCGACCCGCTGCGGTGGACGCTTGCACAGCACTTCGAGACGCTCGAGCGAGAGGGCGAGGTGCGAGCCCCGCTTCGTCGGCACGAGCGCATGGATCTCGTCGATGATGACGGTCTCGACCGATCGCAGCATCTCGCGGGCATTTGACGTCAGCAGCAGGTAGAACGACTCCGGTGTGGTAATGAGAATGTCCGCTGAGTGGCGTGCGAACCTTGCCCGCTCGGAGGGCGGCGTGTCGCCGGTTCGTGTGGCGATCGCCGGTATCGTGTGCGAAACACCGGTGCGGGATGCGACGTTCGCGATCCCGGCGATCGGAGCGCGAAGGTTCCGTTCCACGTCAACCGCGAGGGCCTTCAGCGGGGAAATGTAGATGGCGCGGCAGCGGCCTTCCGGCGGAGGCTGCGGCGAAAACATGAGGCGATCGATGCACCAGAGGAAGGCCGTGAGCGTCTTGCCACTGCCCGTAGGGGCGAGAATCAGCGTCGAGTCGCCGCTGGAGATCGCCGGCCAGCCGAGAATCTGCGCCTCGGTGGGAGCCGGAAACGACTCGGTGAACCACGTCCGGACAGCCGGGTGAAAGCGCTCCAGCGCCGCTGGTTTTATGGTTTTTTTTTCGCTCAAGTTCGTGGTCCGCTCCGAATTAAACACCAGTCGTGCCGTTGAGCATTCTGGGATTTCTGGAGTTCCCGTTGAGGAGCCGCGAGCGGTAGGTAGAAGTCGAAAACTGGACTGTGAGCTCCGTCACTGTGAGAATATGAGTCAGCCTGCCTAATGATCGAGAACGGTATGAGCATGGAATGCGACTGAGAGTGCTTGGCGCCTACGGCGCCGCGGATGCCTCACACAACCTTACGGGGTACGTCGTCGAAGATCGCTGGGCGGTCGACGCGGGAACGCTCACCTCGAAGCTTACGTTCGCTCAGCAGGCTCGGCTGGAGTGCGTTTACCTTACTCATGCCCACTCGGATCATATCCGCGACCTTCCTCATCTGATCGTCAACAGGCTGCATCAGAACGTCCCGCCACTCGACATCGTGGCCATCGGCGAGGTCATGGACATATTGATGGCCCACGTTTTCAACGGCCAGATCTGGCCTGATTTTACGAAGATCAACTCCCCTGAAACGGGCAAACCAGCGATTCAGTACAAGAGCCTGACTCCCGGACGGCGTACGAAGATCGGCGAGGCTTTTCTCACGGCGGTTCCCGTGTCGCATTCGGTCGTCGCCGCAGGGGTGATCCTGGAAGCCGGCGGCCAGGCGATTTGTTTTACGGGGGACACCGGGCAAACGTCTCAGATCTGGAAGAGGGCCAACAAGGTGGAAGGGCTCGTCGCAGTCGTTACAGAAGCTTCGTTCCCCAACGACTATCCACAGATCGCGTATGACAGCGGGCATATGACCCCTGATATGTTCGAAAAAGAACTGACGAAAATCGACAAGGACATACCGGTGTACGCGAGCCATAGGAAAGTCCCGTACGACAAGAAGATCGAGTCCGAGATCCGGAACATCCGCGATCGCCGGGCACGAGTGCTCGTCGAGAAGCAGTACACGCTCTGAAGCGCAGGCGCGTTTCGCCTCCCCGCTCCCGACAGTCATGCCCACACCAGAAATCTCCGCAATCATCCATACGCTCAACGAGGCGGATCAGATCGAGGCATGTCTCCGGACAATCGAGTGGGTCGACGAGATTTATCTGATCGATGATCACTCGAGCGACGAAACGCTGGAGATCGTAAGGAGCAAGTTTCCCGGTGTGCGCATCGAACAGCGGACATCTCTCGGATCGGCGGCTCAGAAGAATTACGCCATGGATCGCGCGACCCATGACTGGATTCTGGTGGTTGATGCGGACGAACGCGTTCCGCCCGAGCTCCGCGATGAGATCCGCACGATCCTGCAGAAGGGCCCGCGGCAGTGGGCTTACTCGATCGGTCGCCGTAATTTCCTGCTGGGCGACGAGCTTCGATTCAGCGGCTTACAGCGTGACCGGGTGATCAGGCTCTTCCACCGGAAGCACGCCCGGTACCCCAATAAGCGGGTCCACGCCGACCTGCTCGTCGAAGGGCCCGTCGGTCGCCTCGAGCAACGATACCTTCATTACTATGTCCGGTCTCTCGATCACATGAGCGAGAAGATGACCCGCTACGGCGTCTGGGCTGCGGCTCAGATGTTCGTCGACGGAAAACGGACCACGCTGGCGGGCCTCGTCGTGCATACCCTGGCGCGATTCGTACGCGACTACTTCATCAATCTGGGTGTTCTCGATGGGGCCAGAGGGCTCATCGCGGTGGGCTTCCACACCTATTACACGTTCTGGAAGTACGCGAAGCTCTGGGAGTTCGGCCAGCGTGAACAGCGGGGTCTTCCGCTCGAGCTCCCTGAGATCGATACCGATGAGCAAAGGTGGCTTCTCCCCTGGGAGAGCGAGCTGAAAGATGAACGGTAAGGGACCGAGACGCCCCTCATCTTTCATCCGCGTCGCCCGGTCTTTGCATCTACAATTCACCGGATGCGTGGCTCTCGCCTGCTTATAGGAGCGTTTGTAATGGGTGGCGCTGTGCCAGCCATTCTCTTTTTTCTGTTGTCACTCGATTCGATCTCCGAGTTCTTCACGATCGCGGCGACCTGTTTCCTGTCCTGGGGAATTGCGGACCTGGCTGCAAATGTCGTCGCCAGACCCAGGCTCGAAAAGCGGACCGCTACCCAGGCGATTCGCGAATGGGAAAATTCGCGCACCGGTACCACCGAGAAAGAGTCCGACACGTCAGCGCATGATTCGCACTGACGCGTCCGCCACCTCGAGCTGCTCGCTTATCCGTCCGTCAACCTGCTGTGCAAAGTCCGCTTCCGACTTGCGGACCTTCTTCAGGTAGTTCTGAGTCTCCTTGAACGGCGGGACTCCACCGAACTTCCGGACGTTCCCCTCGCCGGCGTTGTACGCGGCAATGATTTTGGTCTCGTCTCCGTCGAATCGTTCGGTCAGATACTTGAGATACCTGGTTCCGGCCTGTACGTTCTCCACCGGGTTCATCAGGTTGTCCGCTCCCATCCATTTGCCCGTTCGCGGAACCAGCTGCATGAGTCCCTGAGCGTTGCGGTGTGACCGCGCCGTCGGCTTGAACTCAGACTCCGTTTTGACCACCGCAGCGACCAGCTCAGGCCGCAGATCGTTCTTCTTCGCCTCCGCGTAAATCAACGGACCGAACGGAATTTCCGTACGAAAGAACTCCTCCCTGACCCGCTCGGTGATCATCGTCAACTCCTGCTCGTGCTGCGCTGTCGGCGTAAGGCTCGCTACCGTCACGACGGCGGACTCCACACCTCCGGTTACCTCGCTGGCCACCCTGTGTGCGTCCACGTACTTCATCGGGATTCCAACACCCCCGACTGCCAGAGAAGCTCCCAGCAGGAGCGTCGCATATCTCTTTTTCAACCCTTCCAGTCGCCTTGCTTTCGATTTGAGCGCGTACCGGTGGATCTTCGATCGATCGAATCCATCGACGACCCGTTGCTGGAACGGGCGTTTCGTCTTGATCTCTGTCATCGATTCCTCCTCCAGTCCAGCCATATTTATTTGCAAGCATGAAGCCAGTATGAGAATGGGAATATTGGTTCTCAAGTGCCGGGAAATAAATGGTTTATTGGCATGGAAAAACGGGAGAATTCCAATCCGGGCACGGCAGACCCTTACAATGCTGGCCGTGTTCAACCGACTTCTGATAGCGATGCTCCTGCTGACCGCTGCGCCGCTGGGTGCGCAGCACTTCGAGTGTCAGGAAGAGAGTCATCTCAGCCCGGAAATGCTGGATCTACACCGAGAAAAAGAGGGGACAGGACCCGATGCTCTCCAGGACCGGCATCGCCAGTTGTCGAGCCAGCACAAGCTGGAAGGGACCGCTTGTTTTTACTCCGACATTTTCGAGGGTCGAAGGACGGCGAATGGAGAGATTTTCCGGCAGAGCCGGTTCACGGCGGCACATCGAACGCTCCCGCTCGGTACGTGGGTCGAAGTAACTTCGGTCGCGACAGGAAGAAACGCCCGGGTGAGGATCAACGATCGGGGTCCGTTCTCTGGCGGATTCATTCTCGATCTCACACGGACGGCAGCGCGATCACTCGGAGTGGACCGAGCGCGCGACCGGCGGGTCAGGATCCGGGTGCTGGCGCTTCCCGGGGAACCGTTACCCGCTGAGGAGTGAGCAGCGAGGCGGTGCCGACGGCATCGAATGAGCGCGTGCCGCGATACAAAGTATTTACGCCGGAATTCGGAAGCAGAAGCGGCTGCCTTCGTCCGGGGAGGTCTCGACCGTCAACTCGCCCCCATGGCTCGCGATTACCTCACGCGCCATGTAGAGACTGTATCCCGGGCCTCCTCCGCGGGCTTTGTCCAGCTTGAGGCCGAGTTCGAACACCTGCTGAACATAGCGAGGGTCCATGCCGATCCCATTGTCAATGACGCAGAGGCTGTCGAAGTTTCCTTCGCGGGAGTGCTCGATGCGGACCTTACGCTCGCCCACAGGCCGGTCGTTGAACACGACCGCGTTCTCAAAGACTGCGGTGAAAGCCTCCCTGAATTTCTCCGGATCGACCTTCAGAACCGGAAGTGAATCGGGCACCTCGACCTGAACCCCGCCTTCTTCCAGCAACGAACCGCACCGAAGTCGCACTTCTTCGAGAATGCTCTGAAATTCGACAGGCCTCGGGTCGTTTGGCCGACTGAGAAGTTTGACCATGTGCATCATGTCGTCGAGGACACCTTTCATGTTGTGCGCGGCGGAACGGATGCGCGCCAGAAAGTCCCTCGCATCATCGTCGAGCTTGTCGGCGTAATCGGAGACCAGCAGATCGCTGAAGCCATCGATCGAAAAGATCGGAGACTTGAGATCGTGGGACAGCACGCTGAAAAAGCGGATCAGTTGCTCGCGATCGATCCCTCCATCGGATCGGGGGTCTGCCTGTTCATCGGACACCGTCTCCTCCCAATGAGAGACATCGCGGCTGCAACATGCGGGCCACGGAAATGCTGGATTCGCGTTCGCGGACTCAGCGAAAATCGAGCACCAGCGGACTGCCTGGATCGATCGGAACGGCCGCAAACTGCCCGGTCACGGTCGTGCCCTCCGGATACTCGATGTTCGGACGGATCGCTGCAACCATGGCGTTCCCGACCGTTGCTCCGGCCGGAATGCTCACGCCGCCACAGAGTATCGAGTCGGAAATCCTCGCTGAAGGGTTCACCTCGCTGTCATCCCAGAGGACCGAACGGTGGACCGTGGCGCCACGGGCAACACGCGCCCGGCCCACGATGGTCGACTCGATAGTTCCAGCGGCCTCGGCATCATTGCTGATGAGCGCAGAGGCAGCATGGTCTACACGCGACCCATTGGGTACTCCGATCGAACCGCCGATCATCAGGTTCTTCACCTGCTCGGATGCGGTCCGGTAACGCAGCGGCGTCCCTATGTCGAACCAGGGGCCGTCATGCACGAGTCCGGCGAGCTCGACCTCTCCGCTTCGCAGCAGCGGAATGTAGACGTCTTCGGTAATGCCGGAGACGTCGCGATCGGGCAGCAGGTCGAAGATCCGGCGGGAGATGCTGTGGGAGCCCGAGAACATCAAAGCTTCGCCGCTGCCCTCGCCAAATCCCATGACCGCCCCATTCTCGAAGAAGACGCTGGTGAACCGATCGCCTTCCGGAGGGTGACGAAGAAGAAGTGCGGCCACGGCATCACGGCCGGCTCGAATTCTCTCGAGCTGATCCAGGGGAGGAAACTGGATCGTGTCGCCATTGACGAGGAAGAAGGCATCATCACCTTCGAGCAGTTCTCGCGCCCTCCGGATGCCGCCCCCCGTTCCGAGAATCTCCTCCTCATGAGAGAAGTGGACTCTGCAACGTCGGGAGAATCGGCGTTCGAGGTGAGCCTGGAGGAGATCGGGCAGATGGTGCAGGTTTACAACCACATCGGAGACACCCGCTCGAAGCAGGGATTCGACTGCGTAATCGATCAGCGGCTTGTTGCACAGGGGAACCATCGGCTTCGGGATCGCGAAGGTTGCCGGCCGGAAGCGGGTGCCGAATCCGGCGGCGAGAATCATTCCCTTCATGTGGAAGGGAAATCCTGCGGATCGAAGACCATGTTCTCCGGAAGGTCGCCGCGCGTGCGCCGGTGCTGCCGGTAGAGGTCGGCGTACGTCGCCCGCAGCGCGTTGTCCATGTCGAGCTCCAGCTCGGCTACGACGGAGCGGATCGTCTCGAGAGCTCCCTCAACCTCGAAGTACTCGCCGATCGGCGTCCGGTCGAGGACGATCTCTACGTCACGGAGCCGCCAGACTTCACGAAACTTCTGGTAGCGGAACGTGGGCTTGAAGCCGAGAGAGTCAAACAGCGCCAGGGCGCGCTCGAAGCTCTCCATGCCCGTCTGAACCTCCTCTCTCGATTTGATTCCGGATTCGAAAGACAAAGGGCCCTTGTAGGTCGCGATGACGTAGCGGCCGAACTTGCGGATCCGGAGCAGGGAGCCTTTTGTACGAAGCTCTCCGCGGCGGTCCAGCACGATGTTGTCCTCGAAGGTTTCCGGATAAAGCTGTTCAGCTCCTGCAGCGATGAGCCGCGCCACGAGAGCGTCGCGCTCGGCGAGAGGAAACTTCACTTCAATCTCCTGCGCCATGCATCGCCTCTTCCAGCACGGTGATTCCCGGCAATTCTGCTCCTGCGATGAATTCCAGCGACGCGCCGCCGCCCGTCGAGATATGACTGATGCGTTCCGCAAAACCGGAGCTCTTCACTGCCTCGACGGACTCACCGCCACCGATGACCGAAAGGCCTTCGGACTCGGCGACCGCCTGAGCCATGGCCATGGTGCCGGCTGCGAACTCCGGACGCTCGAAGACACCCATCGGGCCGTTCCAGAAGATGGTCTTTGCATCCTTCAGGATTGCAGCGAATTCAGCGATGGTCTCCGGACCGATGTCGACAGCCCGGGAGTCGTCACCGATCCCCTCCTCCACGCGCGCCGTATCGACCCGCGTCGGCGCATCGATCGAGTCGGTCACTACCAGGTCGCGCGGCAGCACGACTTTCGCGCCGTCCCCGGCATTGAGAATCCTGGTGGCCACTTCGAGCGAGTCCTTGTCGACGAGCGAGGAGCCGAGCTCGTGTCCACGGCTGAGTAGGAATGTGTTCGCCATCCCACCTCCGATCAGCACTGTATCGGCCAGCTTCGCGAGCGTCTCGAGAGGCTCGATCTTGCCGGCAATCTTCGCGCCTCCCAGGAGAGCGACGAAGGGACGTTCCGGCGAGGATGTGATCTTCTGAAGAAAGTTCAACTCCCGCATCAGAAGGAGTCCGCCGGCCTTCCGGCCGGGTGGAAACAATCGAGGGAGTGCGTCGATGGATGCATGAGCGCGGTGGCATGCACCGAAGGCGTCGTTCACGTAGAAGTCCGCCAGTTCCCGCAACGCGCGCGCGAAGGCCTCGTCGTTCTTTTCCTCACCCTCATGGAAGCGCAGGTTCTCGAGCAGCAGTATGCCGCCGGGTTTCAGCTCTGCGGCCATCCGCTTCGCTTCATCCCCGATGCAGTCTTCGACGAAACCGATATCCGCGCCGATCAGGTCCGCGAGCCTGGCGCGTACGGGAGCCAGCGAGTCGTTCTCGGTCCTCTTGCCCTTCGGGCGACCGAAATGGCTCGCGATGACGATTGCAGCTCCCCGCTCCCGCAACATGAGCAGTGTCGGGATCGTGGCTTCAATCCTCGTTGCGTCCGCGATGCGCCGGCCGTCCAGAGGTACGTTGTAGTCCACCCGGTAAAACACGCGGGACTCGAGCAGATTCAGTCGATCGACCGTTGGAATTTCGATCATCGTCACTAACCTTTCGCGACCAGCATTTCCTTTTTGACCTTTGCTACATACCCGACCATGTCCAGCACGCGGTTCGAGTAGCCCCACTCGTTGTCGTACCAGGCGAGAATCTTATGCATGTGAGGATCGACCGACCGTGTGAAGCTCGTGTCGACGATCGATGAGTTCGGGTTGTCGTTGAAGTCGATCGAGACGAGTTGCTCGTCGGAATACGACAGAATCCCCTTGAGCGGTCCGTCCGCCGATTCGCGGATCACCCTGTTGATCTCGTCTGCACTCGTCGCTTTCTCGGTGCGGAACGTCAAGTCGACGAGCGATACGTTGGGTGTGGGCACTCTGACCGAGATTCCGTCGAACTTGCCCTTCAATTCCGGCAGCACGAGGCCGACAGCCTGCGCCGCGCCTGTCGAGGTCGGAATCATCGACAGTGCGGCCGCCCTCCCGCGACGCATGTCCTTGTGCGGCAGATCGAGGATCTCCTGGTCATTGGTATACGAATGAACCGTGGTCATGATTCCCATCGTGACGCTGAAGTTCTCATGCAGCACCTTCGCGACCGGAGCCAGACAGTTCGTCGTGCACGACGCGTTCGAGATGATCTGATGTTTTCCCGGATCGAAATCCGCCTCGTTGACACCGAGACAGACGGTCACGTCCGCGTTCTTCGAAGGCGCCGAGATGATGACGTGCTCGACCGAGCCCCCGAGATGAAGAGCGGCCTTGTCCCGGGAGGTGAACCGTCCGGTCGACTCGATCACGACTTCGACGCCCAGATCCTTCCAGGGAATCTCAGCGGGGTCGGGTGACGCAAACACTTTCATCTCCCTGCCGTCGATCGATATCGCTCCCTTTGAGGATTCGATCCTGTTTGGAATCGTGCCGTGAACCGAATCGTATTTGAGGAGATACGCCAGCGTACCGGCTTGCGTCAGGTCGTTACAGGCAACGAATTCGATATTCTGATCATTGATGAGTCCGGCGCGCACGACATTGCGACCGATCCGGCCGAAACCGTTGATCCCTACTTTCACCATGGAACCCTCCAGAGCTTTTCTTCTGCAAAGTGCCGACCACGGACGGAGCTCTCTCGAAAGCTCTCCTCGCAAGCGGTCGCTAACCGCCGTAGTATAACGACCTCGATGCACAGTCATGTGAAACCTCTGGAGTGGAAGGCCGGAGAGGCGCTCCTGCTGCTCGACCAGCGCATCCTGCCGCATCAGGAAGTCTGGGTGACCTGCAGGAATGCTCAGGATGTGGCGACCGCGATCCGCGACATGGTCGTGCGCGGTGCACCGGCGATCGGCGTCAGTGCGGCGTTCGGTGTCGCACTCGAATCCAGCCTTCCGTCCGCTGGCGATCTCCATTCGCGGGTCCGCACGGCCGCGGAGCTGCTGCGCTCGACGCGGCCGACGGCCGTGAATCTACACTGGGCGCTCGACCGGATGCTTCGCGTGGTCGATTCGCATGCGGGAGAGTCCGCCGCTCTCTCGAAGAAACTGGCTGCGGAGGCTGAGGCAATCCATGCCGAGGATCTGGCTGCAAACCACCGGATCGGACAGTATGGTGCGGAGCTCCTGTCGCAACGCGCGACGGTCCTCACGCACTGCAACGCCGGCGCACTAGCCACGAGTGGATACGGAACGGCTCTCGGGGTGATCCGAGCGGCTTGCGAGGCTGGCAAGACGATTTCTGTTTTCGCCGACGAGACGCGACCCTTCCTCCAGGGATCCCGTCTGACCGCCTGGGAGCTCCAGAAGGACGGCATCGACGTCACGCTGATCACCGACAGCATGGCGGGACACTTCTTCCAGAAGAAGCAGTTCGACGCGGTCATCGTCGGCGCCGACCGGATCGCGCGCAACGGAGATGCGGCAAACAAGATCGGCACGTACACCGTAGCGGTGCTCGCACACACGCACGGAATCCCTTTCTACGTGGCGGCGCCCATCACGACGATCGACGCAGCCTGTGCGAGCGGAGCGGACATCCCGATCGAGGAGCGCTCCTCGGGCGAAGTCACCCACGCGAGCGGCTCCGGCGAGGACGGGCAACTTCACACGATCAGCTTCGCCCCGGCCGGCGTCGAAGCGCGCCATCCGGCTTTCGATGTCACGCCGGCATCTCTCATCACCGCGATCATCACCGACCGCGGCGTCGCGAGAGCGCCCTACGACGAGAGCATCGCGGCACTGCTCGCTACATCCGAACCTCGGTAGTCTGCCCTTCGGTCACCGTAATCTGCTGCGACTTTTTCACCTGTCCCTTCTCATCGAGAGTCACCAGGGTGTAGCCGCCCGGCAGGATATTCGCGAGCACGTTGCCGCCGGGGTTGAGGGCAAAGTCGGAATTCGGTGACCAGGGGTTACGAAGATAGGCTTCGCCTGTCGCCAGAAGAAGCCGCCCCATCTGCCGATCAGGCTCGGAGACCGTGACGCTGATTGCGCCACCGGGAGTCAGACCGATCGACGTTTCGCCCGGAACCGCGACCATCACGGTGCGCGTTGCATAGCCGCCTGCACCGATCGCAACGCGGTAGGTTCCCGCCGCGATCGAGATCCGCGTGCTTCCGTCCGCCTCGCGACTTCCGAAACCCTGATACGCGATCCGGTTCGATGCATCCTTCGCGAGAACATTTGCAGCCAGCGGCCGGCCGTCACGCGCGTCGACGACTCGCAGCACCAGCCCGTCATTCTTCGAAAGCTTCACGAGTGCATCCTGCGCAAACTCGCCCTCGACGCTCAGATCGAGAATCTGGTGACCCCATCCCTGCTTCTGAGCGAGGAGCTGATAACTCCCGGCAGGGACATGCTCGAGCGTGAAATTGCCATCCCACGCCGACACCGTAGAAGGCTGAAACATCGTCGGCGACGGTCGATCGCCCTTCTGGGACAGGGAGATGCGTGCGTCAGGGATTCCCTCTCCGGACTCCGCGTCGACGACCCGGCCGCGAAGCGTCGCGCCCCTGACGTCAATGTCGAAGTTTGCCGAACCGGTGACTTTGTAGGTCGTCCTGTAGGGCTGCAGCGTGTTCTGGTCCATAACGCTGACGTTGTAGTCCCCGGGCTCGAGGCCGGAGATCGAATAGCGGCCCTCCGCATCGGTGGCCCCGGAGCCGCGGCTCTGCAGCCGGGCATCGCTCGGCATGAACGAAACGGACGAGAAGTCGGCAGCTTTGCCATTCCTCGAAACGCGCCCGCTGATCACGATGTCGCTTCGGAACTCCAGATCGACCTGGTGAGACTGTCCTGAAACGACCTCGACCTGCTTCGATCCGCTGTTCGAGCCGCGTGACATAGCGAGCACAGTCACCGTTCCCACCGGTGCGCCCTCGATGCGGAAGTTGCCGGAAGCGTCGATGGACGACTGCGCATTCCCTTCCTGATTGCTCGCCCGGACGACGATCGTCGAAGCGAGGGTTTCGTCGTAGCCGCTGACCCGCCCGTAGATCGTCCCTCCCGTGTCGAGGACGATTCGCAGAGGTCCCACGGTTGCGATGTCGACATCGCGCAGTCTCTCGGAAGCCAGCCCTGTCTTCGACGCGGTAACCGTATACCGCCCCGCAGCCAGGCCCTCGATCGTGAACGCGCCATTCGCGTTGCTGCTGGCGCGGCCACCGGCGCCGGGAGCTTGTGCCATGACCGATGCTTCGGCCACGGGACGGCCTGACGCATCGACCACGGTTCCAGTGAGCTCGAGACCGCGGGACAGGCGGACATCGACTCGCGCTTCCTTCCCGGAGATCTTCACCGCCTTCTGCTCCGGTTGGTAGCCTCTCTTGGAGAACCGCAGCGTTCGTTCGCCCGCCTGAAGGTTCTCGATGACGTATTCGCCATCGGCATTCGTCGAGTTCGGCGCCCCGGGCGGACCCATGACCATGCGGTCGCTAGGATCTTCCGCGCTGATGAAGACGGCCTCGAGTCCCGCGCCGTCCGGGCCTGTCACTTTTCCGGTAACTCGCACACCGGGCTCCATCAGAACTTCGAGATCCCGGACGCTCTTTCCCTCTTCGACATTCACGCCGGACAGCTGCGCCGTGACGTATCCCGGAGCAGTCACCTGGACCTGGTGCTGGCCGACGGGAACGTTCTCCAAAACGAACGAACCGTCGTCGGAGCGGAAGTCCTTCATCATTGGTGGACCGCGTCGCATGGCACCACCGCCGGCTCGAACATTGGACAGTCCTGCGCTGAAGCTCGTCAGCGGCTGCTTCGAGTTGCTGTCGACCACGCGTCCGGAGATGCCGCCTCCTGCGGGGAGCTCGATCAGAAGGTTGGGATCCGGAGCAGTCACGGACTGTGAGAATGAGATGAAGTCTTCGAGCTTGTTGACACTCAGGATGGCCGTCCCGGCCGCGAGATCCTCGATTGCGAAACTGCCGTCGATGGCGGTTACTGTGGCGCCGAGCGGACCAAGCTCACCCGAGCCGAGGTTGATGTTCGCGTCTGCTACGGGAGAGCCGCTTGCCGTGACGACACGGCCCGCGACGGCGACGCCTTCCACCAGCACAACCTTCAACGGATCGGTGTTCCGTTCGACTCTGACGTTGGGAAGCCGTTTCGGGGCGAATCCTTCACGCCGGATCTCGAGGTCGTAGTTTCCTTCGGCCAGTCGAAGCGAGAAACTGCCTTCGGCCGAGCTCGTGGGAACGTCTTTGTTGTCGGACGCGAAGAAAAAACTTGTCATCGTCCGGACCCCGGGAAGGCTTTTCGTGGCGACGATGGTCGCTCCTCCGATGGCGCGACCGCGCTGATCGGCAACGCGGCCGGAAAGCTCATATCCGCTGGGAAGGGTGATCCGGACGCCGCTTTTACGCTCACCGGAGACGACATCGATGCCGATCTCGCGACCCTCGGCGAATCCCTCTCTGTTTGCCTGAACGTTGTAGCCTTCCGAGGGGGCCAGGTCTCGAACAACGAAGCGGCCGTCGGGTGCGCTGTAGCCCCGAGGGGAGCCGATCGACATCCGAAGATTAGGCATTCCGGGGGGCCGGCGATCCGCCGTGACACTGGCGCCAGCCACAGCCTTGCCGTTCTCATCGAGAATCACTCCGTCCAGCGAGCCGCTGCGGGAGAGTGCGAATGACCGAGCGACAGCCTCACCGGGGGAAATGGAAATGTCGGAAGCGACCGGATCGGAATATCCGGGAACGCTGACGCCGAAGCGGAACGTGCCGGCGGTCAGTGAAGGCAAGTTGAAATTGCCCTTTGCATCGCTGATCACCGTTTCGCGATCACCTTGCCGGCCCGCGGGCATCATCCAGATCATCGCGTCTCTTACCGGGCGCCGGCCGCCGGCCTCGGTCACCGTGCCCGTGACCGACGAAGCTTTACCCATGCGCAAGGTCGAGGTCGAGCTCCTGCCCCGAGGCTGGCTCGCGATCTGTTCTGCCTTCACGGCGCGCATCTCAGTCCAGTTCGACGGCAGATGTGAGAGCGAGAACGAACCGTCCTCGCCGGACTCACCGGCCGGCCAGCCGTCGACGAAGATCCGCGCGTCTGCGACGGGAGTCTTGCCATCGGTTGCGACGACGCGTCCGGAGTGGGTGATCCCGGCGGTTACTGAGGCGTCCATCGTCCATCTGGATCGAGGGCGCCTCGGTACGACGGTCCGCGCAAAGTCCGGATGGAGGACAGACATCGTTTCGGCCCACTGGTCGGGATCGGGAGCTAGGTAGCGCCCGTTCTCATCAGTGCGGATGATCAACTCACTGCCGCTCTGGGAACCAAAGACGACGAGAGCTTCCGGCACCGGCTTGCCGCCTGCGCGAATCACACCGCTGCGATCCGCAGCGGCACGGAGCATGACGGCTCCGATGTTTTCGTTGTGCGTGACGCGAAGCGAAGCGGGCGCGTGGCCCGGCTTGCGGAACTCCAGATCGAAGACGATCGCGTCCTTGACGTCGATCGTGAGGAGCCCTTTGGCATCGGTGACGGCGGAAGTGAGAGTCTCCCGTTCCGCACCCTTCATCAGACGCTCGCGCCTTGCCGCGGAAGATTCCTGCGCATACGCGGTGACCTTCACATCAGGCAGCGCGACGCCCTCAGACGAGATCGCGACGCCGCTCACGGCTGCAAGCGCAGGGATAGGGGACAGCGCGAGCACAACGAACAGAATTGCGGGAAGGGGTTTCATGGTCTCTCTCCGGTCTCGGATCACATCGGTGTCGACGATTATCCCTTAGGACGGACCGAGAGCGAAATGGATACGGCCGAAATCCGCAATCCGCAATGCAGTCCCCCGATATGATGTTGCGAAGGAGATGATGACGATGACTGCACGGTGTATTGTGATGACTCTGTCGCTGGCGCTCGCTTCCTGCACGACTGCGGAGCCGGGTAGCGACGCTGCAGGCACGAGTACGTCCAGCGAGACGGCAACAGCCGAGGAGACCTCCGGGATGACGATATCTTCGTATCGAGTTCTCGAAAAGGGCGGTTACGGAAAGGCGGCGCAGGCCGCGGACGTCAGCGTCACCGGCCCGACGGTGGAAGTCGCCAGAACAGCGGCCGAGTACAGCGCACTCTGGCGTAGACACATCAGCGACGGACAGCCGCCCGCGGTCGACTTCGCGAAAGAGTCCGTGGTGTTTCTCCTCATGGGTGCGCGCTCCACCGGCGGGTACGGGATCGATCCGAAAGATGTAACGCTCGAAGGCGACACCGCGGTCGTTCGTGCCGCGATGATTCAGCCGGGCAAGGGCGACATGACGACTCAGGCATTCACGGCGCCGTTTGCCGTCCTGGCTATCGAGATGCCGCAGTTGCAGGCAGTCGAGTGGCGCGACCCCGCGGGCGGCGTGGTTGTGGAGCACCGGCAGTAGTTCGGAGTCATGCGCCTCCGCACCCGACCTGTTCGCGATTCGAACCTCCTCGGCGAGCGCCTCGATGCGCTGGCCGCGAAGATCGACATCGGGATGATCGCCCCCGATCCGCTGCAACTTGTGCATCGCTACGACCAACCGCGGGATCAGGAGATTGCAGGACTGCTCGCGGCCGCGTTCGCGTACGGCCGGGCGGACATCGTCGTTCGCAACGTCGGGAACGTGCTCGACAGAATGGGATCGTCTCCGGATGAGTATCTTCGAGCGTTCGAGGCTCGGGACGCGGGAAGACGGTTCCGCGACTTTGCGCATCGCTTTCACAAGGCGCCTGACCTCGTCGCGTTGCTCGTGAGAATCTCCTGGGCGGTCAGGACGCATGG
The DNA here is from genome assembly GCA_041748075.1 of Thermoanaerobaculia bacterium. GTDB lineage: Bacteria > Acidobacteriota > Thermoanaerobaculia > Gp7-AA8 > Gp7-AA8 > JBGSYJ01. The sequence goes on from JBGTDX010000126.1 coordinate 61,570, forward strand.
ATCGCTCGGAGAATTGTTCCGTATGAACTATCGCGGGACAGACGAAGACATCGGACACTCTCTGCAACGCTTCGTAGCCGCACTCATCGATGCGGGAGGCTTGTTACCAAAGCTGACGCCAGCTCGCCGTGCCGCTCTTTCCTACCTGCTCACTTCACCCGCAGATGGCAGTGCCTGCAAGCGGATGAACCTCTACCTGCGCTGGATGGTTCGCAGAGAATCTCCCGACCTCGGGCTCTGGACGTTCGTCGATCCGGCAAAACTCGTCATGCCCGTCGACACGCACATTCACCGCATCTCGACGTTTCTCGGGCTGAACGACCGAAAGAGCGCCGATTGGAAATCCGCACGCGCGATTACCGCGAAGCTCGCGGTGTTCAACCCCGCCGATCCCGTGCGTTACGACTTCGCGTTGTGCCGGCTCGGAATTCTCGATCTCTGCAGCCGGAAACGGCGGAAGGAAAATTGCGAGGTCTGCCTGCTGCGTGATGTCTGCAGATTTCCGGTGGTATAGAACAGCCGTAGTTTCCCTTACTCGTATCGCAGCGCTTCGATCGGATCGAGTTTCGCGGCCTTCCACGCGGGATAGATTCCGAAGAAGAGGCCGATCGAGATCGACACGAGCAGTCCGACGACAACCGACCAGATCGGGGTGCTCGTTGCGAGAGGACTCGCTTTGCCGACCACCGCTGCAATCGCATAGCCGAGGAGCACGCCGAGGATCCCGCCCAGGGCGGACAGAGTCATAGCCTCGGTGAGGAACTGCACGACGATGTCGCGCTTGACTGCTCCGAGTGCCTTTCGGATTCCGATCTCGCGCGTTCGCTCGGTCACCGAGACGAGCATGATGTTCATCACGCCGACGCCCCCGACCAGAAGCGCGATCGAAGAGATGAAGATCATCGCGAGCGTGATTCCGCCTGTGATCTTCTTGAAGTTTCCGATCAGCTTGTCGGGCGTCATGATGCCGAAGTCGTTCGGCTTGTTGAACGGAACTCTCCGTCGCGCCCTCAGGACCGCAGTTCCTTCCTCCGTGATCCGGTCGACCCACTCAGGCCTGCGCGGGACCGTGGCGATGTTCACACCCCGCTCACGCTTGATCCATGGAAAGTGGGAGTCGAATGTGTTCAGTGGAAGGTAGACGTGCGAATCGGTTGACTCGAAGAAGGTCGAGCCCTGCTGCTCCATCACTCCGATGACTGTGTAACGTCTGCCGCCGATATTGACCCGCTTGCCGAGGGGATCGGTGTGTGGAAAGAGTGCATCCGCGACCGCGTAGCCGATCACCGTGACTGCCGCACCGTGTCGATGGTCGGTGTCGTTGATGAAGCGGCCCTCGCTGACGGCCTTGTTGTTTGCTGCAGGATAATCGCCGGTGACACCGACGAGCGTATCCGGTGTAGCGACGTTGCCTTCGTACTTCACGTCGGGAGACCCGCCCGAGCCTCCTCCGCCCGCGAACCAGTAGCGCTCCGGCGACACGGCAAGCATCGCCGGGACGAGCTCCTTGAGTGCCATCGCGTCTTCGTACGTCAGTTCCTTTCGCAGACGTTGTTCTTCGTCGCGATTCCCGCCGGGCCCGAATCGCGGCTCGAACTTCTGGAACTGCACGAGGGTCGATCCGAACGCCTGAAAGTTTGCGATCACATTGTTGTTGAATCCCTCGATGATCGACACCATCGCGATGACCGTCGTGACGCCGATGATGATGCCGAGAACGGTGAGCGCGGAGCGTAGCTTGTGGCCGAACACAGCGCCCGTCGCAAAACGAACGTTCTCCCGGAGCCCCCGCGCCCATGCCATCAGAAACTTTCTCGCTCCCGCGTGCTCATTCATAACGGAGAGCCTCGATCGGCGGAAGCTTCGCGGCCTTCCGGGCGGGAAAAAACCCTGCTCCCACTCCGGTGACGATCGCGATTCCGAGCGCTGCCACGATCAGGCTGGGGCGGATCTGGGTGGGAAGCGGAAAGGCTGTCGAGATTCCCTTGCTGATCATCACTCCGAGCAGCACGCCGATTACTCCGCCGATCAGCGCGAGCATGATCGCCTCGGTCAGGAACTGCATCTGAATGTCCCGCTGTCGCGCGCCGAGAGCTCGACGGATGCCGATCTCCCGCGTCCGCTCGATCACCGACACGAGCATGATGTTCGTGATCACGATTCCTCCGACGACGAGTGATATGCCGGAGATGAAGACCATCAAAGCGAATGCACCCGCGGAGATGTTGCGCCAGACTTTCTGAAGCGCCTCCGCGGTCACCATCGAGAATGGATCGTCGGCGCGGAATGGAGTGTGCCGGCGGTTACGCAGAATCACGCGCACTTCGTCCTGGCTCGCGGAGAGTCCCGCCATTCCTCCGGAGGGACGAATGAAAACATCGAGAGACCGGCGAGCACCGAACGCCTTCCGAAACGTTGACAGTGGCATGTAGAGCTGATTGTCCTGACTCTGTCCGAGGACCGATCCCTGTTTGCGCAACAGGCCGATCACCCGGCGGGGCTTGCCGCCGACGGATATCGTCCGTCCGATCGGATCGAGCCTCGGGAACAGCTCTTCACGGACATCCGAGCCGATGACGACGACGGGCGCCGAGTGATATTCCTCGGTTGGCGTGTAGAACCGTCCTGCCTCGATGTCCAGATTGTTGAGCTCCGCCATGTTCGAGCTCGCCCCGAAAATCAGCACGCCGGACAGCCGCTTGTTGCCATACTTCACCGGCATCCGCGTGGATGCGCTCGTGCCGACCATGCCGCAGGATGTGCAGCGTCGCTCGATTGCCCGGACGTCGTCGATCTCGATTCGCTTCCGCCGGACCGCCTCGAGAAACTCTTCACGGCTCGTGATGATCCCGAACTGGGTGATGATGTAAACGTCCGGATTCAGCTGGAAGACCTGGTCAGAGACGTAGCTGTTGAGACCGGAGATCACCGACACGACTGCCACGACCGTCATCACGCCGATGATCACGCCCAGAAGTGTGAGAAAGCTCCGCAGCTTGTGAGTGCGGAGCGCCTGGGCTGCTATGCGGATGACTTCGGGAATGTTCATGGTGTCGGAAGTGGTCTGTTGTCAGGGTTGTGACGAGTCTGCATCGCTTCAGCCTGCGTCTTTTCCTCCGCCCTTCTTGCTCTCTTTCACCTTGTCCCCATCCTCGATCTCGCGGAGAGCCCTGAATGGCCCGGAAACGATCTTCTGGTTCTCCGTGAGCCCTTTCGTGATCTCGATCGAGATGTCGCCTGTAATTCCGGTCTCCACTGGAACGAATTTGACGGTTCCTGTCGGTTCATCCAGAAGATAGACGCCTTCCTCTTCAACGGCCGGTACGCCCGGACTCACGGCTGCTCCCGGCTTTTCGCGGACGACCAGCGCCTGGATCGGAATCGCAAGCGCCTTCGGTTGAGTGTTGGTAATGATGTCGGCGGAAGCGGAGAACCCGGGGCGAAGGTTTGCCGGCGGATTCTCGAGCTGGATCTTGACTTCGAAATTGACGGCCTCGGTTCCCGTCCCCGCGCGTGTGATTGGACTCGACGCCACTTCGGTGACTGTCCCGGCGAATGTCTGATTGGGGTATGGGTCGATGGTGACCGAGGCTCGCTGTCCGACCTGCACGTTCGGGATGTCGGTCTCGTCGACTTCCATGACGGCCTCGACGGTGCTCATGTCCGAGATCGTCATCAGGATCGTGCCGGGATTGTTCATCGTTCCGATGACGGCCACTTCGCCCTCCTCGACCGGCAGAGCGGTGACGATACCGTTCATCGGGGCCGTGATGGTGGTTTTCGAGAGGGTGTCGCGAGCTCCTGCGAGCCCGGCGCGAGCCTGTTCGATTCTGTTGTCGAGAGCTGCTGCGCTGGCGCGGGCGGACTGAAGCGCTGTCCGGGCGGACTCGAACTCCGCGAGCGGAATGATCTTCTCTTCGTGGTTGCGCTGCGCCCGCTCGTAATTTCGCAACGCCTCGGCGACGGCGGCGCGGGCCGCATCGCGGTCCGAAAAGAGCGCATTCAGGGAAGCGGCAGCGCCCGCAGCCGAGGCGGCGAGCTGCGCCCGATCGATCTGCAGAAGCACGTCGCCCTTCTGCACCACGTCTCCCTCCCGGACGGCGAGATTGATGATCTGGCCCATGACGTGGGCTGACAGATCCACCTTCCTCTCAGCCTGGATCCGGCCGTTTGCCGAGACCTTGCTGACCAGATCCTCCCGGCTCACGGTCGCCGTGGTCACTTCGACTCCCTTGTCACCACGTGAGCGGGCTATGCCGAAGGCGGCGACGGCGATGACGATCAACACGATGACCGCAATCCAGATCTTTTTTGAACGCTTCATTCGAGACTCGTCTCCTCGGGATTTGCGGGTGAAAGGTGCATCGTATCCCGGCGATTGGGTATACGGACCTGGACTGTAACAGTTTCGTAATCGCAGCCGGCTCGACCGGGCAAACTCCGGCCGTGTCATCCCTCGCTCGACGTTCGGGATGACACACACGGACGTTCTGACACAATCTCGCTGGGCTCAGGATGGCACGCGCCCCAGGGGCTGACTGGTGGCCTGTATTGGTGAAATCGGGACCAGCGTTGCAGGCGCGCCGCCTGCAACCCGCAGGGCTGATGGAGGTTGCCACGCAATCTCTGCGTCACTCGTCGTCGACGATGCCACCGCATCGCCTCCTCCTCGTTCCTTGATCTTGCATGGCAAGCTCC
>JBGTDX010000127.1:0-101424 GCA_041748075.1 Thermoanaerobaculia bacterium
GCTTCTAATGAACCTCCTGAACCGGGATGAGTTGGTATCCGAGCGTAGTTGCTTTCTTTTGCAATGATTTGACTAGCCTTTCGCGGTAGCGCTCTTCGTAGTAGGCCGCTCCGGGATCGCGATAGGGAGTGCCGGTTTTTAGGATCGTGTAGAAGATTGTGGAGAGCTTGTGGGCGGTGGCCTTGATGGCGGCCTGACGTCCATGGCGAGATTTGATCCGACGAAAGAAAGCGCCGATAGCGCATTGAGCGCGCTCGAGAGTTTGGGCGGCGAGCCGAAAGGCTTGTGCTGCGCGGTTCGGATGGATGAGTGGAGGCTTTTTCGCTAAGGGCTTGCCACCCGTAACCCATTTGTTCGGACAAAGAGCGAGCCACGAGGAAAAGTGCGCTTCACTAGGCCAGTGCGACATGTCCGTTCCCGTTTCCGAAAGGATCGTCAGAACGCTGGAAGCTTCGAGTCCGTCGATTGCGGTTAGATCGACCCCGGCTATTTGGTAGATCAGCGTCCGTGCATCGAAGCGAGGCTGATTCTTCCGTCGTTTCTGCGAAGACTTCTTCGCCAGCGTGGCACCGTCGGCTTTCTTGTCGAACGTGGCAAGCGCTGCTGCGATTTTCTCGTCGCACTCGACGAGCTTGCGCTGATAGGTGTCGAACAGCTCGACCGCCTGAGCCAGCGCAAATAGATGCTCCTCACGGTAGTTGCCCATCAGAGCCTTAGCGATGGTCTCCTCGGAGTTCTTGCAACTCTTCTCCCGCATCGCAGCCAGCTTCCTGGGGTCGCACTCGCCTGCGAGAATCGCACGAATGATCCGCATTCCGCTCACTCCCGTGATATCAGAGATCACCAGATGCAGCTTCACATTCATCAGATCCAGAGCCTTCTGCATGTGGCGAACATGATCGCTTGCGTACTCGATCAGCATCCGCCGCTGTCGCATGAATGCTCGCAGAGGCAGCATCTCGGCGTTCGGCCGGAATGCGGCGTCGAGCAGGCCATGCATGTGCAGCTGGCGAATCCATTGACAATCCACTACGTCGGTCTTCTTCTTGTTCCGCCGACCAATACTTCTCGAATCGACGAGCTTCGGCTTAAGCCCCCGTGCCTCCAGGATCTCAACCAGAGGAATCCAGTAGACTCCGGTCGCTTCGATCGCCACAGTCTTGATACGGCATTCCACCAGCCAGTCTGCCAGAGCGTAAAGATCTTCCGTGAACGTTCCGAATGCGCGAACTTGCGTGTCGCTCCGATCCTCCGGAACGGATACCCAGTGCTCCTCTGAACCGGCATCGATTCCGGCCGCATCAGGGTTGACTGTGATGAAAGAACCTATAATCTTTCGCTTGGACCGGAGGACCCGAGGTCGCTTGGACATACATCACTCTCCTCACAAAGAATTTTGTGTGGGATCCCAGCGGAAGACCCAGCTCGATACACTCTTCTAAACGGGATCGCGAACACGACTCGTGGTCGTGCCGCGTCACCAATGCGACTTCGGTCTTCCGGGACCATGCTCGGGAACGGGCTCGTACTGCACACCAACGCCTTGACGGCCTCGACAGGGACCCTCGCCTAGGATACAGGTTCATCACCCCTTCACCGGCGCGCCCGCGCCGTTAGCTTGCTCGGGATGACATTCGGTTCATCCCTCGCCACGTTCCCGGTCCGCTTGATCGCGTCTAGAGCGGGCGGGACCCGAGATACACGAGCGGGGGCGGATTGGGCGTGTCGCCCTCGACAGTGCGCGGATCTCCCGTGAACCGGACTGACATTGACCCGTCGCTCGCCCTCTCGTAATTCCAGACGTTCGGATCGCACAGCGGATCGGACAGCGCGAGCGATTCGGGCCAGTGACCCTCCGCATCGGCAGCCCGCGCTTCCTTCGCGCGGAGAACGAGCATTGTGCCCTCGGTCGTGAGCATGAGAGATGCCGCCCGGAAGACTGTCTTTCCAAACGAGAACTGGATGTCGCGGTAGATGTGGTCGTGCCGGTCGCGGGCCTTGTCATATGTCGATTCCTCGACGCTGCAACGCGACATGCCGCGGACTTCAGCCGCTGCGAGGAGCTGGGCACTCACGAATCCACTGAGCTCGCGCTGCTCCTGCGCAGAAGCGTTTGTATAGTTCTCCCCTTCGAGCATTCGAATCGCTTCGATCTCCCGCACCTGGAGCATCGCATCGACGCGGTCATCATTGTTCAGCGCCCACACCCAATCGGGAACGGGGGCATCGAGGCTCCGTGCCGCGCGCACTGCCGTGCTGATCTGCGCGATGGAAATCAGCTGCGACAGCGTGTCCGTTCGTTCTCCCAGGGTCTGGCCGAGTTTTACCGCGGCCTCCAGATATCGCCATGCCTGGGCGGTCTCTCCGTTTCGCTGTGCGACGAGTGCGCGGGCGCAGAGCAGCTGGGCGAGCCGGAAGTTTCCCCGCAAGGCACGCGCGCTCCTTCGATAGGCTTCCGGCGTGTCCCTCTGCCTAGACTCCCACTGAATCTTCTGCCCCCCGATGAGGAGTCGGGTAATCGCATCGATCGTATCGCCTTTCTGACTGAGGAAGACCTGCAGATTGGCTGGAGGCGTTTCGATCGAATCTCCACCTTCCTGCTCCCGGAGATAGTCCGCGGGTGCGGGTACGGAGAAATCGATCGCGTCGTTCGCCTCAGCGTACTCGACGTTGTGAGAGAACTCGATGCCGATCTCGGAGGCGAGCTCCTCCAGCTCGAGCGCCGCGGCAGTCGTCTCGGGAGGTGCGAGCCGCCCAGCGATGTCGGGGCGCTGTGCCACGCTTCTGGCCAGCTCGTGCATGTCGGTAGCTGCCGCATCATTCCTGCAGCCGGCTATGAGGAGCGCAGTCGCGACGAGAAGACTTGCGGGGATCGATCTCGCGCGAGCCTTGCCCCGGGAATGACCCATGGAAATATTCTCGCACGAAGCAGGAGTTACGCGTCAGCCGCCCGGAATTTGAGATCCGCGCCATTTGTCTTAGTGCTTTCGAGGCCGCATCGCTCGTTGACCTCGCACTTTCCAGCGTGGTAACTTCCGCGCTCTTGCCTTCGCGTCCCCATCGTCTAGGGGCCTAGGACACCGCCCTTTCACGGCGGCGACACGGGTTCGAATCCCGTTGGGGACGCCAATTTTACACTCCGGATCATCCTGGTACGACTCTGCGTTGACCGTTCTCAGAGGGGAGAATGTGGTTTCTGTGTCCAGAGTGGTTTGGGCGAGATTCTTTGCCTTCCGGGTGATACGGGGTAACAATTTGGGGTAGCTGGATTCTCGCCTGGAAAGTTACCCCTTCGGGTGCGAGGCCACTGAGATTCCGGCAGGGATTTCGTGTAACGTAGAGGAGGGGCCTTCATTGGTCACCCGGAGAGGCAGGAAAAAGTGGGAGAAACAATCACACTAAACGTAAAGCTGCGGGCGTTTGTCCGCAAGGAAACGAAGCGCCGCTGGGTCGCAATCTGTCCCATGCTGGCTGTCGCTTCTCAGGGCGAGTCTGAGGCCGCCGCAAAAGCGCCACCTTCACGAGGCTGTAGAACTGTGGTTCGAAAGCTGCGTAGAGAGGGGCGTTCTGGACCAGGCCTTGCGGGAGTCAAACTTTCGCGCACTTCCGCTTGAGGACGAACCATCTCATACCGGTGAGCACGTCGCAGTGACTCGTGCTCGGCACGATGATGAGGTTGACAATCTTCTGGGAGATCACTTCTCCATCAACGTCGAGATTCCGGCGTACCAGGCCTCGGCCTTACTCAGTTCAAGCGCGTGAAACGCATCTCGTGGCAGGACCTCCGCGACGTTCAACTCGTTCAGCAGGCCCGTAGAATGGGAAGACAGCGCGCTGGGACAGGTCACGGACCTCGAGCTCAGGCGTGCGCAATGAAGGAGCGTCCCGGTATGCTCGTCCCAGCCCGCGCAGATGAAAAAAAGGGGACTGCCCTCCCAATGCTTCTGCTGGCGGTACTACTCACCCAGGGATGCAGCGGACCTGAGAGCCCGTCACCAGCCCCTCGCGAAATTGTAGTTTCCGCTGCGTCGGACCTCGAGTACGCATTCGAGGAGATTGGACGTAGTTTTGAGCAGGAGAGTGGAATTCGGCCCCTTTTCAACTTCGGCTCGAGCGGTCAGCTTGCACGGCAGATCGAATCGGGAGCGCCCGTGGATGTCTTTGTGTCGGCGAACCGGGAGTATGTCGATGATCTGGATGGAAAGGGGTTGATCGAGCCGGGAAGCAACACCACGTATGCCCGGGGCCGCATCACGATCTGGACCCGCTCCGACAGCCCGCTCCAGCCCACTGAACTGGCAGATCTGGCGGCCGCCGAAATCAAGCGAATTGCCATTGCCAATCCCCTGCATGCGCCTTACGGAGTGGCTGCTCGCGAAGCGCTAAAGAGCGCTGGAGTCTGGGAACAGGTCGAGGAAAGGCTCCTTCTGGCCTCGAACATCCGGGAAGCCTCAAGGCATGCGGAGATCGGGAGCGTCGACGCCGCCATCGTTGCGCTGTCTCTCAGTATCCGCGGGGATGGGCGGTACGTTACGATCCCGGAGACCATGCATAGTCCGATCGATCAGGCATTAGGCGTGATCAAGGCCTCGGCTCACAAGGACGAAGCTCGTGCGTTTGCCAGCTACGTGACGTCCGAAAAGTCGAAACCCGTTCTGATCAAATACGGTTTCGAAATTCGATGAGCCAGAATGAACGATCGCAGATTACCGGGAACTTCGGTCAGCAGCGCCGTCCGCGGAGCTCTCGAACAGTCGCACCAGCTCCTGATACCGCTTGTCGAGTCCTGACGTCGCAATGCCGTCCACTGACCGGACTGCGGCGATGGGCGTGAGGCTGCTCGTCAGGAAGGAGCCTCGCAGCAGATCCTCCCGGCGTAGCGGAGCTTCTTCCACGTCGTAGCCCGCGTCTGCTCCGTTTGCGATGACCCACGCGCGGACGGTTCCGGGGAGCAGGCCTGCCGCGACCGGGGGCGTTCTCAGCTTCGCTCCATCGACGGCGAATACGTTGGTTGAAGCCCCTTCGAGGATGTTTCCACTCGAGTCGATGTAGAGACCCTCGTCGGCTCCCATGCCCTGTATGGCATGCGTCGCAAGCGACCGGGCCGGGTCGCCGATCATTTTGAACCGAGGCATCGCTCGCACGAACGATCGATCGAGCACGACGACGCGACCGGACTCGCGACGCGTTGACACAAGCGCCGGAAGACGTCCGGATGATGCCTCCAGTTTCCAGCGGCTGGCGTCGTCCGGGTCTTCCGATTCGGTGAACCAGCTGCAGCGCACGACTCCCTCGTCGAGATGCCCTATGAGCGCCGCCGACTCGCGAATGAACTCGGAGACCTGAACAGGGGGCGGGGTGGGAAGCCCCAGGCATTCCGCGCTGCTTCTGAGTCTCTCGACGTGATGTGCTTCGAGAACGCAGTGGCCGCGAATCGCGAGAATCGTCTCGAAGAGTCCGAGTGGTGAGGGAGGTGAAAGCATTTCGATCATGATGATGCACCGGAAGTGCTGAAGTCGAAAACCTCGGCATCTACCGCGTTGTTCCGCAATGCCCGAGGAACGCCGTCGCTTTCGCGATCGACTCCCGCTCCTCCGCTTCCGGCGTGGAGTCCCACACCACGCCCCCGCCCGCGTGGTAGCGGGCGTGGTCCTCCGTGATGACGGCTGTGCGGATCGCGACGCTCCACTCACTTCGTCCACGGAAATCCCAGAATCCGATCGCGCCCGTGTAGACGCCGCGGGGAACCGGTTCAATCGCGCGGATGCACCGAACCACCGCCCGCTTCGGAGCGCCTGTGATCGATCCCGAGGGAAACATTGCGGCGAAGACCTCGGCGAATGGGCGTGCATCGAGGCCTTCCGCGCGCACGGTCGATTCCAGATGAAGGACATGTTTGAGCTTGATCACATCACGGAATGACGCCACCTTCACGAGGCCCGCGGGAGCCACGATCCCGAAATCGTTACGAATCAGATCGACGATCATCAGATGTTCGGATGCGTCCTTCCGGCTGGAAAGCAGCCACGCGGTGTCGGACCGGTCCTGGCCCGTTCGTTCGATCGTTCCCTTGATCGGCCTCGACTCCGCGATCCCGCTCGCGGCGTCGTAGCGAAGGAAGACCTCCGGGGATGCGCTCGCGATCTGCCACTCACCACCGTTGATGAAAGCGGAACAGCGCGGGACGTCGTCACCCGTGAGGGAGAGATAGAGCGCAAACGGATTCCACCGGCCCGGGGCGAGGAATCGGCGAGTGAGATTTACCTGATAGAGATCGCCACGCCGGATCGCCTGCCGGATCCCATCGACGGCCTCGCGGTATTGCGCGGCGTCGAGAGACTCGTCCATCCGACCGGCCGCGGGAGGCCCCGCGCCGGAATCGATGGTGGTCGATTTTGAAGCCATCAGGATCGAGAACTCGTTCCGGACGCGCTCGAGTTGGTGCTCCTGACAGAACAGGTAGCTGTTGCCTTCGGGGTCTACCACGATTCCCCGTTCATGCCGCGCGAACCAGAGCGGAGGCTCCGGGGGACGTTCTTCGTACAAGGGCGCGCCCCGCGCGAGCGCGCCAGCATCGTATCCGACGTACCCCACCCAGCCTCCGGCGAACGGAATCCGGTCGAGGTACGGGTCCTGAGGACGATCCGCACGCTGTGTGATCCGATCGAGGGCCCCGGTCCAACCTTCGATGCCGGCCCAGGGGAGGCTGAGCAATTCGTCCGGCCACGGGAGAATGATTCTCCAGAGGCCGCGGTCGCTCCATCCCTCGAACATTGCCGAGCCTTCCCGGCTGAGAAGAAGCTGGGTCCTGTCGCGTTCGGGCAGATCCCCTGTGCCGAGGGGGAAGAGTCTGACGCCTGGCATCGCCGGAGTGTAACCGCTCCTGCACGGATTCGTGGCGTCCCGCGCGTTCGGAACCTATCTTGATGCATCGGGTCCACGGAGGTGTCATGGCTAGAAAAGGGAACGGCGGAGAGAATCCGCCGAAACAGCAGGGGAGTGAAGTCGAGTTGAATTCACCGAAGGTTCCTGCCGAAGTCATCACTGAGGAAATCCCCAAACAGAATGAGAATCCTGAATGGTGGAAGAGTGACGGCTCGGACGGTGGGGAGCTCCGCTGACGGCACACACGAAATTCTGTGCGCGGACCACGAAGCACCCTGGGGTGAAGTCCTGACGTGAGTTCCCCGGGCTCCGGCCGGATGCCCGGCAACTGCCGTTAAGATGTCGTCAGTGGCAGAGCGCTTGCTCTGCGCCTCGATCAGATGACACGCAACATTCAGGTTCTCGACCGGGTCGCCCTCATGGGTCCGAACCTGCACTCTCACCAGCCCTGTATCAAGTGGAAGATAGACATCGGAGCCCTCGAGGAGCGGCCGTCGAATGTCATTCCCGGTTTCGTCGACCGCCTGATGGCGGTGATCCCTTCGTTGATCGAGCACCGTTGCTCGGAGGGGGTGCGCGGCGGATTCAAGACGCGGCTCGACCTCGGTACGTGGATGGGACATGTAATGGAGCATGTTGCGCTGGAACTGCAGAACCTCGTGGGCTCGAGGGTCGGGTTCGGGAGGGCGCGGTCCGCGCGTGAGCATGGTGTCTACTACGTGATTTACCAGTGCGAAGAGCGAGAGACGGGTATTGCGGCAGGAGAGCTCGCGCTGGACCTGATCGAACACCTCGTCGAGGAGAAGGATTTTCCATTCGTCGAGAAGCTCGCGGAACTCCGTGCGTTGCATGAGAAATGCGTTCTCGATCCATGGACGCAGGAGGTTGTCGCCGCTGCGAAGAAGCGAAGGATCCCTGTGCTGCGGATCGACGAGTCGGATCAGGTGCTGCTCGGACAGGGAGAGCTGGCGAAGCGGCTCGAGAGTGCAACGGTGTCCACGTATTCAGCAGACGAAGTCATTGAGATGCTCTTTCCGTCCGGAGCGCCGTCCCGGATTCCGGTTGTCACGGTGACAGGTACAAACGGAAAAACAACAACTGCGAGGCTCCTCGGACATATCGCACACGTGGCTGGATATCACGTTGGCCTCGCTACCACGGACGGCATATACATCCGTAACAACAACACATTGAAAGGGGATTTGACGGGTCCACAGTCGGCGGCCACGGTTCTGCAGGATTCCGCTGTGAATTTCGCAGTTCTGGAGACCGCGCGCGGAGGAATTCTCCGTGCCGGACTCGGCTACGACTGGTCCGATGTCGCGATCGTCACGAACATCGCCGAAGATCACCTCGGGTTGCGGGGAGTGAACACGATAGAGGATCTGGCGCGAGTGAAGGCTGTGACGGTCGAGCGGGTCTTTCCGTCCGGTTACGCGGTGCTCAATGCCGAGGACGCGATGACGCCTCTGTTTCGCGAACATGCCGACTGCAACATCGCGCTGTTCGGGCTCGATCCGGCCAGCGAGGACTTTCGCGCACACGTCGATTCCGGTGGACTCGGGGTGACGGTCGAAGACGATGCGATCGTCGTGTGCCAGGGCGACGCGCGAACTTCGATCGCGACGCTGGGTGAGGTGCCGATCACGTTTGAAGGACGCGCGAAGTTCAACGTTGCCAACGTGCTTGCCGCGGTCGCTGCCGCCTGGGCGATGCGCCTTCGCATCGATTCGATCCGCTCTGCTCTTCGAACCTTCGTGCCTTCCGTTGACCAGACTCCAGGCAGGACGAACTTCATCGAGTTCGACGGGTTCACGGTCGTCATCGACTATGCGCACAACCCCCACGGCGTCTCGGCCATGGCAGACTTCGTTCGCACCCTCGACAGGAAACGCTCGGTTGCGACGATTGCGGTGCCTGGGGACCGACGCGACGAAGACATCGAGGCGGTAGCGACAATCGCGGCGTCGGCATTCGACGAGGTGATTCTTCGCGAGGATTACCACCCCCGCGGGCGTAAGAGAGGGGAAGTTGCGGCGATCATGCACGCAGCGATGCTCCATGCCGGTTTCGACGAGTCGCTCATTCATGTCTGCACCGATGAGCTGGGCGCGCTCGAGCTTGGCCTGCAGATCTGCCGTGAGGGAGACCTGCTTCTCTACTTCGCTGACAAGGTCGATGAGGCTACCGAGTTTCTCGAGAGGAAACGGATGGAGAAAGCGGGGAAGTGAGATCTGTCAGACGATGAGGCGAACATGTTGCCCTCAGGTCGACTGCGGTCCTGCTCGCCATAATCGTCGCGATATGATGATCGTCCACGTGGCAATTCATCCCGGCCAAAGTCTCGATTCGAGAAATCCTGGCTCCTCGGGTACTCGTCAGAGGAACTGCCCTGGCTGGAGGGGGTTCTCCCGCGCTCATTTCCCTCGAAGTCGCTGCGATTTCTACTTCGGTTCGGCATATGCCCTCCTTTTTGGAACGTGGTTATGACCGCTTTCTCAGGCTGTTATTCGCATGAATTGTTCCGCAATGAGGGCGCAACCTGCGGCGGGCCTGTTCAAAAGGGGACTATCCAAGTGCCCTGATGGGGCGTAATGTATTTTTTTCCTGTCATAGCTGACTCATGCAACGGGAGTATGGTGATGAACCGAAACGTGCTGCTTGTAGTGGACGACGACCCGGCGGTGACCGAAGGTCTGGCGGCCGGTCTGTATGGTTCCACACGCACGATCGTCACCTGCCAGACAGTGGAAGCAGCTGAGGTGATCGTCGAAGAGATGCATCCTTCGGCCGTCATCAGCGACATCCAGCTTTCCGGACGGTTCGATTTCGACGGGCTCCGCTTGATGAGTCACGTGGCACTTCATTCTCCGGAGACGGCGGTCGTTCTGATGAGTGGATCGGGAACGGACGGGCTGGCCGCGGAGGCCGCGCGCCGCGGTGCCCTGGCGTTTCTTCAGAAACCATTCGGTCTCGATGAGATCGAAAAGCTGCTGACCTCCGCGAACACGCAATCGATAACTGGCAACGGATTCCGTCAGGACGAGGACGTGATTCGAATTCCCCTGATGGAGGACATCATCGCGAGCGAATCGCTGTTTGCGCGATTCCAGCCGATCGTGGACCTACAGACAGACGGCCGAGCTCATGGCTATGAGTCGCTCATCCGATTTATCACTCCCTCGCCGCTGGCAAATCCGGTTGCATTGTTCCGTTACGCTGCGCGAAGCCAGAAGCTGGTGGATCTGGACCTTGCGTGCATCGACCGCGGAATGCGGTACGGCTGTGTGCTCGCACTCCAGGGTTATCTGTTCGTGAATGTGCATCCCAACAGCTTCGAGAGGTGGGACAGTCTCGAGAAAGCGATTCTATCGAGCCAGGAGGGCTATGGGCTCACGCCCGGCGGGATTGTGCTGGAGATCACCGAGCAGGTGGGCTTCGACGCGAATGCCGCGACGTTCGCTGGATTCGAGCGCCTGCGGAATCTGGGCTTCCGTTTCGCGCTGGACGATGTGGGTGCCGGATTCTCGCACCTCGAGTATGTCGACAGGATCAAACCCTCGTACCTCAAGATCAGCCAGCAGCTCGGGTCCGGATTCGAGACCGACGCGACGCGCATCAAGATCGTCCGCAACGTCGTATCCCTGGCAAAAGAGCTCGACTGCCAGGTGATTCTCGAAGGCGTCGAAACTGCCGAGACGGCAGCGGCTGCGCGCGACATGGGGATCGAGCTCGCTCAGGGGTATCTCTACTCCCAGGCAGTCGACGCCGCGCAACTCCTCGCGGCTTGAGACCGTGGGTTCAACCGCTTTTCAGTGCTGGTCGTCAGCGGGCCTCGTTTTCCACCGATCCCGGAAGTCGCATGCGCAGCGGGAGGGGAGCCATCACCGTACGGATTGCGCGCACGGCTGCGTATTCGAGCAACCAGCGCAGCCTGCTCCGTCGCCATCGCTGGATTTTCCTGGTCGTTCTCAGTTGTGTTCCCGGCAGGTCCTGTTCAACAATGGAGGAGCGGTCCATTTGCCTCGGCGCCTGCAGGCGTCAGCCTTGTCCTATGAGTCAATCTTTCTTTCAGCCCGACGGGTTCGTCCGTTCGGAAAGCGCGCATTCTACCTCCGGGGCTGTGAGCTGTCTGTGCAGACCGGAGCTTGCGGAGGACCTGGCGCGCGCTTACGAGAGGCATACATGGATCTACGACGCATTCGTCGAGCAGGCAGGCGTTCAGAGTCTTCGGGGACGCAGGCCCGTACTGGCGGGAGAACTCGGTGGAAGCGAGGTTGTCGTCAAGCGCCTGTTTCATGGGGGGACCGTTGCCAATCTCTGGAAGGACCGCTTTCTGGGATCGGGCCGGATCACCAGCCATATTCCGCTCGCCGACTTTCTCAACAGCCACGGGATCGCCACCCCGCGTGTGCTGTTCGCGTCCTGGCGCCGCTCATGGGGCGTAGTCCGCGGAGAGGTCGGGTTCGAGAAACTCGCTGGAGGCGTGGACGCCGACCGTTACTTCTTCGTATCAGAAGAGCCACCGAGTGACTGGAACGTGACCGCGGAAAGGATCGGACAGCTCGTCGCCTCAATGCATCGCCTGAACTTTCTTCATAGTGACCTGAACCTCATGAACTTTCATGTCGGGCCGGGAGAGCAGATCTATATACTCGACCTCGACAACAGCGCCCTTCCGAACGGTGGGGTTGCCCCGGGCGCTCGACGGCGCAATCTCGGGCGTCTGGAGCGGTCGATTCGGAAGCAGGGGAGGGAAAGACCTCGCGAGTACGTTGAGGCCGTCATCGAGACTGTCCGGCAAGCCTACAGGGCCACGCGAGTACCCGCGAATGGGTGATCCCAAAAGCATCTGCGTCGTCCGGCTGTCTGCGATCGGCGACGTGATCCACACCCTCTCGCTCGTCAACGGTCTCCGCCGCGGGTTTCCCTTCTCCCGGGTGACCTGGGTCATTCAGCCGGTGCCGCACCAGCTCGTGCGGCATCAGAGTGCGGTCGACGAGTTCATTGTCTTCGATCCCCGCGGAGGCCTGGCCGCCTGGCGCGAGTTGTACGGCACACTCTCCGAGCGCGACTTCGATCTGGTGCTCGTACCGCAGATCAGCGCCAAGGCGTGGATCGTAGCGCGGCTGATCCATTCGGTCAGACGGATGGGCTTCGACCTCCGGAGGTCGCGCGATTTCCACTGGCTGATGACGAATCATCATCTCCCCTTCCGGGAGCGGCGGCACGTTCAGGATGAACAGCTCGAGTTTCTGGAAGCACTCGGCGTAACCCGCAAGCCGGTCTCCTGGGATCTGGTCGTAACGGACGAGGAGAAGTCGCGGGCGCGGGAATTCTACTCACAGTTTGATCGGCCGGTGGTCGCGCTGGTCGTGGCGACTTCGAGAGAAGAGAAAGACTGGACGCCCGAAGGATATGCCCGGGTGATCGAAGCGCTCGACGGGGACTTTCATATGCAGCCCCTCCTCGTCGGCGGACCTAGCCCGAAAGAACGTCGGATCGTCGAGCAGATTCGCGCGGAGTCGCGCGTCGAGCCCGCGGTCGCGCTCGACGGTCCCCTGCGCGACACCCTCTGGAAATTGTGGGGCGCCGACCTGATCATCTCGCCCGATACAGGTCCCCTTCACGCGGCGATCGCGCTCGGTAAGCCTGTGATCGGGCTCTACGGCTATTCAGACCCACGGCGGTGTGGTCCGTATCTGCGATGCTCGGATCTGCTGGTCGACATGTTCGGAAATGATGGCGATCCGGGCCCGATCACCAGACGAAACAGACCGGGCCGGATGCATGCGATCACTCCGGAACATGTGCTGAGCAAGGTTGCGCTCGCGGAGCAGCGATACCTCGAAGAAGGCTACCTGCAACGTCGCGCCGTGGAGGCTGAATGACAGGATGGCGCGCCTACCGCGCGCCACGTGTTGGTTCATGTCCGCCACACCGGCGTCAGCCATTCACCCGCTCGGGATGACAGCCTCCAACACAAATCAGAATCCGGCCGGCGCGTTCTGCCTGGGATCCGGCACGCTCCCGATGCTCACCCATCCACCACCCGCATGATGGGATTCGCGCACCGCGTCGAGCACCTGCTGCTGGCGAAGGCCATCCTCGAACGTTGCACCCGGGAAAAGGGCGCCGCGATTGCCTTCATCGAGCGCCTCCCGGAGCGCATGTCCGAGATGAACCGTGGCGGTTCCGAATGCGCCGCCAGGAGAGTCGCCTGTGACCTCCGGCTCCCCTTCGAAAACCTTCTCCCACGGGCCTACTGAACTTGCAGCGAAGAGGGACGTTTCACGAAGGTTAAGACCGCCGTTCTCACCGTGAAGAGTGATGGTGGTGGGCTCATCGACGGCAGCCACTACACTCAGCGAAACGGCTGCGACCGCTCCTCTGGCAAACCTGACGTGAAAAGAAGCGAAGTCATCCGAAGTGACGGCTCGCTGGGATCCGTTCCAGGGGCGGGAGGTGACGAACGTGTGCAGTACGGCCTGAACTGCGTCGATTTCGCCTCCGAGGTGCCGGAGCGCGTCGATTGCGTGAGAGCCGACAGCTCCAAGGACGCCTCCGCCCTGAGACTCGTCGCTCCACCAGTTCCAGGGTCGGTCGCTCGCGCCGCGGGAAGGACTCGAGTAGCGGACCTCGGCATGACGCAGGTCGCCGATCGAAGCGAGTCTCGTCCGCGCTTCGGCCCAGGAGGGGAGGAACCGGAGCTCGTGGTCGATCAGACTGATCTGATCGGGTCGCGACCGGGCCTCACGCAGCATCGCCTGGGCTTCGGTGGCATTCATTGCCGTCGGTTTCTCGCTCAGGACGTGTTTCCCGGCGCGTAGTGCTTCGGTGGCCATCTCCATGTGCGTCGATGGAGGAGTGACGATCGATACGAGCTCGACGTTTGCGTCATGAACCAGCTGACGCCAATCGTCATACGCAGTACCGACCTTCAGGGATGCAGCTTTCTCACGGGTCTTGTCCGGGCTCTTCCCGGCGATGGCGACCACATCGAGTCCCGCGCTTCGAAACGCCGGCACCTGAACGCGCGCGCCCCATCCAGTTCCAATAATGCCGACCCTTGCCATGCGGGGAGTGTATTTGATTTGCAGAGTGGAGAGTAGACAAGTAGCGCCGAACGCCTATACCGTCGCTGGCGCAGTCGGAAAACAGGAGGGCGGGCTACTGACTCCTCTGTTCTGTGTACTGCCTGCTCCATTCAACAGGAGGCCTCAAACATTGAACTACCTCATCCTCGGTGCTGGCCGCATGGGTTTCGGTGCGGCATTCGATCTGATTCACAACGCCGGTGCGGAGGGGGTGACCATTGCAGACGTCGATCTCTCGCGCGCGCAGGATGCGGCGGGCCGGATCGGTACGGACCGGATCAACCCCGTCGCGCTCGATGTGACCAGGGACAGAGCGGTGCTCGAGCTCATGCGAAAGCACGACGCTGTGATCAGCTGTGTGGTGTATCACCACAACGTGCGCCTTGCAAAGCTCGCGATTGCAGCATCTGTCCATTTCTGTGATCTCGGTGGAAACAACGACGTAGTCGAAGCCGAGCTCGCACTGGATGAAGAAGCACGTGCCGCGGGAATCAACGTAATTCCTGACTGCGGACTGGCTCCCGGGATGGTTGCGGTGCTCGCCGCGCACGGAATCGACCGGTTCGATAGTGTCGATTCAGTTCAAATCCGCGTTGGAGGACTTCCGCAGAATCCGAAGCCGCCCTTGAATTACCAGATCGTTTTTTCAGTCGAGGGACTCATCAATGAGTACGTTGAGCCCGCTCGCGTACTTCGCGATGGTCAGATTGTTACGGTGCCCTCGATGGGCGAGCTCGAAACGCTCGAATTTCCTCCACCATTCGGACTGATGGAAGCGTTTCAGACCTCCGGCGGAACCTCGACACTTCCCCAGACGTACCTCGGCCGGCTGAAGAACCTCGATTACAAGACGATCCGCTATCCGGGTCACTGCCAGCAGTTCAGAACGCTCATCGATCTGGGCCTGGCGAGCAGTGAGCCGATCGTCATCGATGGCGAGGACGTGAAACCGCGCCGTCTGCTCGGTGAACTGCTCACGCGACATCTTCCAGCGGATGAGCCTGATGTCGTACTCGTCCGGCTGGATTTCGCAGGCAAGGCTGGAGGAGATGATCAGGTTTTGCGCTACCAGATCATCGACCGCTCCGACGAGGCCCGCGGTTTGAGCGCAATGATGCGCACGACTGCCTTTCCCGCGTCGATCGTCGCCCAGATGATGGTGCGAGGCGAGACGTTCGCGAAGGGAGCGCTTCCACAGGAGCGTTGCATTCCTCCGGACCCGTTCGTCCAGGCTCTGCGCAAAAGGGGGATCCGGATGGAGGAGTCCAACGCGAAGGGGCGGAGTATGGCCGCACTGGGCTGATCCAGCGAAGAACCTGCAGGCTTCGCCTCGCGCGGGAGGGGTGACTTGCGATGGGCGCGCAGGGACGCTTTTCCTTCGCTATGACTCCTCAAACTGGTAGACTCCAAAATCGATGGTTGGCTGAATGCGCTGGCATATCCTGCTTCAGTTGCGCGCGGGGCCGAGATAAGAATTCAATGAGCGAGCAAAAGCCCCAGCCACCTGAAGATCTTTTCCGTCTCGTCATTGAAGAGACCGCCGACTTTGCAATCCTTCTTGTGGACCCCTCAGGCAGCCGAGTTTCGCTTTGGAACAAGGGAGCCGAGCGAACCTTCGGGTTCCCTGCCTCCGAGATGATTGGAAGCGATCCCGACGTGATCTTTACCCCGGAAGATCGTGCCGCCGGTGTACCGGCCCGAGAGCTCGCGCTCGCGCTGAAGAACGGCCGGGCCATCGACCGGCGATGGCACGTGCGCAAGGACGGAACCCTGTTTTTCGCTGAAAGCGTGATGACGTCGCTGATGCGCGACGGCGAGCTCGCAGGCTTCGCGAAGGTTTGCAGCGACGCGACCGAACGGTATCTCTCGGAGCAGCGTCTGGGCATGGACATCGAGCTTCACGAGATCCTTTCGGGCGACGACTCTGTCGCAGCAACCTTAACCGCCGTGCTGGAAAAGATGTGCGGCAGGTTCGGGTGGAGCGCCGGATCCTTGTGGGAAGCCGATACGTCCGAAGGCATGCTTCGATGCTCATCCGTCTGGCACAAAGATGCGACTGCACGCGCTTTCATGGAGGCTCACTGCGACGCCATGATCCTCAATCGAGGCGAAGGCGTGCCCGGGGAGGTTTGGGAGGCCGCCGCACCGATCTGGTTGCGAGACCTGCCATCCGATCATCGTTACGCCAGAGTGGCCGAGGAGTTCGGTATGTCATTCGGACTCGCATTCCCGCTGCTATTTTCAGGCGAGGTCCTCGGCGTGGTGGAATTCTTCAGCCAGTCCAACAAGCCGCCGCGCGAGGAAGCCTTCAAGCTGATGACGGTTCTCAGTGCGCAATTGGGGACATACCTCGAGCGAACCCACACAGCCGCCCAGCTTTCCGAGACCCGGCAGCGCTACCGGGTCATCGCTGAGACGGCTCAGGATGCGATCTTCACGATTGACGAGACCAGCACAATTCTCTTCGCGAATACAGCAGCGGAGCGCCTGTTCGGTTATGGGGAAGGCGAGCTTCGAGGACGGCATCTGCGTGCCATCATGCCGGAGCGATTCAGAGCCGCGCACGACCACGGTCTGAGCCGTTATGCAGCGACGGGCCGGCGCAACATCCCGTGGACAGGAGTGGAGCTTCCCGGCCTGCATCGCGACGGCAGCGAAATTCCACTGGAGATCTCGTTCGGAGAATCCGGCGACGAAGGGCGAAGGATTTTCACCGGCTTCGCCCGCGACATTCGCGAGCGGAAACGGATCGAGGCCGACAGGGAACGTCTTCTCGCGGATTCCGAGGCGGCAAATCGCTCGAAAGATATCTTCCTTGCGATGGTCTCTCACGAGCTGCGGACTCCGGTTACCTCGATTCTGGGGTGGCTCGAGATCATGGAAGAAGACAAGTGTGATGAGAAGACGTTTGCGATGGCCCTCGCCATGATCCGAAACAGTGCCGGGATGCAGGCGCAGCTGGTTGAAGACATTCTCGACGTCTCGCGTGTCGTACTGGGAAAGCTGCGGCTGGACAGGAGCGAGATCGAGCTCGGGCCAATCGTCCATGCGGCCACGCAATCCCTGATGCCCTCGGCCCAGGCAAAGCAGATCGCGGTGGCCGAATTCCTCGCACCCGGCATCCGGGTCTCGGGCGACGCGAGCCGGCTCCAGCAGGTCGTCTGGAATCTGTTGTCGAACGCAATCAAGTTCACCCCGGAGGGAGGAAGGGTCGCGGTTCGTCTGGCTCTGCGTGGAGATGAGATCGAGCTGACGGTGTCAGACACCGGTCCTGGCATCTCGGGGGAGTTGCTGGAGCAGCTTTTCGATCCGTTTCGGCAGGCGGAAGGGAGTCCAGGCAAGGGCGGACTTGGGCTTGGACTGGCCATCGTGAAACAGATCGTCGAGCTTCACGGCGGAACGGTGAGCGTCGAGAGCGATGGCACCGGCACGGGCGCCATTTTCACCGTTCTCCTCCCGGTATCCGGAACGATGCGGAAAGATCGCTGAAACAGAAAGAGTGAGGAATCGCTCAGCCTGTCGCGGTCGCTTCGCGCGTCGACAACATGGAGAGCAACTTGCAGCGAGAGTGTCTATGAAGCCGCCTTCTGCAGGACGCGCTCTGATCGTGGACGATGATGACTCGATCCGGCGCATGGTCTGCAAACTACTCGTACGAGATGGATTCGATGTCGACGAAGCCCGCGATGGCGTCGAGGCAATCGAGAAACTCGATGAAGAAGATTTCGAAGTGGTCGTTCTCGATCTGATGATGCCTCGCATCGACGGATTCGGTGTCGTCGATCATCTGCGCGCGAGCAAACCTGCGATGCTCGATCGCATCGTCGTGATGACGGCGTTCGATGACTCGGCTCGCAAGCGGTTGAATGCAGCGTGCAGAGTTCTCGCGAAGCCATTCGATATCGGTGAACTGATGCGGACCGTCCGTAAGTGCGCTGCTGCATGACCTCCAGCCGGGCGAACCCACGGGCTCAACAGTTTCCAACAACAAGTGCGTCAGGCAAGCTCCTTGCTCTCCATTCTATGTATGACTAAATCAGAGAAAGGGGACACACGAATGGCAGAACGAACAGGTACAAAAGGGAGCGGAAGCTCTGGAAATATCGGTTCCACGCAGAAGAGCAACCAATCCGACACGAACGTCAAATCAGGGAGTGGCAACTCGACCGGGAAGTCGGATTCGATGAACACTTCAGGCAACAGCAGAACTGAGAATCTCTCCTCTCCGGGTATCAGTCACTCTTCGGAGTTGTCGGGCAGCAGGTCTTCGTCCGAGGGCAGCAAGCAGAATCTGGAGGGAGTCCTCGGTCTTCTTCAGAAACTCGGAATGGAAGAGGATCACTTGCGCCAGTACGTGAGCGACACAGTGACGAACAAGATTCAGAAAATCGACTTCCGTGACGTGATGGAACGCGCAAAGGAATATGCTTCGATGTCGGGAGACAAACTGAAGGATCTGAGCGCGAAAAATCCGAAGATGTTCTACAGCGGACTCGCCGCTTTCATTTTGGGAGCTGGAATGATGGCCAGCGCAGCGCGGCGGTCGGATCACTCGATCCCGGACGAGATGCCGACGGTGGGGGATGATCCCCGGCCTATCATCTGACCACGGCGACACTGCTTCACGGGCCCGCCAGCCGGCGGGCCTGTTCATTCAGATCGCAACGCTTGCCGAATGGAGTTCAGTGATGAAGCGACCCTCGACGTCGTTGTTTGCGGTGCTCATTGCGGCAGTGAGTTTCAGCGGTTGCGCCACCATGGTGGATCCGGCTTCCGGCGCACTGACAGACGCGGAAATCGCACAGATCGTGCTGACCGCGAATCAGGGCGTGGTTGAGGATGGTCAGATCGCCGCCGCGCGCGCTGCCTCGGACGCAGTGAAAGGCTTCGCTGGCATGATCGTGCAGGATCACACCGCGGCGAACCTGAGAATCGCGGAGCTGGTTTCACGGGCGGGCATCACGCCCGTCGAGAGTGCACTGAGCCGCCAGCTCGCCGCCAACGCCGGCCGGACCGCCGAAACGATCGGCACCTGGCGGGGCACGGAGTTCGATCGCATTTTCATGGAAACCCAGGTCCAGTTGCATCGATGGTTTCTGAGCACAATCGACGCGAACCTCATCCCTTCCGTGCGTCATCCGGAGTTGCGGGATCTTCTCGAGGCGCAGAGGGGCTCGATAGCCGTACACCTCGCGCGGGCCCAGCAAGTCCGGTCGGGTATGGTTGCCGAAGGGCAATGAGCGACGAAAGGGCGAGCTCCTCAGGTCGGAATTTTAGCTGGTCGGACACTTCTTCTCATCTTCGATGGAAAAGGACTCCGGAGAGAGCCCCGCGGAGCTGTCACCCGGGGATCGGCTTCGAGCTGCCCGCGTTGGCCAGCGGATGCCCCTTCGCGAGGTCGCCTCGCGTGCAGGAATCAGTCAGGCTACCCTCTCGCGAATCGAGCGGGGCAAGCAGACCCTGGACGTCGATATGCTCGTCCGGATCGCGGCGATTCTCGGCAGGGAGCCACGGGAGCTTTTCGGTTCGGGCCACTCGACACCGGCGCACATCGTCGCATCTCTGAGCGCGGAAGAGCGAATCGAATTCTGGCGGTTGATGGCAAGGTCAGCCGAGATGCGAGCCGATGGTGAAAAGAACAAGAAGCACTCCGGCGATCTGGTGATGCAGGTCGAAGAGCTACTGGCGCAGCTCGAATACCTTCGACGTGAAGTCGAGGCAGTGCAGGCAAGGCTTCGCCGCCGCGCATAGCTCCGGATCCCCTTCGCGAGGGAAGCGGGGCCGTCGAGTCCTGAAACTTCGAAGTGCCGGGTGGGCGGACTGCGATGAGACGATGGGTTCACGGGCTGCCTGACCAGGCTGGTCGATCCTTCCTGGCAATCTGTGCTTTCATCAAACCGCGGACTGCGCGGTAGAATCCATCTGCAGGGTCCGCTTCGATTGATGACTGACACGAGAGTTCTAGTAGTGGATGACGACGAACCGATTCGCCGCCTCATCGGGACTGTCCTGCGCCGTTCGGGATACGAGATCGATGAAGCAAGGCACGGAGGGGAAGCGGTCAGTCTGATGCAGGAGAACGAGTACAACGTCGTTCTGATGGACCTGATGATGCCGGTGCTTAGTGGATTCGAAGTCCTCGACTGGCTGGGTGAGCACGATCAGAAGCGTCTCAAGTGTGTTGTCGTCATGAGCGCCGCTGCCGATCGCGACCTGGCCCGCCTCGATCCCGAAACAGTGTTCAGTGTGCTGCGCAAGCCATTTGACCTCGATACGGTCGTCCGTACGGTCCGGATGTGCGCGGGCCTCGAATCTCACCGGGACTGACAGCCCATCTGTCGCAGCTTGGCCGCGGGCGCTTCTTCAAATTCTGTCAATAACCTACAGCAAATTCGGAAGGCAGGATTCTTGCTGGACCGTCCCACCGGGCCTTGGCCCGCCTGAACCAACCTTCATGCCCACTGGAACCATACTCGTCGTCGACGACGACCACTCGATCCGGCGTTTGATCCGGACGCTGCTCAGCCGCGCCGGCTTCGAAACAGAAGAGGCACAGAACGGGGATGAAGCGCTACGGATGCTGCAGGAGCAGCCTTACCGGATCATTCTGCTCGATCTGATGATGCCGGTGGTGAACGGCTTCGAGGTGCTCGAGTGGATCGAGGAGCATGCGCCCGAAACTCTGCAATGCGTCATCGTGACCACCGCAGCAGCCGACCGCGACATCAGCCGGCTGCGGCGTGACGCCGTATTCTCCGTTCTTCGGAAGCCATTCGATCTCGCGGAACTGGTCGAGACGGTCAGCCGTTGCGCTGCAAGGACGGAAGGAACGTCCGGCGATGCGGTGTCCCGCTAGCTCGGTCGTCGAGCCCGTGCCCGGCCTCGGGTACCTCGAGCTCAATCGCTCAGCGGTATGAAGTCGGGATCGTCCTGATGCTTCCGCTCCCATGAAAGGAAGTCGTAGTAGCCGCATCGGTTCTTCTCAGGATACTCGCGGCAGACCGACGGCCGCCCCAGGTAAATCGTACAGCGACGCGTCTCCGAATCGAGGAACTGGCAGATGGTTCCGTAGATGGTGTCCTTCTTGTGCCGCAGCACGCGCTCTCCGGCGCGCACTTTGGTGTAACGCCGCTCGGCCTTCTCGGGAGTGATTCCGAAGAACCGCGCCAGTCTCACCAGGTCATACCGGCTCACGCCGATCCGTTTGTAGCTGCAACAGTAGGCCGGACACTTCAGGCAGTCGTACCTGAGTTTCGGAGTTCGGGGAACAACTGGTGGGGTTGGAGTTGCCTTGTCGCGTGAAGAATCCATCGTGTCTCCGGATGTCGGTCGGGTATGAGGCTCTTGCGATCTTCTCATGAAAGTTGCGTTGGGAAGGAATCGAGTGCCGTGCCCGGACACGAGGACGGCAGAGATGAGCTCCCGCAGTCCGGGGTCCAGTGATGTTTCGCCTGAAGTTGTGACAATGATGGCGACTGTGACTTTGTGACGAACCCGATACGAACTTCTGCGTATCAACAGTCATGAATTCACGACTTCGTCACCTTCCGGTCGTTTCGTTCACGAGTACCATCAGTTTCGGTGACCCACTCTCGTGACCCACGCTGAACGGAAGATGTCGATTTCAGTTCCCGGCAACGCGGCTATCCCGTGGCTCGTTGGCGGCGGAGTGCACGGCTCGGCCGGTCCCCTCCAGCAGATCGACGGACTGCCCTGCACGGACCTGGTCGGTTTGCGTGGTACGACCGTATCGCGGTATCGCATGAAGGCGCGCCAGCCCAACTCATTCAGCTTCGCCATTCCCACCCCCGTCGCGTTCGATGATGGGCGGCCACGCGTCAGTCGCGTTTACCTTCTCTACAAGCTCGAGGATTCCGCCAGGCTTGCACGCGTGTCGGTCATGGACGGACCCAACGAGATCCTTCATATGCAGTTCTCTCCGGACCAGCGCTACATCACGACCGAACCGCCGCACGAGTACTCGATGAACAACGGAAACATCTGGCAATCCTGGGACGTCCCCGGCCGGCCGGAAACTCTGTGGGGAATCGGAATCGGAATCATCATCGATCCGCTCGACGGCGACTCTGAGGTGACGTTCATGTCGGCTGGCGCCGAGTTCGTGCTCGGTTGAAACTCACCGCGCTTGTTACGAATCGGTCAACCTGTCCTTCCTCGCATCGACTGTACGAAGCGATTCGTATACATTCCAATGGAACGGTGGAATGGTGTCGCGCACGACACCGCGCCGGAGAGTAATTGAAGACATGTTCAAACCTTCCCGCCGATCCTACGTCAAACACTCAAAGCGGCATGAACGAGCGTTCCTGCCGACTTTCTGTGATTCAGCGAGGTTGCAGATGTGTCCTCTCTACTCAGTCGGGCGTTTGTGCGCTGTGCTTCTTCTTGCAGTGTCGGTGACCGGTGCTGCACTCTCACAGGAGCCCGCCGCAGCATCCGGCACCACGAGTCCCGAGTACAGAGCGGTGCGAGCCGCTACGCCACCGGTGATCGACGGACGGCTGGACGATGATGCCTGGACGCATGCGTCGGAGATCACGGGCTTTACGCAGCGGGATCCGGACGAAGGAAAGCCTGCCACTCAGAAGACGGTCGTGAAAGTGGTCTATCACGACGATGCGATCTATTTCGGAGCCAGGATGTATGACACCGAGCCGGTGACCACGCGTTTGGGACGGCGGGACACGCAGCTCGAGTCGGACTGGTTCCGGGTCTATCTCGATCCCCATCTCGATCGGAGGACCGGATCATCGTTCTCGGTCAATCCGTCAAACGTGCAACTCGACACGGTCCTGTACAACGACACATGGGCGGACCAGGCATGGGACGGAGTGTGGTCCTCGGCGACCTCGATCGATGAGGGAGGATGGAATGTCGAGATCCGGGTTCCGTACTCGCAGTTGCGGTTTCCTGATCGACCTCGCCATACGTGGGGTGTGAATTTCATCCGGACGATCTCGAGAAACAACGAGCAGGCGCGGCTGGTGCACGTTCCCAAGACCGAGACGGGCTTCGTTTCGCGCTTCGCCCTGCTCACCGGGATCGAGGGTATCCGGCCGAAGAAGTCGTTTGAAGTGCTCCCGTACATGGTTACCCGCGCCGATTTCCGCGGGACTGTATCGCCGGGTGATCCATACAATTCGAGCAGCGAGTATGCCGGGGACATCGGACTCGACCTGAAGTATGGCCTGACGACGAATCTGACTCTGACGGGAACGATCAATCCGGATTTCGGGCAGGTGGAAGTGGATCCCGCGGTCGTGAATCTCACGCAGTTCGAGCTTTTCTTTCCGGAGAAGCGGCCCTTCTTCGTCGAAGGGTCGAATCTGTTCGATTTCAGCCGCGGGGGATCCAATCACAACTTCGGGTTCAATTTCGCGACTCCTTCCTTCTTCTACTCGCGGCGCATCGGCCGAAACCCTCAGGGCACGGGCGGCATCGTGCACGATTTCATCGACGTGCCGGATCAGAGCACGATCCTCGGTGCCCTCAAGCTGACCGGAAAAACAGGGAACGGCTGGACGATTGCGGCGCTCGATGCGGTGACTGATCGGGAAAGTGCGAGTTTCCAGCTCGACGGCTCGGGATTTTCCCAGACGGTCGAGCCGATGACGAATTACTTCGTGCTTCGATCCGCGAAAGACCTCAGCGATAAGGGGAAGCTGGGCTTCCTGATGACGGCTGTCAATCGGGATCTTCCCTCAGAGCTCGACATGCTTCGCGACAGCGCGTATACGGGCGGGGTCGACGGTCACTGGTTCTTCGGCGACCGGGATGTGATCGTGGAGTGGTTCGTCGGAGGGTCGTCGGTTCACGGGAGCCGCGACGCGATCGCGCTGACGCAGAGGTCACCCGCCCGTTACTACCAGCGTCCGGACGCTGGTCACGTGGAGCTCGACCCCTCGCGGACGAGCCTCGAAGGATGGGCGAGCCGGGTGATGGTCGCCAAGCAGACCGGTAAGTGGAAGTACAACCTCCAGGGCCATGCCTATTCTCCCGGCTTCGAGACGAACGACGTCGGGTTCATGCAGCGAAGTGACATGCAGGGCGGGCATGGCGTTCTGCTCTACAACAACAACGAACCCTGGAAGAAAACCCGCTCGCGCAGTTTCTGGGTGGCTTCGTACCACAACGAGAATTTCGACGGCGATACGATCGGGGAAGGTTTCCTGGGCGACGGTTACACGCAGCTCTCGAACTTCTGGAACCTCTTCTACTGGGGCGGCCTGAATACCCGCACCATCGACGACCGCGCGACAAGAGGCGGTCCGGTCATCGGACGGCCTTCGGGCCGTTGGGTCGGCGGCGGGTTCGGCTCCGACAGCCGGAAACGCTACTCGACTGAGGTCGTCGGGGAAACTTCCTCGAACGAGCGCGACGGCTTCGCACATTTTCTCCGTGTATCGCTGAACTACAAGCCGGCCAGCAATCTGAACGTCAGACTCAGTCCCACCTACCGGGATTCGCGCGGCTTTGCTCAATATGTCCGGACCGTGAATGACCCGCTTGCGACGAACACGTTCGGAAGCAGGTACGTATTTGCGCAGATCGATCAGACTTCGTTCGAGTTGACGACCCGCGTCGACTGGACCTTCACATCGCGCCTCTCGTTCCAGCTCTACCTGCAGCCTTTCATCGCCTCGGGGGGCTATCAGCACTTCAGGGAACTGGCAAATCCACGTTCGCTCGACTACAGAGAATACGGAGTGGACGCAGGGACGATCCAGTTCGATGCGACGGGCAATCGTTACATCGTCGATCCCGATGGCGACGGACCTGCATCGAGCTTCTCGTTCTCGAACCCTGACTTCAACTTCCGAAGCATTCGAGCGAACGCGATCGTCCGATGGGAGTTCCGCCCCGGCTCGGCGCTCTTTGTCGTCTGGAACGAGAACCGTCAGGACTTCGTCCCCATGGGCGACTTCAGC
Organism: Thermoanaerobaculia bacterium; assembly: GCA_041748075.1. Lineage (GTDB taxonomy): Bacteria > Acidobacteriota > Thermoanaerobaculia > Gp7-AA8 > Gp7-AA8 > JBGSYJ01. Next base: position 24,932 of record JBGTDX010000127.1, read on the forward strand.
CTGCGCCGCGATCTGTCCGGAGCGTTCGACGCTCCGTCCGATGACGTCTTCCTGGTGAAGATGAGTTACTGGCTGGGATTGTAGAGGGCTGAGCGATCTGCGGAACGTGTGTGATCCTTGAGCGCAGCGAAGGATCTTCCTGCTTTGAACAAGCGTCGCAAGATGGTCCTTCGCTGCGCTCAGGATGACACTTTGGCTCATTCCTCGCCACAATGACGGTCCCGCATTGTTTTAATGCCTCCTGACTACTGACTCCTGGCTCCTCCTTCCCGTACAATCCGTTCCACATGACATCCAAGGCACCGCTCGACGTTCCTCTGCAACCTCTGAAGAAGCGCCCTCTGGCTGTCGCCACGTTCTTCCTGCTGGCGATCCTCGTGCTCTGGGCTACGGGAAAGATTCTGGCGCCGTATATCACGCCGATTCTGCTGGCGTTGATCATCGTCACGTTCACCTTCCCCCTCTACAGGCGGCTTCGCCGGCGGCTGAAAGGAAGGCATCATCTCGCCGCTGCGCTCATGCTGCTCGGGGTCACTCTGACGATCATCCTTCCCGCGTTCATACTCATGATGCTTCTCATTCAGCAGGCCACGGCGGTTTTCGAGTTGATTCAGAAGACGGATTTTCAAGCGATCATGACGCGACTGCGTATCGACGAACGGATCGAGGTGCTCGAACGTTACGTCCCGGGTTTTGACGCCTCGGCAATTCAACCGGGGCAGCTCGCGGCGCATGCCGTGCAGGCGATTCCCGGAATCGTCGCCTCTCACGGTGCCGCCGCCCTCGCCGGCTTCGCCAACATCCTGCTCGGTTTTCTGATGATGCTGCTCGCCGCGTACTACTTCTACACGGAAGGCGAAAAACTGGTCCATGAGCTCGTCTATCTCTCGCCGCTTCCCGACGAGTACGACGAAGAGATCATTCAGCGATTCCGCGGCGTGGTGGATGCCACATTCCGAGGCCAGATTCTCACCGCACTGGCACAGGGGGCAGCAACGGGGATCGGTCTCGCGATCTCCGGAGTGCCGGCGCCTGTGCTCTGGGGAGCCGCGGCGGCGTTGTTCTCCCTGGTTCCCATGGTCGGCGCCGCGGCGATCTGGGTTCCGGCGACGATCTATCTCTTTATCGCAGCATCGTTCGGAAACGCCGGCTACGGCTACGCAATCTTTCTCCTTCTCTGGGGAGTGCTGGTCGTGTCCCTCGTGGACAATCTCATCCGGCCGTGGGCGATGCGGGCTGGAACCAACATGGATGCAATCGTCCTTTTGTTTTCGATCCTGGGCGGGATTTCTGCGTTCGGGTTCGTCGGGATTCTTCTCGGCCCCCTCGTCTTCGCGCTGCTGGTTACCGTCGCGCACATCTACAAGAATTTTTTCAGGGTGACGCTGGTGAATCAGAACGAGGATCTCGTTCCGGCGGTTGAGGTGGTTGATTCTGCAGTGCCTGAATGAGCAGGAGGGGCCTGCAATTTGCGCCTTCTATGGTACCGCCGTATGATTGCACCGGCCGATTGCCGCCGACGCGCCGGAGAAACCTCCGCAGTCTTCCCCGAGGGTGGCGCGGGCGGAATGGAGTGAGACCCTGACCGATATGCATGATGCCCCCGCGGAAAAGCCTCGGGGGCGCTATCTTTTCGTCCTTTCCATCGGAGCGCTCGGTGTCGTCTACGGCGACATCGGTACGAGCCCCCTCTACGCGCTGAAAGAGTGCTTCGGTCCGCACGGCGTCGCCGTGACGCATGCGAACGTACTGGGGATTCTGTCGCTGATCCTCTGGTCTCTCGTCACGATCATCTCGATCAAGTACCTCGTCTTCGTCCTCCGCGCAGACAACAGGGGAGAAGGGGGCATCCTCGCGCTCATGTCGCTCGTTCATGCGAATCGGCGCAAAAGACGCTGGCTGATCACCGGCATGGGGCTTTTCGGTGCTGCGCTCCTTTACGGAGACGGAATGATCGCTCCCGCGATCACGGTTCTCAGCGCGATCGAGGGTCTGGAGTTCGCGACTCCGCTCTTTGCTCCTTACGTGATTCCGCTGACCATCTGCGTTCTCATTCTGCTGTTCTGGATCCAGAGCCGGGGAACGGCAAAGGTCGGAGCCATCTTCGGCCCGGTGATGGTCGTCTGGTTCACGACGCTCGGAACGCTCGGCCTCATACAGATCGTGCAGGAACCGCACGTTCTGACGGCCGTCAATCCGATCTACGCGATTCGATTCTTCGCTCTCAACGGCTGGCTTGCGTTTCTCGTCCTCGGCTCCGTATTTCTCGTCGTCACGGGGGGAGAGTCCCTCTACATGGACATGGGCCACTTCGGAAGGGCGCCGATCCGCATCGCATGGTTTGCCATGGTGCTTCCCGGGCTGCTGCTGAATTACTTCGGTCAGGGGGCGATGCTGCTGGGAGATCCGTTGAAGGCAGCGAACCCCTTCTACAATCTCGCTCCATCGTGGGGCGTCTACCCGCTCGTAGCCCTGTCGACAATTGCGGCGTCGGTCGCGTCCCAGGCTGTCATTTCAGGGGCTTTCTCGTTGACGCGACAGGCGATGCAGCTCGGCTACATGCCGAGGATGGAAGTCGCGCATACATCAGCCCGTGAAATCGGCCAGATCTACGTGCCGGCTTTGAACTGGGCCCTGATGTTCGCATGTATCGGCCTCGTGATCGGGTTCGGTTCGGCTTCGAATCTGGCCGCCGCATACGGGGTGGCGGTATCGACCACGATGGTGATTACGACGCTCATACTGTTCGTCGTAGCGCGCGAGGTGTGGGGGTGGCCGACCATCGCGGCGGCCGCGCTCACTGGATTTTTTCTGATGTTCGACCTGGCTTTCTTCTCTGCGAACATCATCAAGGTGCCTCACGGTGGATGGTTTCCACTGGTCGCGGGCAGCTTGATTCTTCTGCTGATGACGACATGGCAGAAGGGGCGGTCGGTTCTGACCGAGCGTCTCAAGGATGGAGCTCTTTCCATCGACCTCTTTCTGCAGTCTGTTGAGGCACACCCGCCCATCCGCGTTCCCGGCACGGCGGTGTTCATGTACCGGAACCCTGATGGCGTTCCGACCGCGCTGCTGCACAACCTCAAGCACAACAAGGTGCTGCACGAAAAGGTCGTGCTGCTGACGATCGCGACAGAGGAAGTCCCAAATGTGCCGGAGGAAGAGCGTGTGACCTACACGTTCGCAGGACATGGCATCTACCGGATGTCGATCCGCTATGGCTTCATTGAAGATCCGGACATTCCGGCGGTCCTGAATGCGACGCGTATTCAGGGGCTTCCGTTCAACCCAACTCAGACAACCTATTTTCTTGGTCGCGAGACGCTCATTCCGCGGCGTAACACAGGAATGCATTCGTGGCGCGCGAAAATCTTCGCCTGGATGAGCAAGAACTCGGGAAGCGCCTCGGCGTTCTTCCGCCTGCCGCCCAATCGAGTCGTGGAGCTTGGCGCGCAGATCGAGCTGTGACAGCCAAGATGAAAGATGCCCACCGTTTGCGGGCTGGGCTATCGTCACTCATTTCATGCCGTTACTAGGGGAAGACTCCCATTTCGCGCAGCAGGGAGTGAGTGTCATCCTGAGCGCAGCGAAGGATCCCCTGAGAACCGGCGGTATCCCCTCCAGGCCGGGGATCCTTCGCTTCGCTCAGGATGACACCGAGGGCTTCATCTTTCATCTTTCATCTTTTCAAACACCTGGTAGTGATCCCCGTTCATTCCGAGGCGGGTGTACACCTGTTGCGCGGGGACGTTGCGGCGGTCGACATAGAGACGAATACCAGCGATCGTTTCATCCCGGTCCACCAGATCGAGTATCCGCGCATAGAGACCTCGGTATACGCCTTTTCGACGCGCTTCCGGATCGACGTAGACACTCTGAATCCACCAGACCTGACGCGCACGCCAGTCGCTCCACTCGTACGTGATCATGAGTGAAGCGATGACCCTCCCTTCGAGCTCCGCGACGAAGTAGGTTCCCAGTTGCGGATTCGTGAAGACCGCGCCCACTCCATTGCTGCAGACCTGGCGGTCGAGCTGGACCTGTTCGGTCTCCCACGCCATGCGCAGCTGGAGCTCGACGATGGCTTCGGCGTCCTCCGCCATGGCTTTCCGGTAGATGATCGGGTCTTCCATCCATTATCCTTCATTCTTCCTTCATGTACGCCCAGGCTTCGAGCACGGAACCGCGAATGGTGAGCCGTGCATTGTTGATGCTCGTTGCCTCTGCGACGCTGTTCGGGTTGATGGCGTTTTCAGCCAAGCTCGCCACGGCGCGTTTGAGCGGTGCCCAGGTCGCGATGATCCGCTTCGCGATCGCCATTCTACCGTTCCTCCTCATCGCCAGATATCGAAGGTCTGCGTTCCGATTCGAGAGGCTGGACCTGCTCTTCTATCGCGGCTTCTTCGGTGGCGCTGCGGTCCTGCTCTATTTTATTGCGATCTCGAGAATCCCTCTCGGCCTCGCGACCCTGCTCAACTACACGGCGCCCCTGTTCAGCGGGATTTTCGCGGCCATTTTCATCGGGGAGGCCATACGCCCGCGCGTGGTCGTTCCGTTGCTCGTAGCCTTCGCCGGCGTGATTCTCGTCGTGCGGGGCCATTCTCTTCCCGACGAGGTGATCGGCTTCGGACGCTGGGAGCTGCTGGGCCTTGCGTCAGGGATTCTGTCCGGCGCGGCGGTCACGGCGATCCGGGTTGCGCGCCGGACGGAAGGCTCGTGGTCCATTTACGCGAGCTTCTCCATCTTCGGGCTGCTCGCAACGTTGCCGTTCGCACTCGCGAGCTGGAAGCAGCCGACGGGGGAGGAGTGGGTTCTGCTGGCCGGCATGGGAGTCTTTTCGATTGGAGCTCAACTGCTCATGACGTACGCATTCCGATGGGTGGAAACTCTCATTCAGGGCGTGATCTCCCAGCTGGCGGTGGTCATCTCGATGGCGTTGGGAGCACTCCTGCTCGGCGAGAAGGTGACCGGAGGGATCCTGCTCGGGAGCGCCCTGACGATCGGAGGAGTCGTGACCGTCATGGTGATCTCCTCCCGTCCCCGGCCAACCGCGTTCGACGAAGCGGCCGAGCAGTGATCGGTGAGGTAGATTAGACTTCTGATCAACATGAACTCTCTCTCCGGGGCCCCGCTCGACCGCTGCAGCAAGCTACGTCGGGACCCGGAGTGGCTTCGAATTGCCTTCCATGATCCGGCCGCACGCATTCTCTGTTACTGCAACGGAGAGCCACTCATGCGGGGCGGAGTGGAAAGTCCGGAGCCGATTCTGCTGAGTGGCGCCGGGAATCACGCGATCGAACCGTCGCAGGCGATTTTTCTGGGAGTAGAGCAGGGAACGCCAGTTTTTGCGCTGGACAGGCCCCGCTCCGAGGACTTCGGGCAGGGAGATGTGCGGGCGAGGGGAGTGCCGACTGACTTCCGGGAGATCGCCGCGATGATGAGCCGTCCGGCCGGCGCGCTTCTCGCCTACGGCCGCGCGCTTCTTCTGTGGCATGCGAAGCACCCGTTCTGTTCCGTATGCGGATCGCCATCAGCCCCCGCCGAGGGCGGTCATCTGCGACGGTGTACGAACGAGTCCTGCCTGACGGAACATTATCCGCGCACCGATCCGGCCGTGATCATGCTCGTGGTTTCCGGAAGACATTGCCTGCTCGGCCGCCAGGCGGCGTGGCCGGCCAACCTGTACTCGACTCTGGCCGGGTTCGTGGAGGGCGGCGAGAGCCTCGAGGAGGCCGTGCGGCGGGAAGTCCAGGAAGAAGCAGGAGTCGAAGTAGGCGAGGTGGAGTATCACTCTTCCCAGCCGTGGCCGTTCCCCTCGTCGCTGATGATCGGATTCACAGGCTATGCACGGACTCGCGAGATCCGGCTGAACGACAGCGAACTGTCGGACGCACGTTGGTTCTCGCGCGAAGAGATAGAGAACCAGGTGCGCGAAGGATCGCTTCGGCTTCCGCGCCCCGTATCCATCGCGCGACGCATGGTCGAGGACTGGATCGCTACCGGATCTTCCAGCGGACCGACGGACTGAGCGGCCATAGTCCGTAGCCACCAACGGAAGGGTCATGTGGACCGGACATCTGCGCGGATAAACAAGGGGGCACACGCCTGCATCGGCGTGTGCCCCGATATGGTCAACTAGCGGACGACTTCGCGGCTCGCTGGTACGAAGGCTCCCGTACGCCCCTTGCAGCCGAGAACGTAGGGACCCTGGGGTGAGCCGGACGCGGCGGCGTGAAATTGGCCGTCACGAAGAGTGACCCAGTCTGTGCCCCCTTCGCAGAGCCCGCCTCTTCCTTCTACGGAGCCGGCTGGTTCAAAGCCGCTGGAAATCAGCTGGCCTTTGACGTGGAGCGCCTGGGGCGGACGCGACCAGTCGATCTCCCTGATGTGCCGCGCATCGGACAGCAGGCGGTAGTGCGTTGCCGCGGTGCTTCGCAGAATCGAACGCTCGCCTCCGATCCCGGATCCGGGCGAAGCTGAGTTCGAAGCGCAACCGAGGGCGAGTACTGCAAGAAGTGCGAACGATGAGAATGCTTTCATGATGTCTCCTTTCCGATTTGGATACCTGCAGCGTTTACGCGCCTTCGGAATGGTGGGTTGCGGCCTCAGATGCGGGTTTCCCGGTTGTTTTCCCGGCCGTATCCGAGCGTTCTCTTTACGACACGTACCGCGGCGGATGCTACGGCTATGCGAACGAACTGTGATCGATTGTCAGGGTGCGCGAAGCCGGGATCTCTCCGATCGTTCGTTACGGGATCGCCATTCACCGGTACTCTGCCTCCAGTCGCCGGTTCGAGCGTGCCACGATTCCGATCCCTCCGTATGCTCATACCGAATCGCAGAACTCGGAAAGGGAGTCGAAATGGAGACAAAGAAAGCAGCTCCGTTGCACAATCTGGTGTGGGGAGCGACGCTGATCGTCGTCGGAATCGTGGTGATGATGGTCAACCTCGGTTACGGGGTTGGCTCGATCTGGCGGTACGCCCCGCTGTTTCTGGTCGTGGCGGGCCTGGCGAAGATCATTCAGCCCGACAAAGAGGATGCGCGGATCTCCGGAACGACCACCGTACTGTGGGGGCTCTGGCTCCTCGCCAACTTCCTGCATCTGTTCGGCATGAGCTTTCGCAATTCGTGGCCGTTTATATTGATCATCATCGGATTCGAGATCGTCTGGCGTTCCCTGGATGGCCGGCAGAGGCGGGAAGTCACGCCTCGGGAGGAACTGAATCATGGACAGCAGTAGGATGCGCATATCGCCCCGGCTGATCGTCGGGATCTTCATCGTTCTGATCGGGGTCGCTTTTCTCGTCGAGGAGTTTGCCGGCATCGATGCGTACCAGTTCCTGGCTTACTGGCCGGTCGTCCTCATTGCAATCGGATTGCTGGGACTGGTGCAGGGAACCTCGAAAGTCGGTTCGCTCATTGCGCTGGTGGTCGGTGGATGGGCGCTGGCCTACAACCTGGGGTATGTCTCGCTCGAGATCTGGCAGTTCTGGCCGCTGGTGATCGTCGCAATTGGACTGAGCCTCGTGAAGCGCGCGCTCGTCGGAGAAAAGACGACGAGCCAGGAGAGCGGGGAGCCGCTCGATCGGGTGAATGCGTTCGCAATCATGGGAGGCGTCGTCCGGACGAGCAGCTCATCCGCATTTCGCGGCGGCGAGCTCTCCGCCATCATGGGAGGGTGTGAGCTCGATCTCACGCAGGCTCAGCTGGCGGGTGACGAAGCTGTGATCGACGTGTTTGCGTTGTGGGGCGGTGTCGAGATCCGGGTGCCTGACACCTGGGGAGTCGTAGGCCAGGTGCAGCCGATCATGGGAGCCTTCGAAGACAAGACGCGTCCGCCGCGCGATGCGAAGACTCGACTCGTAGTGCGCGGTGTGGCGATCATGGGCGGGGTCGAGGTCAAGAACTGAAATGCATCCCGTTCTAAACGGAGAGGGGAGCCTGCGGCTCTATCTGCTCGCCTGGATACCGGGAGCGGCGCTGCTGATCACGCTGGTGATCGATCCGACGCTGCAGTCACTCCCCGCGACGCTGGCGATCAGCGTGCCGCTGGCGGCGATTCATGCGTTTCTATCGCTTGCCGTATGGTATCCGTGCCGCATCGCTCCGGTCCGGGAGACCCCGCTCATCCGTCTGGTGATGATGCACGGAGTAGGCGCCGTGCTGTCGACGCTTGCATGGACGGCGCTGGGAGGTGGTACGGCTTTTCTCGTCGCGCGATACTTCGACTCGGAGCTCCTGTGGGAGAAGTTCGTCCAGAGCATGCCGATCCTGTTTGCGGCCGGGATGCTGCTTTACCTGGTCGCGGTATCTCTGCATTACCTGCTGTCCGCTTTCGAACAGGGGCGGCGCGACGAGAACCGGGCTCTCGAGTTGCGCGTGCTCGCTCGCGAGGCTGAGCTTCGTGCCCTGAAGGCGCAGATTGACCCGCACTTTCTTTTCAACAGTCTCAACTCGGTCGCCTCACTGTGTGGACCCGATCCGGAGGGAGCTCGGCGCATGTCGCAACTGCTCGCCGACTTTCTGAGAGAGAGCCTTCGGGTCGGTGGCGAACAGACGATCCCGCTATCGGAAGAGTTTGCGCTTGCGCGCCGCTATCTCGAAGTGGAGCGCGTTCGCTTCGGCTCCCGGCTTCAGGTCGAACATCGCCTCGACCGCAGCATCGAGTCTGTGCAGGTTCCGCCCCTGATCCTTCAGCCCCTCGTGGAGAATGCGGTACGCCACGGTGTCGGGCACCTGGTGGAAGGAGGGCTGATCGTGATCGAGGCCCGCTCGCTCGGAGACGTGATCCGGCTTCGGATCGAGAATTCGTGCGATCCCGACAGGCCGCGGAGCGAACGGAAGGGCATCGGCCTCTCGAACGTGGCGCAGCGCATCCAGACGCTGTATGGGCGCTGGGGACGTTTCGAAGCGAGCGAAAGCGAGAACCGCTACGTCGCCCTCGTCGAGATTCCCATCGGCGAGAATCGGCGCAGACTCCCGGCATAGTGCTGTTGTACCAGGACGGGAACGATCATTCCGCAATACCATATGGATGTGGATGCCGACAGCACTGTCCGACCCGTGCGCGTCGTCAGTGTCGACGACGAGGCTCACGCGCGTGGTCTGATCCGTGAGTATCTCTCCGAAATGCCCGACTTCGAGCTGATCGCCGAGTGTGCGAACGGCTTCGAAGCGGTCAAGGTCATCGGGCGGGAACGCCCCGACCTGATCCTGCTGGACATCCAGATGCCGAAGCTCGACGGCTTCGAAGTTCTCGAGTTGCTCGATCCGAAGCCCAAAGTCATTTTCGTCACCGCGTTCGATGAGTATGCCGTCAAAGCGTTCGAGGTTCGCGCGATCGACTACCTGCTCAAGCCGTTCGGCCGCGAGCGGTTCGTCGAGGTGCTCGAGCACGCGGCCGCCAGGCTCCGTCCGGATCATTCTCCGGAGGTCCGACTGCAGCCCGACTTTGCCCGCCCTCGGTCTCTTCCTCTGAACCGCATTCTCGTGCGCCACGATTCGGACGTCGTCATCATTCCAGCGACGAAACTCGATTTCGCGGAAGCGCAGGATGATTACGTGCGATTGGCCGTCGGAGATGTGAGCTACCTCAAGCAGCAGACGTTGAGTGAGCTGGAAGAGCAGCTCGATCCCGGCCGGTTCATTCGGGTGCATCGCTCCTACATCATCAACGTCGACCGGCTTGCGAAGGTGGAGCTCTACGCCAAGGACAGCCGCGTCGCGATTCTCAGGGACGGAACGAAGGTCCCGATCAGCAGAGCCGGCTACGCGAAGTTGCGGGAACGACTGTGAAGAGTGAAGAGTGAAGGGTGAAGGGTGAAGAGTGAAGGGTGAAGGGTGAAGGGTGAAGGGTGAAGAGTGAAGGGTGAAGAGTGAAGGGTGAAGAGTGAAGGGTGAAGAGTGTCATCCCTCGCTCGACGCTTCTAATGAACCTCTCCGAACCGGGAGGGATGTAGAAACACGTCATCCTGAGCGAAGCGAAGGATCTGCTGAAGAGGATGAGCACCGCAAGACGAGATCCTTCGCTTCGCTCAGGATGACGTGGCCTCGCTCAGCATGACACGGTGGTTCATCACCCCTTCACCGCCGCCCCGCGCCGTTAGGTTGCTCGGGATGACACTTCGGCAGTTGTCACACAGTCGCTTCGTTCAGGATGACACCTCGTTCACGAATCTCGTTCAGTCATCGATCGCGTCGTACTCCACCAGCGTGTAACGATAACGCGACTGTGCGCGGATATTCTCAGCCAGCCTCGCATGCCTCTCGCTCCATCCGGTATACCGCTCGATGAACCGGTCTGAGGCCTGCTTGTCGCCGTTGTATTGAACTGCAAGCACATCTCGTAAGAGCGCGCTTACAACTTCGTGATAGCGATCGTAGTGAATGATCAGCGCATTGTTTCCGTCGAACTCCAGCAGGCCGTTCTCGAGAAAATAGTTGAACTGCATGAGCTGCATCGTCTGATACGGCTGCTCGCGGCGGGGCTGCACAATCTGGAGCGTTCTGCGGATGCCGCTCGCGTAGACGGCTCGCAGACGCTCCTGATCGTAATAGCCCCTCTCGTGAAGCTCCTTCGCAACGAAGAGAGACACCAGATCGGCTTTCATTTCTTCGATGGCGCTCGAGTTCTCCTGAAGTGTGGTCTCGAGGTCCCGGCCGCCGCGATCGGTGTCGACTCCCAGGTAATGACCGATCTCGTGCCAGAGAGTCCGGTAGAAGTTTCCTTCCGAGGCGAGATCGTTTGCATGCGGCCCGGCTACCGCCGCCTGCCACGCCCGGTTCGTGTTCATAAAAAGCTGCGGATGCTTCATGATGTTTCCGCGCAGGAGAATGATGCGGCCGTATCGTCTCGCCAGGTAATTCTCGTTCGGGAGAATCGTCGCCGTGTTCGCGCCTCTCGCCTGTCCGAAGTCTGCGATGACTTCATAAACGCCGACGGGGATGTCTTCTCTCACGCGCTTCTGCTGCTCGTATGGAAGGCTGTTCTCGAAATCCTGCAGCCCACGGATCGCCTTGCTGAGCTCTTCGCTGGCTGCACGGTCGCGGACGAGAAGGCTCAGTGAGAAAAAGGACTTCACGCCGAACAGCTCATCGTCGTACACCTCGTACGAGCCTATCTGGGCATTCAGGTTTCTGAAATTTCCCGTAATCCAGGACGCGTCGCCCGATTCGTAGTCGTCGGAAAGAAGATCGCGGGAACGGTTCCGGAGATAGCGAGCAAACTCCCAGTCATCACCCTCGACTGCATCAGCGGCATCGTTGAGCAAACCATGAACTCGAACGAGCTCGTCACTCCATGCTACCGAGTAGGGAACGACGTAGAAGCCCCCCATCGCCGGCGATGCAGCAAGGGCCCGAAGCTCGGCTTTCAGTCCGGGATGCAGCGTGTCGAGCGCGGGATGCCGGTCGAGCGTCGCGAGATCGCGCGCGAGCGATTGCGCATCCGTCCTCCGCACGACGGCGCGGAGATCGAGAATTGCGTCGCGCTGGTCCGGGTTGGCAGCAAGGTAGGCGTCGAGCTCCTCCCGCGTTACTGCCCTCGGGTAGACGTTTTTGCCCGGAGTGACAGGATCGACGGAGAGAAACGCAACCCGGCGGTTGTCGAGCGTCGTTGCGATCGGACCCTGAAAGAGACGGTATAGTTTCCGGAGATCGCCGGCCTCGCCCGAGTCCAGCCGGTCGAGGGCAGCCTTCGCGGGAAGGGCCTGATGATGGCGGGATTCCTCATAGATCCGCTGGAAAATTGCACCGACCTCCAGCAGCTTGCCTGCCGCGACGCGTTCGCCCTCCGAGAGTCCGGCGAGGTTGGGAGCCAGACGGATGGTCTGCGTCTTTTCGAGGATCTCAGCCGTCTGTGCGGGCGACCACGCACTCACTTGTGGAGAGTCCTCCATCGGAGCGGGGGCCGAGACACACGACGCAACCAGAATGAGCGCGGTCGGGATGGCGATTCCAATTCTCATCTTCATGAATCGGGATCATACCCTCCAGATCGCTTTCTTTGTTCTTCGGGCGGGAAACGCTTCTGAATCATTCATTGCTGAAGGGCACGGGTCCGCGATGAAGGTGGTGCGGTCGAGTCTCATCGCGCCATCGTATAGTGACTGGAGCCGCGTCGAGTTGAACGCGAGTTGGAATCAACTTCGCAACGGGCTCAGCCGCGAAGCTCAATTCGATCGTCTCGGAGGCACATTGGATCATGCTGTATCGCTCGTTCAGGCCTACCTGCAGCTGAATGGATACTTCACGTCCGCCGAATACCCGGTGATCAGCGCGACGGGGGGCCGCGGGTTCAGGACCCTCACCGACATCGACATTCTGGCGTTCCGCTTCCCGCTCAGCGCATCCGCGGCCGCGGGAAACATCAGCCCGGAGATGACGCTCCGCGAGCCTGATCCGGGACTCGGTGTTCCCCCTGATCGGATCGATATGATCATCGGGGAAGTCAAAGAAGGTAAGGTCAACATCAACTCGGGCGCAACGGAACCGGAAATTCTCCGCGCGGTCGTCCGGCGGTTCGGATGCGGGCAGGAAGAGACGGACATCCTCGTTCGCGGTCTGCTCGAGTCAGGCTCTGTGACGGCTCCCTCGGGATATCAGATCCGTCTGATCGCGTTCGGTGCGTTTCCGCCCGGCGCTGAAGTGCCCCCCTGCCGCATCATCAGTCTGGGACACGTCCTGCGATTCCTTCAGGATTACGTGCGGGAGCACTGGGCCATGCTTCGGCACTGCCAGTTCAAGGATCCGGCCTTCGGATTTCTCATGACTCTGGAGAAGGCCAGACGAGGCGGCGCCGGACGCCGTGGGGAGCAGGGCGTCGAGATCGTTCCCGCCGCATCCGCCCGGTCCGTTATGGCGAACGAACGGAGAGGGCGGGGTCCGACGGGCAGCGGGAACGGGCGCGCGAAAGAGGTTGCGCCGACGAAAGCCGAGGCTGCGCCATCGAACCGTCCGGTTGCAAAGCAGCGGCCGTTGTCCGGTCGCCGGCGACGCTCGCCGAAGCGTCGCAATGTGTGACGAGTTCGTAACAGGCGGTCGTTGACTCTACGAAGCGCTTCGTATTAACATCGGTTCCGTTGTTCGAGGAGCCTGCATGTCTGAGAAGAAGCTGCTGCGTCCGACCGACTCCGAACTGGCGATCCTGAACGTTCTCTGGAAGCGGGGATCGAGCACCGTGCGGGAAGTGCATCAGGATCTGCGCCCGGTGTCGCCGATCGGCTATACGACCGTTCTCAAGCTGATGCAGATCATGACGGAGAAAGGGCTCGTCGTGCGCGACGAGTCGGAGCGGGCGCACGTTTACACGGCGCGGCTCACCGAGCAGAAGACGCAGCGTCAGCTGGTGAACGATCTGCTCGACCGCGCGTTCGGTGGATCGGCCACACGACTGGTTATGCAGGCACTGGCCGGAAAGCGGGCGAGCGCTTCGGACCTCGCCGAGATCCGCCAGCTGCTTGATGAAATGGAGGCCACGAAATGAGCGGGCTCCAGGGTTTTGTGGAAGGTCCGGTGTCGGAAGCAATCGGCTGGGCACTTCTGCATTCTCTCTGGCAGGGCGCGCTCATTGCGCTCATCCTTGTCGTGCTTCTGCGGCAACTGGCGGGTCAGACCGCAGGCGTTCGTTATGTCGTCTCGTGCTGTGCGCTGGCTCTGCTTGTCGTTCTCCCCGTGATCACGGCGTACGGAAGCCTTCGATCGGACGCGCAGGTCGCGGTCTACGAGGTTCACGCGGCATCGTTCGACTCGCCGGCGGTTGCGGTGCCGATCAGTGCCTTCTCCGGCAGCTCTTCCATCGCGGTCGGGCTCGTGGACGGCTGGATCGCGCGCGCACGGGACATCGCGTCGAGGAATCTTCAGACGATCGTTGCGATCTGGTCGTTGGGCGTTGCATTTCTCTCGGCCCGGCTTTTCGCCGGGTGGGTGCGACTCCGCAGGCTGGCCGGCGAGGACCAGCGAGCTCCTGATCACCTCATGCAGACGCTCAACTCCCTGGCCGACCGGCTCGAGATCTGGTCGCCGATCCGGCTCGTGCAAAGTCGAGTGGTCGAAGTTCCGATGGTGATCGGCTGGCTCGAGCCGGTGATTCTGCTTCCGGTCACTGCATTGACTGGCCTGACGCCGCAGCAACTCGAGACGATTCTTGCTCACGAACTGGCCCACGTCCGCCGCCATGACTATCTGATGAATCTGGGTCAGACGCTGATCGAAACTCTGCTCTTCTACCATCCGGCAACGTGGTGGATTTCCCGCCAGATCCGGATCGAGCGGGAGAACTGCTGCGACGACCTGGCTGTCGAGGTCTGCGGCGATCCAGCGGTCTACGCGCGGGCCCTGGCGCGCCTCGAGCAGAGCCGTTCGGCTTCGGTGCTCGGGATTGCCATCAGTGGAGGATCGCTTCTATCGAGGATCCGCCGCCTGGTGCCAGCGCCGGAAGCGAAATGCACGTCCGGATGGGTCGCGCAACTTTCGGCCGTGGCGATGGCGGGTGCCCTTCTCATCGGCACGCCTCTCGCGATCTTTGCCCTCAACGATCGGGCGGTGGAAACCGGTCCTGGAACCTCCCTGACTGTTACTGCGCCTGCGATTCCGGCGGCCGTCGCCTTCACGGATCCCGGCGAACGCCTCGAAGTTCGAGCGGTAACGCTCGGCATTCCCTCGAATGTTGAAGAGCTCCCCGTAATCTATGAGATTGCCGAACTGGTGGAAGATCCACTGGTCTTCGCGGAGCTTGAACATCTGGGCGAGCTGTTCCACCTCGAGGAGCTGGCGAACGGCTCGCTGAAGGTCGCGCTGTTCGAGATCGAGCCGCCTGAACAGGAGCGGCGCTCTCAGGGGAGGAGCAAGACAGCCGTCTCGGGCGGACACCGGAAACTGACGGTCGACGAGCTGATTGCGCTCAAGCAGGAAGGCGTGACTCCGGACTACATCGAATCGCTCAAACGGGCGGGACTCGAAGATCTCTCGGCCCGCGAGCTTAATGCGATGGCGATTCATGGAGTTTCCGCGAATTACATCCGCGCCCTTTCGCAGGCCGGTCTCGACGATCTCGATCCTGACGAACTGCTCGCTCTCAGGATTCACGGGGTGAATCCCGAGATGGTTCGGGCATTGCGGGAATCCCTCTCCTCCGATCTCGATGTGGAAGAGATCGTCACGGCGGCCATCCATGGCCTGAGCCCTGCCTGGATTGCAAAAATGACGGCTGCCGGACTTGGTGGTCAGGATCTCGATGAGCTGGTTGCCCTCCGGATCCATGGAGTCTCTCCGAAGCTGGTCGAAGAGCTCAGGGCTCTCGGGTTCCCCGACTTCTCCATCGACATGGTCAAGCAGATGGCAATTCATGGAGTCAACGCGAGCTACATCCGAGAGATGAGAAGCGCCGGCTACGAGAATCTCGACAGCAAGGGGCTCGTTCAATTCCGAATCCACGGCGTATCGCCGTCGTTCATTGCCGGCATGTCCCGGCTCGGCTACTCGAACATTGCCGCCAGGGATCTGGTTCGCATGAGGATCCACGGGGTGACTGAGAGATGGGTGGAAGGCCTTCAGCAGGCGGGGTACGCCGGGCTCACCGTAGACGATCTGGTAAGGCTTCGCATCGAGGGGACTGAGGAGCTGTCACGTTCCAGATCCAGAAGGACTGAGACACCGCCCCGTTCCAGATCCAGAAATTGATAGCTCGCAGTCCTTCTGGTTTCTTTTTTCTGCGCTCCGTTGTCCAATATCCGTGAATACGATCCTTTCGTTCCCTTCACGAGACGGAGGCGGTACGACACTCACGGACCCGGAAGCCGATGAAGCGGAGCTGGTGCGCTCACTCCGCGAAGGCGATCGAAATGCCGCGGAAGAGCTGGTTACCATCACGTACCAGACCATCTACGCGTCTCTGTTCCGGCTCTGTGGGGGCGACGGCGACCTTGCTGCTGATCTCACGCAGGAGTCGTATCGGAGAGCGTGGGCCGCGCTGCCGCAGTTCCGCGGCGGCTCCCGGTTCTCCACCTGGCTCTACAGAATCGCCTACACCACCTTTCTGAATCACGTACGCCGGCCTCGGCGTGTCGTCTCGATGGACGAAGAGGCCGCCGTGCAGGTACAGGATTCGAGGCCGGGAGCCGAGGAGCTGCTCGCGAGCGCCGAAGAGGCGGGGATCCTGAGGCGGGCCGTGCTGGCGCTCCCGGACGAGCTTCGTTTCACAGTCACGGCGCACTTCTGGGGTGGGCTCGCGGTCAGGGAAATCGCGGAACTGGAACACGTCACGGGAGCCGCGATCCGGAAGCGGTTGCATAAGGCATTCGACATGCTCGGAGTCACTCTGAGCGGGGAAGCATCATGACCAGACCAGATCGAAACGACATCGAACGGATGCTCGCCGCGGGCGACGCACCAAAACCGCCTGAAGGCCTTCTCGAGCGCCTGCATGCAGACATCCCGGAAGATCTCGCGACAGGAGTGAAAGAGGAGAAGCGCGAGATCAGCTTCTGGAGACAGGGCTGGCTTGCTGCTGCGTCCCTGATTGCCGTGGTCGGCATGGGTTACGTGATGCTTCGGGTTTTCGACACGCCGGAATTTCAGAATGAAGCATTCGTCGCGGAGCGTGCGACAGCTCCGTCAACCGAGACGTCACCGCGTGCGGAGGCGCTTTCAGAATTCGACGCGGACGCTGCCGGGGTTGGGAACGAGCTCGGCGGCACGGCTCCTGCGGCTCCCTCCTCTGCCGCGATGTCGAAAGATTTTCCGGTAACTCAGGTTGCGTCCGATGATGCGCGAACGGGCCCTGAATCATTCTCCAGAGCGCAGAAGCGGCAGGGCGCCTCTCGTGATGAGGAGTATCGTGAGTCGTTCGAGGTCACGGGTCGTGAACGGGTCACCGCAGCCGCGCCCGCACCTGCAGCGCTCGCTCCACCTCCACCGCCCGCCGCGGCACAGGCTGAAGGCAGAGCCGGTGCCTTTGCGCAGGAACCCGCCAACGACCGTCTGGAGGAGACTAGAGCGGAGCGAAGCGTCTCGGCGCCGCGCCCGACGCCTGCTCTCGCTGCCCGCACTGATGCGGCGAAGTCCGCAGATCGATCGATCACTGCGCGCGCAATGTCCACTGGCGAGCTGGTCGACACCGAAGCCGATCCGGTTTCCACGTTCGGACTGCGCCTGCCCGATTCGTCGTGGGCGCTCGTGAGCAGCGCGCTGATGAACGGCAGATTGCCTGTTCCGGAGTCCGTCCGGCCGGAGGAGCTGATCAACTACTTCCGCTACTCCGATACGGAGCCTGCAAGGGGAGAAGTCACTCTCCGAACAGAGGGTGCGGAATCGCCGATGCGAGCTGACGCGTCCGAACATCTGTTGCGCGTGGGTGTCCGGGTGAGCAGCAACCCTGATCTCGCCGTGCGGGGAGCGAAGATGCAGGTGGAGTTCAATCCCGACTCGGTCGAGGCCTACCGGCTCGTCGGCTATGAGCAGAACAAGGGCAGGTCGGCTGCCATGCCGCAGGGTGATGATCTCGCTCCCGGACATCGCGTGACGGCCCTTTACGAAGTCCGCGTCGGTCCCGAGGTGGCAACCTCGGCACAGGTTGGCACGGTCCGGCTTCAATACGAAACGGGCAAGGGAGAGAAAAAGGAGGTCGAGCAGGTGATCCGCAAGAGCGACATGGGACGCTCGTGGAGCGATGCTTCGCGCGACCTTCAGCTTGCCGGGCTCGTGAGCGATTGGGCTTCTCTGCTTCAGCGGAGGGGATCGCAGGCTGAGGCTGCGGCGCTCGGGCGACGTGCGGCGGCGGTCTCCGGCAAGTGGGAGGGTGATCGCCGGGTTGCAGAGCTGGTCGATCTGATTCGCGCGACGGCCGAGCTGCTGCCGTAGTGGCCTGGATTCGACTTGCCCTCGACCCGCGTGAGCGGGGAGAGAGTGGCGAGCGGAATTCAGGCTATTGCGCGTTCTTTCGCGACTCTACGAAGGTGGCCACATCGCCCGGCTTCCGCAACATCTTGTCGACCCCGAACATGTGCAGTTCTTCGGTGTAGACCATCTGCCGCGCATACTCTTCGAGCATGACCGACTTACCTTCCACCTCGGCCAGCAACTCACGGTACAGCTTGACACCCGTTCGTTCATGGTCGAGCGCTTCGCGGAGGATGTCTCCGATGTCGTGCTTGTGGCTCTCGAGCAGCTGGCCGATTCCCAGTGACGGGTGAGCTCCCAGGGCCGTGATTAGTTCGCCCGCCTGCTGTGCATGAGCCATCGACTCGGTGGCCTGCTCCCGCAACCAGGAAACAATCGGAATGCGGTTGTAGCCATAGACCATCAGTGAATAGTGCGTGTAGCGCACGACGCCGGCGAGCTCGGCTTCGAGGATTTTGCTCAAAACCGCTACCACTTTGCCTTTGTCGAATTCATGATCGGACATCTTGTGTCCTCCTGTTTGATCTCTGCAGCATGGATTGCGCCAGCAAGGATATCCTGCCTGCTCAGTTGCGGAAAGGGTGGCGCTGCTAACCGTCATTCTGGCGAGGATGACACGGGCATCAATTCTCGCCACAATGATCGTTCCATCGATCGGAGGGACTCTTGAATCGTTTCGTCACGACCGTACTCGCCGTAACCGGTGGCCTCGTTCTGTTGTCAGCGATGAGCCTTGCCGCACGCGCTCAAACCACCGTTGAGCCAGCGGCTGCAGCGACGCCGTCCGAAACACGGACGGAAGCTGCGCGCGAGGGATTCGGGGTCGAAGTGACTCCCGAGATGCGGGAGCACTCGCGGATCCGGAACATCCTCTACTTCGGCGGATTCTTCTACGGTTGTGCCGTTCTCCTGATCATCCTGACGAGCGGCCTCTCGCGGCGGATGCGTGATCTCGCGGCGAGGCTCGGGAAGAAACCGTTCGTCACCACGATGATCTTCTTCGGGCTCTTCACCATCGCATCCGCGGCGCTGACGTTCCCGCTGGACTGGTACAGCGGCTTTGCCGTGCCTCATCAATTCGACCTCTCCAACCAGACTTTTGCCGAATGGCTCGTCGAAGGTCTCAAAGCGCTCGGCATCGGAATCGTCATGGGAGCGCCGCTGGTCGCACTCGCGATGACCGCCATTCGCGAGTCTCCGCGAAAATGGTGGTTGATGCTCTGGGCCGGGACGCTTCCGATCACAATTCTTCTCATCGTCGTCATTCCTCTCGTGGTTGATCCCGTCTTCAACAAGTTCGAGCCCCTCCGCGATCAGAAACTCAGGGCCGACCTCCTCGAGCTCGCCTCACGGGCGGGCATCGAAGGCGGGCGTGTCTACCAGGTCGACAAGTCGAAGCAGACGAAGACACTGAACGCCTATGTCAACGGGATCGGGCCGTCGAAGCGGATCGTGATGTGGGACACGCTGCTCGGGAAGATGAACCACGACGAAGTGATGTTCGTGATGGGTCACGAGATGGGCCACTATGTGATGCATCACGTCTGGAAGCTGCTGGCATTCACAATGGTCGTGCTCTTTTTCGTCTTCTTTGCAGGCAGCCGGCTGGCGGATGCGGCGGTCGCGCGCTGGGGCCCGAAGTGGGGCTTCACCAGTCCGGGGGATCCGGCGGCGATCCCACTGCTCGCGCTGATTCTCTCGGTGATGCTGTTCCTGCTCTCGCCCGTGTTCAATGCGAACACGCGTCGGGTCGAGCACCAGGCTGACGTTTTCGCGCTGGAGCTGACTCGTATGAACGAAGCTGGAGCGCGCGCCTTCATCAAGCTCGCCGAGGAATCAAAGTCCGATCCGGCGCCTCATCGTCTCATCGAGCTCTGGCGATACAGCCATCCGGCGCTCTATCGGCGAATCGACTTCGCACTCGCCTACCGCCCCTGGGAGGAAGGCAAGCCCAATCAGGCCTGGCGCGGGGGCGACTCGTAGCGAATGACATCGGATCTGGTTGTACTCGGCAATCGGCTCGAGCGCGTAGCGCGTGTTCGCGAGGCTGAAGATGTACTGTTTTTTTGCCGCCTCGAAATGCGGCGCATCGGATCGGAGAACCGAAGAGTAGTGTGACCAGGTCTGCATCGTTGCGCTGTTGCTGACCTGCGCGTGCGTGACCATGAAAGCGGGGCTGCCGTCCGAGCTCTGCCATTCGGTACCGATCGCGATCGCCTGCGATTGCATCGGCACCGCCTTCTAAAGCTGGTCGTTGTACCACTGGTCGATGCGCGAGACTTCGGGGACTTCGTACCACTCTCTGAGCGTCCAGCCCTGTTGAGAGAGAGCCGGAACGAAGTCCTGCTTCACCAGCTGTTAGGCGCCTGGCCACTGCCGCACCGGTTGGCCGGTCTGCGCATACAACTGCTGCTGGTAGGGGTCGCTCACATAGACGTAACTCGTCGCGGCCTGATCGGTGACCCGTACGTTGTTCGGACCTGTGATGGAAGGCTCGCCCTGCCTGCCAGATGAATTCAGTTCCCAACCCGCCGGGTATGGTGTTTCAGCGATGACGCGTCCCCGGTTGTCCCCGATTGCGACCATGTTGAGCTTCTGCCAGCCCTTTTTCGAAGCCAGAACGTCGCCCTCGGCAGCCGCGGAGGATGATCCGTCGACACTTCCGTTGACGCTCACGGCAGCATCGTGAACCTGTTCCCCCGAGGTCTGCGCAGTTTCGCGTGTGGCCACCGAATCGCCGCACGCGCTCCCCTTGCCCCTCTCCCCGACTTCGCGGGGAGAGGGGTTTGCCGGCCACTGACGTGACACCGACTACTGACTCTTCAGTTCGGCAGCATCCCCGGCTCGAGCGTCGCATGCGCGACACGTCGGTCGGGCTCATAAAACGCATCGACGGCTTCATCGAACGAGACGACGACGAGCGTCTGGTCGTCCTCGGGCGGGCGATTGCGGGTGAAGCGCTTGACCGCGTCGAGGAGCGCTCGCCGGATGTCTTCCGCGCTTCCGTCCCCCGTCTCGTGAATGACTTTCTCGAAACGATGAAATCCGAATGGTTCCCCATGATCGTCCAGCGCCTCGATGAGACCGTCGCTATAGAGAATCAGCTTGTCGCCCGGCTCGAACGTCACGCTCACCTCACGGAACGGATCACGGCGGCGCACGCCGAGCGGGAACCCCCACACCGAAAGGGAGCCGACGCTCCCGTCCTTCGCCCTGTAGGCGAACGGATCGAGATGTCCGGCCGAAGAGAACTGCAACTGCTGCGTCGACGGGTCGAGCACGCCGAAGAAAAACGTCATCATCATTCGCTTCGGAGCCGTCTTCAGAACCGTTTCGTTGAGGACTTCCATGACGCGCCGCGGAGATGAGTCGTACTCCACCTGCACGAGGAGCGCAGATTTCGCCATTGCCATGACGATGCCGCTTGTCAGGCCGTGGCCCGCGACGTCGCCGAATGCGAAGCCGATCTTTCCGTCGGCCAGCGGAAGGAAATCGAAGTAGTCTCCGCCGATTTCGGTCGCGGAGCGGTAGTGCGAAGCGACCGAGACTCCCTTGATGTCCGGTTCACCGTGGGGCAGGAGCGCTGCCTGAATCCGGTTCGCCGCGTCGATCTCGGCTTTCACCCGTTCGCGCTCCACGATCCGCCGGACGTGCGGAGCAAGGTCTGCGTATTCGTAGACGACCTCCCGACGGGTCATCAGGCCGGCCACCGAGGTGAGAAGGATTCCGGCCAGAGGAATGCCCAGGGTGAGCCACGAGGCCGTTACCGCCGGACCTTCAGCCGCTCTGAGGTAGGGTAGAAATCCGACCAGCATCGTAGCCGAGAAGAGCGAGACGACCGTCGCAAGAAGATCGGTTTTCAGAAAGAGCCAGGTTGCGGCGAGTATCCCGCCGAAGCCGAGGAGCGTCTGCAGGGTCACCGGTCCGATCGGAGCCCGGACGGCCATCATCGCTGTGCCGATCACCGCTGCCCCGACGATCCCGACAAAGAGCACCCGCCGGGTGTTTGCATACGCAAGTGCGAAGAGGATGGCCAGAAGTGCTACAACCAGCGCTTCTCGAGCCGCGGACACCAGAAGCGTCAGCGGACCGCCGGAGGACGAGAGCAATGTGTAGGTTTGACCTCCCATGACCGGCCAGGCGAATCCGTTCATGATGCCGACCGCTGGAAGCAGCAAGGCGGCAGCGGCGATCAGCGGCGAAACCAGAAGGCCCGCCAGCAGGGCGCGTCCGACCG
This sequence comes from Thermoanaerobaculia bacterium, assembly GCA_041748075.1. GTDB lineage: Bacteria > Acidobacteriota > Thermoanaerobaculia > Gp7-AA8 > Gp7-AA8 > JBGSYJ01. The sequence continues at coordinate 47,067 of JBGTDX010000127.1, forward strand.
TGGCGCTCATTACTTCACGGCGGAGTACCGCATCGAAAGACGCGAGCCGTTCACCCCATCGCTCGCGTGCGTAGCTCTCTCCCACGGACCATGCGAGAAAAACGAGCAACGCCATCGGAACGTCGTAGAACATAAACCGGAATGCCGCGAGGGCGAGCTCGGTGCTCCGCGCATCGACGCCGCCGAACTGCGTGAAGAGCGCAACCTGCGAGGCGGTCATCACGTTCAACGCAAGGTGCAGCGTGATGGCCAGACCAAATACGAATGCCGCCGTACCGACTCCCACTTCACCGGCGTGATATTTCCGGAGAAAAATGATCAGGAGGGTGACGAGCAGGGCCAGCAGCAGTCCGAAGCTGAAGAACGTGTTGGCCAAATTTTCGCCGTCCTCGCCCCGGAACATGCGGCCATCCTTGTACTCTTCGATGAGACTCCACCCGGCGAGCTCATCGCCGACGTAAAAGACATAGAGGTAATACGCGAGGGAATCGAGAGGCAGCTCGGATCGGACCTTGTAGCGGAAGATGTGATCGGTCCGCGCGAAATGCGACGTCGGCCTGGCTTCCTCGAAGACCGGATCGGGTGCCCCGGGAAACTGCCGCGACTGCACGAATCGATCGGCGAGGGGCCGAAGTGCCTCTTCGTCTGGCCGTGCACCGGTCTCCTCCGTTCGAGCCCGTCTTCGCGAACCGAGGATCGTGCCGTCCTTCGCCACGTAGACATTCCCGAACTCGGGACGCTTCTCGAGGCCGGGGCGGAAGTAAGTGGTGGCGAAGTAGCCCAGCCGCGGGCCGACGACGGGATCCTCCATGGCCGGCTTTCTCAGATCCGGGCGGGGATTCAGCTCGATCTCGAGCAGGGGAGAGTTCTCCCAGACCGTGACGGCCCAGGCCTTGTCGACGTCGATCCCGATCGCCCGAGCCTGCCGGTTCGCAATCTCCTTCGCCTGGTTGCGGCTGATCGACAGCCCGTGAGGCTGGGGCGGATCGAACATCGGCAGCAGGACCACCAGCCCGGCGATCCCGAGGACGCAGGCGACGAAGAGAGAAAGCCGCTTCATGATTCGGTTCATCATACCGTGCCCGACCGTACGGGCCGGTTACGAAGCGGTTATACGTAATTTGTGGGAGGGGGTTCCGCGCGAGATTACGCAAGCTTCTCGCCCAATCCACTCCGAGGCTCAATACCCCACCAGCAGTCGCGCTGCTTTTTCGATCTCGTCCTCCGACGGGAGGAACACCTTCTCGAGAGGGGGGGAGTACGGCACGGGCGTATCGAGCGAGCCGATGATGCGCACGGGCGCGTCGAGGTGATCGAAGGCCTCCTCGCCGATGATCGCCGCGATGCTCTCGCCGATGCTTCCCGTGCGCGTGTCCTCGTGGATGATCATCACCCGGCCGCAGTGCCTCGCGACCTGGAGAATCGCTTCGCGATCGAGCGGCGCGACGCTGCGCAGGTCGAGGACTGACGCTTCGATTCCGTCGTTGGCGAGTTTCTCCGCGACTCGCATTGCCACGTGGACGTAGGCGCCGTACGAGATGATTGCGAGATCGTCCCCGGCGCGCCGCAGCGCAGCTTTTCCGATCGGCAGCGGCTCCGGAGCTTCGTCGGGCAGCTTCTGCTTGATCTTCGGATCGCGGTAGAGCCCGATGTGTTCGTAGAAGAGCACCGGATCGGGATCGGCGACTGCCGCCGCCATCATGGCGCGCGCGTCGTACGGCGTCGAGGGCGTGACGATCTTCAGGCCCGGCGTGCGGTAGAACCACGCCTCCGTATTCTGGCTGTGATACGGCCCGGCGTGACGGAGCCCACCCCACGGCATCCGCACGACCATCGGGACGCCGCCGCCCCAGCGGTAACGCATCTTTGCAGCATTGTTCACGAGTTGATTGAATCCCGTCGCGACGAAGTCGTTGAACTGGATCTCGCCGATCGGACGTTGCCCGCCGAGGGCCGCTCCGATGCAGACGCCGAGGACGCCGCCCTCCGCGAGCGTCGAGTTGAGGATTCGATCGCTGAACTCTTCGAGCAGCGGTCGCAGCAGAAGGAACGCATTGCCGTACTTGCCACCCACGTCCTCGCCGTAGACGAAGACCCTCGAATCGCCGCGCAGGGCGTCGCCGACCCCGAGCATCACTGCGTCGAGGAACGTCCGTCCGCCGCTCTCGAACGGGGGACCACTGTCGAGCTCGGGCAGCCCCGACGGCGTGTCGTTGTAGTTCTCGAGCACTTCGATCCGCCTTCTCGCGGGCTCGTCCGCAAAGACCCCGGTCCCGGCGAGCTCCGCGGCGGGCCACGGGCTGTCGATCACTTTGCGGGCTTCCACTTCGACCAGTTCTTCCGCTTCCTTCTTCCAGCCTTCGAGATCATCGCTTGCGATCAGACCTTCGGTCTCGAGTTTTGCGGCGTACGTCCGGATCGGATCGCGCTCGCTCCACCAGGCGTACGCTTCGCGGTCGGCGTAACCCTGCTCGGTGGGCTTCGGATAATCCCAGGAGATCGGAGGCTCTTTTCCGAGGTAGAGCATGTCGTCGTGATGGGCATGGCCGCACATCCGCATCGCGACGAGCTCGATGAGGGCCGGGCCCTTTCCGCTCCGCGCGCGCTCGGCAGCCCACGTGAAGGTTGCCGCGATCGCATCGGGATCGGTGCCGTCGATCGTGACGCCGGGAACGCCGTAGCCAATCGCCTTGTCGGCAAAAACGCGAACCGCGGTCTGCTCGTTCAGTGGGGTGGCGAGCGCCGTCTGGTTGTTCTGGATGCAGAAGACCATCGGCAGCTTCCGCGCTGCCGCAAGATTGATCGCTTCATGCCATTCGCCGAGCGAGGATCCGCCTTCGCCGATGAACGAGAAGGCGACGCGTCCGTCGGCGCCTGCAGCCTGTTCGCGCGTAAAAGCCATCGCCAGGCCGCAGGCGGTAAGCGTTGAAATAGTCAGGGGCGCTGAAGCGGGAAGAACTCCGCGCGAGAAGTCGCCGACGTGCAGATCCTTCCCGTTCATCGGAGGACCGGCCTTTGCCATCTGCGCGCTGAGGACACCGCGTACCATTTCACCCGTCGGACTCATCGCAAGTGCAACGCCGAGATCGCGAATCAACGGCGCCACGACATCCCCGCGCCATCCACCCTCGGATGTGAAGCTCTCACCGCGCTTGAGCCGGATGGCCACCGCGTAGATCGCCTCCTGCCCCAGCGAGCGGAACCCCTTTCCCTGGAACGAGCTGCGGCCGTAGCGGACTTCGCCGCCGCTGAAGAATGCCTTGAGGCGGTTGTCGGTCGCACGGGTGAGAATCATGCCGCGCAGGATCTCGCGTCGCTCATCGGGGGTGAGGGAGGCTGATATGGCCTCGCGTCGCAGGAAACCATCGACTGCGTCGAGAAGCTCCTCGACTGCATGGTTGAGACGCGTCGTCGCTGAGGTTCTCGGCGTCGTATCGGGGATCTGTTCGTGCTCGACGCCGGCTTCGGTGAGAAGTTCGCGAACTGCGCGTTCGAGCGACGGCCGCATGGAGTCGCTCGAGAAATCGTCCTCGGGTTGATCGGAGGCCAGTTGCAGAGCGCGCTGCAGGGCGGGAAGAGCAAATGGGAATCGTTCAGCGACGAACGAGCTCAGGCGCGCCGCCCGGGCGCTGAGAGGGGGTGCAACTGAATCGGTCGGGGAGGACATGCGGGCCATGCTAGACCGACCGACTGATGCTGACAAGAGAAGGAGCGCGACGATGGCCGCGCTCCTTCAACATGATTTACCCGACCGGGGCTGTCGCGCCCGCCTTCGGTTCCACAATGACGACTCCGAGGGGCTTGCGCCGGCGAAGTGCGCGCCGCGCCATCATGCCGGCAACCAGACCGACAGCGGTCGTGATGCCCGGCAGAATTGCAGGATTCCGTCGCAGGAACGATTTCGCCTGCTTGACGGCGCTGCGGCTGGACTGCTTTGCGGTGTGAATCTTCTCTTCCACCTTAGAGCGCAGATCAGCAACTTTGTTGCGGACCGGAGTCCGGATCGCGTCGACCTTCTCCCGTAGAACGGGCCGGATGTTCTCCTTGGTCTCATAGAGTTTTTCATGGGCTTTGTCAGTGATCGAATGCAGCGTTGCCTTGACGGAGCCGTCGCCGGCCGGTGAGGTATCGCCCTCGCGGAGCGAATCGTGGCGCATATCGCTGACAGGTGTGGCGTTGAGATTTTCCCTCTGGACTCGAGCATTCAGCGGCTCCGAGCCGAGGGCTCCGTTCCATTCATCCGAGTGAAAGCTCGTTGCGTGGTCGGGCGAGGTCGGAAGACCCGCCAGACCTTCGTTTTTTCCTGGAGTTACCATGGATTTCTCCTTTCTTTTTTCTGCAGATAACAGTTGCGAGGCAGGTGCCAGAATGGAGTGTTTCTGGTTCCATTTAATGCGAGAAATTGAAATCGCGCACCTGCCATTGCGAGCTCGCATCATGAATCCGGCGCGCCTGCGTGCGTTGCCTGCTATGGTTCGAAAGTTGAAACCGTGATTCCCTGGAACCGGGCACGTGCGTAAGACACTGATTCTCTGGCTTGCAGTCTTCTACGCCGCAGCGATCGACGCTGCTGCGGATCGGCCGTGGCGTACGTTTGATGAGGTCGGCAAGCTGGCTGAGATCGGTGCAGGAATCGCCGTTGTCTTCAGCCCGGACCTCGCAGTTCCCGGCAACCGTGAGTTTTACGAGCGATTGGGATTCGTCTACGTCGAAACGCCAAATTGGAACGAGGCACTTCGTGAGCTCGACAAAGGCTTTGCGAACGACGGCATCCGGCTGGCCGTGATCGAAACGCACGGCACGAACGGCCATGGGCTCAAGGTTCAACTCGGTTCAGAGCCGGGAGCGGCACGATCCTACGTTTCCCTTGGCGGGCTTCAGGAGCGGCTGGGGGAGTCGGGTATCCCGGCGGCCGTGATCAGCGCCTGCAACAGCGGGCGGCTCTTCCGTCCGGGGATCTACGAAGCGCTGGCTCCGGTCGAGAACGATCCGCTCTTCCTGCCTGCGACGCTGGGAATCGTCGACGCGTCCAGCAGCTTTCAGCGAGACGGAAGCCCCGTTCGCATGCTGCGCAGGGCCGAGAGCAACCTGGAGACGTTGATGGAAGGCGAAGTGCGCGAGTTCGGCAGCGCGACCCGGGCGGTCCTCGAGGGCGGGTCGAATCGTTCGCTTTCCGGCGGGGGGCGATTCATCGTCTCGACCATGCTCCTGCAGATGCTTCTCGGAGACGAATCCCTTCAGCTGACCTCGGAAGGTCACGTGGACCACCTCTCCCGGAAGGACTTTACTCCCGAGCAGCGCGAATCGCTTTTCCGACGTTTCGTGACTTCGATGGAAGACGTCGCCCTTCGGGAGCGGACGAATCAGTGAACAAAATGCGGGCAGGATTTTGCGCCTCTTCGTGCATGCTAGAATGCACGGTCCGGCGGCTCCAGCGGCGGTTTCCCCTGCTGCAGACGAAGTCCTGGCAGAACAGCAGGACAATACCCACCAGCTGTCATTAACCTCCAGGGAGTGAACAATGGATTTTCGTCTTTCCGACGAGCAGGAACAGATCAGGCAGATGGTCCGTGAATTTGCCGAGATCGAAATCAAACCGCATGTGATGGAGTGGGACGAGGCGCAGCATTTCCCCGTCGAGATCATGAAGAAGCTGGGGGAGCTGGGAATGCTCGGCGCGATCTTTCCCGAGGAGTACGGTGGGGCGGGTCTGTCGTATGTCGACTACGTGAACATCATCGAAGAGCTGGCGGTTGTCGACAGCTCCATCGGCCTTGGGGTCGCAGCGCACAACTCGCTCTGCACCGGGCACATCTATCTCGCCGGTAACGAAGAACAGAAGAAGAAGTATCTACCGAAACTCACGAGCGGGGAATGGCTCGGCGCCTGGGGGCTGACCGAGCCCGGTTCCGGCAGCGACGCGTCCGGCATGGTGACCACCGCCGTGAAGGACGGCGGCGAGTGGGTGCTGAACGGCACGAAGAACTTCATCACCAACGCAACCTACGCGCAGATCTCGGTAGTGCTGGCTGTGACCGATCGCAACGACAAGCGGGGCATCACTGCCTTCGCGGTCGAGATGGACCGCAACGGGATCAGGCCGGGCAAGAAAGAAAACAAGCTCGGGATGCGCGCCTCCGACACCGCCGAGCTGGTCATGGAAGATTGCCGCGTGCCGGACGAGAACGTCCTGGGCCAGGTCGGCCACGGCTTCATCGACTCGATGAAAGTCCTCGACGGCGGACGGATCTCCATCGGAGCGCTCGCTCTCGGAATTGCACGCGGAGCGTATGAGGCAGCGCGCGATTACTCGAAACAGCGCACGGCCTTCGGCAAGTCCATCTCCGAGTTTCAGGCGATTCAGTTCATGCTCGCCGACATGGCGACGGAGATCGAAGCCGCCCGGTTGCTCTGCTACCAGGCTGCTTCGCTCAAGGACTCCGGAGAGAGAACGACGCATCACTCCGCAATGGCAAAGCTCTACGCCTCGGAAGTGGCCGTTCGCGCTGCCGAGAAGGGCGTGCAGATCTTCGGCGGGTATGGCTTCATCAAGGAGTTTCCGGCCGAGAAGTACTATCGCGACGTCAAACTCTGCACCATCGGCGAGGGAACGAGCGAGATCCAGCGGATGGTGATCGCGCGGCAGCTGCTGTCAGAAGAGTGAAGAGTGAAGAGTGAAGGGTGAAGCCCGGCAGCCCCCTGTCACCTCATGATCTTCATCAAGCCTCCATGCAGATTGAAACTCTGATCGACGGAATCCGCGAGCGGAAGTACCGAGCGCTCGCGCAGGCGATCTCGCTGGTAGAGCGAGACGACCCTCGCGTCGAACGCCTTCTGGCGGAGCTCTACCCGATGACCGGGGGTGCCCGAATCATCGGCATCACCGGTTCGCCCGGAGCGGGGAAGTCGACGCTCGTCGATGCACTGGCGAGGTACTTCCGCAAGCGGCACAAGCGAGTCGGCATCATCTGCGTCGATCCCACCTCACCTTTCACGGGTGGAGCGATCCTGGGCGACCGTATCAGGATGCAGGACCTTTACACCGACCGCGACGTTTTCATCCGATCGATGGCAACCCGCGGTTTTCTCGGCGGCCTCGCCCGGGCAACGAACGATGTTGTCGATCTGCTCGACGCCGGCGGGTTCGACATCGTCCTGGTGGAGACCGTTGGTGTCGGGCAGGATGAAGTCGAAGTCATCCGTACGGTGCAGACGAACCTGGTCATGCTGGTTCCGGGGATGGGAGACGACATTCAGGCGATCAAGGCGGGGATCATGGAGATCGGCGACATATTCGTCGTCAACAAAGCCGATCGCCCCGGTGCCGACCGCACGGTGACCGAGATTACGATGATGATGTCCCTGGTGGAGGAGCACTCCGAATGGGTCCCACCGATCGTCAAGACGGTCGCATCCACGTCATCGGGAGTGGGTGAGCTAGCCGAGGCCATCGAGTCACATTTCGCGTTTCTCACCGCGTCGGGGGAGCTCCATCGCAGGAACCGCGAGCGCGTCCGCATTCGGATTGAAACGCAGCTCAAGGAACGGTTCATGGATCGGGTGGTCGGTGAGACGATTTCAAGAGAGGCGTACGAGGAGCTTCTGGGCGATGTGCTGAAAAAGAAGCAGAATCCACACGACGCCGCGAGCAGCATCCTGGAAAAGATAGTTTTCAGCGGAAAGAAGTGAAGGGCGCGCCAGCCCCTTCATCTTTCATCCTTCATCTTTCATCTTTCTGTAGAATCCGCCCTTATGAAAATTTCCCGTGAATGGCTCGGCGACTACGTTGACCTGACCGACCTCTCCGACACCGAGCTTGCGGAGAAACTCACTTCCATCGGCCACGCGGTCGAGGCGATCGAACAGCACGAGGGAACTACCGTTTTTGAGATCGAGTTCACCACCAACCGCGTCGACGCGATGTCGCACCTCGGGCTTGCCCGTGAGCTTGCCGCTGCGTTCGGCCGCGAACTGCTGACAGGCACCTACGAAGTGGAGTCGAGCACCTCGGATCCCGCAGTCGAAAACGTTCCAATCTCCATCGATGCCCCGGAGCTCTGCAGCCGCTATACGGGTCTTGTGATCGAGGGCGTCACGGTGCGGCCCTCATCGCGTCACGTCCGGAGCCGGCTCGAGTCCGTCGGTCTCAGACCGATCAACAACATCGTCGACGTGACGAACTACATCATGACGGCTGTGGGACACCCGCTGCACGCCTTCGACCGCGACAGACTGGCGGGTCCGGAGATTCGTGTGCGTCCAGGTCTTGCGAGTGAAAAAATCAAGACGCTCGATGGCCAGGAGCGCAGCGCCGACGAAGGGACTGTCGTCATCGCTGATGCAGCTCGCGGGGTTGCTTTCGGCGGAGTCATGGGAGGGTTCGACAGCGAGATTACGGACTCGACCCGCAACGTGCTGCTCGAATGCGCGCATTTTGCTCCATCGTCGATCCGCGGTACTTCCCGCAGGCTGGGTCTGAAGACCGATGCCTCGTATCGTTTCGAGCGGGGAGTCGACCCGGACGATACCGTGGCCGCAATCGAACAGGCGGCACAGATCCTTCTCAGGGAAGCGGGGGGAAGGCGGGGAGCGGTAATCGACGTGATCGCTCAGCCGGCCACTCCGCGAACCATTGTTCTGCGCACTTCGACGCTCGAACAGGCGAGTGCCGGGAGGATCGGCATGGGATACGCGATCACCCTCTTCGCCCGTCTGGGGATGGATCCCCGGACAACTGCGGAAGGGGTCGAGGTTGCCGTTCCCGGCTATCGCGGCGATCTGGCTGAGGAGACCGACCTCATCGAAGAGGTTCTCCGCTTCTACGGGTTCGATCACCTTCCCGCCGTTCTCCCTCGAGTCACTTCGGGCGATGTGAGGCGTGACGTGATTCTCGAGCTGGAAGAGACGATCCGGAGCCTTTTCGCAGGAAGCGGGCTTGCCGAGGTCATCAACTATTCGTTCATTCAACCGTCGAGGAACTCGGACTTTTCGGATGAGTCGCCGCTCGGAATTGCCAATGCATTGACGGAGAACATCGCGTCGATGCGGCTTTCCCTGCTGCCGGGTCTTCTGGAGAACGTGGCGTTCAACCTCAGCTACGGAACGCGGGATGGAGGCATCTTCGAGGTCGGGCGTACGTATCACGCGTCGGCGCACGAGGTCACGGAAGTGCCTCGCGCTGCAATCGCGATGTTCGGATCGACGCCTTCTCACTGGGGAGATCCGCGCAGGCTATTCGATTACTTCGACGTCAAGGGTGTGATCGAGATCATTCTGAAAAGGCTGCACGTCGACGGCCGTTTCTCACAGGCCGAGCTTCCCTGGATGAGAAGGGGAAAAGGTGCCGCCGTTCACGCGGGCGATGCGAGGATCGGGTACGTGGGGGTGATTGCGCCCGAGGTTTCGCGTCGTTTCGAGATCAAGGGCGAGGTCATCGTCGCTGAGCTCGATCTTCACAGCGTTGCAGCCTCTCGAAAAGACTGGAAGATGAAACCTGTTTCCCGATTTCCCGGTATCCCGATGGTCCTGAGCCTGGTGCACGCTCCGTCGCTGTCGGTCGAGCAGGTCCTCGAAAAGGTCAGGTCACTCGAGGTTCCTTATCTCGAGGAAGTCGGCGTGCGGGATCGCTACGTCCCGGAAAGCGGAAACGAAGTGAAAACGACGCTCGGAATGTGGTATCAAGCGGCCGATCAATCGCTCGCGCAGGATCAGGTCGTGGAGATTCATCAGCGACTGGCTGTGCGTATCGGCGAGATGCTTCCCGTAAAAATTCAAATGATCCAGACAATCCAGGAGAACCGGTGAAAAAGAAGAATGAAGCCCAGCAACTCGCGCTGGAGGGAACGGAAGAAGAAGAGATTCTGGGAAAACTCAGCCAGCGTGTCGAGCGCGCGGTCACGCTGATTCAGGAGCTCCGGAAGGAACGGGACATTCTGAAGTCGCGATTGAATGCCGCCGAGGAGAAGTTGCGGAACAAGGACGACCACGCTTCGAGACTCGAGAACATGGAATCGGAGCACGAGCGTTTTCAGGAAAACCGGATGGAGATCCGGAGCCGCATCGAGCGGATCCTCGGGAGCCTCGAGAGCCTGGAAAGGGAAACCACGGACGCGGATCGCGAAGTGTGAGGACCTCATGATCAATACGCTGCACCGGGCGGCGGTCCCAGAACCCGGAACCCGGAACCCACAACCGGTTGGGTGGGCGGGTGGCATTCTTCGTGCTCGCCAGGGAGATCATGAGTGACGCAGGCAGCGATGAGCTGAGGGAGCTTCGTCTGGAGTATCTCGCCGACGTTCGCGAGAAAGCGAGGCTGATGAAGGATCATGGAGCGGCACTGGGCCGGACGCGCCAGTTCAAATCCGCTTTCCCTGTCCTTCTGTTCCTGTCCCACCAGTTGAAGGGATCCGGCGGGTCTCTCGGCTTTCCCCGGATCAGCGAACTCGCCAGATCGATGAGCGAAGAGCTGAATCGCTATCTCGAAAGTGAAAGCTATCCGAGGCGGACGCCGAAGGAACTTGCGGAAGCGGTGGCCCGCGTGTCCGAAGAGATGGCACTCCTCGCGGAGGAAGAAGCGAAGAATCTGGGATAAAACATCCCGGATCCTCCCTCGATCTTCGCAAAGCGGTACACTCTGCGCCGTGGGAAAACTGCTGCTGATCGGCACGCCGGTTGGAAATCTGCAGGATCTCTCTCCCCGCGCTCTCGAAGCGATCCGGACCTGCTCGCTCCTTCTGTGCGAAGACACGCGCCATACGAGAAAGCTGCTGAACCACTTCGGAATCACGCAGAAGCTCGAGAGCTTTCACGAACACAATGAGGATTCGCGAGTGGATCGTGTGCTCGACCGCATTGCTTTCGGAGAGGTGATCGGTCTGGTCAGCGACGCGGGCATGCCCGTGCTGTCCGATCCCGGATACCTTCTTGTGCGGAGAGCTCGCGAGCGCGGCGTCACGGTGGAGGTGATCCCCGGGCCCTTCGCGGCTGCCATGGCCCTTGCCGCGAGCGGCATCGCGCCGATTCCCTTCGCATTCTTCGGGTTTGCTCCTCACCGGCAGGGCGAGCGGACAGACTTCTACCGCAGAGTTGCCGCCGCCGGCATGACCTCCGTGATCTACGAGACCCCGCAGCGCATCGTCGCCTCGCTGGACGATGCGCTCAGTGTGCTCGGAGATGTTGAAGTGACGGTGGGCCGCGAACTGACCAAGCTGCACGAAGAGTTTCTTCACGGCCGGATCTCTGAAGTCCGGGAGACTTTCGCTGCCCGCGACGGAGTGAAGGGCGAGATCACAGTCGTATTCGCATCCGCTCCCGAGGAGTCAGTAGAGACGCCCTCGGATCTTGCCGCCGAGTTTCGCAGGCTGCGGGAAAGCGGCATGCGCAGAACTGACGCGGTGAAGCTGCTTTCTGACCGGTATCGGCTGAAGAAGTCGGAGCTCTACAAGCTTCTGCTCGACGCCGAAGCGTGACTTTCTGACGGCTCGTTCATTGTCGCCGGCCTGGGATGGCAGTCTCCCTCACGTTTTATTTGTGCGTGACGGGCTTGCCTTTGAGGACAGCTCTGCTGAACTTGAGAAAGTAGTCGATTCCTGAAGCGAGGGCGAAGAGGACCACGACCCAGAGGGCGATGGTCGCGAGCAGCTGAAAATCTCCCAGCTCATGGCCGAGGATCAGCAGGGCCACAGCGATGACCTGGGAAACGGTCTTGCCCTTGCCGAGGGAGGAGGCTGGAATGTCGACTCCCTGCTGCGACGCGATGGACCGGAGGCCCGACACGGCGAACTCGCGACCCAGAATGATCACGACCATCCATGCCGGAGCCAGGTCCAGCTCGACCAGTGAGATGAGTGCCGAGGAAATCAGCAGCTTGTCGGCGATCGGATCGAGAAGAATCCCCAGACGGGTGATCTTATTGAACTTCCGGGCGAAGTAGCCGTCGAGCAGGTCGGTGACCGCGGCGATGAGGAAAATGACGAGACCGGCGTATTCCTTTCCTTCGAACTTGGTCAGCAGGACCACCACGAGGAAGGGCACCAGAAAGATGCGGAGCAGAGTCAGAGAATTCGGGAGATTCCAGATCTCCTGGCTGACCTCCGGGGACTGAGGTCGCGGCCGTGAGGCTTCCGCGGGATAGGGCAGAGAGTCGTCAGGTCGTGTAACAGGCATGGGCCTCGTAATTTACAGCGCGGAAACGTCACGCTCAGAATAATGCTTTTGATGGAAATCGGGAAGCATCGGTCAGGAATTAAAAGGAACTGCGATGGCATTCTCACAGGGCGATTCCTGAAATCGCCCGGTTTCAGTATGCGAAAGTGGCGGAATTGGTAGACGCACCAGATTCAGGTTCTGGCGCTCGCAAGAGTGTGGGGGTTCGAGTCCCCCCTTTCGCACCAACCCTCAACAACCGATCCTCCTGATCGCTTCCGCCCCCGTGTGGCACCGCTTTCCAGTGCCCTGCCTTGTCACGGTGCCTTTCCATGGCGTGACGAGCCTGCCGCGTTCGCAATCACTGCGCTGACCGTGATGGGAAGCCCCTGTGATGGGATCCGGAAGTGTCTTTTCCTGCAAGGCATTCGCCGTGCATTAGGGTCCGGCAGGACCCTTCATTGTCCGATCGATAACCGACGACCGTGACCATCTCGTCTGCCCGGTAGCTGCTCCGCGCAAACGCCACGGTCCCATGTGAGGAAAAGCTATGGCCAGTGAAGCATTTGTCGCCGAGAGCCTCGACAACAGGACTCTGTTGCGCGTACTGACTGCGGTCAGAAAGGGGGACTTCACGGTCCGCCTTCCTGAGGATATGTCCGGAACGTCGGGGAGAGTCGCCGATGCGCTCAACGAGATCATCGAAAAGAACGAGCGGCTCACCCGTGAGCTCGAACGCGTCGGCAGCGTCGTCGGACGCGAGGGACGGCTCGCGCAGAGAGTTTCTCTCCCCGCAGCAACCGGAGGCTGGGCCACCTCGGTGGACGCGGTGAACTCTCTGATAGGCGACCTGGTTCAGCCGAACTCCGAGATCGCGCGAGTGATCGGGAGCGTGGCGCGAGGAGACCTATCCCAGTCGATGGCGGTGGAGTTCGATGGCCGGCCGCTCAAGGGAGAGTTCCTCCGCACGGCCAAGACCGTCAACACGATGGTCAATCAGCTGGCTCTGTTCTCCGCGGAGGTCACGCGTGTCGCCCGGGAAGTGGGCACGGAAGGAAAGCTCGGCGGTCAGGCGCAGGTCAAAGGAGTCGCCGGTACCTGGAAAGACCTGACCGACAGTGTGAACTTCATGGCCAGCAACCTCACCTCTCAGGTCCGCAACATCGCGCAGGTGACTACCGCGGTTGCGAAGGGAGATCTGTCCAAGAAAGTCACCGTCGACGTGAAGGGTGAGATTCAGGAGCTGAAGGAGACCATGAACACGATGGTCGATCAGCTGCGCTCGTTTGCCTCGGAAGTCACCCGCGTAGCGCGGGAGGTCGGCACGGACGGGAAGCTCGGCGGCCAGGCCGAGGTCACGGGAGTCGGCGGGACCTGGAAGGACCTGACCGAGAGCGTGAACTTCATGGCGAGCAATCTGACCGATCAGGTGCGAAACATCGCCGGGGTGACCAAGGCCGTTGCCCGAGGGGACCTGTCGAAAAAAATCACGGTCGATGCACGGGGCGAGATTCTCGAGCTGAAGGAAATCATCAACACGATGGTCGAGCAGCTGAACTCGTTCGCCTCAGAGGTCACGCGCGTGTCGCGGGAAGTCGGCACGGAAGGGAAACTCGGCGGCCAGGCGAACGTCGAGGGAGTCGGCGGGACCTGGAAGGACCTGACCGACAGCGTGAACTTCATGGCGAGCAACCTGACCTCGCAGGTGCGCAACATCGCGCAGGTTACGACTGCCGTTGCGAGCGGGGACCTGTCGAAGAAGATCACGGTGGAGGTGCAGGGTGAGATCCTCGAGCTGAAGAACACGATCAACAAGATGGTCGACCAGTTGCGCGATTTCGCATCCGAGGTCACGCGTGTCGCGCGGGAAGTCGGCACGGAAGGCAAGCTTGGCGGCCAGGCGAACGTCGAGGGAGTCGGCGGGACCTGGAAGGACCTGACTGACGGCGTGAACTCGATGGCGAGCAATCTCACGGCGCAGGTTCGCAACATCGCGGAAGTGACTACGGCCGTTGCCCTCGGGGATCTATCACGCAAGATCACAGTCGACGTCGAGGGTGAGATTCTCGAATTGAAGAACACGATCAACACCATGGTCGACCAGCTGCGATCGTTCGCATCGGAAGTCACCCGCGTGGCGCGAGAAGTCGGCACCGAAGGAAAGCTTGGGGGCCAGGCAGAAGTCGCGGGCGTCGCTGGTACGTGGAAAGATCTCACCGACAACGTCAACTTCATGGCCGGCAACCTCACCGCGCAGGTGCGAAACATCGCCGAGGTGACGACGGCCGTCGCAAGTGGAGATCTCACGAAGAAGATCACGGTCGAGGTGCAGGGAGAGATTCAGGAGCTCAAGCACACCATCAATACCATGGTGGATCAGCTCAGCTCTTTCGCCTCGGAAGTGACGCGCGTTGCCCGAGAAGTCGGCACCGAAGGGAAACTGGGCGGACAGGCAGAGGTCAAGGGTGTCGCCGGTACCTGGAATGAGCTGACCGACAACGTGAACCTCATGGCCAGCAATCTCACCTCTCAGGTCCGGAACATCGCGGAGGTGACGACCGCAGTCGCGAACGGCGATCTGTCAAAGAAAGTGACGGTCGACGTCAAAGGCGAGATTCAGGAGCTCAAGGAGACCGTCAATACGATGGTCGACCAGCTGAATTCATTCGCGGCGGAAGTCACGCGAGTGGCGCGTGAAGTCGGCACGGAAGGAAAGCTGGGCGGGCAGGCCGAGGTCAAGGGTGTTGCGGGCACATGGAAGGGTCTTACCGACAACGTAAACTCCATGGCCAGCAATCTCACCAACCAGGTGCGAAACATTGCACAGGTGACGACGGCTGTGGCAAACGGCGACCTGTCGAAGAAGATCACGGTCGAGGTGAGCGGCGAGATTCAGGATCTCAAGCTCACCATCAACACGATGGTGGATCAGCTGAATTCGTTCGCCGCGGAAGTCACGCGCGTGGCGCGCGAGGTCGGTACTGAAGGGAAGCTCGGCGGACAGGCAGAAGTCGAAGGCGTAGCCGGCACGTGGAAGGATCTGACCGACAACGTCAACTTCATGGCCGGCAATCTGACGAATCAGGTGCGTGGCATCGCTCGGGTCGTGACCTCAGTGGCGAACGGATTCCTCAATCAGAAACTCGCACTCGAATCGAAGGGTGAGATCGCCGAGCTCGTCGAGACGATTAACTCGATGATCGACACGCTCGCCACATTCGCCGATCAGGTCACGACGGTGGCCCGCGAAGTGGGGGTCGAAGGCAAGCTTGGAGGCCAGGCGAACGTGCCCGGAGCTGCAGGTACGTGGCGGGATCTGACCGACAACGTGAATCTTCTCGCAGAGAATCTGACGAATCAGGTACGCGCGATCGCCGAAGTTGCGACGTCGGTGACGAAAGGCGATCTCACGCGCTCGATCGAAGTTCAGGCCCAGGGAGAGCTGGCGTCCCTGAAAGACAACGTCAACCAGATGATCGGGAACCTCCGGGATACGACCGAGAAGAACACAGAACAGGACTGGCTCAAGACGAATCTGGCGAAGTTCACCCGTTTGATGCAGGGACAGAAGGATCTGAGCAATCTCTCCCGGTCGATTCTGAGCGAGCTTGCTCCGGTCGTTTCGGCCCAGCATGGGCTGTTCTACCTGACAGAAAACGGTTCGTCCGAGCCACGACTGAAACTCTCCGCGAGCTATGCGTTCAAGGAGCGGAAGAACCTGTCTCGCGAGTTTCTGTTCGGCGAGGGGCTGGTGGGACAGGCCGCACTCGAAAAAGAGCGAATCCTGATCACGCAGGTCCCGCCCGACTACGTCCGGATCAACTCCGGGCTCGGCGAAGCGACGCCGATGAACATCATCGTGCTTCCGATCGTCTTCGAGGGAGACGTCAAGGGCGTGCTCGAGCTCGCGTCGTTCTCACGATTCAACGCAACGAATCAGACACTGCTCGAACAACTGGCCGAGAGCATGGGAATCGTGATCAACAGCATCGCCGCGAACATGAAGACGGAACAGCTGCTCTCGCAGTCGCAGACGATGGCCGAGGAGCTTCAGGCGCAACAGGAGGAGCTCACCGAGACGAATCGCAGGCTCGAAGAACAGGCACGCTCACTTCAGGCATCGGAAGAACTGCTGAAAACGCAGCAGGAAGAACTGCAGCAGAGCAACGAAGAGCTGGAAGAAAAAGCTCGGCTTCTCCTGGCTCAAAACACGGAGGTCGAGCGCAAGAACCGGGAAGTCGAAGAAGCGAAGCAGGCGATGGAGGACAAAGCGAGGCAGCTCACGCTGACGTCCAAGTACAAATCGGAGTTCCTGGCGAACATGTCTCACGAGCTCCGTACGCCGCTCAACAGCCTGTTGATTCTGGCCAAGCTTCTCAGCGAGAACGGCGACCAGAACCTAACGGAAAAGCAGGTCGAGTTTGCCAGAACCATTTACGGCTCCGGCGTCGATCTGCTGACCCTCATCAACGACATCCTCGATCTGTCGAAGATCGAATCCGGGATGATGTCGGTGAACGTGGCTGGTCTCGAGTTCCCGGCGATCGCCGATTTCGTCGAGCGGAACTTCCGGCCCGTTGCGGACGAGAAGAGTCTCGACTTCACGGTCGATCTCGCATCGACCTTGCCGGAGGCAGTCTTTACCGACGAAGTGCGCCTCCAGCAGGTTCTCAAGAATCTGCTGTCTAACGCGTTCAAGTTCACGGAGTCCGGAGGAATCGGTCTGCGAATCGAAACGGCTCTGAGCGGATGGACTCCCGGACATGAAGTGCTCGACCGCGCCTCGAGTGTGATTTCGTTCTCGGTGAAGGACACGGGGATCGGAATTCCGGAAGACAAGCAGCTGATCATCTTCGAGGCATTCCAGCAGGCCGATGCCGGGACGACCCGAAAGTATGGCGGCACGGGGCTCGGGCTGTCGATCAGCCGGGAGATCACCAGGCTTCTCGGGGGAGAGATTCATATTTCGAGCGTACATGGCGAAGGCAGCACGTTCACGCTCTACATTCCGCAGACGTACATCCAACCGGCTGAAGAGAAGCTGCGTGAAGAGACGCGCGAGCGGGACGGAGTTGAGGCGCGTGTCCGGGATTCCGAGCCGGCGATCGAGAAATCGTTTGTTCCTCAGGGAGAGCACCAGCCGCTGCCGAAGGGAGACGTGGACGACGATCGCGACAGCATCCAGGAGTCGGACCGGATTGCGCTCATTGTCGAAGATGATGTCCATTTCGCGGGCATCCTGCTGGACATCGCCCGCGAGAAGGGGTTCAAGGGCATCGTGGCGCAGCGAGGGGATCAGGCACTCGAGCTCGCAAGGCGATTCAGGCCCGACGCGATCACGCTGGATATTTCCCTTCCTGACACGGAAGGATGGACGGTTCTGGACCGGCTCAAGCACGACAGGGAGACAAGGCACATCCCGGTGCACATCATTTCCGGCAACGAGGAGCCCAACCGTGGACTCAAGCTCGGTGCTCTGGCGCATCTGACCAAGCCGGTGACCAAGGAGGCGCTGGACGAGGCGTTCATGGCCATTCGGGGTTTCGTGGAGCGGCAGCACAAGAGGCTGCTGGTCGTCGAGGATGATGCCACGCAACGCGACGCGATCGTCGAATTAATCGGTGCGGATGATGTCGAGATCGTCGCCGTCTCGAGCGGTCGGGAAGCCATGGAGGCTCTGCGCGACGGACGCTTCGACTGCATGGTCCTCGACCTGGGGCTGTCCGACATGTCGGGTTTCGAGCTTCTGGAAAAAATCAAAGAGGAACCTGGCCGGCGGGATCTGCCGATCATCGTTTACACGGGCAGAGAACTGAGCAAAAGGGAAGAGACAGAGCTCAAGAAGATCGCCGAGGCGATCATCATCAAGGATGTCCGCTCACCGGACCGCCTCCTGGATGAGACGGCGCTGTTTCTTCACAGGGTCGAGGCGAATCTGCCGGAGTCCAAACGACAGATTCTCGAACAGCTGCACCAGACGGATTCCGTACTCGCCGGGCGCAAGGCTCTGGTGGTCGACGACGATGTTCGGAACATTTACGCGCTGACGAGCCTGCTCGAACGCCATCAGATGGAGGTCGTCTACGCGGAGAGCGGCGCCGAAGGCATCGAGCTCCTGCGGAACGCGCGCGACATTGATGTGGTCCTGATGGATGTGATGATGCCCGAGATGGATGGCTATGAAGCGATGCGGCGGATCCGTAGCGACGAAGGACTGACGGAGCTCCCAATCATCGCGCTGACGGCCAAGGCCATGAAGGGTGACAGAGAGAAATGCATACAGGCAGGCGCGTCTGACTACATCACCAAACCGATTGATCCGCAGCAGCTGGTCTCTCTGTTGCGGGTCTGGTTGTACCGGTAGGAGGCCGTCATGAAAGCGAGAGTCCACCCTCCGCGGCCGGCACGAAGCCTCGATCTCGAAGACGTGGAGCTCGCTCTGCTCATGGAGGGAATCTTCCGGCTGCACGGGTTCGATTTCCGTGACTATTCCGTCCCGTCTCTCAAGAGGCGCGTGATGAAGCGCGTGTACGGCGAGAACCTCACGTCGATCTCTGGCCTGCAGGAGAAGGTCTTTCGGGAGCCGGCATGTATGGAGAGGCTGCTTCTGGATCTGTCCGTGAATGTCACCGCGATGTTCCGCGATCCGAGCTTCTATGCCGCATTCCGTCACCAGGTGGTTCCGCTGCTCCGGACCTACCCCTTCGTGCGTGTCTGGCATGCCGGCTGTTCCACGGGGGAGGAGGTTTACTCGATGGCCATCCTTCTGCAGGAGGAGGGGCTATACGACCGCTGCCGGATCTACGCGACCGATATGAACGAGCCGGTGCTCGAAAAGGCACGAAAAGGAATCATTCCGCTCTCCTCCATGAAGGAGAACACCGCCAATTATCTGGTCGGCGGGGGTTCTGCAGCGTTCTCTGATTACTACACGGCGAACTATGACTCGGCGATTTTTCATCCATCGCTGACCAGGCATGTGGTGTTCGCTCAGCACAACCTCGCGATCGATGGTTCTTTTAACGTGTTCAACGTGATTTTCTGCAGGAATGTGCTGATTTACTTCAACCAGAAATTGCAGGAAAGGGTCCTGGGACTGTTTCATGAAAGCCTCGAGAAGTTCGGTATTCTGGGCCTGGGGAAGAAGGAATCGCTGAAGTACACGTCCGTTGCGGATTCTTACGAGGAGCTCGATGAAGTCGAGCGTCTCTACCGGAGGATCAGGTGATGAATATCGAGATGATCGTCATCGGCACGTCCCTCGGCGGCCTCCGCGCGCTGCAGCGGATTCTCGAGGATCTTCCTCCCGAATTCTCCACTCCGATCGCCGCCGTGCAGCATCGGCACAAGTCGTCTCAGAGCATCCTGGCTCAGCACCTTCAGCGCTCGGCGAAGATCCGCGTTCGTGACGCGGAGAATCGCATGCCGATCGACCCTGGAACGCTGTACCTTGCACCTGCGGATTATCATCTGATGGTGGAGGATGGACGATTTCTGCTCTCGACAGATGACGCTGTGCAGTACTCACGTCCCTCGATCGACGTGCTGTTCGAGTCGGCCGCCGACGCGTATCGGGAAAACCTGCTGGGCATCGTGCTGACGGGGGCAAACAATGATGGCTCGAGTGGCGCCGAGGCGATCAAACGGCGCGGCGGGACGATCATCGTGCAGGATCCGGAGGAAGCGGAAGCCCCGACCATGCCGCTGGGGGTAATCGCGCGGATCCGGCCGGATCGTGTGCTGAAGCTGGCTGAGATCGGACCCTGGCTGACCGGCTGCTGCCATGTCGATGTGGGGAAACATGGCTGAGAAGGACCGCGTAAACATCCTGCTCGTGGACGATCAGCCGAATAATCTGCTGGCGCTCGAGGCGATGCTCGAGGATCTCGATGAGAACCTGGTGCGTGCCGAATCCGGGGACAAGGCCCTGAAGGCGCTGCTGGATCAGGATTTTGCCGTCGTCCTGCTCGATGTTCAGATGCCCGGCCTCGATGGTTTCGAGACTGCTGAGATCATTCGCCAGCGGGAGAAGTCGAGGTACACGCCGATCATCTTCGTCACGGCGCTGAGCCGCAGCGAGACGAACGTCTTCAAGGGCTACTCACTCGGCGCGGTCGACTATCTCTTCAAGCCGATCGTTCCCGAGATCCTCCGATCCAAGGTTGCGGTATTCGTCGATCTGTTCCGCAAGAACAGTGCGGTCCGCAATCAGGCCCTCGAGCTCTCGAGGCTCAGCCGCCAGACGGAACTGATTCTGAATTCCGCGGCCGATGGGGTGATCGGTGTGGATACGTCCGGACACGGCACCTTCATCAATCCCGCTGCCCTCCGGATGCTTGCGGCGAGCGCCGAGAACGTTGTAGGCCGTGACGTTCACGACATGGTGCATCCGCAGATTGGCGACGTGGCTTCGTGCGATCGCAAACGGTGTTGCGTTCGCGCGGCGCTTCTGGGCGACGAGATGTCCGATATTCAGGATCAGGGATTCTGGCGCTCGGACGGAACGAACTTTCCGGTCGAGTTCAGCGCAGCTCCGATGCGGAGCAGGGGTGACGATCTCGTCGGGGCAGTTCTCAGCTTCCGCGATGTCTCCGAGAAGCGAGCTGCCGCGCGGGCGAAGGAAAACGAACGCCTCTACAGAGAAGCCGAAGCGGCGAGCATTGCGAAAGACGACTTCCTGGCCAGCCTCTCCCATGAGCTCCGGACGCCTATGACCGCCATTCTCGGGTGGCTCCAGATGCTCCGGCTGGAGGGTCTGGATGAGGGCACCCGGCAGGAAGGTCTTCAGACCATCGAAAGCTCGGCACGCCTTCAGGCCCAGCTGATTGACGACATGCTCGATGTGTCACGCATCATCATGGGAAAGTTCCGCGTTACAAAGGTGCCGACCGACCTGGTTCCGCTCGCTGCGTCGGCGATCGAGACTCTCCGTCCAATTGCCGAAGAAAAGGGGGTCGAGCTTCAGGCCAATCTCGGTGCATCCGAGACCAGAGTCTGTGTGGACGGTGCCCGCATCCGGCAGGTTCTTTCGAATCTTCTGTCGAACGCAATCAAGTTCACACCTACCGGCGGGAGGATCACTGTCGATGTGCAGACGGTCGGGGACTCCGTGGTTCTCAACGTCACCGATACTGGAGAGGGTCTCAGCAGTGAGCTGATCCCTCTGATTTTCGAGCGACTCCAGCAGTCCGATTCGGCGCGCAACCTTGGAGGACTCGGGTTGGGACTGGCAATAGCCAGACACATCGTCGAACTCCATGAGGGAACCATCGAGGCGCACAGCGAAGGGATTGGCCGAGGAAGTACCTTCACGGTGTCGCTTCCGCTCCTTGTCACGGATGAAGTCAGAAGTTGAGTCAGTTCACCTCGTCGATGCATTTGCGAATGGTGCTCAGTAGATTGTCGATCTCGAAGGGTTTGGACACGATTGCGCGAACGCCCTCGAGATCAGTACTGTCGAGTTTCGACATTGCCGCAGTCATGACGATGACTTTAGGTAGCAGATCGGGGCGGGTCATTCTGAGGGTCTCGATGACTTCGAAACCGGTCGCCAGCGGCATCATGAGATCGAGAATGATGGCATCGTAGGCGCCAACCTCGAGCTTGACCAACGCATCCTGGCCGTCGGGCGATTCTTCGACCTCGATACCTTCACGTTCGAGAATTTTCGACACGAGTCGCCGAATCGCGTCGTTGTCATCGATGATCAGAACGGTTCCCACTCAAATCACACTCAGCAATATCTTTACCAGAGTGAATTCGACTGCTCTCCACGCGTTCCTCAGTTGCCCGCTCGCCCGCGGTAACTCGCCTCGAGCAGAACAGCCGCTGCGGAAGCCACATTGAGCGATTCGACTTTCCCGGAGGTGGGGATACGGATTCTTGTGGACGCGGCCGCCAGTACGTCGGAAACGCCGCTCCCTTCGCTCCCGAACACGAGTAATGCGGAATTGGCTGGGGGTGGGATCGGATCGCCTGATCCATCCGCTGCGAACAGGGGAAGGTGCAGTTCGGCCGCGAGCTCCAGTATGGAGGTCCGCGTCGTCCTGGCAGTCGGAACGCAGAGAATGGCAGAGGCGGACGCACGGATCGCCTTCGGTCCGAAGGCATCGGCACTCTCTTCGGTCAGCAGTACACCGGCCGCCTCGAAGGCGGCGGCAAGGCGGATGATTACCCCGACGTTTCCAGGGTCCTGGACCCCATCGAGGACCACCGTCAGGCCGCCGGAGCTGAGGATCGTGCGAGGGGATATGACCGGGCGTTCAAAGAGTCCGATGATCCCCTGTGGATGAACGGTCTCTGAGAGCGATCGGAAGAGCGGCTCGGAAAAGCGGAGCAGTGGGGCAGATGTCGCGATGATCGAGGCATCGGGGGAGAGGGCGACTGCCAGAGGCTTCCAGCCGCGCTCGATTGCGTCCCGGATCTGTTTGGGGCCCTCGAGCACGATTTCGTTCCGGTGCGATGTATTCGCTTCGCGGATCCGCCTGAACCAGGCGCTCGAGCGACTGCTTATCTCCAGAGTCGTTTCCATCTGTCTTTCCTGCGATGCCGCAGAACCCCGCAGCTGCCGGCTCGTGCACTGGTGCGAGTTTAGCGGATGATTTGAGTAGTTCTGTACAATACCGGGGACTCGGAGCTGATTTGAAGATCGCGACAGAACAACCCACCATCCGGTTCGCTGAGCGAGTGACTTCCATGGAGGCGTCTCCAACGCTCGCCATCTCCGCGCGCGCGCAGGAACTGGTTCGCTCCGGTATTGACGTCATCGATTTCGCCCCGGGAGAACCGGACTTTCGGACCCCGGACTTCATCGGAGAGGCGGCCAAACGAGCCATCGACGAGGGTCACACCCGGTACACGGCGGCGGCGGGTTGCGCCGAGCTTCGGGAAGCGATCGCTGACTATTACAACCGCAGGTATCGATGTGCGCTCAAGCCGTCGAATGTGATAGCGGGCACCGGGGGCAAGCAGGAACTTTTCAATATCATGCTCGCACTCGTGTCCGAGGGTGACGAGGTGATCATCCCGGTGCCGTACTGGGTGAGCTTTCCGGACCAGGTGAGCTTTGCGGGAGGGCGTCCGGTTTACGCGCGAACGGATCCGGAAAACCGGTTCCGGCCGACCGTGGACATCATCGAAAAGGCGATGAGCTCCAGGACCCGTGGTGTCATCATCAACTCTCCCTGCAACCCGAGTGGTGCCGTGATTGCTGAATCGGAGCTCGCGAAGATCATCGAGCTTTGTCATTCGCGGGAGCTCTTTCTGATTTTCGATGAGACGTACGAATTTTTCGTTTACGACGGTCAGACGCACGTCTCCGCTGCCCGATGGTTTGCAGACTATCCCGAGACAGTGATCGTGGTGAACTCGGTCTCGAAGACGTTCGCGATGACCGGATGGAGGCTCGGCTATGCCATAGCCCATCCGGAAATCATCGGAGCGGCGGCCAAGATCCAGAGCCACTCGACGTCGAACCCCTGCTCCATCTCCCAGTACGCGGCGATCGAAGCTCTTCAGTCTGATGGCCGGGAGGTCCGCAGAATGCTCGAAGCGTACCTCGAGCGGCGCAGATGGCTGGTTCCCGCCCTTGGCAGCATTCCCGGAATCGAATGCGAGTTTCCGGATGGCGCTTTCTACATCTTTCCCTGCGTACGGGGCCTTTTCGGCCGCGACGGAATCACCAGCTCGCTCGACATAGCCAGATATCTGCTCGACGAGGCCAGAGTCGCGGTCGTGCCCGGATCGGCGTTCGGTGACGACGACTACGTCCGAATCAGTTACGCCACATCCATAGAGCAGCTCCGGGAGGGCGTCGAACGCATCGACCGCGCCATTCAGGCCCTCGGATGATGGACTCCTGATACGGGACGGGGAATCAAATCGCCCGGCTGCTCCGTTGTCAAAGCGGTCTATTCAGAGCTTCATCAGGAGAACTCGTGAGAAAACATTTTGCGGTAGCGCTCATTTGCGCAGTGGCGGCCCTCGGAGCCTCGGCACAGGCAACCTCAACCCCGGCGGCATCGGAAGGCGATCCCGTCATCATCAAATACGGAACGAGTGAAATCCGGAAGTCGGAGTTCGAGGCTGCAATCGATACCCTGCCGGCCGAGTACCAGGCATACGTCTCGGGCGCTGGAAAGCGGGCATTCGCGGAGGACTACCTCCGGATGAAGATGCTCGCTGCCGAAGCGGAGAAGAATGGCCTGGACAAAGACGCCGAAGTGCAGGCGCAGTTGCGGCTGATGCGCGCGAACGCTCTGGCGAATGCGCAGCTCGGAAAACTCGAAGCGGGTATCACGATCAGCGACGCGGAGGTTCAGGCCGCTTACGACGCGAAGAAGAGCGAACTCGAACAGGCGAAAGCCCGCCATATCCTCATCGCTTTCCAGGGGAGCCCGGCTCTGCAGGCTGGAAAGCCTGACTTGACTGACGAGCAAGCCAGAGCCAAAGCCGAAGCGCTTCGCGCGAAAATCGTGGCCGGGACTGACTTCGCTGAAGTGGCGAAGGCGGAATCGGACGACGTAGGCTCCGGAGCCCGCGGGGGCGAGCTCGGCTCGTTCGGCCGTGGTCAGATGGTGGCGGAGTTCGACAAAGCGGTCTTCGAGGGTAAGGTGGGAGAGGTCGGTCCGGTCGTGAGAACTCAGTTCGGCTACCACCTCATCGAGGTCCAGGAGCGAGGTGCAGCACCCTTGGCAGAAGTCCGCGAGAGCATCGAAAAGGAGCTTCGGGAGAAGAAGCTTCAGGAGGTTCTCGAGGGAATGAAGGTCGCCTCGAAGGCGACGTTCGACGAGGCGTACTTCGGCTCTCCGGCCGCTCCGCCCGCCGCTCCTCCTTCGGCTTCGAACTGACGGGCGACTCGGGAAGCACTGGTTTCGAAAGGCGGCCGGCAGGCCGCCTTTTCTCGTTCTTCGCGATTCTTGACTCCGTGCGCGCCACCACCTATTGTTGCCGCCATGGAAATCCCATCAAAAGTCTCTGTATTCAGCTCGATCCTGGAGGTCAAAGGCAAACCGGGCACGTTGATCGCGATCAATGATCTCGGCTTCTTCGAGGTCGCGCTCGAGGTCAAAGAGCGAAACCATACCGTGCTCTTTCCGATCTCCTCAACGGTACTGATCTTCAACGATCCGCTGCCGCAACCAACCGCGGAATTCGAAGTAGAGCGGTAAGGGGTCATCCCTTATGACACCGTGGTTCTTTGCTCGCCACGATGGCCTTCCTGGCATTCCCTTGCTCAGGATGCCACGGGGCAATACCACCTGACTACTCTTCCCGTTTCCTTCCGAAGATATACGCGATTCCGATTCCGAGAAGGTAGAGCAGGATCATCGGAACAGCCAGGGCCGACTGGGTGACGATGTCGGGAGTTGGCGTGATGATCGCCGCGAAGATGAAACTCAGGACGACGGCGTACTTGAACTTCTGGATCAGGAACGCCGGCGTGACGATCCCGATCAGCGAGAGAAAGAGGATCAGGATCGGTGTCTCGAAGACGAGTCCCATGCCGAGAATGAGCTTGCTCGCGAACGAGAAGTAATCGTCGACGGTGATCACCGGCTGAAATCCTTCGCCCATGTTCACGAAGAACCGGGCGGCCATCGGCAGCAGAGTCCGGTATCCGAAGTAGCCCCCGGCTACGAACGAGAGCGTGGAGAAGATGATGAACGGGAGGGCAAATCGCTTTTCACGCTTGTACAGACCTGGGGAGATGAAGAGCCAGAGCTGCCAGAGAATGAAGGGCGAAGCGAGGAAGAGTCCCGCGAAAAACGCGACCTTCATGTAGAGGAAGAAGGGTGAGGTCACCCGTGTGTAAGCGAGCTGCTCACCTTCGGGCAGATACTGAATGATCGGTGCCTGAACCCACATGAAGATCTGTCTGGCAAAGTTCCAGCAGACACTGAATGCCAGGACCATGGCCAGCAGCGAATACAGGATGCGCTTGCGGAGATCTTCGAGATGCTCGAGGAAGGACATCCTCGGGAGCTCATTCTCGTCCCCTTCGGCTTCAGAGCGTCCCAGGGCTTCGGCGGAATCCATCGGGTCAGTCGCGATTCACGGTCGACGGAGGAGGGGTGGCTTCGGGCGGGGGCGGGACGCTCTTCCGATCCTCGAGGCGGACTTCTTCTTCCAGCGTGCTCTTCAGATCATTGGTCGCTCGTTTGAACTCGCCCATGGCCTTGCCGATCGACCGCCCGATGTCCGGGAGGCGTTTCGGCCCGAAGACGATCAAAGCGACGACAAAAATCATGATGAGCTCGGGGAACCCGAGTGAACCTAGCATGGCCGCCTTTCCTTAGCCCCGCGGACCGGCATTAATTTGTAACCTCCGTGTAAACAGGCCAGAACGATCGAATACTCCACGCGTATAATCAGTTAGAAAGCTTACTTATGGCACACATCGAAAAGAAGCGGAAATGGACCTACTCGATGACGCTGGTGACCGCGCTCCTCGGCGCGAGTCTGCTCGGCGGGCTCTATGGCGAGCGGCTCTTCGGCGCGCCGGTGCAAAACGACTTTCAGGATCGCCTGAAAGAGTACACCGAGTTGCTCAGCGCCGCGTCCTTTTGGGCCGCCGAGGACATGGGAACCGAGAAGCTGGTCTACTCATCTGTGGACGGAATGCTTCGTGCCCTCGATCCTCATTCCTCCTTCCTTCAGCCTACAGACTATGCCGAAATGCAGGATCGCCAGAAGGGAACGTTCTACGGTCTCGGAATTCTGGTGACCAAGAGAAATGATCAGGTGACCGTCATCACTCCGCTGGAGGGAACCCCTGCCTCCCGGCTCGGTATCCGCGCCGGCGACGTGATTTCCGAGGTCGAAGGGGTCAAGACCGACGAACTGTCGCTGGACGAGGTCGTCAAGAGGCTCAAAGGTGCCCGCGGAACGCCCGTGAGCATCAAGATCATCCGGGTCGGGATGAGCGAGCCGATTCCCCTGACCATCGTTCGCGAAGCGATCCCCACGAATTCAATCTCCAATGTCCTGATGGTTCAGCCGGGTATCGGCTACATCCGCATCAAAGACTTCACGTACACGACCGTCCGTGAGCTCGAAGAAGCGCTCGATCGGCTTCGCGGCGAGGGAATGTCGCGTCTGATCCTCGATCTCCGCATGAATCCCGGCGGACTGCTGGATGCGGCGGTAGGCGTCAGCGATCACTTCGTCGAAAAGGGCGACATGATCGTCTACACGAAAGGCAGGACGCCGGACTCGTTCCAGGAGTTCACGGCACCAGGAAAGCATGCGCCGATCGAAGTTCCCGTGATCGTTCTGATCAACCGTGGAAGTGCATCCGCATCGGAAATCGTGGCTGGAGCGATTCAGGACCACGACCGCGGGCTGGTCGTTGGGGAAACGAGCTGGGGCAAGGGACTTGTGCAGAGTGTCTATACGCTTCCCTACGGTGCCGGCCTCGCGCTCACGACATCGAAGTACTACACCCCCGCGGGTCGCAACATTCAACGGGACTACAGCTCCTTCTATGATTACTACGTGAGCGATGGCAGCTCGGAAGCTGGCGAGGTCCCACTGAAGGACCGGGAAATCTTCAGAACCGAGACCGGCCGTATCGTATACGGCGGCGGGGGCATCACCCCGGACCATATCGTCAAGCCCGTCGAGCTCTCGCGCGTGGTGCAGTTGCTCGAGGTGCGGAGCGCCATCTTCGATTACGCGGTTCTGTACGCTTCGAAGAATCCGCGGGTGGGGCGCGACGTGGCAGTCTCCGCGAAGATGATGGACGACTTCGTCGCACTGTCGGCCGAGAAGGGTATTGCGACGGCAGGCGAGATCCGGAAGGCACTGGAGAATCCGGTAGATCGTGAATTCGTCGAGCGGTCCCTTCGAGCTGAGATCGTAGCGGCGCGGTTTGGATACGACGCTTCGTATCCGATCAGACTGCAGGGTGACAACCAGGTTGCCCGAGCCATCGAGTTGCTTCCGGAGGCGGCGAAGCTTGCTACCGCGGCGCGCGATCACCGCAATGGCGTGCTCGTGGAAGCGGCCCCCGGAGCAAGGAGTCGTCGTCAGGCTGCGGAGAATGTTCCGGCTCCGAATTGAGCCGAAGCAGCCGGTAAGTTTTCCGCCCGTGGGCCACCGGATCGTGCCTCCCGTTCGGGGGGTGTGTCCGGTTCAGTGAGTGCCGGGCTGCTCCTGACGATATCTGCGGAATACTCCCGGCCCACTTCTCCTTCTCTGGCATCCTCACGGCGCCTTCGTCTTCGTTGACACGGGTGCATGCGAGTGCTAAGTTTCCGCCGCTTTTGCAAGAGTAGGAGAACCAGCTGGATATGGCCAATCTCGGACGCAAGTACACCTGCTATAGCTGTCACACGAAGTTTTACGATCTCGGAAAACCCGAGCCTCTCTGTCCGAAGTGTGGCGCCGATCAGCGCGACGCAGAAGAGACTCCTCTCTACGTCACGGGAAGGAGCAAGCGCATCGTAGAGGAACCGGTAGATGAACCGGAGATCGACGAACCTGAACGGAGCACGCCTTCAGGTGACGATGATGAGGACGAGATCATTCCGATCGAACCTGAAGAAGATACTGACGACGACGAAGAAGAAGAGCTCTGATCGATTTCTGAACACGCGTATCATGTCCGCTGCGCGAGCGTCGAGAACTGGGAGCGATAAATGAAGAGAGCAGTTCGCAGTTCGAATGCCGGATTTGCAAAGGCCGGGCTTCTCGGATGCCTGGGAGTGCTGGTTGTCGGACTCGTCCTGTTTGCACTCTATGGAGTCGGTGTCTACAACCGGCTCGTCGGTCTCGACGAAGCCGTCAATCGGCAGTGGTCGCAGGTCGAGAATCAGTACCAGCGACGGTTCGATCTGATCCCCAATCTGATCCGGACGGTCCAGGGCGCCGCGGATTTCGAACGAGGCACTCTGCAGGCAGTCATCGAGGCGCGGGCCCGGGTCGGGCAGGTTTCGATGCCGGCAGGGCCTCCCGGAGGCGCCGGTTCTCCCACCGCAAACCCGCAGGCGTTCCAGCAGTTCGAGGCGGCTCAGCAGGGTCTGACGAGCGCGCTGTCGAGACTTCTGGTCGTCGTCGAGCGCTATCCCGAGCTGAAGGCGAACCAGAACTTTCTCGAGCTTCAGTCGCAGCTCGAAGGTACGGAAAATCGCATTGCCGTCGAGCGAGGGCGATACAACGAGACTGCCCAGGCGTTCAACCAGGCGGTTCGCCGATTCCCGGCGAGTCTCATTGCCGGCATGATGGGCTTCAACCAGAAGGTGTACTTCCAGGCGACGGCGGGGGCTGAGCAGCCGCCTCCGGTCGAATTCGATTTCAGTACTCCGTGACGAAGCGGCGGCTGCGCAATCTCGACTGGGTGAATACTTCGAGCACCGACATCCTTTGCCAGGCAAAGCGGCTGCTAGTGTTCGCTGTCCCGAGAATGACACCGTGGTTCATTCCGCCGCATCAGCGAACAATCTACTCTCTGCTCGTTCTTCTCGCGGCTCTTCTATCGACGCCACTGGCGGCGCTGGAGGTGCCACCGGCGCCTACGCAATGGGTGACCGACGCGGCGGGTATTCTCAGCTCCGACGAGCTCGCTGCACTGAATGACAGGCTTCGGACGTTCGAAGAGCGATCGGGAGCACAATTCATCATCTACATCTTTCCGTCGCTCGAGGATGAATCGCTCGAGGACTTTTCGATCCGCGCGGCGGAGAAGTGGAAGGCCGGCCAGAAGAAATACGACAACGGCCTGATCATCCTTCTGTTCATGAAGGAACAGAGGGTACGGATCGAGGTCGGCTACGGTCTCGAAGGCACGATGACGGATGCCTATTCCTCGCGAGTCATCCGGGACTACATCGCTCCCCACTTTCAGCGCGGCGATTATTCTTCCGGACTGAGCGCCGCGGTAGAGGCGATCATCGCACGGATCGAAGGCAGCGAGCCTCCCGTGCCCGTCGGAGGGCGACGGACCGGATCCGGCGGGTTGCTGAGCCTCGCTCCGCCGTTCATGATCCTTCTCATGTTCCTCCTCTTTGTTCTGCCGCTCCTGCTCTCCAAAGGGGGATGCGGCGGATGCTTGGCGCTTCCCATGTACTCAGGCGGAACGACCTTCCGCGGAGGGCGTGGAGGCTTCGGCGGGAGCCGCGGTGGCTTCGGCGGCGGAGGGTTCGGTGGATTTTCAGGCGGAGGCGGAGGATTCGGCGGTGGCGGTGCCAGCGGAGGTTGGTGATGAAGCATAGACAGTTGCTGGAGAGTCTCGATCATGGGCGGGTAATCCGGGCGATCGAAGAGGCCGAGCAGAAGTGCTCCGGCGAGATCAGGGTCCACATTCAGCCGGGCGCTCATGGCCGTGAAGTCCGTCACGTTGCGGAGAAGACCTTCGAACGGCTCGGCATGACGAAGACGGAATTGCGCAACGGCGTGCTGCTCTTCATTCTTTCGCGTGATCAGAAGTTCGCGATCCTTGGCGACAAGGGTGTGAACGACAAGGTGAGCGAAGGATACTGGGAAGCGATTGCGGGTGAACTGAGGAACCGTTTCCGCGCGGGAGAGTTCACCGAGGGCATCGTAGACGCGATCGAGCAGGTCGGGAAACTCCTGGCGGAGCACTTTCCCTTCTGTCCCACAACAGACGTCAATGAGTTGACCAATGAACTGAGCATCGAACACGACGAGCAGCATCCCCCGGAATCCGGACGCTGAATGTCCAGCTCCGTGCTTCTCTCGCTCGGCAGTAACGAGGGGGACCGCGCTTACCATCTGCGCGTCGCTCTGCACAGGCTGGGATCCGTGGTCAGACTGGTGCGGATCAGTTCGGTATGGGTGTCGGATCCTCTCGGCTGCCCGCCCGGTTCCCCTTCGTTTTTCAACCTCGTGGCGGCCGGCGTGACTTCGTTATCCGCCGAGGATCTCATTCTGCAGACGATTGCCATCGAGAGTTCGCTGGGCCGCGTGCGGACCCGGCGGAATGCGCCCAGGCCGATCGACATCGATCTCATCTTCGTCGGCGGCAGACGCGTTCGTTCCCCAGCCCTGGTCCTTCCGCATCCCCGCTACGTGGAACGCGAATTCGTCCTCGCACCCATCCGGGAGCTCGGACTGAGATGGTTTGATTCACAGGAGGGAACCGACATCGACCGAATGCGCGGGAAGGGGAGAGTACGAAGACTCGACCCGTGAGGAGCTTCGCACCTCAGGCGGCCGAACCCGGCCATTAAAGACCGGACTCCGGTCGACACGCTACTTGTTCATGCCTCCGCCGAACCCGCCTTCGAGGACGGGATTGGGGCGAAGGCTGGTTCCCGAGTAGGCTCGAAGCAGCGGGAACGGATTGACCGTCTCGTCCCGATGGCTCACCTGGAAATGAAGGTGGGGAGGCGTTCCCGCCGCGTTGCCCGTCGTGCCGACGAATCCGATCAGATCTCCCTGGCGGACCTGCATGCCCTCATAGATGCCTGGGGCCCAGCGGTCCAGATGGGCGTAATAGAAGGAGTAGCCCTCTTCATTCACGAGCCATACGCTTCGGCCGCCCTTCTTCTGATCCCCGATGTAGCTGAGGTATCCGTCGACGACCGCGACGACTGGAGTGCCCCTGGGCGCGAAAATGTCGATGCCCCGATGATGGCGCCTTCCGCCCTCGCGGGGATAGCCGAAATTGTCGTGGATGTCCCGGCCCGTAAGTCCGGCCACGGGCATCGGAAGGGACGAGTACGTCCTGGGAAGCGCTGCGATCTCCAGGGTGTACGCAGAAGTTGAGTTTGACGGAGCAAGTCCCGCGCGCTGAATCTCACGGTCCTTCGAGCGGGTCAGGTCGTGGCGCATGATCGCCATCAATTCGCTGAATTCCTCGTCGGCGAGAGCTTCGGGTGCTTGTAACGCCGGGCGGGATGGAACGGACGCCAGGTAGCTGTGTGGCTCCACGATGACGGTTGCCTGGTTGATATGGGAAACGCAGCCCGTACCGGCTGCCACGCAAATCAGGCCGGCCAGAAGTCTCGGGAAGTGCGATGGGCGGAAGTGTCCTGGCAACATACAGATATCTGGTACGGCTCTTTCATCGGCGGATACGGCTATCATAGACCGGCGTCAGTGTAGGGAACGGGGTGAGGAAATGCAACCCGAGCCCACCTTCCGTGATCCCTCAGGTGAGGCTGTACCTCGAACGCAGGATCTCTTCGTGGTACATCCCGTGCCCCGCGATCATCCACGCCAGAGCCCTGACTGAAACCTGCCCGCCGCTGGCGATCCCCTTCCTGCTCCATGCGTCCGCTGGCAAGTGGCGGCACAGCAGGATCGTAGACTTCCGCACGTTCGCCAGTTCGTCCATCAGGCTTTCGATTGGAACTGAATCGAACGCTGCGTTTCGGACGAAGTCGTCCTGCTCAAATCCCTCGAGCTCTGCCGGGTCGTTCCGCCCGAAGCGGAGAGCGCGGTAGGCAAACACTCTTTCGGAGTCGATTACATGACCGACGAGCTCGCGAATGCTCCACTTGCCGGCCTCATAGCGGTATCCGGCCCTGGCGTCAGGGACTCCGCTCAAAAGAGTCAGGAGAGAATCGAGCTGGCGCTCGAGGCTGACCAGAACGTCGCCATCAGGAACCAGAGAGACGTACCGGTGGTAATACGGGAGGTATTCAGTTGCCTCGGGCCTGATTTCGCTGGGAACAGTCATCGGTTTGCTCCTGAAAGTGCTGCCACGTCCCATCCCGCCAGTTTCGCGCCCGCAATATACGAGCTTTCGAGAAAGGCGAGCAGGTCTTGCTCGGCCGTATTGGAGCGCTGAATCAGCGCATACGGAAGGACAGCCAGAGACCCTCCGTTCTGTTCGACCCAGTGTGCACCGGCCGGCTCGAGTGGCTGCTCACGAAGCCCTTTCGGTTCCGGAGCCGCGTATGCGTAGTAGGCGGGCTCCCTGACGTTCGCGTCTCCAGCCCAGAAACCGAAACTCACGACCTCGTGAGAATAGGCTTCTCTCGCGACGTTGTTGGCCGACTCCATCGGTGGCGCGGGCCTGCCGCTGAAGCGTGTGACCGCGAGATCGAAGCTGTGCCAGAAAAGATGTATCGGACTCGTCTTCCCGACGAATCGTCCGCTGAATTTCCAGAAGATGACACTGCTCCATGCGTGGATGCGTGCAAGCCGGTGGGTGAACTCGCGGTTGTATCCTCGGTGCTCGTGATCCTCCGCAAACGGCGTCTTGAATGGTTGATCGTATGGAACCGCAAGGATGCGCGGATGGATACCGAGTCCGGCGAGAGTCCCGAAGAGATCCTCATGAAACTCCGCGACCGACTGTCCCTCGAGGGCGATTGTCCTGCGATCTCCATCAGTCGTCGTGACGATCAGCTCATGATTGACGAAGTCGAACGCGATCTCGAAGCGAAGGTCTTTCCATGGCATTGGGCCCGTGGTCCAGCCCAGGGACGTGACGTAGAGCGGCACATGCCACCAGTGATTCCGGTGCGGCATGATGCCCAGCCGGATCTTTCCAACGATCTGTGCATACATGTGGAGCGTGATTTTTTCGGGCTCCCACTCCGCGAGGGGAAGCGGAGGCAGCGACGATGAATCATGCGAGTCGGCGAGGTCATGAGGCATGACGGGTCATCTCCGGAAACAGACTTTCGAGAAGCTCAGACCTGAAGCATATCTCTGATCAGAAGATCAGGCTGACGAACTCTTCCAGGCGGCGCACCGGGAGGACCTCGATGTCCGTCCTGATCTCGGACGCGTTTGCAGCGGGCACGATCAGCCGCCGGAAGCCCAGCGCTGCCGCTTCGCGTGCGCGGAGATCGGGCTGGGAGACGCTGCGCACTTCACCCAGCAATCCCACCTCCCCGAAAACTGCCAGATCGCTTTTGACCGGGACGTTCTTCTGGCTGGAGAGCAGCGCGGCGACGACACCGAGATCCGTAGCCGGTTCGTCAATCTCCAGGCCCCCGGCCACATTGACGTAAATGTCATGGGCGAGAAAGTTCGAGCCGGTTCTCCGTTCGAGGACCGCGAGAAGCAACGACACGCGGTTTGCATCGAGTCCCATCGCCATCCTCCTGGGGCTCGGAAAGTGTGTCGGAGAAACGAGACCCTGCACCTCGATCAGGAGCGGGCGGGTCCCCTCCAGGGTCGCTACGATCGCGGAGCCCGCAGCTCCGCTCCGCTGTGAAATGAGCACCGCGGATGGATTCGGGACTTCTTCCAGCCCGTTGTCGTGCATCTGATAGATGGCGACCTCGTTGACCGGGCCGAAGCGGTTCTTGAAGGCGCGCACCAGGCGGTAGTTGTGAAACTTTTCTCCTTCGAAATAGAGCACGGTGTCGACGATGTGCTCGAGCGACTTCGGTCCCGCGATCGTCCCTTCCTTGGTGATGTGGCCTATGAGAAAAATCGGCAGCGACAGCCGTTTCGCTACAGTCATTAGAATGCCTGCGCAGTCGCGAACCTGACCGACCGAGCCCGGAGCGGACGAGTTGGTGCCCGTTTGTACCGTCTGGATCGAATCGATGATCACGGCTGCAGGAGCCAGCTTGTCGATCTCCACGATGATCTTTTCGATGGAGGTTTCGGAGTAGAGGATGATTCGTTCGTTCAGTGTTCCAAGGCGGCGGCCCCGCAGAGCGATCTGCCTGGGAGACTCTTCTCCGGAGACGTAAAGCACCGGGCCGTACACAGCCAGCTGCTCTGCCGCCTGCAGGAGAAGCGTCGATTTTCCGATTCCCGGTTCCCCTCCCACCAGCGTGACGGCTCCGGGGACCACGCCGCCTCCGAGCACGCGATCGAGGTCAGGAAGTTTCGTCGAGATCCGCGGTGTGAGGTCGGCACCGACTGCTGTGATGGGAAGGGGATTGGAGGCGGACCCGAGCGCTGAAAGGCCGCCGCTATCCGTTGCCGGAGTCTCCTCGTGGTACGAGTTCCAGGCATTGCACTCAGGACAGCGCCCCATCCACTTGGATGTCTGGCTGCCGCACTCGCTGCATGAGAAGACCACGCTCTTTTTTGCCACGGATGTGAATTGTACAGCGACGAGAGCGACTCTACGGGGAGTGGAGGAAGAGTGAAGGGTGAAGGGTGAAGGGTGAAGAGTGAAGGGTGAAGAGTGAAGGGTGAAGAGTGAAGGGTGAAGGGTGAAGGGTGAAGAGTGAAGAGTGAAGATCCGGCCGCCTGCAACACGGTGTCATCCTGAGCGAAGCGAAGGATCTCCTGAAGAGGATCGAGCATCGCAAGCAGAGATCCTTCGCTTCGCTCAGGATGACGTGGCCTCGCTCAGCATGACACGGTGGTTCATCACCCCTTCACCGGCGCCCAGCGCCGTTAGGTAGCTTGGGATGACACAATGCTTCGATTTCTTCACAGCCTCTCAGGATGACACCCGTGTTCATTTCTCACCACAATGACTGTCCTGTCATTTCCGGCACGGGATGACAAGTCCATAAACAGAACGGGCGGACCGAAGTCCGCCCGTCATCAAAATCGATATGAGAGAGATCTATCCCACTACCGGAACGTCTGCGTTGTCGCCGCTACCCGGTGCGATGGTAATCGGTTCTCCCGGACCCTCGAGCGGGAGCACTTCCTTGGACTTCAGGTAGTCGACGCCCGTCTCCTCGCGAAGAATCTCGTTCACTTCGATGCCTTCGAGAGTTTCCTTCTCGAGGAGTCGCTTGGCGACGCGGTCGAGGGAGGACTTGTGGGTACTGATCACGTCATGCGCCGTCTTGTAGGCGCGATCGATGATTCTCCGCACTTCCTGATCGATCTCCCTAGCGGTCGACTCGGAGTAGTCCTGATGCTGTGCGAACTCACGGCCGAGAAAAATGGCTTCTTCCTTCTTTCCGAAGGATAGAGGACCCAGATCGGACATGCCCCACTCGCAAACCATCTTGCGGGCGAGACCGGAGGCGCGCTCGATGTCGTTTCCTGCGCCAGTGGTAATTTCAGTGAGAAACAGCTCCTCTGCGATGCGTCCGCCGAGAAGCACCGCCAGCATTGCTTCGAGATACCGCTTGGAGTAGGAATACTTGTCCTCAGTCGGCAGCTGCTGCGTCAGTCCCAGCGCGCGGCCTCGGGGGATGATCGTGACTTTGTGCAGCGGATCGGCTGCCGGAAGAATCGCGGCGACGATTGTGTGGCCGGCTTCGTGAAATGCGGTGTTTCGCTTTTCGCGATTGCTCATGACCATGCTCTTCCGTTCGACGCCCATGATGACCTTGTCCTTCGCGAATTCGAAGTCGATCATCTGGACTTTCTTCTTGTCGTAACGGGCCGCATTGAGCGCCGACTCATTGACCAGATTCGCCAGGTCCGCACCCGAAAAGCCTGGCGTACCGCGAGCCAGCACGCTCACGTCGACGTCATCGGCCAGCGGAATGGTACGGGTGTGAACGCGCAGAATACCTTCGCGGCCTTTCAGATCGGGAAGGTCGACGACCACGCGGCGGTCGAAGCGCCCCGGACGAAGCAGAGCCGGGTCGAGTACGTCCGGACGGTTCGTCGCAGCGACGAGAATGACTCCGTCGTTCGATTCGAATCCGTCCATTTCGACGAGTAGCTGGTTGAGAGTCTGCTCACGCTCGTCGTGTCCACCACCGAGGCCGGCGCCGCGGTGACGGCCGACCGCGTCAATCTCGTCGATGAAGATGATGCAGGGAGCGTTCTTCTTGCCCTGCTCGAACAGATCTCGAACGCGCGAAGCGCCGACACCGACGAACATCTCGACGAAGTCGGATCCACTGATGGAAAAGAACGGCGCGTTGGCCTCGCCGGCGATCGCCCGGGCGAGCAGTGTCTTGCCTGTTCCGGGAGGACCCATGAGGAGCACACCCTTCGGGATTTTGCCGCCCAGCTTCGTGAACTTCTGGGGCTCTTTGAGAAACTCGATGATCTCGGCCAGCTCGACCTTCGCTTCGTCGACCCCGGCCACATCCTTGAAGGTGACCTTCTTCGAGTTCCCGGAAAGGAGTTTGGCTTTCGACTTACCGAACGACAGGGCCTTGTTCCCGCCCGCCTGCATCTGTCTCATGAAGAAGATCCAGAGGCCGATCAGAAAGAGCACGGGAGCCCAGGTCATCAAAGCAGTGAAGAAGGAGCTGTCGCGCTTTTCCTCGATCTTGAATTTGACGTTCTTTTCGCGCAGGAAGGGGACGAGCCCGTCGTAGCTCGAATGGGCCAGAGTCCGGAATTCGGCGGGGGAGGCTCCCCGGAGGTCGCCACGGATCTCCTCGCCTCGAATGATCACCGATTCAACTCTGCCGGCGTCCACGTGGTTCAGAAAATCGCTGAAGAGCATCTCCTCCGTCGTGCCCTTGGTCTGCTGGAAGAGGCTCCAGAGAAGGAATACGAGGACGATGATGACTACCCATAGGAGCGCAGTCTTGACTGTGGAATTCAATTATCCTCCGAGGATTCCCGATCAGGTCAATTGAGTCACCGGCGGAGGTCAGGTTCGGGACCCTGCACCACCACGCGAAGTACAAACCGTACGGTCGCGAGTTTAATTCTATGGGGAGTAGCCATTAGCCCCCCGACGTGAGTTGATCACCGTGTAGCCGGCAATAAGTAAATTTCATCCCGTTTCAGAGCCGCAGCCTGCAGTGCTGCCACCGGAGACGCCGAACTCTGACCGGTTCCTACCTCCTTCGGCTCACCGTGTAATCCTCGTCCATCTCCCCGATATAAGGCAGGTTCTCGAACCTGCCCTGATGATCCAGGCCGTAGCCGACGAAGGTGCCCTCACCCACTTCGAAGGCTGAATAGTCGACGCGCACGGCGGTCCGTCGGGAGTTCGGGCGGTCCAGCAGAGCGACCAGCCGGAGCACGGCCGGATTCCTTGTCCG
Organism: Thermoanaerobaculia bacterium; assembly: GCA_041748075.1. Taxonomy (GTDB): domain Bacteria; phylum Acidobacteriota; class Thermoanaerobaculia; order Gp7-AA8; family Gp7-AA8; genus JBGSYJ01. The sequence goes on from JBGTDX010000127.1 coordinate 85,013, forward strand.
GAACTGGGTGAGAAGGTAGTTCTCGATCACACCGGTGGCCACCACGTCCTTGAGCAGGTAGAGGTTCCTGCCTTCCATCTCGAAGTGGGTGAGAAAGTTCAGGGCCATCGGTTCGTCGTCGCTCTCGGCCTTCCGAACGACGTCGACGAAGTGGTAACGAACCTCACCGGGGATGGCACGGAGCAGGTCGGCAAGAAAAACGGATGATCCCTTGAGAATCCCGATCAGGACGATCTCCTGATCTCCAGCATCCGCCCGGATCCGCGCGCCGAGCTCTTGAACTCGACTTGCGATCTGCTGCGCGCTGAATCGGGTCCGTACCCCGGCCTCTCTCATACTGTTTCCTCGAGCACGATCACATAGACCTCCTGGCTCGCGTCACGAACCCGGAACGGTTCCGCGATGCCGACTCCCCCCACGCTGACGATCTCTCCCCGCCATGTGAGCAATGGAATGCTATCGCGAACCTCCCTGGGGATTCTACGCTTGATGAGAAAATCGCTCAGACTCCGGTCTGATGATCTTCCGGCAGGGTGAAAACGGTCACCCGGCCTGCGGCTTCGGACGATGAACGGTGCCGAGGTATCCGCAGAGGGCAGCTGAAATGCGTCGGACTGCTCCCCCGGAGCGCTCTGCCGCCTCTCGAGGGTCAGGCGCTTGCCGATTTCCGGAATGAGGACGCTCGTTCCGGGAACCACCTCCAGTTCGAATGCTCTGGCCGGGGTCTGCCTGAGACGGAGAGTCACCTCTTTCCCGTCTCCGGCCAGCTCGAGGGAGCCCGAAACGGAGACGCGCCGCAGGCGAGGCAACTCGTCCACGAGCCGCTTGAGATCGCGGGCGGAGACGTCCCGCATCCCGGGCTCCAGCCGGCGGATCTGCCGGGCCAGCACCGCCTGGAGCAACCAGGGGTCGTCCGGAGCCTGCCCGAGGTCGAACGTCGTGCGATCCGCGCTCTCGAGGACCCAACCGCTCGAGGAGCGTCGCACAAGCTCCTCCAGCGCCGCGGATTCGGATCTCGCCTGGCTCGCTGTCTCACAGAGCGTCGAGATCAGGTTGGGATTGATCTCCAGGAGGCGAGGCATGATGTCGAGCCGGATACGATTCCGGAGAAATCGTTCGTCTTCATTCGACCGGTCCTCCCGGGGCACAACTTTCCGTTCGGAAAGAAGCTCCAGAACTTCTTCCCGATCCACATCGAGAAAAGGCCTGAGAATTCGTCCCGATTTTGCAGGTGAGATGCCCTGGAGCCGCGTCGTACCGCTCCCGGTGAGAAATCTCATGAGGACCGTTTCCGCCTGGTCCTTGCGCGTATGGGCCGTGGCGATGAAATCTGCGTCCGTCCTGGACCGGATTGCCTCGAGGGCGGCGTAACGGGCGGCCCGAGCCGCGGCCTCCACGCCGTGCCCGCGCACGTTCTCAGGGGAAAGCTCCGCCCGGACCGCGTGAAACTCGATGTCGTGAGAACTGCAGATCGCACGCACAAAGGCCTCGTCCCCGTCCGACTCGTCTCCTCGGAGGGCGTGGTTCACGTGCCCGGCGAGAATCGTGTAGCCCTCGTCGCGAAGCTCGTTCCATGCGAGAAGCAGGGCGGTGGAGTCTGCTCCTCCAGAGGCCGCAACGAGTATACGCGACGGCGCGATGTCGAATTCATCAAGGAAACGGCGGAGTGCGTCCTCGATCGCCATGGGAACAGAATGGGGGAGAAGGATGAAAGATGAAAGATGAAAGATGAAGAGAACAGGATGAAGGGTGAAGAGTGAAGGGTGAAGAGTGAAGGGTGAAGAGTGAAGGATAAACCCACGAACGGGTGGGCGGTGGGACCCAGAACCCAGAACCGTGCGGCCGGGAGGGTGGGCAGAACTCAGAACCGGCGGGGTGGTGGGACCCAGAACTCAGAACCGGGCGGGGTGGTGGGACCCAGAACTCAGAACCGGCGGGGCGGCGGGTTGGTGGCGGTGACTGGAGTCGAACCAGTGACCTAGCGCTTATGAGACGCCCGCTCTAACCATCTGAGCTACACCGCCTTTGATGAAGCCGCCCGATTCTAGTGACCCCCCGGGATGAAAGCAATGTCCCACGAGGCGCTGACCACGGCTCTCCGGCGCAAGTCTGCCTGCGAGGGAATATACTGAACAGCGGAGCGAGGCTCTAATAATCCAGACCGGGATCCAATGGACAACTTCTTCGAAGACGAAATTGACGAGAGCCTCCAGGACGAGTTCCCCGAGCGCGCCTGCTACAAGTGCGGCGACGACATCGAGAACGTGCAGCTCGAGATCTGCCGTATCTGCCTCAAAGAGTTCTGCGCCGATTGTTCGTACAAAGGTCCATGGGGACGATTCTGTTCCGAGGGATGCAACGAGTCATTCATGTTTGGAGACGAAGATGACGAAGACAGAGCGGAAGGTCTCGACGGCGGCTGAGCCTGCGCGGTCGGGATCACGGCAGAGCGGGATTTCGAGACCTCGGCGACTACGCCGCAGCGCTGGAATGCGCGAGATGGTTCGCGAGACGAGCGTCGACGCGGCGGACCTGATTCTGCCTCTGTTCATCGTTCCGGACTCTCGCCAGCGCAACGAGATCACCTCGATGCCGTCCATTTTTCAGAACCGTGTGACAGACGCGGTCGACGAGGCCCTCAGGGCACGGGACGCAGGAATCCGGGCCGTGCTTCTCTTCGGACTTCCGGAGCGGAAGGATCCGATCGGTTCGGCATCGTGGGATCCCGAAGGCCCCGTTCAGTCGGCGCTTCGCGCGATTCGAGAATCGGTTCCGGAAATGACGCTCATCGCCGATGTCTGCCTGTGCGAGTACACCGATCACGGACATTGCGGCGTGATCGTCGAAAAGAACGGGACGAGCGACGTCGCCAATGACGAGACCGTGGAACTGCTGGCAAAACAGGCAGTCTCTTTTGCCGAGGCAGGTGCGGACTTCGTGGCCCCATCCGACATGATGGATGGGCGGATTGGGGCGATTCGCGGCGAGCTGGACGGCAACGGCTTCGGTGATGTCGGGATCATCTCCTATGCGGCGAAGTATGCGTCGGGCTTCTATGGGCCGTTCCGCGAGGCAGCGGAGTCGGCCCCTCGGTTCGGGGATCGAAAGACGTATCAGATGGATCCGGCGAACGCGCGGGAAGCGATGCGGGAGATCGAGATCGACATCCGGGAAGGCGCTGACATGATCATGGTCAAGCCGGCCCTGTCGTATCTCGACATCATCCGCCAGGCGCGCGATCGGTTCGAAGTGCCGGTTGTGGCTTACAACGTCAGCGGCGAGTATTCGATGGTGAAGGCGGCTGCCGAGAAGGGATGGATCGACGGCCCGCGAGTCGCCGAAGAGATCCTGACGTCGATCAAGCGGGCCGGAGCCGATCTGATCATCACGTACTTCGCGCTGGAGTTCGCGGAGCGGCAGGCCAGGGAGCGGTAGCCGTAGTCACCCGCACCATACGGCCGCGACGGCATCGGGGTGATCGAGGGTGTATCCATCCTCGTCCTCGTTGTACCGGATGACCGCTCCGTCGAGATTCTTTGCGGACATGTCGTCGAGGGCGATGACGAGTTCGCCGTCGCGCACGAGGACATCGTCCTCGCGCGGTGTCGCTTCGAAGCTCAAGCGGTAGCCGCTGCCTCCGCAGCCTGTCGTGAAAGCGATCCGCAACACGCGGCCGTCCCGTTCGGCTGCGAGATGCCGGGCCGCGTCAGGTTCGAGAGAGATCGACGGGGCCTTCACCTGCGTGCTCACTCGGGGAGCCCGTGAATGATGATCGACTGCGCATCCTCCCGCTTCCACCAGTCGGGAAAAATCCGGATCATCTCGAGCTCCCGTTCGAGCAGGGCGAGATTTGCTCGCTTGCCTGCAGCGATGTAACGGAAGAGATTCCGGGTGCTCTCGGGACCGGAGCTCATGGCCTCGACGAGCTTCCTTTCCATCGTCCGTTCGCGGGAGATCAGCATCTCGGCAGTCTCGCGATACGAGAGATCACCTTCGAGAATGTCCTGAAAGTCGAGATCACCGCCGAGCTTGATGTGCATCCGCGGCGTGGCGGGATCGAGATAACGGATCTCGAGCAGATCACGGTGTGCGCGCTCGTTCTCCGCGAACTTCGCAAAAGTCTCCGCGGAGATCGGGTTCGGTAGATTCTCGGCGTGCTTGGCGAAAGTCTTGTACACGTCGACGGTGTACTGAAACAGTTCGGCGAGTAGGTTTGCGGCTTCGGGAGTCGTTTGTACTGCGGCTGTGCTCATGAGGCTCCTCGTGATTATTCGATTTTAGCCACACGGATGACCACGTCTGCGAGTAGCTTCGCCTGACAGCTCAACCGATAAGGCTCTTCGAGTTCCTTATATATCTCATCAGGAGTCTGCGGGGACAGACAATCCCAACCTTCGACGACTTCGATCCTGCAGGTCCCGCAAGCCCCGTCTCCACCGCAGACCTGGCTGACGCACACGTTCATTTCTCCGGCGACGTCGAGAAGTCGTTTCCCCTCTGGAAAGTCTGCAGTGATCCCCTGATCTTCGAAGGTCACCTTCGGCATCAGGCGCCCTCACCGGAAGATTCTACGGCACGATGAGCCATGTACGAGCTTCGGACCAGGGGCGCGGACTCGACGTGGTGGAATCCGAGCTGCTTTGCCATCCTCCCGAGCTCCGAAAACTCGGCTGGTGTGTAGTAACGGCGAACAGGGTGATGACGCTCGGTCGGGGCGAGATACTGTCCCATCGTGAAGATGTCGACTCCGGCATTCCGCAGCTCGCGAGCCACGCCGAGGATTTCTTCTTCTGTCTCGCCCAGTCCCAGCATGATGCTCGACTTGGTGAGCATGCCGGGAAAGCGTTCCTCGTCCGCCCATCGCAGAACATCGATCGACTGACGATAGCGCGCAACAGGGCGTACCTGTGCATAGAGACGGGGAACCGTCTCGACATTGTGCGCGAGTATCCGGGGACGCGCGTCCATCACCGCCCGAAGGGCCTCGCGATTCCCCTGAAGGTCCGAGATCAGCACCTCGACTTCCGCGCTGGTGCCGGCGTGGACTGCTTCGATCGTTTTCGCGAAGTGGCTCGCGCCCCCGTCCGGGAGGTCGTCGCGGTTCACCATCGTGATGACTGCGTGGCGGACCTTCATTCTGATGATCGCTTCCGCTACGCGCTGAGGCTCATCGGCTTCCGGAGTGAGCGGGCTCCCTTTACCCACAGCGCAGAAGGTGCAGCGACGTGTGCAGATCTCACCGAGAATCATGAATGTCGCGGTGCCGGCGCTCCAGCACTCGAAGATGTTGGGGCAACGAGCCTCCTGGCAGACAGTGTTCAGTGCCAGGTCGTTCATGAGCTTCGACACCGGCAGCCGGTCGAGATCGCCCGGAATGCGGACCTTCAGCCAGTCGGGACGCAACCCTGCCCGCTTGTTCACGGGCGCGTTCGTTCGAATTGTTGGCTCCGACTCCGACATCGTTCTCCAGACCGGCTGTTCTGCCCGCAGGTCAGGCCAGCCTCTCTTTCATGTGTTCCAGCGAATCCCGGTCATCGCTCCATTTGATTTTTCCGCAGGCTTCCTCGAAGGTAAACCAGCCGTACGAATCATGTTCTTCCGAATCGAGCTCGACCACGGAGTTCGATGATACGGTCGCAGAGAAGGTCAACTCATCGACGAACAGAATCGGGACATCGTCTCTTCCTAGGAATTTCGGGTCGATCGTAAACGACTGCCGCAAGCCCTCCGGAACGGCGCGGATCAGCAGACCGGTTTCCTCCCGGCCTTCCCGCCTCGCGGCGTCCTCGGGAGACTCACCCGGTTCGATGCGTCCGGTGATCGGTTGCCAGAAATCGCCGTGAGGCCGGTGGAGCAGCAGCACCCTTCCCTCACCATCGTGAACCACGACCTTTACGATGCGAAGATCCGGGCTGGACGGCGGGACCATCTGCCGCTCGAACACCTCACTGAATTTCTGAACCAGAACCGGCCTGACTTCCTCGGTGGTCACCACTCTCCCCAGAATCTGTTCAATGGATGTCACTCCGGTGCCCTGGAGCCCACAGGGCGTGATGAGACGGAAGTGATCCAGGTTCGGGCGGACATTGAGTGCGAAGCCGTGCGAGGTTACCCACCGGGCGATGCGGACGCCGATTGCGGCGACCTTGTCACGGCCCGCCCATACCCCGCGCATGCCCTCCTCGCGGATGGATTCGATGCCAAAGTGCCCGAGTGTTCGAATGATCACCTCTTCTATGTTCGTCACGTACCTGCGAATGTCGCGGCTGCCTTCTCCGAGGTGGATCAGTGGATAGCCGACGATCTGTCCCGGGCCGTGGTACGTAATGTCGCCTCCGCGCGTCGTTTCGTAAAACCGGATGCCGGAGGCGCGGAGCGCTTCCTGCGGAGCGAGGAGGTTTGCAGCGTCGCCGCCACGACCCAGGGTGATGACCGGTGGGTGTTCGAGGAGCAGCAATTGATCGGGGATCTCATTCTGCTGACGCAATGCAACGAGAGACTGCTGCATCTGCATGCCGTTCTCATACGTCACGCGGTGGAGCTCACGCAGCTCACATGTCCGGTTCATTCGAGCTCTGTTCATCCGGCCTAGGTGCCAGACGCTTTCCGAGAATGAAGCCGGTGATCACGTCATAGAGGAAGTGGACGACCACAGCGGGTGCGAGGCTTCCCGTGGAGCGGACCAGAAGGTGGAACACGACGGCAAAAACGACGATGAATGCGACGTTCTTCCACCCCTGCACGATGTGCGCGAGACCGAAAGCCGAAGCGGAGATCGCCACCGCTATCCACCAGGAGCCGAGGCTGCGCTCGAGAAGTGTGACCATGACTCCCCGGTAGACGACTTCCTCTCCCATGGCTGCCGCGGCAGAGACGGCCACCCAGACGAATTGCTCACGCTGCGTCCCGGGGACGAGCATGGCAAGGCGCTCCAGGGTCTTCGGTCCGGAGAACCGGACAAACACGAGCATCAGAGCGAGTGCAAGAGCGAGGACGGCGATGGAGATAACGACAGTTCCGTATCCGTCGGATGCGGGGCGAAACAGCACAATGTCTTCGCGTCGAGCCACGAAGATTCCAAGAAGAAGAAGAGCGATCTGCAGGATGATAGCCTCGGCATAGAAGGCCATTCTGGGCAGTCTGAGACCGGCATCGAGTTTCTTCTTGCTCTGGTAGGCAAGCAGGGGGAACCCCACGCCAATGCCGGCGAGAAAGACGAGTGCAGTGATAGAGAGCATAGTCAATAGATTGACGTACTCGGATAGATGAGAAGCGTGTGAATCTTCTCCGGCTTGCGACACCCTCGGCGATGGGGCATCCTCTCGAATTCCGCTCGCCACCCCCGCTCACGCAGGGCGAGGGTAAGCCGCATTACCGGATCTCCTACAACGCGTACTCGGCGTCTTCGATGATCTGTCGGATGCGCGCCATGAACTGATCGGCCACCGCACCGTCGACGAGCCGATGGTCGAACGTCAACGAGAGGTAGGACATCGAGCGGATCACGATCGCGTCCCCTTCGTCAGTCTCGATCACGATGGGCCTCTTCTTCACGCCTCCGACGCCGAGAATCGCGACCTGCGGCTGGTTGATGATGGGAAGTCCGAACAGTCCACCGTAGACTCCTGGATTCGTAATCGTGAATGTTCCTCCCTGCACTTCATCCGGCGAGAGCTTCTTGGTTCGTGCGCGTTCACCGATGTCGCGGATCGCCTTGGTCAGTCCAAGGATGTTCTTCTCGTCCGCCCTCTTGAGCACGGGTACGATGAGTCCCCAGTCGAGAGCCACGGCGATGCCGACATTGATGTCCTTCTTGTAAACGACATTGTCGCCGTCGATGGAGGCGTTGAGGACCGGAAACTCGCGCAGAGCCGCGACGACGGCCTGCACGATGAAGGGGAGGTAGGTGAGCTTCGCGCCGCGCTCGTCGTATGCCTGCTTGTGCTTCTTTCTCAGATGCGCAATCGCCGTGAAGTCCACTTCGAACACGGTGCTGACGTGGGCGGATGTTCGCCGGGAGACGATCATGTGGTCGGCGATTTTCTTCCGCATCATCGACATTGGCTCGATGTGTACTTTCTCGCCGGGACCGAAGCTCACGGGCTGTGCGGGGCTCGAGCGCGGGGCACGCGCGGAGCTCGCGGCGGCAGCGGGACGCTTGTCCCGGTCAGGTGGCGATTCGATGAACTGCAGGATGTCCTTCTTGGTCACGCGGCCCGAGACACCCGACCCCGCGATCTTCGAGATGTCGACGTCGTTTTCCTTCGCGATCTTTCTCACCAGTGGTGACGAACGGGTGCGTCTACGCTCTTCGAGGGTCGCCACCTTGTCTTCCTCTTCGTCGTCTTCGTCACCGGCAGGCGCCTCCTGCTGGTGCGGCGGATCAGCAACGGCATGCTCGTCGCTCTCGCCGCCGGTGGCTTCCTGGGCCACTTCGTTACGAGTGGAAAGGTCCGCTGAGCTCTGCTCTGCCGCATTCGGATCACCCTCGGGTGCCTGTTCCTGCTTCGGTGGCGCCGCGGACGCTTCCCCCGCTCCCGCGAGACGCGCGACCACCGCATTCACCGGAACGGTCTCGCCTTCGGCTACCAGAACTTCCGAAAGCGTTCCGGCGGCCGGAGAGGGGATCTCCGCGTCGACCTTGTCGGTCGAGATCTCGAACAGCGGCTCGTCCCGCTCCACAGCGTCTCCAACTTTTTTCATCCAGCGGATGACGGTTCCCTCCGCGATGGACTCTCCCATCTGAGGCATGATGACGTCGATTGCCATGATTGCTTTTTTCCTTTTCTCGCCGGGTGTTCCGGAACATCAGCCTGTCGTTCTGAGCGATGCGAAAGCTACTGGTGAATGGCGTGGCCGAGTACGTCTTCAGCTGCCTCCATCACCGCCTCGGAGAGTGTCGGATGCGCGTGGATGACCTTCGCGATCGATTCGCTCGTGGCTTCGAGCGCAAGAGCGACACCGCTTTCGGCGATGAGCTCGGTCGCCTTCGGCCCGACGATATGAACTCCGAGAAGCTCGTCGTATTTGCTGTCGGAGACGAACTTGACCATGCCTCCGGCTTCCCCGAGGATCTTCGCCTTCGCGTTGGCTGTGAACGCGAACTTGCCGACCTTCACTTCATAGCCTCGCTCGCGTGCCTTCTTTTCCGTCAGACCGACCGAGGCGACTTCAGGATCGGAGTACGTGGCGTTCGGAACGTGATCGTAATTGATCGGCCGGGGATTGAGCCCGGCGATCTGCTCGACGGCGAGGATGCCTTCTGCTGAAGCACAATGGGCGAGCAGGGGAGTCGGAACGATATCGCCGATCGCGTACACATTCGGTTCCGCCGTCCTCATGTACGGATCGACCTGGATGTAGCCTTTCTCGACGACGATCTTTGTCTTCTCGAGACCTACGTCGTCGAGAAGCGCGCGACGTCCAACCGCAGAGAGCACCAGTTCCGATTCGATGGTCTGCTGCTTGCCGTTCTTGAGCGTGAGTACGGAGGAGACACCGTTCTCGCCGGGCGTGCAGCTGTCGACCTTCGTGTCGGTGTAGGCATCGATTCCCTTTTTCTTGAAGAGCCGGGTGAATTCTTTCGAGATCTCCTCGTCTTCGATCGGAAGCAGGTAGGGGAGCACCTCGACGATCGTACAGCTGGTTCCGAATCGCGAGAAGATCGAAGCGAATTCGCATCCGACGGCGCCCGCTCCGATTACCAGCATCGACTTCGGAACTTCGGTGAGATTCAGAATATGGTCGGAGTTGATGATCTGCTTTCCGTCCGACTTGATGTGAGGCAGGTCGCGAGGAACGGAACCGGTGGCGAGGATGATGTTTTTTGCGTTGAGTTTTTTCGTCTCGCCTCCCTCCGCGGTGACTTCGACTACGCCCTTGCCGGCAAGACGGCCGAAACCTGTGATGGTCTCGACCTTGTTCTTCTTGAAGAGAAACTCGATTCCCTTTGCGTTCTTGTCGACCACTCCCTGCTTGCGCTTCTGCACGGCGCTGAAGTCGAGCGTGATGTCGCCGACGGTGATTCCGAAATCTTTCGACTTCTGAATCTTCTGGTAAACCTCCGCATTCTCCAGCAGGGATTTGGTCGGGATGCATCCCCGATGGAGACAGGTGCCTCCCAGGAAGGGATCCTTTTCGACTACGGCAACCTTGAGTCCGAGCTGGCCGGCCCGGATTCCGGCAACATAACCGCCGGGTCCGCTGCCGATGATGATGACGTCGTATTGAGTGGATTGCGCCAAAAATGCACCTCCGGTGGGATTGAGTCGCCCGCATTATACGGAATGGGCACGGATACCGGGCTCGCGTGCTCTGAAGTAAAAAACGGCAGCGATCATTCTGCTGCAGCGTGGGGGAAAGTCAGGAGCAGCAGGGCACAGCTGGGTGCCCTGCTGCTCAATGAAGCGCTACTGCGAAGGAATGTACGTCGGGTCCTGTGTCAAATTGTCTACGACCGAGCCGTACGCTGCGAGGCGTCCGGTACCTCCAACGACCCGAATGCTCACCCGGGCATTGAACGCGCTGGGCACGCCCATGAGGGCCAGAACGCTGTTGAGCTGGCGGAACTCGTTGGGGGCCAGCGTTTCGAACCGGACCGGAGCTGTTGCCCGTCCCGGAATGAGGGCCGCGATTTCCACGGTGACAGGCTGGCCGCTCATTTCGACCATCCCCAGGTTCGTACGGAAGCCGTCCGACTGCTCGAGCTGCAGAATCTGCAGAGCACGGTCGCCCATACCTGCCGAGTCCGCCGCGGTGAACGCCGGAATGAACTGTCCGTAGGTGCCCACCGGCCTCTGATCGTAGGTTCGAGCGGTGACTACGAGCTGGCTCTGATTCGGGGTCTCGACGTGAATGGCCCCGGTCCCCGTCGTCTGGAAGGTCGCCTCCAGCAGGTTGTCCATGGCAAGGACATGGTTCGCATTGATCGTCACATTTCTGGTGAGCGGACTCCCGGGCGCACCCGCGGGGAAGAACCGGAGTGTTGCGTTGACAGGCGCGGCCGCCGGATTGTAGATCCGCAGGTCGCTTCTCCAGCTCGCCGTACCTGTCTTGATGTCCGCGATGCCCGGGACGATGAATTTGTTCGCCTGCACTTCACCGATTCGGGCCGGTTCGACCAGCAGCGGATCCGAAGTGGCGTTGTCGAGAACCGACGCATATGCCGAGACACGCCCTGTCTCCGAGGTGACTTCAACTTCTATGCGGCCATCCGCGAGCGTAAGACCTCGGGTGGCCAGATACTGATCGATCTGACGGTGCTCGCCAGGCTGAAGAGTAATCGAGTTGTCGTCCAGACGCACACCTGCATTGTTGAACACCTGAACTCTCACGGTTGCAGGCTCTCCGGCCGCCTCGACCAGACCGAGATTCGTCCGGTAAGCAGGCGACTGGGCGATCTGCTGAAGGCTGAGGCGATTCGACTGCTGAGGATTTGTCGTCCTGCCAACGAACCGGTCGAACGAGATCGCCGGAATGAACTGACCGAATGTTCCCTGTGCCGTTCTCGCGTAAGTGCGGCTCGAGCCGACCGTGGCGAAGGCGGCGCGGGCATCCGGATCCTCCTGCTTGCCCGAGAAGTTTTCGGGGCGTACTTCGAGCACGCCCTTCGCGCCCTCACCAGGCAAGGCGCCCTGACCGAAGAACTGCTTGACGATGTTGTTGAGCGCAATGCTCCCGCCGGCAGCAACGGTGATCGAAGTTCTCTGTCCGTTCGTGAGTCCGTTGATGCCGCTCGGCGTGAACTGCAGCCGGTAGGTAATCGGCTGACTCGAAGTGTTGGCGAGGCGTACGTCGGAGACGAACGATGCACCGAGACCCTCCACCTGAGCCACTGCCGGGAAGATCAGCGCATTGTTGGGAACGTTCGGTCCTTTCGGAGTCGAAGCCACGGGTGGAGTCTTGCCCACGCCTACCGGAACGCTCGCGGTGGACGAGCCGTGCAGGCCGAGTCCCTTGTCCGCGAACTCGAAGCGGATGAATACCGGCGCGGTCGAGGATCCCGGCGGCAGCATACCTGCCTGCGCCGTAATCGTCAGAGTCGTCCCGCTCGTCGTCACTGTTCCGCTCGTCGGAGAGACGCTCAGCCACGGCTCTTCTGTCCTGGCCGTGAACTGGGCAGTGGGAACACCCTGCGGTGGCAGAAGAACGAACTGAATCTGCACGGGGGCTGTGCTGTCGATCGGCACCGTCAGCTCGAGGCCGCCCGGTGGGGGAGGCTGGGGTATGGCGACTGGATTCACGACCACGCGCGCCGTCGTCGAGAACGGAGTCGTGCTCAAAATACCGTTGCACGACCGGGTCGCTCGCACGCGGTAGAAGTACGGCGTCGGGGCAGCGACCGCATGGTTGTATGACGACGATGGCGTCATGACCGTGCGCGTGTTTACACCGCTGCTGAAATTCTGTGAGGTCGATTCCTGGATCTCGTACTGCGTATCGCCCTGCTCCGCTGACCAGGAGACTACATACGGAACATTGAACGCAACCGTGGGGGGCGCTGACGGTTCCGGCGCCGCCGTGGGGCAGATGAATGCGACGGTCGCGGTTGCGTTGTCACTGTTGGCGGCCACACCGCCAGGGCACGTGTTCGTCACGCGCACCCAGACTGTGACGTTCGCATTGAGTGGACCGGTCGTGTAGGAGTTGAGGTTCGTACCGACGGGAGTTGACGTATTGCCCACCGGTCCTACGAACCACTGATAGGTCAGCGGTGCGGTTCCCGTGGCCGCCACAGTGAACGTCGCGGGCTGCCCGGCATTCACGGTGACGCTCGCCGGCTGCTGCGTAATCACCGGATTGGTGCACGCCGCGGCGACGGTGATCGTTGCGGCATTCGAGTTGACCGATCCTGCGCAGTTCGTCACCACAGCGAAGTAGCTGGTGGTCGTCGTGAGCGCAGGGGTGGTGTACTGCGGGCCGTTATTCGTGCCGGGAGCGGGGCTCGAGGCGCCGCCGGGCGTTCCCTGGCGCCACTGATACGTCTTCGGGTCGGTTCCCGTGGCGGCGACGCTCAGGGTCGCCGTCTGTCCGGTCTGAATGCTCTGAGACTGCGGTTGGGTGGTGATGCTCAACGCGTTGCACTCGGATGCGGTCACCGTTGCCGCGTTGCTGTTCTGCGAGCTGTCACAGCCATTCATGACGCGAACCCAGTAAGTGCCGGGTATCGAGGTCGTGTACGTACTGCTCGTCGCGCCGGGTATGGGATCCGAGGTATCGCCACTGTTGCCGCGATACCACTGGCCCGTAGTCGGATCGATCCGTTCCTGAACGACAGACACGGACAGCTGCGCGCTTCCGCCGGCCGGGATCGTCTGATTCTGTGGGTGAAACGAAATGAAATTCGTGGGACAGACCGGTCTTGCGCCGTAGACGGTCGAAACGGCGAGAACGTCCCATGCCGCCAGCTGCAGCGGCCGACCTGTTTCACTGATCTTCATCACGGCGACGGGAGCCGAAGGCTGTCCTTCGTTGTTGTCCGAATGCCGGAAACCCAGAACGTGACCCAGCTCGTGGGTGAGAATGTTCGTGGTGATACCCGAACCACTGACACCGGAAGCGATGCGCACGTCGGCTTCGACGATCGTGCCCGCGATGTAGAGATCGGTGAAGCCTACGAATTGAGCCGGGAGCGTCGTGGATCCGAACCGGATCTCGTTTAGTCCGTTCTGAGCCGGCTCGCCCGACCCCGTGCTCGAGCGGGAGAAGTTCACATTGGAGTTCGGATCGGAGTTCCACGTGGCCATCGAGTTGTCCGTGAGGCCATTCACATCCGAAACTCCCGATTGCGTCCCGCTCGTTCGCATACTGATTCTCGGGTCGGACCATGGAACTCCGGCGAGAAGATAGGCCGATGCAGGAGGGGCGTGAGGAGCAACGCGATCATTCGCTGCGATCGCGGCCGCGTGGACCGAGGCCGGTTCCTCATAAAAACGGTTCGGAACTTCGCCGCGGACCACGTCCTGCACGAAGTTCAGAAAACCATCGGCCGATCGCACGGGCTCGACATGTTCGCCGCCGGTAGCGCTGAAGCCGGAGATCTCGTTCCCGGCGCTCCCGCGGAGGAGCACTTCCCGTCCCTTGAAACCGGAACGAAAACTGAATTTCCCGAGCCCCAGGCTCAGGGTCCGATATTCGCTTCCCGTGCGGTCGAGAAAGACCAGGACTCGCTCACCGAAGGTGTACGTCGGAGTTCCTGGTGCGTAATGCCCCCGCTCTCCGAGAGTGCCCCCGCGTTCGATGATCTCGAGTGGACTCGCGAGTGAAATCCCGCCTTTGAGGACCTGCTCGAGCGAGATGGTGTAGGAGGTGTAGATCGAGCCGTCGCGCTCGAAAACCCTGGAGGAGCCAGCTGTGCCGATTACGATGGAATCGGCGGCGCGGACCAGTTCCTCATCTGGGGGCACAAGGTATGTGACTGCAAACAGCTGGCTGCTCGCGAGCAATGCGATTGCAACGATGAGAAGCAGACGACGGGAAAGATTCACGACCGACCTCCGGGATTTGTCATGTGGTATGCGAGCCGCTGAAGTTATTAGTACGCGAGATCGTAACATCGATTCGGGAGAATTCTCTATTATAACACGTTTGGTAGTAGTACCACCTTCGGATGATGATTTCCTCTTTTCCAGGCGTCCAGTGGCGACTCTTCAATGGGGACTTCGGTTGAAGTTGTCCGTCAGACACATTCAGCCTGATTCGGAATCTTTCGAAACTCGTTGAGGCTCGTAATGCATGAGTGGGATCGTAGATGGGGATCCCTCACCCCTGACCCCTCTCCCGCCGGGAGAGGGGCACCACCCACCCCGCGGGAACGGGCGGCGGTTCCCCTCTCCCGGCGGGAGAGGGGTCAGGGGTGAGGGAGCTCCTTATCAGTATTTATTTGCGCCCGTATTGAACACCACGACCAACTCCTCGCTTCCGATCCTTTGCTCTTTCACCAGCGTATCCAACGCGACCATTGCCGCTCCGGTCTCCGGCCCCGCGTCGATTCCTTCAGCCTCCCTCAACCGGGAAGCCGCAGGCTCGATCGATGCCTCCTCGACCGCCAGCGCCAGTCCTCCCGAAGCCCGCAGTGCCCCAAGGATGAGCCGGTCGCCGATGGCCCTCGGCACCCGCAGACCCCACGCGGCCGTCTGGCTGCTAATCCATTCGGGCGCGTCCTCGCGTCCCTCGTCATAGGCTCTTACGATCGGGGCACACCCGGCGGATTGCACGGAAATCATGCGTGGTCTCTCGCTCCCGATCCAGCCGAGCCGCTCCATTTCGTCGAAAGCCTTCCACATCCCGATCAAGCCGGTTCCTCCTCCCGTCGGGTAGAGGATCACGTCGGGAAGCCGTCCGAGGTCTTCGAGCAACTCGTAACCCATGATCTTCTTGCCCTCGACCCTGTATGGTTCTCTGAGGGTTGAGAGATCAAAACCGCCGGTATCGCGAACCCGCTGCTGAACACGCGCGGCAGCATCGGTGATGAGTCCCGGTACGAGCTCGACCTCCGCACCGTAACTCCGGCACTCATCGACGATCGAAAAGGGTGTGTCCTCGGGCATTGCGACGAAGACGGGGAGACCTGCACGCGCGCCGTAGGCGGAGAGCGCGGCACCGGCATTTCCAGCGGTTGGCGCCGCGAGCGATCCGGCGCCGAGTTTCTTCGCCATCGTTACGGCTGCAGACATGCCTCGGGACTTGAATGAACGGGTCGGATTTGTCGCCTCGTTCTTGATGTAGAGAGCGGATAGGCCGAGTGATGCACCAATCGTCGTCGCGTGAAGTGTGCTGGTCAGTCCTTCGCCCAGCGTGATGATCTCGTCGCCGCCGTCGGCCGGAAGGACGGCGCTGTATCGCCACATGTTCGGCGGGCCTCTGCGGATGGAGTCACGCAGAGCACGGTCCGGTTCCAGCGCGTAACGCACCAGGAGCGGAGCGCTGCATTCGGGACATAGGTTGTAAAGCCTGTCGATCGCGAAGGTCCGTTCGCATCGCGAACAGGCGAGAGTGGCAGGGAAGTTTGTCATCCCGGACAAGTGAATGGCGGGGCGCCATCGAAGTGATGATGAACGCGCACCGGAGGTGCGCTGAGAGGATAGCCGGTGGCAAGCGAAGCGCAGCCACCGGACAGGCAGGTCCATTTTATGTTCGCACTCCGGCAGGAGTGCCAGAGCCAACGTTGTTCTGCCGCCCCGCTAGGGCGGATGGACTTTCGCGCACCACTACCGGTGGCTGCGCTGCGCTTGCCACCGGCTACCTTCTGTCGCGCCTCCGGCGCGAGGCGAAGATCACACCTGGATCTTTTCTCGCCACAAGGACTTGTCGATCTGAAGCTTCTAATGAACCTCTCCGAACCGGGAGGGATGTAGAAACACGTCATCCTGAGCGAAGCGACGGATCTCCTGAAGAGGATCGAGCATCGCAAG
>JBGTDX010000128.1:0-2866 GCA_041748075.1 Thermoanaerobaculia bacterium
CGTACAGCTCGGGGTTGTCGTGCCGGCCGGCACCCTGCAGCGCGCGCGGAACCCACAGGGGATGCCCGCGCGCCGCGTTCGTCGCCTCGGGATCCCAGGGAAAGATGCGCCAGAGGCGCATCAGGCGAAGGCGCCGGACCGGTGCTCGGCGAGCGCCCGGACGACCTCGTGGATCGCACCGCTGCGCAGCACGTCGACGGGCCGTCGATCTCCGAGGTGCGGGTCGAGCCCGCGCAGCCACTTCTTCGCCCCGGCTTTGCCGAAGATTCGCTCCGCCTCGGCGAGAACGTACTCGAGGGCATCGACTCGCGAGGCGTGAACGGCATCCGGTGTGCCCCCCCGCAGCCAACGTGAAACCGTGCTTCTATCTACACCCAGCACCCCGGCCAGCTTCGCCTGCCCGCCGAACTCGCGCGCTAAAGCCTCTGCCTTCATCGAGACCGGAATCGCCATGCAACGATTATCGTTGCATCACCGAGATCGGTCAAGCAGACGGGAGGGGGGGAAGCGTGCGCTCTCCACGCAGCGGCCCTCGATACGCCGCCCGTTAGGCGGCTACTCGGGACGAACGGAGTTGAAGCGGTGGACTTGGGTGGGCTCGCCACATCGCCCCCCCGTTCGTCCCGAGTGCAGTCACCAGGCGGTGTATCGAGGGGCGTCGGGGAGGGTGGGGGTCACGCAATTGCCCGCAATTGCTCGTCCTCGGAGCGTAGTCTACGGACGGACAACGCGAAGGGCGATGCCGGCTGCTTCGATCTGGTCGAAGTCCCGATCGGTCGTCAGCAGCTCAATCGAGTGGGCGAGTGCGTAGGTTGCGATCAGTAGATCCATCGTTTTGATCGTGCTCCCGCGTCGCCGGACGATTGCGCCGAGGTCTCCCGCATCTTCCCAAAGAGAGGCGGGCTGGGACAGCAGCGTACAGCCCGAGAGGAGGTGCAGAACCTCGCCGCGGGTTCGTGCATCAATCAAGCCGCGCCTGACTTCCGCAAGTACCGGACCACAGAGAGCAGCCTCATCGGACTCGAGGAGCGCATCCACGTACTCGGCGTAGGGATCACTGCCGCTAAAGAACTCGATCCATGCCGACGTGTCGACCAAGATCAGCGCCGAGTCTCCTCGAGATCCAAGTCGAACGCAATCTTGCCGCGAAGCGCGCGGAGTGCTGAACGGCGAGAGCGGCGCTCGATCTCTTCGAGGCCCTCAATGATCGTGGGCGTGATTCCCTGTCCCGTCTGCTTCATCGCGTTCTCCAGCGTTCGAGCGGGAATGTTGACCGTCACCTTTTTCATCTCTTGGTCCATGCTGACCATATATTAACTCGCATAAAGCTGGTCAATTTGATGGCCCTGGTCTGGCGCCTCTGGCACGTTGTCTTTCACGGTCGGGGCAGGAGCTGGTCTCGATGGAAGGGCAGCGGCTGGCGTTCGGGCAATGGTTCTCCGGGGAAGTCCCGGGTCCAATTCAGCCGATCGGCTTCGTCGGCGTAGTACGTCAGCCAGATGCGCACGCTCTCCTCGCTGCCGGAGATCGTCGGATCGATGTGCCACGTTCCCGGATCGTCGTCGATGATGGTGATCGGCTCCTGCAGCTGCTCACTCCACAGATATTCGTAGAGGTCCGCATCGTCGAGGTGGTCGGTGTGGTGCAGGTAGATTCCGAGTCCAGCCATCGCTTCGATCAGCTTCCACAATGCGGCGGTGATCTGCTCCGGCGGCACGGCGGAAGGCGGCTGCGGGTCGAAGCCTCTGTTGCGGAGGTGCCGGATCAACGGTTCTTCCTGGGCGCTCTCGAACGCCAACACGGATTCAAGGAACTTCCGCTCGATCTCCGGCGGAAGGTCAGCGGCGTTGCCGAAGGTCACCGGTTCGCCAACGACCGATTCGATTCGATTCCTCAGCTCCTCGAGAGCCGGCGGGCCCGAGACCAGGCGCTCGTCTTTTGTCATGGCGTAAGCATATCTACAAGTAGATAATCATGTCAAGTAACACGATATTCTCAGGGAGCTATTACTGACTGCGGCTCTGGGGGCGGAGGGCGGAAGCGGGGGCCTTCGGCGGCATTCAATCCCCCTCACCTCAATCCTCTCCCAGCCAGGGAGAGGAAGAGATACGTCACCGAATCCAGGTGGCCAAGGCTCGTCAGGAAAAGAAGCGGACGTATGACACGAGGTGTCCGAATTCAAACTTGCAATCCTCGCGGAGCGTTCGCAATCACGACGCATCATTCGTAATAGGCGGGCGAGTCGATACATACGTCCCGCAAGCGCCCGGGTTTCCCAGAGTTCCTTCTCCTGGATGGGAGAAGGTGAGGATGAGGGGGATGAGATGAGCGGCGCAGCCGGACAGATTGGTTGCCCAGAGCACAAGCATTTGAATCTGCTGGTTTCCCGGCGTTGGTTGGCTCGGGTCCACCCTGGTCCGTGAGCTCTTCGGGGATCGCGTTTGAGCGGCGGTGCTGGTGGCGTTACTCTGGTCGCATGCCGCAGCGTCGCGATCCGAGTCTCATTCCGTTGTCGCACGATCACCACCACGGGCTGGTGCGCGTGTTCGAGATTCGCCAGGCGCTGCGGCGCGGTGAGGATCTGGCGGATCAGCTTCGCCGCACGCGCGATTTCTACCGCGACGACTTGACGCCGCACTTCGAGGCCGAGGAGGGGCTGGTGGTGCCGGCGCTGCGCGCCGCGGCGGCGGATTCGGAGACGGCTCTGGCGCGGCTGGCTGACGAGCATCGGCGATTGCGCGACATGGTCGCGGAACTCGATGTCAGCGCCGAACGGCTCGAGGCCTTTGCCGAACTTCTGGAAAGTCACATCCGATTCGAGGAGCGCGAGCTGTTTCCCCTCTATCAGGCACGCGTCGACGCGGCG
>JBGTDX010000129.1:0-10818 GCA_041748075.1 Thermoanaerobaculia bacterium
GCGCGTTGCCAGGAACGGCCCTGGTGCAGCGCTACGGCAGGGCGTCGGATCGCGCGGTCCAGATTCGCGTGCCTCCGCCGGCAGACGGCGGCGACGGCGACGATCTGGCGAGCGTGAGGAGCGTCAGGGCGGCTCTCGGCGCATCGAATCTTCCGGATTCGCGGGTCCTCAGCGCGACAACGGTCGGCCCTACGATGGGCAAGGATCTTCAGCGGAAGGGGGCATACGCGATGGCAGGCGCGCTGACCGGCATCACGGCGTATGTCGCGGTGCGCTTCCGTCCGAGCTTCGCGGCCGGCGCCGCGATTGCGACAGTGCACGACATCGTCGTCACCGTCGCAATGCTGAGCCTCACGGGAGTCGACCTCGATCTCAACGTCGTCGCCGGACTGCTCGCTGTCGCGGGCTACTCGGTCAACGACACGATCGTAATCTTCGATCGCGTTCGCGAGCGGCTTCGGACCACGGGACGCGGGGCAATTACTGATTCCATCAACGCCGCGGTGACCGACACGCTGGGCCGGACGCTCATCACATCGGGCACAACGCTCATCGCAGTGCTGGCACTATACCTTTTCGGTGGCACCGCGCTCGGCGGCTTCGCGTTCACAGTGCTCGTCGGAATCATCGCCGGCACGTGGTCCACAGTGTTCGTCGCCGCGCCAATCGCGGCAGTGGCGGGACGCGGGCGGAGGCGCGGATGACCGGCAAACAAAGTTGCGGAAGATCGACCCTGATTCGTTTCGCTACGGCCTTCCTCCCGGTTTACCGGCCGGGCCGTGCAGACAGAAGATGTTCCCGTCCGGATAGAGCGACGCGGCGAAGCTCACGCCTCATCGGGAACGATTCTCGTTCCCGCTTTTCCGTCGAGTCCCTCGCGCAGGCTCTCGACGTCGGTGATTAGCACTTCCTTGCCGCTTCGCTTTACGAAGTCGATCGCGGCTTCGATCTTCGGGCTCATCGATCCCGGAGGGAACTCTCCTGCCGCGAGGTGACGGGAGATCTCGGCGACATCGACGCGGTTCAGTTCCTGCTGCCGCGGCGTACCGAATCCGATGGCCACAGTGGGAACGGCGGTGAGAATGATGTAGAGCTCGGCCTGGAGATGCGAGGCGAGCATCGCCGAGGCGTAGTCTTTGTCGATGACCGCTTCGACACCACGCCATTGCCCGTCGCGACCACGCACTACAGGGATCCCTCCTCCACCGGCGGCGATCACGACATTGATCGACTCGAGCATCCGTTCGATCGCGGCAAGGTTCAGAATCTTCACCGGCCGCGGCGAAGGGACGACTTTTCGCCAGCCCCTTCCGGCATCTTCACGCACAGTCCAGCCGAAGTCGCGCGAGAGCGCCTCGGCGCGGTAGCGCGTGAAGAACGGACCGATGGGCTTGGAAGGCCGCTTGAAAGCGACATCGCCCGGATCGACCTCGACTTCCGTGAGAACCGTCGCCACTTCGGCGGACAACCCGAGAGACTCGAGCCGGTTCCGCATTGCCTGCTGAATGAGGAACCCCATCGAGCCTTCCGTCTGCGCGACCGCGAGATCGAGTGACTGCGGGGGAATCTTCGTCGAGGCTTCCTCCGCCTGGATCAGGATGTTCCCCACCTGCGGGCCGTTGCCATGAACGATGACGAGGCGGTAATCACGGCTGACGATCTCTGCGAGCCAGCGCGCCGCCTGCCGCGCACGCGCAATCTGCTCTTCCTGCGTGCCGCGATCCTCCGGACTCAGAAGGGCGTTTCCTCCGAAGGCGACGACGGCAATACGGTAATCACGATCTGGAATCATGGGAGGTCAGGGACGAACGATGGACGACGAAGCGGATGCGTTCAGTTTCCGAACGCTCCCCGGAACGGTTCTTCATCCTTCATCCTTCATCCTTCATCCTTCGGTCAGACGTCTTCGCGGTCGAGTGGCATGGTCATGCAGCGAGGTCCGCCGCGGGCGCGCGAAAGCTCATGTCCCTGGATCTGGATCGCGTACTTTTTGTCGGTCCAGGTCTCGAGCTCGCTGCGCCCGAGCAACAGGTCATCCTCGTACACGATGTGGTATCCGTGCGCGTCGAGCTCGGCCGCCGTACGAACGTTCCGATCGTAGAGCACGATGGTACCCGGCGCGAGAACGAACGCATTCGCGCCGTCGGTCCACTGCTCGCGTTGCTGATCGATCGCCTTCTGGCCACCGCACGCCAGCGGTTCCAGATCGATGCCTCTCTTCTTCAGCGCGTGCAGCAGTGACTTCTGTGCCGTGTACGTGAGCTCCTTCTTCGAAAGATCGATCGAGTAGACCTTCGCTTCCTCGCTACCTCCCTGCAGAATCACGGGAGGGTAAAGCAGGCACTCGTGATGGTTCACGATCGTGAATACGGTATCGAGATGCATGAACGATCGCTGGCGCGGAATCTCGACGACGAGAATCGTTCGCACACCTGCCTTCGAAGCCCTCAGAGATTCGGCGACGTATTCGACCGCGGCTCTGTTGGTCCGCTCCGACACTCCAATGATGAGCAGATCACGGCGTGGGATCAGGATGTCTCCCCCTTCGAACGTCGGCCGCTTTCTTCCGGGTCCCGCCTGTGTCGGCAGGCCATGCTCGTAGTGATTCACCCAGAAAATATCCTGACCGGAGAAGCTCGGGTGATATCGGAAGACGTAGTGCGACAGGAGCGATTCGCGCTGCCGCGCTGTCGTGGCCATCGGTGAGATCGCGACGCCGTCACCGATAACGACCTGAGGATCTCTCATGAAGAAGAGGTTCGGCACGGGCGAGAGCTCGAAGTCCGGAAGAGCGCCGTTCGGCGGGGTGTCGAGAACGATCCCTCCGATGAGAATGTCGGCCAGTTTCGCCGGCTCCTGCTCGCCCAGCCACTCCTTCAGGCTGGGGGAGATGTTCGAGCGCCGGCAGAAGTCACCCACCACGAGGGTCTTGATCTCGGCGTTCTCGAAAGTCTCCTCGAGCAGATCCTCGATGTCGCAGACTTTCTCGACGATGAACCGCATGATCTGCTGGAACCGCCGGTGCTCTTCGCGGGCCAGCTGGCCGTAGAGAATGTCGTCGAAGAGCAGTTCCTCCATCATGGTCGGGCTCATCACATCGATCTCACGTCCGGGAAGATGCACGAGCACGCTCTTCAGTTTGCCGATCTCGCTGTTGACGTTCAGTCGCATGCGGCGGTGATTCTAACCTGTTTGCGCGTTCGCTTCGGCGGACACACGCTCGGGTTCGTTTCGAGGTCCACCGGCAACTTCGTCATAGAGTCGCTCGAGTCTGCTGGCTGCCGCCGTGAACCCGAACTTTACGGCCTCGGTCACGCAGGCAGTCCGGAGTTCTGCTGATTTTCCTTCCAGGAAAAGCGCCGCTGCAGTGGATCCCAGCGCTCGAGGCTCCGGCCGGGGGCTGATCAGTACCGGCGACAGGCTCCCCAGCACCGCCGTCATCCCGTCGATGGGAAAACTGACCACGGGCGTTCCGCAGGCCATCGCTTCAAGCACCGCGCGGTGGCCCTCATCCGATCCCGGGGCCGTGAAAAACATCGCGTCCATCGCGCGATAGTAGGCGGCGAGTCCCTGCTCGTGGTAACCGGCCCAGATCACCGAATCAGCGATGCCGAGGCTGCGGCTGATCCGTTCGAGCTCCGGGCGGTGAGTGCCTTCCCCGACGACCAGCAGGCGCGCGGACGGAACCGTGGCGCGAAGTCCCGAGAACGCCTCGAACGCCTGCTCGAAGCCGCGCTCGGGAGCAATCTTGCCAATGACGCCGAACAGGGGCGTCCCCTCGGCCACGCCGAGAATCGTTCGCGCGCTGGGCCCGGCTGATGTGAACTCCTCGAGATCGACCGGCGGAGGCGTGAACCAGACTTTGCGGTTCCGGATCAGCTTCTGGTGAACAAAGGTGTCGTTGACCACGGCGATGCCGTGGGTCGAATTCAGCAGGTCCCGAGTCGGCATGTCGTCGCGAATCGATCTTCGCGCATGAAACGTCCGCACGACCTTCCTCGTTCCTCGAGCGGCAAGGCGTGCAAGCCAGTGATCGAAGGAGAGGTGTGCGTGAATCAGATCGATCGATTCCCTCTTCACGAGCCGGCGCAGCGCGGAGCCGCTCCGGTAGATCGTCCAGGGATTCTGCTGTTTCGCGATAATCCCGTAGGTGAATTCGTTCCCGAGGATCTTGTCTTCGAGCAGCCCGCCTCCGACATAGGCGAATCGCGCATCGATCCCGCGACTTCTCAGCGCGGAGACCTCGCTGAATGCGACCGCCGCGGCGCCAGTCCACTCGTGAAACGATGCGAGATGCAGAACTCTCAGCAGTGACTCCTCTGTCGCCCTCGTTGATTCCGACTCATGGGTAAAAGTCCCTGAACCGATTCGGAAGAGAAAAAATGCTACACTACCGCCCGCATGGCCGTTGACGCATCATTGCTCGAAATCCTGGCGTGTCCCCTCTGTAAAGAAGAGGTCAAGCTTCTTTCTCTTCCGGATCACACCCGGGCGACCGTCAAGGACCGCTACCGCGACAAGTTTCGTGATGAAGAGCCGGTGGTTGAAGATGGTCTGCAATGCGTGAAATGCCATCGGATCTATCCGATCGTGAGCGACATTCCGGTGATGCTCATCGACGAAGCGATCGAACAGTCCTGAGCGCAAAGGCGATTGCCCTTCGGCTCGGGCTGCCCGCCGATCTTCCTCCAGCTGTCCGATACGCCGCACTGTTCTACCTCGCGCACATCCTCTGTCTCGGCTGGAACGCAATCACCCAGATCTTTCTCGGCCTGGCGATCATCGCCGCCGGCCTCGCCGTGCGAAAGCGACAGCTGTCGATTCCATTCCATCCACTCTACCTGCCCCTTCTCGTCTACTGCATCGCAACGACCATCTCTCACATGCTGCGGCCCAATCCCTGGGATTCGCGTCTCGACATGAGCGAATGGTTTTATTTCCTTGCCTTTCCACTCGGCATCACGCTTCTGGGATCCATTTCCAACCTCTTCCAGCGCAGCGTCGGTGCACTGATCGCGGTCGCAACGTTTCTGTCCGGCTACGGTCTGGTGCAGTACTTTCTCCTGGGATACCACGAGAAGGACATCGAGAGGAGAATCACGGCGTCACTCTCCCATGTCATGACCTTTTCCGGAATGATGGTGGCGATGTCTCTGCTCCTGATCCTCCTGGCATTTCTGCGGCGCGATCGACTGACCATGACGGCTGCCGCCATGACGTCGGCGGCACTGATGGTGACCTTCACCCGGGGAGCGTGGATCGGCTGGTCGGCAGGATTGCTGGTCGTCCTGCTCCAACGGCGGGCACGATGGGTTTTCTACCTGCTTCCGGCCGTGATCCTCGCGGTGACTTTCAGTCCGCTCGCCCTCTTCGCGCGTCTGGTTTCGACTTTCGACCTGCAACAGGCGTCGAACCTCGACCGCATCCGGATGGTTCAGGCAGGGGCGGGAATCATCGCCGATTATCCCCTCTTCGGAGTGGGCCCTTCGAACATCAAAGAGGTATACCCTCTCTACCGGAGCACCGACGCTCCCCGCTTCGTCGTACCTCATCTCCATAACAACATCGTGCAGATCTGGGCCGAGCGAGGACTGTTCGCCTTGATCGGATATTTAATGATTCTTGCGATCTTCCTGAGATCCTGCCTCTCCGTCAGGGGGGACGATCCGGAGCGTCGAAGGTGGGCCGACATTGGCGTCGCGGTCACGGTTGCCCTGACGGTTGCCGGAGCCTTCGAATACAACTTCGGCGACAGCGAGGTCCTGTTCACCACCCTGGTGGTTTTCGTCCTGGTCACCCGTGGCATTGAAGGAATTCGCCCGCCGGGGCAGGATTCGGCGGTTTCCGGGGCATAGGATCCTCCGGAGGACAGCCTCCGACTGCCGGGGCAATGGAACCAGCCAGCTCGTTGTTCCATAAGGGCTAACGCGCCACACATTTAGGCTTAGGGGACAACCCAAACATTCAGGGCTGGAGACACGTAACTTTTTCGACATGAATCCGTCCAAGCAGGGAGAACGGCAGGGATGAAGCACCTGAGCGACCAGGAATTGATGAAGCTCGTTCAGAGTGGCGACTTCTCCCCGGCAGCTGAGATCTTCGACCGTTACAGCGGACGCATCTATAACTTCGCTTACCGGTTCCTGAAGAACAGTGAGGCTGCCGAAGACGCCATGCAGGAAGTCTTTGTGAAGATGCTCAAACATTCGAAACAGTTCCATGGGGACGCCAAGCTCTCCACATGGCTCTTTTCCATCACGGCCAATCATTGCCGGGATTTTTTGAGAAAGGCCGACAACAAAGCGAAGGAATCGGAGGAAACCCTGGTCATGCTTCCCTCTCCACGGGAGCATGGGCCCGACAGGAATCTCGAGCGGCGTGAGGACGAGATCCGAGTACAGAACGCCCTGGCCTCGCTCACGCCGGAACAGCGCGAAGCCATCCTGCTGTCGCGCTATCAGGGATTGTCGTACGCAGAGATCGCTGAAATTTCAGGATGCTCGGAAGGCGCGGTGAAGACCAGAGTCTTCCGCGCAATGGAAACACTCAAGAAGACGCTCGCAAATGATGCGAGCGGAGGGACCCGATGGTTGACTGCACTGCACTGAAAGAACGCCTTCCCGATCTGCTCACCGAGACGATCGACAGGAAAGGCCGCGAAGAAACTCACCGGCATATCGAAACCTGCGAGAACTGCCAGCTCGAGTGGGCCGGTTACCGCGAAACCTGGCGCCTGATGGGCGAACTGCCGGAGGTTCCCGTTCCGTCCCGTGCCCGCGCCCGTTTCGTCGCTGAAGTTCAGCGGCTTTCCCCCGTCGCGCCTGTTCTGGCCTTTCCCCGCCGGCCGGTCACACGATGGCTGAGCCAGGCCGCGGCCGTCGTCGTCCTGGTTGGAGGCTCGTTCTTCCTCGGACAGAGAACCACCGCTCCTGACTACCAGACCCCCGCGAGCATCGAAGGAATCGCAAGCCTTCCCTTTTCCATTGCAGAAAGCAGGGTCCTGCCAGCTTCGGACATTTCGCCCGAGATCGAAGGCCGGCCCCAGATTCAGAACGTCCGCTTCCTCGAGCCCCGAAGCGGTTCCGGCGAAGTCGGGATTGCCTTCGACATCACCTCCCATGTAACCGTAACCGGAAAACCGGAAGACAAGAGTCTCGTGAGCCTCCTGTCGTATGTGCTGCAGAACCAGGACAACAACCCGAACCTGTCGAAATCCGACACGATCCAGTGGGTTCGCGAGACCTACGGCAGCCGCGGCGTCGCAGACCCTGCGATCGTCAAGGCACTCGCCAACGTATTGAAGAATGACACCCATGAGGGTGTTCGCATCAAGGCCGTCGAAACACTCAACGACATCCCGCCGGCATCTGCGCCGGAG
This sequence comes from Thermoanaerobaculia bacterium, assembly GCA_041748075.1. Classification (GTDB taxonomy): domain Bacteria; phylum Acidobacteriota; class Thermoanaerobaculia; order Gp7-AA8; family Gp7-AA8; genus JBGSYJ01. Next base: position 7,379 of record JBGTDX010000129.1, read on the forward strand.
GCCCGGCTCGCGTTGATTGAAGCGTTGAGGAACGACCCGAATCCAGCTGTCCGAATCAAGGCGATCGAAGCTCTTGCAAATCTCGCAAGGTCCGGTGATACCTGGGATCCGGCCACCGTCGACATGCTCCGCGAGAAAGCCTCACAGCAGGACGAGAACCTCTACGTTCGGGTCAAAGCCGCTGAAGCCTTGAGCCAGATCAACCTCTGATGAGATCGAAGTTTCTTTCGCGTCAGGCAGTGCTGGCGATCCTCCTGGTATCCCTGGTCGGGACTCAGGCGGAAGCGCAGAGGCGCAGTTTTGCACAGAAGCTGACCGAGAAAGTTGCGTTCGATCCCACAGGAACTCTGCTCATCGAGAACCCGCTCGGTGCCGTGAACATCGTCGGCACGAACGACAGCGTGCTCGAAATCTCTGCCAACTGGGTGGTCACGGGCGTCGACGACGCGGCCGTGGCTGAAGGGAGGCGCCAGACACATATTCTCCTGGGAGGCACCAGCCAGAATCGCGTCCTCCGTTCGATCGTGGTTCAGCCACCCCGCGACCAGCGATGGTCGGTCTCCGTATCGTACTTCCTGAGAGTGCCCCGCAGCGTGCACGTCAACGTATGGAGCAGAAGCGGAGATGGAGTCAGCATCTCGAACCTCTCCGGCAACGTCAACGTGAAGACGATGAGCGGACCCATCCACCTGAATGCAGTGCTCGGACTCATTCACGCGGACAGCGTCAACGGCAATATCTACGCAACCTACACCGTCGCACCGACCGTAAACGCGCTTCTATCGACCGTGAATGGTCACATCGAGGTGATCACGCCGAGGACGGCTGGCTTCACCTGGTATGCAGAGACTCTCAAGGGAGACTTTCTGACGGCGCTGAATGTACGCGGCGGTTTCAGCAGGCGCCCTGGAGCTACGGTGTACCGCGCCAGCGTGAACGGAGGCACGACGCCTGTCCTGCAGACGACGACGATGACAGGGCGTGTCACTGTGGGAGCCGAGGGGCTGCCTTCACGATCCCTGCTGGCCTCCACGCACGGACGTCCCGGACCGGCAATGCCTCAGGATGATGTCACCCCGCTGCTTCAGAGAGTCTCCGACACACTTCTCGTTCAGCCTCCCACTGCGAGGACGTTCGTGGCGCAGCGCAACCTGATCGACGGCAACTTCAAGTTCGAGACTTCACTCGGAAACGTCTTCTTCGGAGAGGTTCGCGGCAACGCGGACATCTCGACGCAGGCGGGCGAGATCGTGCTGGGACGAGTCGCGGGCACGTGCTCTGCCAGCTCACTCGGTGGTCCGCTGAACCTTGGCGACATCAGCGGTGTGCTCACCGCACGCACGGCGGCCGGTCACGTTCATGTCCGGGCGGCAAGACGTGGCGGGTCGATCTCGACTGATGGCGGAAACGTTCACGTGGTCCATGCGGGAGGGCCGGTTTCGCTTTATTCCGGTGGAGGCGACATCATTCTTCAGAACGCCACCTCGAGAGTGAAAGCGGAGACGAAATCCGGAGACATCAGCGTGACCCTCGACGGCGCAGTCCGCTCAGAAACAATCGAGCTTCAGAGTGTGCGCGGCAATATCGTGCTGAATGTTCCGCCGGGATTTGCGGCCGATGTCGACATCACCATCATCGCCTCTTCGGATGTCGCCAACCGGATTCAGTCGCAGCTCGCGGGCCTGTCGATCATTCGAGATCAGATCGGAGGCCTGACGAGGATTCGGGGAGTTGGCAAGTTCAACGGCGGCGGACAGAAGGTAACTCTTTCGGCCGAGGACGGCAGTGTCCACATCCGGTCGATGAACAGCCCGCAGATGGTCGTGCTGCCGCCGCGGCAGTGAGGCCGCCCGCGCTCCCGCCCGGTTCTGAGTTGTGAGTTCTGAGTTGTGAGTGTTCCCACCCTCCCGTCCGCGTCATCTCTCCGGCACTGCTTCGGACACAGAACTCACCAACGGGCCGGAGGAGAGGCGGGAACTCTGAACTCACAACTCACAACTTAGGCGGGCCAGGCGGGAGGGTGGAAACTCACAACCCACAACCGTGTGGGCGGCTGGGCGGGCAGAACTCAGAACCGGGCGGGCGCGTGGGCGGGTCGGGTCGGGGCAGGGATTGTGCTTAAATAGCGCCCGCCTGCGAACCCGCACGGCAAATCACGATGGAGGATTCATGAAGAAGCTCTTTCATGCACTTGTTCCCCTGCTCGTCGTCTGCGCGTGTACTGCGCAATCGAACGACCAGGCAGAAACCACCTTGCCCGAACCGACGCCCGTCAGTCAGGCCACACCCATGGCAGCCGTCACTCCGGCGGCCGCACCACAGGAGAAACCAATGAGCGAGTACGAAAACAAGGTCGTCGAGCTGCACACCGGCAAGGGAGTCATCACGATGCGGATGTATCCGGACCGCGCGCCCAATCATGTCCGGAACTTCGTCGATCTCGCGGAGAAGGGTTACTACAACGGAACAAGGTTCCATCGCGTGATTCCCGGATTCATGATTCAGGGCGGCGACCCTTTCACGAAAGAAGACGACGCGTCGCGATGGGGCACGGGCGGATCAGGGAAGACCATCGCAGCGGAGTTCAATCCAACGCCGCACAAGCGGGGAATTGTTTCGATGGCCCGCTCGAACGATCCGAACAGCGCGTCCTCGCAGTTCTTCATCGTAGTCGCAGATTCGGGATTCCTCGACAACCAGTACACGGTATTTGGTGAAGTGCTCAGCGGCATGGACGTCGCCGACCAGATCGTCTCTGCCCCGAAAGGACCGAACGACCGTCCTACGGAACCCGTCGCAATCGAAAAGGCCGTGGTTCGCGAAGGCACGCCCGCGGAGCTCGGCTCGGCGACGCAATAGAGCCGCCCCCTCGACCCACTGCCGGTCAGCGCGTCGACGCTGCTGACCGGCAGTCATGAGGTCATGCGTCACTCGTCTCACTCGTCATTCGTCATTCGTCATTCGTCATTCGTCATTACCCCCCTACCCCCTCGCCTCTTTTCCCCGCTCACCGCACCCGTTACCCTGTCGGGCCATGCGACATGATGGACGTGCCAATGATGTGCTTCGGCCGGTTTCGGTGACGCGCGGGTTTACCCGCACGCCGGCCGGTTCGGTGCTTTGGAAACAGGGGGAGACGATCATCCTCTGCACGGCTTCGGTGACGCCGGAGACGCCCCCGTGGTTTGGCGATGCTCGCCCCGGCGGATGGGTGACGGCTGAGTATGTGATGCTGCCCGGTTCCACCCCGCGGCGCAAGCCCTGGCCACGCACGGGGCATACCGATTCGCGCGGGACCGAGATTCAACGGCTGATCGGGCGGGCGCTGCGGGCGGCGGTGGACCTGACGAAGATCGGACCGCATACCATCGCCCTCGACTGCCAGGTGTTGCAGGCCGACGGGGGAACGCGCACGGCGTGCATCTGTGCGGCCTATGTGG
>JBGTDX010000130.1:0-2552 GCA_041748075.1 Thermoanaerobaculia bacterium
TCCCGGTCGCCGTTACGGCGAGCGACCGCGCCACAAGCCGGGCCGGCGACTCTCATGCGCAACAGAAAGAATGACAATCTCCGACGCATCCAGAATGTAGAAGAGGTCGTACGGGAACTTGACCAGAACTTTTCTTCGCACTCCGCGCTCAATGACGGCCGAGCTCAGCGACAGCAAGCTCATGAAACCTGACGATCATCCGCGAGGGCGCGCGGAGAGTTTCGCGAAGACCTCTTCGGCTGGAATCGCTCGTGCCCGGGATGCGCGCAGCTCATCGTAGCGGCGAGCGGACTCCTCGACCCATAGGCTCTGATGCTCATCCGGATCAGGTGCCTCGAGACTATCCAGCAGGCGTTTCGCGAGAGCGGCCCGCGATTCCGGGCCCAGTTCCATGGCCTCTCTCGCCAGTTCTTCGAGCTTGCGTTCCATGTCACGATTCTACTCCGATGGCGCCCGTAGACCCAACCGCGGCGGCGACACGATACCTCGGTGTGTGATGCGACGAGACCCTCACCCCTGGCGGCCCCCTGACCCCCATAGGCACTAACTTTAGATCGTAGTCTGCCGAGAAAAAGCAATGTTGAATGTTGAAATTGCGAATTTTGAATGTTGAATGAAGACCGGGTGCCAATTCAACATTCACAATTCACAATTTCAACATTCAACATTCGGTCTCCTGGCCGGTTCATCGCCAAAGTTAGAGTTGGGTAAGTTGGGGTCGTATCTGGAAAATCAACTTTCGGCGCGGCTTCATGCTGGAAGAGCGTCTTCCAAGCCATCGTGATTTCATCATGATGGCTCCCGATGCGCGGCTTCTTCGCCCACTATTCGACGCTGCCCGTGTCGATGGCCTGGGAGGTCTACGGGGCCGCGAACGGCGCGCCAACTTTCGATGACAGGCGCGCCCGGCTGCTGTCGATCCGGACGCGGTTTCGCATGGAGACCGATGCGAGGAATGACTTCTGGATCGGCTGCATCCTCCTGGAGATGCATGCGCAGATCGAGGGCGGGTACGGAGCGTCGGTGATGCATCTGCCGAGGCTCGGTGAGAAGAGTTTCCGGATCGCGGTGCTCGATTCGTATGCGCGGTGGTGGGGATCTACTGTGCCCTCACCCCGGCTCGCTGGCGCTCGCCACCCCTCTCCCTCGGGAGAGGGGGAGGGCGGGTCCGGGGAGAGGGGGAGGTGAGGGTCGCAGCACTCGGTGAACAACGGCATCCTCTTCCGCGCGGATATTCACCGGCTCTTCTGAGGAAGAGAATTGAGAATTAAGAATTCAGAAAAGGAGGACGAAGCGCTCGATAGCGGCTACGTCACCGTGACGCCGGATCTCAAATTTTCTCGTGAGCGCGAAGATCCGGGAGGAGTTCGAGAACGGACGGGATTACTACCGGCTCAATGGTGCGGCGATCCGGTTGCCGGAGAGTGAAGAATCAGAGTCGCGCAAGTGCGAGCGGATCTCGTCGATCCGCGCCGAAGGGCGCGAGCCGCATCTCGAGATTCTCGCGCATGGACTGAAGATGAAGAAACCGCACTGCCGATCGAGGCCGCCGTGATCGATATCCCCGAGCTGAAACTGCTGAAAGGAGCGAGAGCACTTCGTAAGGCCCGACGGTGGTGCCGCGAGGAAGGGACATGATCCGCCATCCTACCTTCATTTCCCCTCTCCCGGAGGGAGAGGGGAAAGTAGGAAAGCGGTAACGACTACGGGGTTGCGTGATCGACGGCGTGGCCGCGTACCACGGCGCCTTCGAGAGCGGCGAAGTTCAGCGATGCGAAGTTCACCGCGGGGAACATCAGAGTGCAGGGAGAAACGTCGCCGGGCCCGGCGCTCGTGAGCATTCCCTCGATGCAGTTCGCGTAGTGGTGATGCGCTCCCATCAGATGGCCGATCTCGTGCGCGATCACTTCAGCCGCCGCGTCCATGTTCGGATTCAGTCCCATCGAGTTCAGCGTTCCGGTCGTCCCGGTCTGCGGATCTTCGATGTTGCGGATGTCGGAGGCGACGAAGAAGGACGTCTGGTCCCAGCGGATGCCTCCGATGCAATCGGCCTGGCCGACCACCGTGCCCGCGCCGCCCGTGGCGCTCTGCATCGATTTGTTCGTGAAGACGCCGACGATGTCGATGCCTTTCGGCGGCTTGCCGCCGACTTCGTTTTTCGCTGCAGTGATGATCTCGCTGGAGATCGTTGTATTGAAGCTTACGCTCTTGGTCTTCTTCAACACCAGATCGATGTTGAGAGGCCTGTAGGATACGGCCGCTTTGTTGATCAGTTGGTCAGCCACCGCGGCGTCGGTGCCGTCGAGCAGCATCATCACCGACAGCTCGACCCGCTGACCGGAGTCGACGACTGGCAGGGCGATTGTGTCGGGAACGAGCTCGAGACATTCGGTGACCACGTCCACCGCCTGATTGCGCGTTGCCTGTGCGATGCCGCTGTAGGTCGAGCCCGCGGCTACCAGCCACGCCTGGACGCGAATGTCGTAGTAGGCGGAGCTCGCGTTCTGGATGACCACCGACTCGTTGCCGCCATCGCTGGCCGACTCGGCGAT
>JBGTDX010000131.1:0-15054 GCA_041748075.1 Thermoanaerobaculia bacterium
GCGCTCGATGCCGGACATTCACGGCGGTGACGGTTTCGATGTAATCGCTGGACGGGCGAGGATTCTGGATGAGCACGGCGCCGACCTCACTGCCCGCATGCTTCATGGAGCCCGCGCGATGGTTGCGTTCGCCAAGGACTCGCGCGCGGACCTAGCGATCCTCACGGACATGAGTGCGGCATGCGGCAGCCAGGTCATCTCAAGGGGTTGCCGTCTCGTGGAGCACCGCGCCTACCAGAAAGGCGTCGGCGTCGCGACTGCGCTGCTGCTCGACGCAGGCATCCCAGTCGTCAGTCAGCGCGACTTCCACACGCTCGCGCTGCTTCGAGTACGGCTCGAGCCCGGTTACGTCTTGCCGCCCGCCCTTCGAGATCATCACGAGCACCGGTGGACGCTCAAGAATCTCCCTGAGTCGCATCCGCGATCATGAACGCTCCAGCGCGGCAACCATTGGTGCTCACCGGGGCGCGGCGGGCTAACTCCGGTTTGCAGCAGACGCCGCCCTCGCGTTCGCTCGGCCGGCGCTGCTGAAACCGTGGTACGTTAGCCGACGGGTGTTTCCGGTAGCTCATAGGTCTCTATGTTCGCAATTAATCACGCTGCAACCGCTTTGCTCCTGAAGCGGAAATTTCCGGACCTTCCGATGCTTCCGCTACTGCTCTCGGTGCAGGCGATGGAATTCGGGTGGGTTCTACTCAATTACGCGGGAGTCGAGCGCACCACAACTGAGCCGGTTGTGCGTTATGTCGGCGACATACACCTCGCATACATGCCGTTCTCCCATTCGATCGCGACCATGATCGCCGCCGGCGTTCTCGCGTGGGCCGTCCTCGCAGCGTCAGGACGACGGCGATTAGGGATTGCCGTCGGAATCGGTATCATCTCGCACCTAGTTCTGGATTTAGTCACTCACAATGGTGATATTCCGATCGCGCCGTTCCTCAACGGAAAGCGGTACGGCACGTATCTCTACGCCGCCGCTCCCGCGGCCGCCTTCATATTCGAGCTTGGCTATGGCTTGTTCTGTTGGTGGGTCTTTCGGGGCGGTAAAGCTCTCCTGTTTGTGATCCTCGTCTTCAACTTGGCGAACGCTTCACTCTTTTTCAAAGCCGTACCGGGTCCCGAACACTGGATGGCAAATCGCCCAGTACTCATCGTCAGCGTAATTGCGATTCAGATCGTCGTCACGTTGGCTGCAGTTGCTTGGGCAGCTACGCGGGGTCATTCGGCAGGCGTCGCCGTACGTTCCGCCGGATAACAGTCCGTTAGCCCCCACGTCGCACCTGTCCTTCAGTGCGTTTTCTCCATCACACTGGATTGTTGCAGGCAAGAACCGCCGGACAGCGCCGAGACGGTTCGTATTGCGGCTGCGTCGGCTAACTAGCGGTTGCACCGGACACGAACCGCTCGTTGCTGTGTTTCCAGCTCTATACTATTTGGCGTGCGGTTCGCGCCGGTGAACCGCACGAACGTTAGGCGCCGAACCCTGAGACGCAGCTTGGCCCCGTCGCCCCCGGTCCGCCTACCGTCCGGGCAAGACGCTTGCCTTTGTTATCGATAATCAATAATATCGACTTTCGATAAAGCTGACGGCGAGGAGGGGCCATGCGAGCGTATCGTCCCAATCAGGTAGTTAGAGTGCTGACGGGCCTCCTATCGATCGCGTATTACGGGGGGCTGGTCCTGGGCGTCCTCGTCCTGATCGGATTGCCCACCGTGAAGCTGGTGGCCGGTGATGATCCCGATTGGGAGATCGGACTGACCGTTCCGGTCGTGTCGCTCGATTCGGACGTGACTGTCTTCACGCGATGGGGCGACGCTCGGCTCGAGGTGGAAGATACGCGCGGCTCGCTGCGGCTACCCGTATGGATGCTCCCGTGGTGGCTCTTTGCCATCCTCTGGAGCTATTCGGCTGGGGGGATTGTGCTGACGCTCATGTTTCTGCACCATCTGCGTCGCATCTTCGAGCGCGTGCGGAGCGGTGCGCCTTTCGACGTGACAAATGGGACGAGGCTGCGCTGGCTGGGGATCCTTGCGCTCGCGCTCGCGCTGCTCAAAGGCGTGTCTGAGCTCGTCACGTCGATGGCCATCAGGGGTCGTCTGATCGGCGAGCGCGTGGAGGTGCCGCTTGGTCTCTCCATCGACGGGTCGCTCGTGTTCTTCGGGCTCGTGCTGCTTGCTTTGGCGGAGATCTTCCGCCGCGGTGCCGAGCTCGAGGAAGAGCAATCGCTGACCGTCTAACCATGTCAATCCAAGTCACACTGGATCGCGTACTCGAGCAACGGGGCATGACGCTCACGGATCTGAGCGAACGGATGGGAATCACGCTTGCCAACCTCTCGATTCTGAAGACGAACAAGGCAAGAGCGATCCGGTTCTCCACGCTCGAGGCGTTGTGTCGTGAGTTGGATTGCCAGCCGGGCGACCTACTGGTGTACGACGCTCAGGAGTGACCGGCGTCGGCTGAGCATGGTGCCCCCTTCCGCGGAAATCCGGCTGACTCGACGGTTACGCGTCCACGCCGGTGACCTCGCAGGATCCCGGTTGGGCAGAGGACGTCCCAAGGCATCAGTTTCGATGAGAGGGACCTGGATGTTGAGCCGGCGCTCTCTGCTGTGCCAGGCCATCGCGAGCGCGGCTGGGGCGAACTGTCACGATAGCAGGCTAGGTCCGTGGCTAACCGTCGCCTAACTAGCGGTTGCACCGGACACGAACCGCGTGTTGCTGTGTCTCCAACTCTATACTATTCGGCGTGCGGTTCGCGCCGGTGAACCGCAGGAACGTTGGGCGACGAGAGTTCCGGTCGCACAAAGATCTGAAAGCGGCCACGGTTGATGGTCCTCGACTCGATACGTTCAGCGTTTTTTTCCGACGGAGCTTGCCGATGAATCTGCCAATTCTCCTAGTAGTGGCTATTGCGCTTCCCGTTCTCATCTTCTTTGGGCTTTATTTGTTCATGAAGAGCTCCACGTGGTTCGCTCTGCGACCGCGCGCGTGGGCAACCGTTTCGATGCTTTTCGGTGCTTTCTATGTGGGCTTCGGTCTCTGGGAGGGACGGAACGGTTTCGACACGAATAGCGTACTGCCCATCGTTCTCGGGGTGATGGTTTTTGTTAACGGCTTGTACCACTGGTTTAGAGGACAGTCAGTCAAGCTCGAGTAGTGAGCGCATGCAGAGCCGAGAGACCGAGCGCGGAGTCAGCTCTTGTCTACCATCCGCCCAACTAGCGGTTGCACCGGACGCGAACCGCGCGTTGCTGTGTCTCCAGCTATATACTATTCGGCGCGCGGTTCGCGCCGGTGAACCGCAGGAACGTTAGCCCATGCGCATCCATACCATGGTTAGAATCCTGGGTTTCCTGATGGCGGCTGCCAGCAGTTGGTGGTTGGCGCTGTATGTCGGTGTCATGCTGGACAGTTCGCCGTCCCAGATTCAATGGCCCACATATCTGAATGGCGGTGTCTTAATTGGACTTCATGCGGCCGGTGTTGTGGCGGGTCTCGGCCTACTCACTCTGCAGAAGTGGTCCCGTTCAGTGGCTGCGGCGTACATTGGCGGCTTGCTCGTTCACGGAGCCTTTTGGTGGATTCGACGGCCCCGCTTCGATCTGTTCGCGCTCGACTTGATTCTTCTCGCACTGCTTCTTCTAGCGCTCGCGTGGTTCTTTTTCCGCGCGAACGGCGCTAAAGCGTTCCAGCGGGCTAACTAGCGGTTGCACCGGACGCGGGCTCGGTCGTGTTACCTTACTTTCACGCTCTGCGCGTCGCCCGCGCCGGTGAACCGCAGGGACGTTAGCCGACGAGTCCGGAGAACAATGAACGCCAAAAGAGATGATAGCGGGGTCAACAATGATCCGCGGATCGACGCTAGCGAGCGTTCTCTGTACCGGCTCGTAGCGTACGTCATTGTATTTTCGATCGTCGGCTTCCAGCTAGGTAAACAGGTACTTCCCGAATTCGTTGCTGGCGGAGCTGCGGCATTTCTTGTCGCGTTGGGATCTTGGTTTGTCGACGATTCGAAGCGGTCGCGGATCTCGCTCCTGAACTGGGCGGCGCTGTGCGTGGTGACAGCGGCGTTTGTCGCGGGACTCCTCTACACGCTCGATCGCCTGTGGCCCGTCGGCTAACTAGCGGTTGCACCGGACACGAACCGCGTGTTGCTGTGTCTCCAGCTTTATACTATTCGGTGTGCGGTTCGCGCCGGTGAACCGCAGGAACGTTAGCCGCCGATGCATGAGGGCTGGTACCACAATCAACACTTCATACTGTTCGCCCCGGAAGAGATCGGGGCGGCCACCGCGCGTTACGCAGTCGGATCGACGCTACCTGAGTTCGTCGTTGTGGGGATTCGCGGGTGGGACGATCTGATACTCCGCGATGTGTCAGGACAACTCTTCACTGTTCCGACAGTTCCACTCGTCCAGGAGTACGTCGCGCCATTTGTCGGCACCCCGTCTCCACAGTCACTCCAGCCCGATGCGCGCGTCGCAGGACGCATCAAGTGGTACGTGCAGCCGCTCGTACTTGGCGGCTCGCCAGAACTCGGTGAGAACGTAACTTGGGTGAGTCACCAGCAGCATGGCGAACTTGTGCAGTGGTGGAACGCGAAGTACGCAGAAGTGCGCTCACTCGGCGGCTAACTAGCGGTTGCACCGGACACGAACCGCGTGTTGCTGTGTCTCGAGCTCTATACTATTCGGCGTGCGGTTCGCGCCGGTGAACCGCAGGGACGTTAGCCGACTCGGCGGCGCCAGAAGCCAGGCCGTCGGCTCTGGTGAGCAACGGCAATGACCTGTAAGTGATCCGGTCGTTCTCGATAGATCACAAAGTAGGGAAAGCGTCGAACGAGCAGCCGACGTACCGATCCTTGGATTCGGACCCGCGATATCTTGCCCCCGAGGCTGGGATGCTCACCAATCAATCGAAGAACTTGTTGAACTTCGGACCAGAATTCGTCACCGAGTCCGGCACGCTCTTCCTCATACCACTCGATCGCACCACGGAGTTCGGCCTCCGCTTCCGAATCGAAGACGAGCGGCTTCACCGCCCGAAGATCTCGCTCTCGATACGGCGGCGAACGTCACTCCAGTCGGAGGTTACCGCCGTACCTGAGTCCAGCGCATCACATCGCCGCTCGATCTCAGCCGCCCAAGCCGCGTCCACATCGGAATCCGTCTCGGGCTCGAGGCTCTCGATGAGCCTCGCGGCAAGTTCTGCGCGCTCGGGATCTGAGAGACGCAGGGCTTCTGTGAGCAGCCGTTCAGTGGTGTTCGTCACAGGTCAAGTGTACCTCAGAGTCGGCTAACTAGCGGTTGCACCGGACACGAACCGCGTGTTGCTGTGTCTCCAGCTCTATACTATTCGGCGTGCGGTTCGCTCCGGTGAACCGCGGGGACGTTAGCCGACGCAGGTTCCTTACCTCACCCATGAACGTCCCCGAGCTCATCACGCTTCAACTGGTTGATCCGACCTCCAACAACCTCGGAGGGATCATCGTCGGCCTCACAGTGTCCACCGGGCAACGGAATCCACGTCGTGTGTACTTCCCCAAGACAGGCTCCAACGGAAGCAGCGTCTTGCATCGTGACGACTTTCTCGGACAGTTTTCCGACTCCACAGACGCGGATATCATGGGGAGTTGGGGCGGTATCGAGGATGCGTCTTCAATGGTTCAGGTTGCCCTCTACGATCCGGCGCCGGCAAGAGAATCTCTCGCTGCAGCCCTCGCCTGGCCTTTGCTTCCGCATGAACAGGAGAAATGGGGATCGCGTGAGGCAGAGTATGCGTATCGCATCTCCTGTAGAAATGAAGAGTTCACAGCCGATCCCCTCGTAGCAGACCTTCACACCACAACGCATATTGAACTGCACGTGCGTACAATGGGCGTCGTCGGCCAACTAGCGGTTGCACCGGACGCGAACCGCGCGTTGCTGTGTCTCGAGCTCTATACTATTCGGCGTGCGGTTCGCGCCGGTGAACCGCAGGAACGTTAGCCGCCACGAAATGAGAGCCAGAATCATCGTTGGGATCGTGCTTATCCTCTTCGGGATCGTGGGTTCGGCCGTCGCGGTTGTGGCGATTGTCGATCCGGCTGGAACGAAGTTGGCCGACGACGGTGACCCGTTCGGTACTCCGCCTTCACGATCCTCTAGCGCTACGATTTTGGCGGTAAATATTCTCATTGTAGCCGTCGGAGTATTACTCCTCCGCCGAGGGGCAAAGCCAGCGCGCCGCGTCGGCTAACTAGCGGTTGCACCGGACACGAACCGCGTGTTGCTGTGTCTCAAGCTCTATACTATTCGGCGTGCGGTTCGCGCCGGTGAACCGCAGGAACGTTAGCCGCTTCGTATGCGCGGAGGGTGAATGCCTACATCGAGATATTGGTTCCCCGCGAAACGCTACGGCTGGGGGTGGGGCTTACCTTCGGCATGGCAAGGGTGGTTGGTCCTAGGTATGTTTTTCGCCTTGATTGCGACGGCTGGCGTTTTCATCCCAGCTCGCGAACATTCATTCGTGTTCATCGCCACGGCTCTCCTTCTATCCGGCGTCCTGGTCGCGATCTGTGCCGTTAAGGGCGAACCGCCACGCTGGCGCTGGGGTAAGGAGTAAAGTCAACGCACGCGGTGCCCCAGCGAGATATCGCGCCACACGTCTGGCCGGGGGAAACACGGATCGAAGCGAACTAGTCTGGTCGGTCCCTCGACCAGGCATTGCAGGCAACTTCCGTTCGCGCGGTGAGACAATCGCAGTCATCGTCAGTCTAGTGAAGCGGCACGCCGAGGTTTGAGCTCGATCTACCACCATGCCGTGCGGAAGCACCATCGCCCTCGCGGCAAGTACTACGAGCAGTACATGCAGGGTCGAACATCATCCTGCTCGCTCCGGACGTCGCGGAGGTGTTTCATGACTCCGGGGCCGTCAACAAAGCGTTGCGCCAATATCTTGCTGATCATGGCGAGCCGCCGTCAGGACAGGCCGGCTAACTAGCGGTTGCACCGGACACGAACCGCTCGTTGCTGTGTCTCCAGCTCTATACTATTCCGCGTGCGGTTCGCGCCGGTGAACCGCAGGAACGTTAGGCCGCTCGCGTGCATTGGAACATGGCGCAACGAACGCGCATAAGAAAGGACCAGGAATGAAACGCAGCGTCAGTCGCAGAGAGTTTCTGAAGCAAAGTACGCTTGCGACAGCGGCCCTCTCGGCCACTTCGCTTCCGGCGTTGGCCGTGAGCCACACAGGCCTAGCACGCAGAGCCGCTCCCAAGAAGGTGATTGTGATCGGAGCAGGCCTCGCAGGTTTATCGGCTGCGTACGAGCTGACGCAAGCAGGCCACGATGTGACCGTATTCGAAGCTCAAAGCCGCCCTGGCGGACGCGTGCTCACCTTACGTGAGCCTTTCTCGGACGGCCTTTTCGCGGAAGCTGGTGCGAGAGACATCGCTGACACACACGATTTCACGCTGAAGTACATCACCTTATTCAATCTCTCTCTCACCTCTAGCCCGCAGACCCCCGGTCTGGGATCCATTGGATACTTTCGAGGCAAGCGAATCAAGTTCGCCGAAGGCGTTACGCCTGAGATTCCTTACCATCTAACTCCTGAAGAGAAGACTCTAGGCAACGGGATCTGGCCGCGATACAGACCGCGCTCCGTACTCGATGAGATCGGCGACTATACTGCGCCGGATTGGCCTCCCCCTTCTCTGATGAAGTACGACCGGATGTCGTACGCGGAGTTCCTACGTAGCAACGGAGCCTCTTCGGAGGCCGTCGCTTTCATGACAGCCGGCATGCGGTGGGGCGACGGCGCCGACACGGTTTCGGCCCTTGTGGTACTGCGCGAGACCGCTCAGGAACGGCAAGTGAAAGACTCGTACACGATCAACGGCGGATGCGATCTTCTTACGAGAGCTTTCGCGGAGAGGCTAAAGGAGAAGATTCGTTATGGTTCGGCGGTCGTTAGAATCGAGCACAGCGCCCAGGAAGTGCGCGTGGTCGTTTCGCGGGCTGGAACACACCAGACGTTTGGAGGCGACCATCTGATTTGTGCTATCCCATTTTCGGTCTTGAGGCAGGTTGCCATCTCTCCACGATTGTCGCCTGGTAAACACCGCGCAATCGACGAACTCCCTTCTTTTTCCTGCGCGCGGGTCTTCTTGCAGTCGAGAACGAGGTTTTGGCTTGATCAAGGACTCAACGGTGGGGCGTGGACGGACCTTCCCGTTGGGACCATCCTTAGCACAGGCTCAAACCAGCCTGGGCCGCGTGGCATCGTGCAATGTTACACAGGTGGTCGAGCAGGCCGGCGGCTTGCGGCAATGAAGGAGCCCGACCGACTACGCCACGCGCTCAACCAGGTGGAAGCAGTTTATCCAGGCATGCGCGAGAACTTTGAAGGGGGCGTATCCAAGTGCTGGCACGCAGACCCGTGGGCTCGCGGTTGTTCGTCCTGGTATAAGCCCGGGCAGATGAGTGAACTGTGGCCCCACATTGCACGGCCAGAAGGCCGAGTGCACTTCGCTGGGGATCACACATCTGCCTGGATCAGGTGGATGCAAGGTGCTCTGGAGTCAGGCAATCGCGCCGCGCGAGAGGTTAACGAGGCGTCGTGAGACATGAGACCGCTCGGTGCAGGCTTGGTTCGAAGGTTTGGTGATGCGTCGGTGAAGCGCCCTAACAACGGCATGCAGCTGACGGCGCTGCGCGCCGCAGCTGATGACGAAGCCGTTAGGCGGCTGAGGAGCAATTCATGAGGGCTACGCTCGAATCTGTTCATCCGGTGCTGATGTCCAGTGACGTGGCCGCGTCAGTCCGCTTCTACAAGCGTCTGGGGTTCTCCTTGAGCTTCCAGGACGATCCTGTTGAGCCAAGGTATGCAGGTATCAGGCGCGATCGAGTCGAATTGCATTTGCAGTGGCACGACAAGATCCAGTGGGCATATCCCGCTGACCGTCCTACATACCGCTTCGTGGTTGGAGATGTCGACGCGCTCCATACCGAACTTCGCGACAGCGGAGCCCTAGGTGAGAACCTCGGCACTAAGGGCCCGTGGCGAATACCAGGCGATACGCCTTGGAGTACTCGAGAGTTCCACGTTCGCGACCCCGACGGGAACGGGTTGCAATTCTATCGCTTGCTCTGAGCATTCTTAGCAGGCGTCGCCTAACTAGCGGTTGCACCGGACACGAACCGCGTGTTGCTGTGTCTCCAGCTCTATACTGTTCGGCGTGCGGTTCGCGCCGGTGAACCGCAGGAACGTTAGGTGTCGCGAAGGAACGTAGAGGTCTGCGTGGGTGACCATCTTGAGAGGAAGAGGAGAGAACCGATGCAACGTATTAACCTCAACGGTGTAGACCTCGAATATGACGTGCAGGGCTCAGGAGAACCGTTGCTACTGATCCACGGCAGCATCCTCGCGGATACGTTCTTTCCCCTGCTGACCGAGTCCCGCATCGCCAACAACTATCGCGTGATCTCGTATCACCGCCGCGGCTTTGCGGCTAGTGCCCGTGCCAGAGACCCATTCACAATAGGGCAGCAGGCTGCTGATAGCCGTGCCCTGCTCCGCTACCTCGACATCCCCCGGACGCATGTTGCCGGGTACTCCTACGGCGCCGCCATTGCGCTGCAGTGGGCGCTCGACGCTCCTGCAGAGGTACAGAGCCTCGCGCTCCTTGAGCCGCCCCTTTTTGCCTCGATTCCCTCGGGGCCGATGTTCTGGGACGGGGTCGCAGCCATCAGACCGATGTATGAGTGTGGGGAGAAGGTGGAGGCGACCGATGCCTTCTGTGCTGGCGTGGCGGGACCGGAGTATCGTCAGGTCCTCGACAAGGCCTTGCCGCCCGGTGCGTTTGAGCTAGCGGTCGCCGATATTGACACCTTTTTCCAAGTCGAACTGGAGGCACTGCGACAGTGGGATTTCGCCGCCGAGGAGGCCACACGCATCCGCCAGCCCGTGCTCGCGGTGGTCGGCAACGAGTCCGCGCCGATCTTCCACGAGGGCCATGAGCTACTCAAGCACTGGTTCCCACAGGCGGAGGAACTGGTAGTGCCACAGGCGACGCACGCGCTCCCGTTCATGAACCCCGGCGCGGTTGCCGACGGCCTGGCCCATTTCTTCGCCAGGCACCCGCTGTAAGGTGCCGCAGCGTCAAGGAGAGGGTGTGTGTCCTGGGCTCCTGACGGGTAGTTGGCAATCCCTCAGTGCATCACCTAACGAGGGCGTGCAGGCGACGGCTTCCAGCCGCGCCTGACGCCTAGCGTTGGGCGGCGGATTACATGAAATTTTTCACGCCCGAGTGGGCAACCGGGGAGTTGACCGACGAGGAGTTCGAGTCGACCGAAGATCGCTATTCAGACTACCTCAGCGACTTGAACCTTCCGGCGAAAGTGCTCAGCCTCGCGAAAGCTGACCTCCACGATGGGCTGATGGAACGGGTTCACGAGGCCGCGGGAACGCTGACAGTTACGCTCGTTTGTGGCGACTTACAGCGCGGCTATTTCGAAACAACAATTACCTATGAGGATCCTCTCGCCTGGGGAGCGAACGTCACGCTTCCTCAATTTGCCGCTAAAGGTTCTGATCTCGAAGTGATCGAACACGAAGTTGACAGGCTCGACTCAGGTTTTGTTCACCGGATACTGTTCTCCTCTTACGAGGAAACAGAGATTGCGTTCTCGTCCGCTTCGGTGAGCCAACGTTTCCGCGAGTCCCGACAGCTCAAATCCGACACGTCGCCTAACTAGCGGTTGCACCGGACACGAACCGCGTTTCTGTGTCTCCAGCTCTATACTATTCAGCGTGCGGTTCGCGCCGGTGAACCGCAGGAACGTTAGGCGACTCGAATATGCACGGCTTCGTGATGGCACTCCTCCTCACGGCATCGATTGCCAACCCGCGTGCTACGCCCGTGCCGTTCGCGATTGCGCAGGCGACTGATGACTCTGTTTGCATCATCACGGAACGGGAACTCGCGCCTGGCCAGCTCGTAACGATCGTGCTCTTCGATCCTGAGCGCGTTATCGAGGGGCGCGTAATGGCACCCGCGCCCAAACCTTGTCTCGGCCATCCAGATGACTGGGGGATCGTGTATTCGGTGACGCCATCGGGAAACCCGACGATCGAAATGGGCGTGGGCATCGCCGTTATACGTGAGTCAGTCACTACGAGGCATCAGAATGGTCACGTGGAAATGCAGAACGTATTCGCGCTTGGTGATCGCATCCGGTTCCGTCGCTGCGCTAGCATGGAGGGATTACATCTGACCGTGTGGCAAGGAACTGCCCGCGTTTGGCACGAGTATTACTATCTTGGTTACGCAACCGACCCAACCTGCACCGACGAAGAAACGGAAGACGACCCGTCGCCTAACTAGCGGTTGCACCCGACACGAACCGCGCGCTGCTGTGTCTCCAGCTCTATACTATTTGGTGTGCGGTTCGCGCCGGTGAACCGCAGGAACGTTAGACCGCTAGGGAAGATGCGACGTCAGACCTGAGGTGCAGTAATCCGACCTGTCGATTCGAACGGACACGGGCTTCTCAATCGTTTACTCAGAAGGAGAACAATTTGCCAATCACTGCTTTCAGCAGTTTCACCGACGGCCTTGATCCGGTTCGCAGGAGCCGCGAACACTTCATTACCAACATCAACCTGGAAGACGGTCCTCACTGGATTCCCTATGCGGATGGTGTCTGGATACAGCCCTGCCACTTCAATGTCACGACCGGAGGATTCAGCGTCATGTTGAAGGGTCTCCCCGGCGCTCAACTGGGCACGCACTACCACGTCGGTATTGTGCGAGGGTATACGCTGCGTGGTCACTGGCGGTACGTGGAGCACGACTGGGTGGCAAAGCCTGGAACATTCATCTATGAGCCCGCCGGCGAGGCCCACACCCTGTTCATCACCCCCGACTCTCCGGAACCGGCCTTGATCATGTTTGTGGTTGAAGGTGGCCTCATCTATCTGGACAAGGCGGTCGATGGCAGCATGGCTGCCTATGAGGATGGGTTCACCGCTCTGGAGATGACTCGGAAGTACTATCGTGAGGCCGGTCTCGACGCGCGTGAGCTGGATCTGCTGGTTCGCTGATCGAAGCACACGGACTGAAAATTTCCCAGGCGGCATCGTCGCGCGCTCGCGTCGGGCTTCTCTGATGCTCGTTGCGGTCGACACGAGCGTCCGTCGGCGGGTTCGTTCCCCGCGGTCTGCAACAGACGGTAGCGCGAGCATGCGGCCTGAGTTCATTCGCGCGGGCTAACTAGCGGTTGCACCGGACGCGAACCGCGTGTTGCTGTGTCTCCAGCTCTATACTATTCAGCGTGCGGTTCGCGCCGGTGAACCGCAGGAACGTTAGCCAGACACGAGATCCGTCGAGTATGGGACGTCAGCGCAGTGGTGCTCGGTATTGCTCGTTCGCGGCAGAACTGATGCTGGTTCTGGCCGCTACGCTTGCTTGCGCTGCGTGCGCGCACCCTCGCTCGCATCCGTTGGTGAGTTGGGAGGACGTGTCCACGCGGTCCGTGCCGCCAGCTGCCTTCCGTGTCGCATACGGAGAAGGGGAATTGCAATTCGGCGATTTGCGCCTGCCGACTGTAACGGGCCCGTTTCCTGTGGCGGTTGTCATTCACGGGGGCTGCTGGAGGGCTGAGAATGACCTCGCTCATATTTCACACTTGAGCGCGGCTCTTCCCCGAATAGGTATTGCGACCTGGACGATCGAGTACCGAAGGATCGGAAACCCCGGCGGAGGATGGACGGGGACCTTCGAGGATGTGACCGCCGGAACCGGTTACGTCCGGTTTCTCGCCCAGCGCTTCCCGTTGGACATCAACCGAGTCGCTTTGGTTGGGCACTCGGCGGGCGGGCATTTGGCTCTTTGGGTGGCCGGGCGTCAGAACATACGCGCCGGCGATTTACTGCCGCCGGCTGGGCCACTGGTTCTTCGGGGGGTCGTGTCACTCGCTGGCATCAGCAACCTTCGCGCATTCAGCATGGGATCGGCGTACTGCAACGCCTCGGTTGCACCGCTGCTCGGCGGCACCCCAGACGAGGTGCCGGATCGCTATCGCCAAGCCAGTCCCATACAGCTGCTGCCTTTCCGAGTTCCCCAACGTCTGCTCCATGGCGCCCTGGATCCCTATGTGCCCGTCGAGCAGAGTCGTACCTTCGCCGTGGTGGGACGGAGACTCGGAGACGACGTTGAACTCACCGTCATCGACGGCACCGGACATTTTGATCTGATCGCCCCGTGGTCTCCTCAGTGGGCCATCGTTGAGAAAGCGGTGCGGTCACTGCTTGATTAGCCTTGAACACCGCTCGCAGGGACGCATGCGGTGAGTGCGATGGCGCTGAGCTTCTGCTTCTGTCCTGCGGTTCATGCCATCGGCTCTTCGCTCGCTGGCTCGGTTCGCACGAACACCACGAAACGTGCTGGCCAGCCGGTAACCGTCGCCCAACTAGCGGTTGCACCGGACGCATGTTGCTGTGTCTCCGGCTCTATACTATTCGGCGTGCGGTTCGCGCCGGTGAACCGCAGGAACGTTAGGCGGACAAAGCGCGCGACTGTCAAGACACCAGGAGCAGCTTTCTTACGACTTGCACCCAAACATCGACGGTATTCTGAGATGGGGCCATGGACATCGACGACGCCCAGACGCGTTCACGCGGAATCCGGTGCTGGGGCTATGCCGTCCTCACGCTCACTGTGTTCCTCGTCGGGATCCAGTTAATTCCCCGCGCGGTCGGTGCCGTCGACCCGGGGCTGCAGGGGTATGCCCGCGCTGCGGCGGTGAAGACAGCGCAATCCGTTCTCGCGATCCTCACGGTGCTGCTCGTCGGCCGCGCCGGCCTGCGCGCGGCGCTGACGGAGCTCGGCCTTCGCGCTTCCCTCGGACGTGCCTTGGTCGTGGCGTTCGCGGCGACGCTCCCGATGCTCGTCGGGTTTGGCGTCACCGGCACGTTTCGAACGGACTACTCGCTCCTCGTCCTCGCCGTCACGGCGGTCTTCTCGCCGGTGGGAGAGGAGATTCTCTTCCGCGGCTTCGCGTTCGGCCAGCTCTACCGTCGCGCGCGGTGGGGGTTCTGGCCCGCGATCCTGATTCCGACGTTGTTTTTCTCTTTCGGCCATCTCTACCAGGCGCAAAGTGTACTCAGCGCCCTCGGCATCTTCGGCGTCACCGCCCTTGGCAGCGTCTGGTTCGCATGGCTGTATCTCCGCTGGGACAATCTCTGGGTGCCGATCGCTCTTCATGCGCTGATGAACTTCTTCGAGGTCGACAGGACCGCACTCGGCGGATGGTTCGCGAACGCCGCGCGGATCCTCACGATCGTCCTTTCGATCGTCATCACGCTCTATCGAAATCGGATCTGGAAGAGCGAAGGCGAGCGACTGACGGCGTAGGCGCCGGCATCATGACAGGGGTGTCGCAGGAACGTTCGGCGGCTCTACACCTTGCATGGGCACGGTCGGGATTCCAGATTGTTCTTGCCATGTTCTCCTACACTATGTTGAAGGCTTATCTCTGGGTTCGCGTGCTCATCGTGCTAGCGGCCCTCTCCCTTTCTGCATGTGCGTCGGTCGCGCGATCGGGGCCTCGCGACCTGAGTGCACGACTGGACCAGCTATTCGGCGCCGTTGCACCGGAGCTGTTCAATGGGGTGGTGCTAATCGCACGAGACCACGACATCGTCCTGCACCGCGGCTACGGTCTGGCGGAGCGTAGCATGCATGTTCCAGTAACCACCGAGACGGTATTTCCCATCGCCTCCCTTTCCAAACAGTTCACAGCGGCGGCGGTCCTCCGTCTGGTCGCGGACAGGCGGCTGGCTTTGCACGACACGCTTGGCATGCTGTTCCCGACGGCGCCTGCTGACAAGCGCGGGATCACTGTGCATCAACTGCTTACCGGAACTGCGGGGCTTCCGCGCGACGCGACACCGAGCGGTGCTGTGATCGAGCGAGATTCAGTCGTGCAGGCCATTCTCGCTACACCACTGCGCCGCACACCCGGTTCTGCGCACGAGTACTCGAATGCAGGCTATCTCCTACTC
>JBGTDX010000132.1:0-24096 GCA_041748075.1 Thermoanaerobaculia bacterium
GGCTCATCTCCAGAAACTACTGAAAACACCGGGACTCGACACTCCTTCGCCTTGGCGGCTTCGTCGAGCCCTCAACCCCATCCCAGCGTGATTCGCACTCCAACTGAGGTTTTACGGTTCAACATTCAACATTCAACATTCGGGCGGGGGGCTTTTCCATTCATTTTCCCCCGCCCGAATGTTGAATGTTGAATGTTGAATGCTGAATTGCCCCTCCCTCCCACCCTCCACCCGTCCCCCGATGTATCCTCACTTACCCCTGTACGTAGCAGCCGTCACAATCCGTTGTGCGGGGCTGGGCGGTATCATGTGCCCGCCATGGACGCCTCACCTCAGCCTGCGGTGGAAGCCGCCGGAGTCTCCCGTCGATACGGACGAAGGTGGGCATTGACTCACGTCGATCTGGTCGTTCCGGCTGGGGCGGCGTGGATGATCGCAGGGAGAAATGGTTCCGGCAAGTCGACGCTGTTGCGCGTTCTGTCGACGGCGATCAGCCCGGACCAGGGCTTCGCTCGGATACACGGGCACGACGTGACGGTCTCGCGCGATGACGTTCGCGCGGAGGTTGCCTACCTCGGACATCATCTCGGACTCTACGAGTCGCTCACGGCGCTGGAGAACCTTCAGGTCCGGGCACGGCACCTTCGCCTTGACGCTTCCCGGGAACGTTTGATCGAGTTGCTGGGGAGAGTCGACCTTGCGGCGAGGGCAGACGACGCCGTCTCCTCGTTTTCCGCCGGAATGCGGAAACGCGTCGGACTGGCCGGCCTCATGCTCAAACCGGCGCGCGTGGTGATGCTGGATGAGCCGTATGGACAGCTCGACCCGCCGGGCTTCCGGCTGGTCGATACCCTCATTCAGACGCTTCGGAACGATGGCGTCACCGTGCTCGTTGCCACCCATCAGCTCGGGCGGACTGCGGCGTACTTCGATGGTGGAATCGTGCTGGACGAAGGCAGGCTCGTCTGGACCGGCGCCGCAAGTGATCTTCCGCTCCGCGGGGGGCTGGATCCGGAACCGGTGGAAGGCATCTGATGCAACTGGTCGCGGCGCTCAGGAAGGAGTTTCTGCTGATGTGGCGGACGCGGGCCCAGTTTCTCGCCGTGTTCGTCTTCGGCGCGACCTCGCTGCTGCTGTTCAGTTTCGCAATCGGCCCGAACGCCGCAGCGCTCCGCCTGCATTCATCAGGGTTTCTCTGGCTGGCTCTCCTTCTCTCTTCGACGCTTTCTCTCTCGGAGAGCTTCCATGTGGAGATCGAGCAAAGGGCGTACGAGGGTTTGCTCCTGCTCCCGACCAGTGCTCACGTGTTCTTCTACGCGAAGGCTCTTGCGAACTGGGCCCAACTCTCGCTCCTCGGGATCGCGCTCATTCCAATCATGGTTGTCCTCTATGATGCCGGCACCGCGCAGATTGGAGCGCTGATAGGAATCATTCTTCTGGGGGCCGCGGGCCTCTCCGCACCCGGAACCTTCTACGCGGCTATGGCGGCGCAGGCGCGCTCGAAACAGACGCTGCTCCCGCTATTGCTCTTTCCTCTCGTCGTACCCGTGCTTCTCGCCGCAGTGAAATCGACGTCTCTTCTGATCATCGGAGATCCGATGAATCAGATCGGTTCGTGGATCACACTGTTGATCTCGTTCAACGCTATATACTGGGCGCTCTGCGGTCTGCTGTTCGACCGCGTCCTGGAAGACTGATGCGCGACAATACAAATCCAATTCATGAGCCATCCTCCCGTCCGTGGGTTCCCCATGCGCTGATCGGCCTTGGCGTGATCCTTCTGCTGGTGGGTTCCTATATCGGACTCTTCCTTGCTCCGGCGGAGCACTACATGGGCGACGTGCAGCGCATCATGTACATTCATGTGCCGACTGCATGGAATGCGATGCTGGCACTGGCGGCCGCATTCGTCTTCGCGGTCCTCTCGCTCTGGCGGGGGGACTGGAAGTGGGACAGCCGGATGGAGGGGGCGATCGAGGTTGGAGTCGTTCTGTCTTTACTTCTCTGTATTCAGGGATCGATCTGGGCGAAGCCGACCTGGGGAATCTGGTGGGACTGGGATCCGAGGCTGACGACGACAGCCGTCATGGTTTTCGCTTTCCTCGGCATCATGGTTCTGAGGAACTTCGTCGAGGATCCGGCGCGGAGGGCGACCTGGTCCGCCGTTGCGACGATCATCGCGTTCGTCGACGTGCCGATCGTCTACTTCTCAGTGAACTGGTGGAACTCGCTGCACCAGCTGCAGTCGAGCCCCGAGACAGTTTCTGAGTCATTTCACCTTCCGCTCAGAATCAACTCGTTCGGGATTCTGTTCCTCATGACGGGTCTGATCATGCTCAGGAGCAGGCTTGCTGCCCTTCGGCTGGAGGGAGAGCTTGCGCCCCCGCTTCCGCCGCAGGAGTCGTCGGAAATCGGCCGGGCGCCCATCGCGGGTCCGGCGACCGGAGGAAACGCATGAGTGGCGTGATTCAGGGCGGTTGGGAGTTTGTCTGGGCGGCGTACGGGTTGTCCGCTGCGGTGCTGGGCCTGTACACCATTTCGATTCTGTCCAGATATCGCAGTGAAAAACGACGCAATATCGGGAAAATGGAAGGATTGTCATGAGCGACGTATCTTCGTCTGCCTCGCGTACCAAGAATCGACGGCCTCTTTTTGCGGTTGGAGCCATCACGGTAGCGCTCGTCGCCTTCGTCGTAATCACGGCGGGAGGCATCGGCGAAAATCTCGTTTACTACTGGGGTCCGACTGAGCTGCACGATGCAGGTGACAAGGCAGTCGGCGCTTCCATCCGGCTCGGGGGGCAGGTGCGACCCGGCTCGATCGCCTGGGACGGACAGAGCTCCAACCTCGCCTTCGACGTTACCGACGGAAAGCAGTTCGTCCACGTGAAGTCTCAGGGTGTCCCGCCGCAGATGTTCCGCGAGGGAATCGGTGTCGTGGTCGAGGGGACGATGACTGACGGCGGCCATTTCGAGAGCAACCGGCTGATGGTTTCCCACGACAACGAATACCGCGCTCCGGGTGAAGGAGAGCAGGCGGACACCAAAGAGCTGATGAGCACGACCAAGGGTGTCGATGCGGAGGCCGCCAAAGGCTCCTCATGATCGCCTCGCTCGGCCGCATACTCATTTTGCTTTCTCTCTTTGCCGCGACCGCAGGTTCGATGGTCGCTTTCGCCGCTGGTGCCCGCCAGTCGGTAGCCGGGTGGAAATGGGCCCGGTGGTTTGCTTACGCATTTGCGGGTCTGATCACGGCGGCGAACCTGCTGATGGTCTATGCGCTCCTCACGCACGACTTTTCCGTGAGCTACGTCGCGCAGGTGGGATCCCGATCGCTTCCGGTCTGGGTCACCATCGTCAGTCTTTGGTCGTCGCTGGAAGGCTCGATTCTGTTCTGGGGGCTGATCCTTGGTGCCTACATCGGCCTGGCGACCTGGCGGCATCGCGACGAACATCCCGAGTACATGCCCTACGCGATCGGAGTCTGGCTCGCGTGCGCTGCATTCTTCAGCTTCCTGATCGCCGGTCCCGCGCAGCCGTTCATGACGATCCCGAATCCGGCGGCGGACGGTCCCGGTCCGAACCCACTTCTTCAGAATCACATTCTCATGGCGGTTCATCCGCCCTTCCTCTACCTCGGCTACGTCGGCATGACGATTCCGTTCGGTCTCGCTTCCGCCGCGCTGATGGCGGGAAGACTCGGCCATGCCTTTCTGCGCCCGCTTCGGACATGGCTCCTGATTCC
Source organism: Thermoanaerobaculia bacterium (assembly GCA_041748075.1). Lineage (GTDB taxonomy): Bacteria > Acidobacteriota > Thermoanaerobaculia > Gp7-AA8 > Gp7-AA8 > JBGSYJ01. Next base: position 3,745 of record JBGTDX010000132.1, read on the forward strand.
CTGGACGTTCCTGACCATTGCCATCGTCCTGGGCGGATGGTGGGCTTATGAAGTGCTCGGGTGGGGCGGCTACTGGGCCTGGGATCCGGTGGAGAACGCATCGTTTCTTCCATGGCTCACGGCGACGGCAGCGCTGCATTCCGCGATCGTCATGGAGCGAAAGGGGATTCTCAAGGGCTGGACCACCACGCTCGTGCTCTCGACGTTCCTTCTGACGATTCTCGGCACGTTCATGACGCGATCCGGCGTGTTCAATTCCGTTCACTCATTCACGCAGAGCTCGATCGGACCGACGATCCTGGTGTTCCTCGCGCTCGCTCTTCTGTGGTCCGTGGTGCTCCTGGCTACGAGGATCGACAAGCTCACTCCGGAAGGAACGATCGAAGATCCGAAGAGTCGCGAGGGAGTGTTCCTCATCAACAACATGCTGTTCGTTCTGTTCACGTTCACAGTCCTGATCGGGACGGTGTTCCCGCTGATCGTCGAAGCGGTCCAGGGCGTTCAGATGAGCGTCGGCCGGCCTTATTTCGACAAGATGTCCGTACCCATCGGCGTCGCTCTGCTCTTTTTCATGGGTGTGGGACCCGCGCTTCCCTGGGGCCGGACGACTCCTGGACAGATGAGTCGTGCGCTCACGGCGCCTCTGATCGGTGCGACGGTTCTCCTGCTCGCGGGATTCGCCTTCGGAGTTCGAAATCCCTGGACGCTGGTAACCCTGTTCTTCGGCGGCTACACCGCTCAGGTCACGTTCCAGCAGATCGTGGGACCGATCCGCCAGCGGATGAAGATGAACCGTGAATCACCGGGCGCGGCATTCGTGGAGTCTCAGCTCGTGCGGGGACGCCGCCGGTTCGGTGCGTACATCGCCCATGCGGGCGCCGTGATCATCTTCATCTCCATCGCCGTGAGCAGCACGATGCAGACCTCGGAACAGGCTCAGCTCCGTCCCGGCGAGCAGGCGCGCATCGGGAGCTACACGCTGACATTTCAGGGCGCCGAAGTCAGGCGCGAGGAGCACCGTCAGAGCACCATTGCGAATGTGGCGGTGAGCAGGGACGGGAAAGTGCTCTCGCCGATGAGCCCGCGGATGAATCTGTATGACAGCCAGCGTGAGCCGATCGGCACTCCTGATGTGAAGACCAGACTGACCGAAGATCTCTATCTGTCGATCATGAACATCGATCCCGGAACGCAATCCGTCGGCCTTCTCATGATGATCAACCCGATGGTTGGCTGGATCTGGATCGCGACGGGCATGATGGGGCTGGGCGGGATCGTCGCCCTCATTCCCACCAGGCGGCGGCGGGAAGCAGCCGCCAGGGCGGAGCTGCCTGCGCAGGGTGCGGCAGTCGGGGAGAGCCTCCCTTGAATCGAAGAGTTCTGCTCATCGGTCTTGCCGTCGTGCTCCCCGTGATCGTACTGCTCGTCATGAGCCTCGGGCGCAACCCGCACAAAGTGCAGTCACCGCTGATCGGTAAGCAGGCACCGAATTTCGCGCTTCGCTCCGCGGGCAGCGAAGAGACGCTGGACCTCGCGGCTCTGCGAGGAGCACCTGTTGTGATCAATTTCTGGGCTACCTGGTGTGTGCCTTGTTACCAGGAGCACGGCGTCCTGACAGAAGGTGCGCGAAGCATGCCGGGAGTTCGCTTTCTCGGTGTCGTCTATGACGACGAAGAGAGCAAGGCGCTGCAGTTTCTAAGGCAATACGGCTCGTCCTATCCGAGCCTGATGGACAATCAGGGAAAGACCGCGATCGCGTACGGAGTCTATGGAGTTCCCGAGACGTTTTTCCTCGACGCGAGCGGTCGCATCGTCGCGAAGCATGAAGGACCTCTTACCCCCGACCTGCTCATGGCGAATGTCGAGAAGGCATCGGGCGCGCCAGAGTTTCCAGGGAAGGGTTGACGGCGCGATGAATTCTGCCGGAGCCACGACAAGTCGGCTGATGTGGCAGCTACGGTTGCTTGGGGCTCTCCTCGTGCTCACGATGACTGCGGGGATCCTTGCAGCGCAGCCGGCTACTGAGACGAGCGACGGCCCGTCCGCCCGCGAGATTCTCGGACCACCTCGAGGGGTTCCGCTCTCCGGGGACGCGCTGGAGGCGAAGGCGGTTCACGTGGCCTCGCTGCTTCGCTGTCCCGTTTGTCAGGGTTTGTCCATCGACGACTCCCCGGCGCCCATGGCGAGGAACATGAGTCTCCAGGTGAGAGATCTGCTCTCGCAGGGATACGATCAGGAGCAGGTCCTCACGTACTTCGAGAGCTCGTACGGAGAGTTCGTGCTGTTGCAGCCTCCGCTGCGCGGAGTGAACTGGCTCGTCTGGCTCGCGCCTGTAATTGCACTGATCCTCGGAGGAGTCGCCGTGTTCCTGGCTTTGCGGAAGATGAGCAGACGTTCGGGTGCCGAGCGTCCGCCGACAGACCCGGCAGCATCATCGGTCCCTCTCGCCTCGGATGATCCGGAGCTGGAACGGTATCTGGCCGCCGCACGAGGGCTTGCCGCCGATGACTCGACGAAGAAGCGACCCGACTCTGGCTCGAGGACGACGAACTGATGCCTCCTTCACATACGGACTGGACGCCCGGTATCGTGATTCTCGTAGTCGGCCTCGTCTTCGGTGCGGTCATGGTCTGGCGGTTGTACTCGTCGCGAGCCCGCTTGCGGCCGCAGGCAGACTCTCTGGAGCTTCGCGATCTCGAAGGAAAACGCGACTCGCTGGTCCGGCAGCTCCGTGAGCTCGAAGAGCATCCCGGAAATATCGGCCCCGAGGAGCTCGCGGCAGAGCGAAGAAGGCTCGAACTGGAGACCGCAAAGACGCTCCAGTCGATCGATCTGTTGCGAGCCCGCCCCGTGGCCGGGAAGAAGAAGGGCCGGCGCGAGCCGGTGACCGAAACCCATGCTGCGGCAGCTCCGTTACCTGATACCTCGTCACGTACAACCGCCGGCGTGGTTGGTGGCTCGTCCGCTACGAAGGGATTTCTATGGGGCGTTGGGATCATGTCCGCGGTAGGTCTCCTCATCTTCTTTGTGAGCAGGGTAGCAACGGAACGGGTGGGTGACGCACAGCTGACGGGCAATCTGCCCGAGGCCGTGCAGCCGCGACCCGATCAGGAGCTCACGGCTCTGCTTACGACGGTTGAACGGAATCCCGATGACGTCAATGCGCGGCTCGAACTGGCGTTCGCATATCTCGTCCGGGAAAACCTCATGGAGGTGTTCAACCATACAGAATACGTCCTCCAGCGTGTTCCGGGCGAGCCGCGTGCTCTGAGCTACCAGGCTCTCGTGCGGCTTGCGATGGGACAGGGGGAGATGGCCGAGACGATGTTGAAGCAGGCGCTTGCCACCGAGCCGAACCTGCTCGATGCCCGCATCCACCTGGCACTGGTGTACACCCAGCTCGGGCGTGCGGACGAGGCCACGGAAGTAATGCGGGAGGCGATACGCCGCCATCCGGAGGAAAGCGAAACGCTCACGACACTACTTGCGCAGATCCGTGCGTCGATGACCGACCCTGAACGTCCCGTGGCGGCGATGGAGCAGCAGACTCCTGCAGGGCCGCAGGTTGGAGGGTCGATTGCAGGCACGCTGGAGCTGTCGCCGGCGAGCGGCGCATCCATAGTTCCTGGCGCCGTTGTGTTCATCACCGTGCGTTCGGCCGGTGTGACGGGCGGACCGCCTGTCGCCGCGAAGAGGCTGCCGGTCACGGGCTTTCCGATGAGCTTCACTCTTTCGCCCGCTGACTCGATGATGGGACAGGAACTGCCGCAGCGGCTGCGGATCGAAGCGCGCATCGACACGGACGGCGATGCTGCAACGCGCGGCGAGAACGAGCCGGCTGCATTCCTCGACGATGTGCCACTCGGCGGCGCTGCCGTGCGTCTCCTGCTCCGTTGAACCTTCAGCCCTCTGCGGTCTCCGTCCCCGAGATGCCGGCGGAGACGATGAAGGCCATCGCCTTTGCGCTGTCGAGCTCGAGCGGGGTGATGCAGTGTCGCGCTACGACGATGAGATTCCCTGCGAAGTTGTACGACTGCGGAAAATAGACTGCGGCGTAGCCGGGAAGGCCGAGAAAGTCGAGATCCTCACGCGTGACGAATCCGACGGCCCGGACCTCGCCGGACCCCGAGAAGGCGACGGTGACAGGATGATTGAATCTCTTCTTGTCACCGACGAATGCCTCGATGAGATCCTTGATCGACGTATAGAGGATCTTCACGATGGGAGCGCGGATGAACAAGCGCTCGGTCACACTGAGAATCTGACGGATGACGATGTTCGAAGCCAGCATGCCGATCAGGACGATCGAGGTGACCGTCAGGACAAATCCGAGGCCCGGAATATCGAGCCCGAGCAGCCGGTCGATCCAGAGGAACGCGATGTAGATGACGTAAATCGTCATCGCAGCAGGCACGACAATTATGAGGCCCCGCAGAAAATTCTTGATGATGAAGTTCATGGTGAAGCCTCCGGTAGTCGTGGTCGGTGATCCAGTCAGCAGTCGGTAGTCTAGTTTCCGTTTCCGTTTCCGTCGTACATCGCGGTAGCCGTCGCCCCTCGCAGCACCCATTGTCGGATAGATTCGCCGGAGTCTCATCCATGCGGGGAATTGCAAGGTACTTCCGGGGATGACGTCGTTTCATGGTCTCGGCGACGGCGACGGCGACGGAAACGGAAGCGGGAACGTACGACGGAAACGGCGACCGCGCCTCCGGGCTGGCTAGGGACTCCTCTCCTATGTTAGAAGTACCTCCCTCCGAAGGAGGACGCGCCGATGTTTGGGATCATGGAAATTCTGATAATCGGATTCGTGCTCATAGGAGGCGTACTCCTGATTGCCGGGCTCTGCTACGTGTGGATGAAGAGCACTCGTGCCTCGCAGTCGCGGGTCGACGAATACAATCAGGAAATCATTCGTTTGCTGCGAGAACAGTCGGAACTTCTGCGCCGGATTTCAGAGCGCAACTGATCTCATTCGGCGAGAGGACATTGAAATGCGATATCTGGTCACTGGTGGAGCCGGTTTCATCGGCGCCAATTTCATCAAGTACCTGTTCGACAAGTATGGAGATGACGCGCAGATCGTCAATCTCGACAAGCTCACCTACGCGGGAATCCGCGAGAACCTCGCCGAGTTCGAGGGAAGCCCGACCTACCGCTTTCTCGAGGGAGACATCGCCGACCCGGAAATCGTCGCTGAGGCCTACAAAGGCGTCGACGGGAGCGGCGTAGATGTTGTCGTAAATTTCGCCGCTGAGACCCACGTCGACCGTTCACTCATGGAGGCGGGCACCTTCATTCAGACGGATGTTCATGGCGTTCTTGTGTTGCTCGAGGAGGCGAGGAAGCACGCCCCCTCCCTTCGACGATTCATTCAGATCTCGACGGACGAAGTGTACGGATCGATCCCCGAGGGCTCTTCCCGGGAATCGGACGCCCTCAATCCCCGCAATCCCTACTCGGCCTCCAAGGCGGGAGGCGATCGCATGGCGTATGCCTATGGAGAGACCTACGGTCTCCCCGTGATCGTCACGCGGGCTTCGAACAACTTCGGTCCGTGGCAGTACCCCGAAAAACTCATCCCGCTGTTCGCCACAAATGCCATCGACGACGTTCCTCTGCCGCTCTATGGCGATGGAAAGAACGTCCGCGACTGGCTCTTCGTCGAAGATCACTGTGTCGCAATCGATTTTCTGATTGATCATGGCACCAACAGCGAGACGTACAACGTAGGAGGTGGCAACGAGCGGGAGAACTGGCAGATTACCCACAGGGTGCTCGAGCTGCTGGGGAAACCGCAGTCACTGATCCGGCACGTTGCAGACCGCACGGGTCACGACCGCCGATACTCGCTGGATTCCGGAAAGCTCGAAAAGCTCGGCTTCCGGGCGGAAACGAATTTCGATGAAGCCCTCGAGCGCACGATCCGGTGGTACGTCGAGAATCAGCCGTGGTGGAGAGCGATCAAGGAACGGAGCGCGGAGTATCGGGAGTACTACGCAAAGCAGTATGGGGAGAGGAAGTAGGCTTAACTCATAGCTGCCCCTTGAAAAGCCTCGCGGTTGATTCCTTGATCCGCGCGAAAAGAGAGCGGCGCCTGAACCGTCCCAGGTTGATCTCGATGGATCGCGATAGATCCTGCTCGAACATCTCCTCCATCCTGGCCGCGATGCCCTCGTCGTAGACATTGACGTTCACTTCATCGTTGAGCCGGAAGCTGCGGTCGTCGAAGTTGGAAGAGCCGATGGTCGACCAGAGGCCATCCACCACCATGGTCTTCGAGTGCATCATGGTCTTCTGATACTCGAAAATCCGAATGCCGCGATGCAGGAGCTTTTCGTAGTGCCAGCGGCTCGCCTGTCTGACGAATGCATTGTCGGTTCGGAATCCCGGGACGATGACCTTGACGTCTACACCGCGGCGGACTGCCCCTTCGAGCGCCCGGATCGTATTCATATCCGGAATGAAATAGGCATTGCTGATGAGGATCGATTGCATGGCGCTGACGATCGAGATGGTGTACAGCAGCTTCGCCGATGAAACGCCCTCGGAAGGCGAAGACTTGATGACCTGGGCGCGGTGATGTCCCGCCGGGACAGATTCCGGAAAGTACGACAGGCCGGTCAGAATCTCGCCCCGGCTCTTGACCCAGTTGTCCATGAAGGCGAACTGCATCTGGTTGACGGCCGGTCCCTCGACGCGCACCATCGTCTCCCGCCACTGGCTCGAATTCTCGGCATTCCCGAGCCACTCGTCTGCGATCCCGACTCCTCCGGTGAAACCAACTCTCCCATCGACGATCAGCAGTTTGCGGTGGGTCCGGTGGTTGACGCGGGACAACGTGTACCACCGGACCGGGTGGTACCACTCGAGATCGATCCCGTTGCCCCTCATGAAGTCGATCGTGTCTTTCGACATCGTTGCCGAGCCGACGGCATCGAGGATCACTTTCACAGCCACGCCGGCGCGCGATTTCTCCGCCAGCAACTCGGCAAATGTTCGTGCGATCTCCCCGTCCCAGTAGATATAGAACTCGAGATTGATGGTCTCCTTCGCCGATCTGATTGCCGCGAGCATCGACGGAAAGATCTCGACGCCGTTCTCGAGGATGTCGATGCGATTGCCCTCCTGCACGGGAGCGCCCGTGAGGGCATGCATCGTCTGCAGGAAGCCGCGATCACGCACGCCGAACTGATGCTTCATGTGATAGCGAAGCGGACTTCGGCGCCGCACGATCGGCAGACGCGGCCTGCCGGGGAAACGGGGCTTCCGTCGCCGGAATCTCACCGTTACAGGATACTAGAGGGTCTCCGCAAACCGGATCAGGCCTGCGATCAGGAAGACGATCAGTCCCAGACACAGGAAGACGAGAAACAGTAAGAGCAGGGAAAAGGCGAATGCGATCGATCGATAACTTCGAGGTGGACGGGCGCGGTTCCTGGTTCGGATCACGAGCTCGACGTTCTTCTTGTTCTGCTTGAAAAAGAGGTCGAACAGGTCTCCACCGATCGGAATCAACCCGATAACGATATCCAGCACGATGTTGGCCATCATGCGCATGATCGTCAGCGGCGGCACGCGGTAACGTAGAGCGCCGACGAGAATCCATGAGGAGAGCAGCGCGGTGATCACATCGCCGACGCCCGGAATGAGCCCGACCGTAGCGTCCAGTCCCACGCGTTTTGTCGTTCCGGGTATCTGGAATGCATCGTCCATGAGCCGTCCGAATTGTCTGAGGGCGACCAGGTCCCGTGGCAGAGACTCGTCGGGCTCGTAGATCTCGGCGGAAATGGGCGTGGACATTGCGGGGGTCATTATAGGGAAGTGGGCAGCGGCTTCTCCTGCCAACTCCTGTATTCTTCGAGATGCCATGGAACACGAGGACAAGCCTTCGCGACCGGGACGCAAGTCCTTCTATGAGCGCCAGCTGAGTGCCCGGCGATGGATCTGGTCCAACCTCACGGACGAGGCCGTGCTGGTATACCGCAGATCGGCGCAGGGCAAAGACCGTGCGCGCGTGTTCTACGTGGAGTTGTTTCTCTTCATGCGGGAGGTCGTCAACGAGTTCTTCCGGATGGAGCTCACCTCCAGGGCGGCTGCTCTCGCATACACGACGCTCCTGTCGCTCATTCCGCTGTTCGTGGCCTTCTCCGGTCTGCTCAACAGGGCTCTCGGTTCGGTGTTTCCCGACTTCGGCTCGCAGCTCGACATCATTCTCAACGTCATGCTGCCGTACCGCTCGGCTCAGATTGCTTCCCACATGAACACCTTCGTCGGAAATGCCAAGACTGCATCGTGGCTGGGCATGATCGTGTTCGTGATCATCTCGTTCAGGCTGTTCATGGCGGTGGAAGCGACGATCAATATGATGTGGAAAGTCGAGACCCTGCGCGGCTACCGTCAGAGGATTCGTGCCTACACGATGTTACTGTTCTGGGGACCATTGCTGATCGGGCTTTCCTTCACGACGCGCGCATCGCTGGAAAGGGCGTTCGGCACGTTCATCTTCGATGAGCTGTTCCGCTCGGTTCTCGTCTTTGGTTTTCTCTGTCTCGCGTTCACGATGCTGTTCTGGCTGGTCCCGTCGACGAAGGTGAACATCCGCGCCGCGTTGATCGGAGGGACCGTCACGGCCCTGCTCTTCCAGGCGGTTCGTTTTGCCTTCGGTATTTACGCGAAGTCTCTCGTCGACGGCAATCTGAATGTCATCTACGGGACGGTCGGCCTGATTCTGATTTTCCTGATTTCGCTGGAGATCATGTGGGTAGTGATTCTCTTCGGTGTCGAGATCAGCTACGTCTTTCAGAATTTTCAGGGACTGCTCCGCGCATCAGAGCACCAGTTGGCCGATGATCCGAAGCTCGATCTTTATTTCGCCGTGCGCGGGATGATCGAGATTGCCCGACGATTCGAAACTCGGGAGGAAGCGCCGTCTTCATACAGGCTCGCAGAAGAGTTCGGAGCGACCGATCATCAGATGCTCGGAGTCCTTCGCCGCCTCGAGGATCAGCAGCTGGTCAAAGAGATCGGAGGCGACTGGACCGGTTTCGTCCCGGGTGGCGACCCCAGCCGCATCACGATCGAGGAGATCGTCAGGTGCATCGAAGGGGGTGATCGCGAGATCCCCGATTCCGAAGATGTGGATCCGGTCAGACAAGTCGTCGGGAAGCTATTCGCATCGCTGGACGCCTGCACCGAGGGCGCTCTCCAGAACCAGACCGTCGGAAGCATCGTCCGCGAGCTGTATGGTGAAGAGGCTATCCATTCCTGATCCCCGGCGGCTCGTGACCGAGCCCCCGCAGACGCCGTGCACGCCGGAGGACCTCGTAACTTCCGGTTGTCGCGAATACCCAGGTCGTCCCGGCCGCGATGCCGGCGAGGATGTCCGACATCCAGTGCACGCCTAGATAGATTCGCGAGAAGCTGATGGCGATGATCATGCTCAGCGAGAGCGCTACCCAGATCGATCTCAGGTTTCGGGTGCGGAAGTGCCGGATGGCCAGATATGCGAGCGCACCGAATACCATCGTGGATCCCATTGCATGGCCGCTCGGAAACGAATAGCCGGTCGTCTCACGCAGCATTTCGGCGAGCTCCGGTCTTTCGCGGGCGAAGAATGCCTTGAGCAGGCGATTGATCCCTCCGCCGACAATGGTCGTCACCAGCAGATAGGCGATCCACTGGTAGCGCTTCCCGGTCCCGAGAAAGACCACCACGATGGCAACGATGATTCCCAGCCCGATCGGCGTTCCGATGATCGTAAGCGTCGTGAAGAAAGGGGTCACATGAGCGGCCCGGAGATCGCGCGCCCAGATGTACACCCGCTCGTCGAGCTCGTGCAGCTCGACCTCATCGTCGGTCAGCCCTTCAGCCAGCTCGAGAAAGATCGCTCCGGCCGCGAACGAAGCCAGACTTCCGACGATCAGCACCACGATCACCGGGAGGTAGACGCGCCACCGAGGCACCCTGCGGGTCGCGTGTGAGAGCAATCGCTCGAGGCCGGTAGTCCGGACGAGCCAGCGCGTCCACACTCGCGCAGCCCGATGCGCCGGATTCACGAGCGTCGGGATCAGGTGCTCGAGGAGCAACCAGAGCCCGGCGGTCAGCGCGAAGAACAGAAGGAAAGGAATTGAGGCGAGCACGAACGTCGGCATGAGCGAAACCGATTATGCGGCATTCGGCATTCGTCAGAAGCCACCCGCCATGCATTTCCAGTGCACGATCTTGTCGTCGATCTCTCTCAAGCGGCGGCTGATCATCCGGCAGAGCAGGTTCAGAAACTGAAGCGCCGCCCGCGGGTCGAGCGCGAGCACTTCGTGCAGCGTATTCCGGTCGATCACCAGAACGGTGGTGTCCTTCATGTGAGCCGTCGCTTCCGCCGAGCGGGGTTGACGGTCGACCAGCGCCATCTCACCGAAGAAGTCGCCCCGTCCAAGGATGGCGAGCGCCTCCTCCCCGACACCCGGGATCCTCTTGGAAATGCGGACCTGACCTTCCAGAACGATGTACAGCGACTCGCCCGCGTCTCCCTCCCGGAAAATGGCGGCGCCGGCGTGAAACTTCTCATCCGCGGAGAACGTTGCCAACAGTCGCAGCTCAGCCGTCGAGAGGCCCCGTTCCTCGAGCAGGTGCATTTTCCGGAGTCGCCCCACTCCGGCCGGCTCGGAGGTCTCGGCACTTCGTGACTCGGAGGAGAGTTGAACATCCGTGTGAGGAAAGAAGGTGCGCAGCTGGTCGTTGGCAGACCGGATTTTCTCGGTCAGTGAGCGCCAGAAAGCCCAGTGGAGCGCGACGGCCGTCTCGCGATCCTGTTCGGAGACCTGGTCCACTGCGCTGAAGGCGAACGCGTAGCAGCTCGAGGGAACGTTGGCGACAACGTCGGTGGAGCGGATCGTCCTGTCGAGAAAGTTCATCTCACCAAGAATCTGTCCGCTTTCGGCCGTTGCGAACAGCTGCTGTCCGACGGGCGTCTCGCGCCGGATGGCGAATGACCCGCTCTTGACTACGAAAAAGCTCATCGTCCGGTCGCCTTCATGGCAGAGATACTCTCCCTCAGCGACGGTTTCGATCTTCGCGAATCGAGCGAGGCGAAGGAGCTGTTCGTCGCGCAGGTGATGAAACGCCTGAAGGTCCCGCAACTCCGCAGACAGGGCGATGAGGTTGCCGCGCCTTTCGGCTTCGCGGTGCACTTTGCTCAGGATCTGGTCGAGCACCGCGCGGCTCTCGATCCGGAAGAGATTCTCTTTGCGTATCTCGAGACGCTCGGCCGCGAGCGCGAGATCGTCGAGCTGGCGTCGAATCATCGCGAGGAGTGCGGCATGGTCGATGCCGAGGGCGCGCTCGAGAGTGCGGATCATACGGCGTGTCGGCTCGGCAGCTTCGCTCCGCTTGTCGGGAATGAGAAGGAATGCGTCAATGAAATGACGCAGCGCCGCCTCATTGCTTTCCAGTTCGAATTCGACCCTCCCAGCGGCTTCCGCGAGAGATCGCTCGAACGGGTTGATCCTGCGCGCGGCTTCGAGTTCTGTTCGCGCGAGATCCCACTCTCCATCAGCAAAGTAAATGGAGGCGAGCCATTCGTGGGGAAGGTAGTTGTTCGGGGACCTGAGCTTCGCGATCTCCAGCAGTTCGATCGCGCGCGTGGTCTGGTCCCTCGAGATGTAGTATCGGGCCAGTCCGAGGTACTGCGAACAGTCGAGCTCTTCGGCCGTTCGCCGCTCGCGCACGGTCGATTCCAGCTGGCCGAATCGGCCCCTCTCGGCAGTCTCGAGCTCCGACATGGTTCGATCCAGTGCGGCCCGAATCGAGGGAGCGTCCGGCCGGAGACGAAGTGCCATTTCATAGAGATGGATCGCTTCGTCGAACATCTGCTCGGCTGCGTACCGTCCGGCGAGCAGCAGCAGATCCTCCACGTCGAGGGGCCCATCGCGGGAAGGAAGAGGCGTGAGAGGCCTCGTTGCCATGTGGATATTATGGGACGATAAAGACCTGAATGTTGAATGTTGCGTGGGCCCCGCCCTCCCGCCGTCCGGGTGGGGGCCATTCAACATTCAATTCAACATTCTCACGATCAGCCGTCTCGACCCACCGATGAAACCTCTCGCCAGGACGTTCCTGCTCGCCGGCCTCGCTCTCGCGGCCCTCGCCGCCTTCGCGCAGCAGCCGGGCCCGTCCTTCCGCTCTGCACTTCCCGGTTACATCTTCGAGTTTCCCAGGGATCATGGAACCCATGATGAGTACCGTACCGAGTGGTGGTACTACACCGGACACCTACGGACGGAATCCGGCAAAGAGTACGGATTCGAAGTGACCTTTTTCCGGGTCGGCGTCGACCGCTCCGAACCGGCCGGCCCCGCCACGTCCTGGGACCTCCGCCACCTCGGGCTTGCGCACTTCGCGATCACCGACATCGGTCGGCAGCGCTTCCGGTATTACGAGAAGGTCAACCGCTTCAGTCCCTTCACCGCCGGTGCGAGACGGGGATTCAAGCGCGTTTTCAACGAGGGATGGAGCGTCGTGACGCTCTCCGACGGCAGCTTCCGGCTGCGGGCGAGCGCGGCAGGCGACGCGATCGATCTGGTGCTGCGCTCCGAAAAACCTCCCGCGATCCACGGCGAGAACGGCATCAGCGTCAAGGCTGAAGGTGTCGGCTATGCCTCGCACTACTACTCGCTCACGCGGCTGACCGGTTCAGGCTCGGTCACCGTCGAAGGAGCCGCCGAGGCCTGCACCGTTGTCGCATGGATGGATCATGAATGGGGAAGTGCCGCGCTCCGCGAGACTCAGGAGGGATGGGACTGGTTCTCATTGCAGTTCGACAACGGCACCGAGCTGATGCTCTACCAGATCCGCAGGCGGGACGGCACGCCCGACGTGACCTCGTCGGGTTCGTTCGTGATGGTTGACGGTTCAGTGATCCGTCTGACGAATGAGCAGTTCCGCATCATCCCGAAAGCAAGGTGGCGATCGGCGCGATCGGGCGCCGTCTATCCGATGGGATGGCGGATCGAAGTTCCAGACCTGAACCTGCGTCTCGACGTGAGCGAGCGAATGCGCGCGCAGGAACTGATCACCGACGCCTCGACCCAGGTCACCTACTGGGAAGGCGCCGTCGCCGTGCGTGGAAACCTGGGTCAAACCTCGATTGCGGGGAAAGGGTATGTGGAACTGACGGGGTACGACGAATGACGAATGACGAATGACGAGGGCCGTAGTCCGTTCTCTATTCGTCACTCGTCATTCGTCACTTGATAAAACTTTCCCTCCCGCTTCCCGTAACACCCCCTCACGGAGGTACTACATGAACGCAATCAGCCCTCGCAGGCTTCTGCTTGCTCTCGCCCTTTCCGCGTCGATCGCCGTTCCGGCGGTGGCGGAGAGGGCTTCGGAAACCGTCTCCAGGACGCTTGACGTTCAGGCGGGCGAACAGCTCGATCTGTCCAACGTCAACGGATCGGTCAAAATCACGACGTGGGACCGGTCTCAGGTAAAGATCAGGGCGAAGAAAGAGGTCAGGACCGGAATCTCCGTCCGTGCCGAGCATGCTCTCGAGCATCTTCAGGTGGTGGTCGGACAGGCTGGCGGAAAGGTGACCGTGGAGACGAAGCATCCGAAGAAATCGGACGGGGTCTTTTCATGGCTGACCGGCTCTACCGTCGATGCGCAGGTCGGTTACGAGATCACGGTTCCCCGGAACTTCAATCTGAAAGTTCGCAACGTGAACGGAAGCGTGTCGGTCGATGGTGTCACCGGAAATCACAGCATCCGGACGACCAACGGCTCGATCACGGCGAAGGGAACCTCGGGAGCGTTGAAGCTCGCGACGACGAACGGCGGGATCAGCGCGGAGCTGCTGCGGATCCTGCCGGGCGCCGAGATGTCGTTCCACACGACGAATGGCCGGATCAACCTCTCGGTTCCATCCACCTTCGCGGCAACCCTCAGCGCCAGCACGACGAACGGCTCGATCCACAGTGACCTGCCGATCACGATCGCCGGCTCAGTGAGCAAGCGCTCGCTCCGCGGCACGATCAACGGGGGCGGACCCGAGGTGAAGCTCGCCACGACGAACGGAAGCATCAAAGTCAAGAGCCTGTAGGGAAGGTTGTCCGCGCAAGAGCGCGCGAAGGCGCGCTCAACAGAGTAGCCCCGGGCTCCGCCCGGGGGATTCTCGTTCGCCGAAATTCTGCGCGGCCGCGAAGGCGGCCGCCACAGGCAATTCATTTCCCGTTCAAACCTGTAGCGACCGCCTTCGCGGCCGCTTGATTTTTCTTCCTGGATCGATCGACCCCGGGCGGCTCCCGGGGCTAGGCTGTTGTGCGCGCCTTCGCGCGGTCTCTGCTTCGCACGAACCTGCATTCACAGCCCCCTCTCCCATCTTTTTGTTACAACTTCCTGTTCATTTTCCGATTTCGACGTGTGAATTCTTCGCAAAATCGCAGAAATCGAATACCATTCGCGTGAAATAAACGCGATTGGACAAACCCACACAGGAGGTCCCATGCCCAAGCGAGGTTCCATTCGGCCGGTTTCTTTAGCCGCACTGATTGCCCTTGTGATTCTCGTTGCACCGCTGTCATTCGCCCAGTCGACCGGATCCATCAGCGGGAGGGTGACGACGAGCGATGGCAGCGTCCTGCCGGGAGTCACAGTCGAGGCAAGCTCGAACGTACTGCCGCAGGCACGCCTGACGACCACAGGTCTGAACGGTGACTACCGGATGCCGGCGCTACCGCCCGGACAGTACGTCGTGCAGTTCACCCTTTCCGGCCTTTCCACGCAGTCGCGCTCCGTGCGGGTAAACCTCGGACAGGACGCGACGGCGAACGCGACGCTCGGAATGGACACACTGGCCGAGACCATCACCGTGTCGGCCGAGGGAACGCTCGTCGACACGACCTCGACGGAGCTCAAGAGCTCCCTCAATCAGCAGGAGCTCGATCAGCTTCCAATTGGCCAGGAATACCGCGACCTGCTGAAGCTTGCACCCGGGGTTCAGTACACCGAGAACGTGGTGCGCGGGCCGTCCGTGGGCGGCAGCGAGCAGGACAACGTCTACCAGTTCGATGGGGTGAACGTCACCCTGCCTCTCTTCGGAACGCTGGCAGCCGAGCCTTCGACTCACGACATTGCCCAGGTCACCTACATCAAGGGTGGGGCGAAGGCCATCGATTTCAACCGTTCCGCTGGCTTCACCATCGATTCGGTCAGCAAGTCCGGAACGAACAAGTGGAGTGGAGACGTCAAATACCAGATCCAGCCTGATGGCTGGGTAGGAGACCGCGACGGCGCCACCGGATCGACATTCGATCAGGACCGCGACTGGGCCACGATCGGACTGGGTGGTCCGGTCGTCCGTGACCGTCTCTTCTTCTATGGATCGTACTACCGGCCTACCATTGATCGCGAGAATATCGCGAACGCATACGGCGAGGTCCCCGACTTCAAGAGCACGCGGGACGAGTTCTTCGGCAAGCTGACCTTCACGCCGACGGGCAACATCCTGCTTCATGGAAGCTATCGCGATTCCGACCGCACGGGCGAGAACGCCAGCGTCGGCGGCTTCGAGGCGGCGACCGCCGCGTTGAACGAGGAGTCGGTTCAGAAGATCGGCATTCTCGAGGGTTCATGGGTCATCACTGACCGCAGCTTCGCGACCGCGAAGTTCACCGACTACACTCTCGAGACGGGCTCGGTTCCGAACACGCTTCTGAGTGTCGTCCCATCGGGTGCTCTCGGCACCCAGCTCAACCTGAACAGTCTCGATCAGTTCGGCCGCTTCATCGTTCCTTCCCCGTCGACGAACGCGGAGTGGAACGCCTTCATTGCACCTCTGATCGACCGGTACGGATTCATCCGTAACGGAGTACGGACCGGCGGCGGGGTGGTCGGCGGCCATAACCAGATCAACCTGCAGGACTTCTACCGGCAGGGCGGGCAGATCGGCTACGACTACACGTTTGGCCAGAACGTAACGCACACGATTCACGTCGGCTACCAGTACGAGAAGGTCGAAGAAGATCTAGCCCGCTCGTCCAACGGGTTCGGCAACATCATTGTCCCCACCAATTTCACCAGCTGTCCCGCAACGGTCACTACCTGTGAGGGGCAGCGAGTGGCCTTCCAGGCAGACTTCCAGCGCTCGAACGTAGGAACGGGGACTCAGGTCATCCACTCGGAGTTCGAACAGCACAACATCGAGATCAACGACACGATCCAGATGGGTGACTGGGCCTTCAATGTCGGGGTGATGCTGAGCAACGACATTCTTTACGGCCAGGGACTGCGTGAGGATTCTTCGACGCTCTCGGGCTTTGTCGCCGCCCCGGGCAACAAATACAAGATGTACGAAGTCGATTTCGAGGAGCAGATCCAGCCGCGTCTCGGAGCCACCTGGGCCTACAACTCTCGAGATACTGTTTACGCGAGTTACTCCCGCTACAATGCAGCGGCCACCTCGCTGCCTCGCGCCGCGTCGTGGGACCGGAACACGCTCGGTCTCGTGACGCGCGCCTTCTTCAACGAGGCCGGCGTACTCATCGGAAGCCAGCAGCTCGCCTCGAGCTCGGGCAAGTTCTTTGCCGATGATCTCGATCCTCGCTACACCGACGAGTTCATGCTCGGAACCGCGCGGCAGGTGAGCAATCGTCTGAGCGCCCGTGTCTATGCGCGGCACCGTTACTCGACGAACTTCTGGGAAGATACAAACAACGACGCACGAGTGGGTTCGCGGTACGCAGCGCCTCCGGAGATCGCCGCGCTGGGGCTTTATATCCCGGACCTCGCTGCCCGGATCGCCCAGGTGGGGAGCGGATCGTCTTATGTCATCGCGGAGCTCGACGGAGCGTTCACGAAGTATTACGAAGCCACCATCGAGTCCGACTTCCGCGCCACGAACAACCTGATCGTCCGCGGCACGTATACCTGGAGCCATTACTACGGTAACTTCGATCAGGACAGCACGAGCACCACGTATGACTTCGCGACCTTCATCGGTTCTTCGAATCTCGCGGACGGTCCCGGCCGCAACGTCTGGGATCGGAAGTACGGCAACCTGCACGGTGATCGGCGTCACCTGTTCAAGATCAACGGCGCATACACCCTGCCGTGGAACTCGACGCTCGGTGCTTTCGGTCTCTATCAGTCGGGCCATGCCTGGGAAGCCTGGGACCACAGACCGTATCTGCGTCCGGGTAACACCAGCACGAGCGACGTCAACCGTTACGGCGAGCCGGCCGGATCGCGCACCACCGATCCCCACTACCAGCTCGACCTGAACTACACGCAGAACATCCCCCTCGCCGGACTCAACTTCCAGCTCATCGGCGAGATGTTCAACGTATTCGACAAGCAGACGGGATACAGCCCGTTCCCGTCGGTGAACAGCTCCCTGTTCGGGACTCCGCGGGTCCAGTACGCTCCGCGGCGTTATCAGCTGGCGGTGAGGCTGGTGTTCTAAAAACAGCGACGACGTAACCGATGGCCCGGGAGAGATCCCGGGCCTTTTTGTTTCTGTTCGGCCCCAAGCGCTCTCCCTCTCCCCGCCCGAGCATGCGTTCGGATCGAAGCTGGAAGTTCGGGGAGAGGGAGGGAGGGTGTTTACTGGAACAACCGCTCGCGCTCGATGAGCGTACTCGTCGTTGCGTCCGCGTGCCGCCTTGCCTCTTCGATCCGCGCGGCGACATCCGGCTCGCGCAGCAGCGCGCTCACCTGTGCGCGCTTGAACAGCGCCATCGGATAGCCGGGATGCGAAGCGGGAACGCGATCGAGTGAGTCGCGGGCCTCTTCGAGCCGCCGCGCGTCGAGGTAGAGCACGCCGAGCTCCAGGTGATGACGGAACGCGTTGCCCTGCGCGAGCCGCGCCTTCTCGAATGCTTCGAGCGCCACTGGCGTATTGCCGGAAGCCATCGCAAGCTGTCCGACACGAAGCAGCTCTTCCGGCTCCGCCGTCTTCATCGATAGCGCCCGCTGGCGCAGCCTCAGTGCTTCTTCGACTCGTCCCTGCCGCTCGCGTGCGTCGGCCAGCGCTTCGATTGCGGGCAGACGATCCGGTGTTTCCGCGAGCACCTTCTCCAGCAGCGGAACGGCGCGTTCCCACTCGCCCGTGCGCATGTAGTGCAGCGCAAGGTAATGCCGCACGTCGCCGGACGCCGGGGCGATCGACTCCGCTTTGCGGAAGGCTTCGAGTGCTCGGCCATTCGCTCCGAGTGCCGAATGTGCAGCAGCGAGACGAAGCGCCGTCATCAGATTGTGTTCATCCGCGGCGAGAATTCTCTCGAGGATCGGGATCGCCTGTCGGTATTCGCCGGCGACGAAGAGTCCCGAGGCGCGATCGAGATCGTCGAACAGGTAGGCCATGTCGCGCGGGCGCGGCGCATCGGGCCTCACGACAGGCCGGGAGTCCGAGCCGACGTATCCGAGGCTCGCCAGCCGCTTGCGCTCCTCCTCGCTGATGTTCTGTGCGGTCGGCTGCACTTCGAGCAAAGGAACAGGGTAGTCGCGCAAGGCCTGCCGCACGCCGCGTGAAAGTTCCGCGTCTGATGTCAGGTCGCGCGTCTCGCCGTAATCCGCAATCACGTCGTAGACCTCGATCGTACCGGCACGAATTGCCTTGAGCCTCCCGTCGATCGCCATCATCTGCGGCTGCCATCCGAAGTTGAGAAACGGCTTCATCGCCTCGCCGACGACGACTTCAGCTTCGTCATTGCGAAGGCTGCTCTCGTTTTCGAGTCCGGCGAGATCGAGGATCGTGTGAAAGATGCGGCGATTGCTCACCGGCCGATCGCTCGTCCCAGGCGCGATGCCTTCACCGGCGATGACGAGCGGAACGTGCATCGCTCCCTGATAGACGAGATTGCCGTGCTGCGCTTCGCCGTGGTCACCGAGGCTCTCGCCGTGATCGGCTGTGACGACGATCGCTCCGCTTGCCTGATGCTGCCGGAACGCTTCGAGCAGACGTCCCATCTCCTGGTCCATCGATGCGACTTCACCGGCGTAGGGCCTTTCCGCGTAACGGCTTCTGAACGGCTCCGGCGGCTCGTACGGATAGTGCGGGTCGAAGTAGTGGACCCAGAGGAACAGCGGCCGGTCGGAGGATGTCCCCTCGAGGTGGGCGACTGCGAGGTCCGTCGTCTCTTTCGCAGTGCGCTCGGAGCGTCCCTCGGGCATCTGGTCTTCGTAAACCGAGAATCCTCGGGCGAGGCCGTAGCGGCGGTCGAGCGGATAGGCCGAGATGAAAGCAGCGGTCTGATAGCCGGCATCGCGCAGCGTTTCCGCCAGAAGCGGATACGTCGCAGCAAGCGTACGTGCATTCTCATGGACGCCGTGCATCGCGGGGTACACGCCCGTCATGATCGTGCTGTGTGATGGAAGCGTTTCGGGAACGCTGGCGTACGCCTGACGGAAGCGCATGCCCCTCGCCGCAAGCGCGTTGAACGCCGGAGTCTCGACGCCCTCAGCCTCGGGGCCGATCGAGTCGGCGCGCGTGGTGTCGAGCGTGATGAGAAGGATCGAGGGGCGGGCGGTGGGGGCGTCGTCGACAATCGACTCGGGAGAGCGACTGCAGCCGCTGGACATTAGTGCGACGGCCAGAACGAGCGATGTGAGGTGGGTCAGGGTCCTGGACACGCGCTCCCATTGTGTATCGAGGATGGCGGTCAAGCAAGGTCACGGGTTCGGGAGGACGTTAAGGGGCGTGTCATCCTGAGCTCTGAATGAACCGACAGTCGTTGTGGCGGAGAATGAACGAGCTTGTCATCCCGAGCTTGGTTGGGCGGAAGGGAGGGGCGAGGGATCTCCGGCGATGGTACATAGCTGCCTATCGTCCCGTCACCACTCTGTGCCCCTTTCTAATCACGAATGTACTACCGCCGGAGATCCCTCGCCCCACCCGCCCCCCCGCGCGTGCGCGGGGTGACAAGTTCGCGATCAGCGCGAGAGCTTCGGGCGAAGGTCTTCCAGTTTCGGATTCATCGTCCGGATTAGTGCTTCCTTCTTGCTTCTTCGCCAGCCCTTGATTTCCTTCTCGCGCGCGATAGCCTGTCTTACATCGCCGCGCTCTTCAAAGTACAGAAGTCGGCAGACGCGATACCTCCGGGTGAACACGCCCCCGAGGCCTGACGAATGTTTATTTATGCGCTGCTGAAGGTTATTGGTGATGCCGACGTATAGCGTCGTTCCTCCGGCATTCGTGAGTATGTATACGTAGTACGACTTCATACGTCCGAGGATACCTCGGAGGCAGAAATCGTCGAACGCGCTTGTCATCCCGAGCTTGGTTGGGCGGAAGGGAGGGGCGAGGGATCTCCGGCGATGGTACATAGCTGCCTATCGTCCCGTCACCACTCTGTGCCC
>JBGTDX010000133.1:0-16658 GCA_041748075.1 Thermoanaerobaculia bacterium
GGCTCATCTCCAGAAACTACTGAAAACACCGGGACTCGACACTCCTTCGCCTTGGCGGCTTCGTCGAGCCCTCAACCCCATCCCAGCGTGATTCGCACTCCAACTGAGGTTTTACGGTTCAACATTCAACATTCAACATTCAACATTCAACATTCCGTCTCTTGAACAGTCCCAATGACGATCACCCTCCCGACCCCCGCCCGCCCCCGTCTCCCGGAGTGGATCCGGGAGAAGAAGCTGAATCTCGAGAAGCTGCACGAGATCAAAACGCTCTTCCGCGAAAAGTCGCTGCACAGTGTGTGTGAATCGCTCGCGTGCCCTAACCGGACCGAGTGCTTCTCGCGCGGCACGGCGACCTTCATGATTCTCGGCGACGTCTGCACGCGCGCGTGCGGATTCTGCAACGTCACGACAGGTCTTCCCTACGCACCACCATCCCTGGATGAGCCAGCCTCGGTTGCGCAGGCAGCGAAGACGATGAATCTCCGGCATGTCGTCGTTACAGCCGTAACGCGCGACGATCTGCCCGACGGTGGCGCGGAGCAATTCGCCCGTACGATCGCCGAGCTGCGGCTGGCCCTTCCGGACGCTGCGCTCGAAGTACTCACTTCCGACTTCCGCGGGAACCTCGATGCAGTCGAGACCGTCGTTCGTGCACGGCCCGACTACTACAACCACAACGTCGAAACGGTACCGAGGCTGTATCGTCACGTGCGGCCCGGCTCACGCTTCGAGCGCTCGCTCTCGGTGCTGGCACACGCGAAAGCTCTCGATCCGGAAATCATTACCAAGTCAGGTCTGATGCTCGGTCTCGGAGAAAAGCGCGAAGAGGTGATCGACGTGATGCAACGACTTCTCGACGCACATTGCGAGATTCTCACGATCGGCCAGTACCTGCAGCCGAAGCGGGACAAGCTCGACGTGGTGGAGTATGTCGAGCCCGCGGTGTTCGAAGAGTACCGCATCATCGGCGAAGATCTGGGGTTTGCGCGGGTCTTCTCCGGACCGTTCGTCCGCTCTTCGTACATGGCGGACCTGGTCGCTCATGAGGCGGCGCAGCATTCCTGAAGCTCATGGCAAAATCTCCACGCAGCGACAATCCCGAGAAGAAGGAAACGGGCCCTTTTTTCGTCACGTTCCTTCCGATCTATCTCGACTATATCGTCGTGGAAAAAGGTCTCGCGAAGAATTCGGTCGAGTCGTACGCGCGCGATCTGCGGCAGTTCGGCCACTACCTGGCTGAGCTCCCGGTCGAGCTGGAGAAAGTAGAGCGTCTCCATCTGGTGCGCTACTTTCAACACCTCCGCGGCGCGGGCATCTCCGCGCGATCCGTGGCTCGGGCGCTCGCGGCAATTCGAGGCATGTTCCGCTTCCTCGTAAGCGAAAAGCACCTCGAGAACGATCCGACAGAGAATCTCGAGAACCCGCGGATCTGGTCGTCGCTGCCGAAATCGCTGCAGGCCTTCGAGGTCGAAGCGCTGCTCGCTGCGCCGGATGTCTCGACGACCGTCGGGCTGCGCGACAAGGCAATCATCGAGTTGCTGTATGCGACAGGCCTGCGGGTGAGCGAATTGATTCACGTGAAGCTGGAAGACATCGTCATGGATGCCGGATATCTGAGAACCATGGGAAAGGGCTCGAAGGAGCGGATCGTCCCGTTCGGTGATTCGGCTCGCGAGGCGATCCTCCGGTGGCTCGAGGGAGGCAGAGCAGAATTCGATCGAGGGATCGACGCCAGTCTGTTTCTATCGAACCGCGGACGCGGCCTGTCGCGGCAGTCGATCTGGCTTCGCATCGAAAAGTACGTCCGCGAAGCGGGGATCTCGACGCACATCTCGCCCCACATGCTCCGCCATTCGTTTGCGACGCACCTGCTCGAGAACGGCGCCGACCTGCGCTCGGTCCAGATGATGCTCGGACACTCCGATATTTCCACGACACAGATCTACACGCATATTTCGAAGGCGCGGCTTCAGAAGATGTACGACACCTTCCATCCGCGAGCGTGAATCGGGCCGGACGCCGTCGTGCTCCCCCTCTCCCCGCGAAGTCGGGGAGAGGGTGGCGCGCGGAATTCGCGCAGACCTTGAAGTCTTGCGAGATCGCCGCGCGCCGGGAGAGGGGCGTCGGGGGCTTGCTGCTCTCTTGGCGGTCGGCTGCATTCGAATTGCCTGCGCGGCCCCTCTCCCCTGCCCCTCTCCCCGTTCACACGGGGAGAGGGAATGTGCGCCCTGCCGACGGCGGACCACAGCCGTCGCATCGACACCCTCCCCCTCCCAGGGGCATAATCTCCCTCATACGAGGGTTACCGCCACCGATGCCGAGACTGACACGACCAGCCCTCTTCGCCGCCGCGCTCGCTTTCGCGGCGTCGTCGCTTTCCGCGGAGATCATCCTCCTGACGAATGGCCGCACGCTGAAGGTCGTCGAGCACCTCGCCCTGGAAGACACCATGGAACTGCTCCTCCCGGGCGGCGGGCGCTTGTCCATTCCCATCGACCGCGTCGAGCGCGTCCTCGACGATGAGATCGAGATGCTCCCCGAGGTCCCGTCCATCGACAGCCCCTCAGGATCGCTCGCGGTCGTTTTCCCGAACCGCTCCTGGTCATTCAGCGACGAGAGCAAGCCGATGTTCAAATCGAAGTACGACGAAACGATCATCGCGGCCGGCAGGAAGTTCAACGTCGACGCGGCCCTTGTCTCGGCCGTGATCAAGGCCGAATCCAACTACAACTCGAAGGCCGTATCGCATAAAGGGGCGCGCGGACTGATGCAGCTCATGCCGGCAACGGCAAAGCGCTTCGGCGTGACCGACTCATTCGATCCGGTTGCGAACATCCACGGCGGAACGCGGTACCTCCGCTGGCTGCTCGACAAATTCGAAGGCAATGCCGATCATGCGGTCGCCGCTTACAACGCCGGCGAAGGAAACGTCTGGAAGTACAAAGGCGTGCCGCCATTCCGCGAGACGAATCAGTACATCCGCAGGATCGCAGCGCATTTCCGGCCGGCGACGCCGGCTGCGATCTCCGTCTCCGCCCGCTGACTCACCGACCAGACACCCGCGTGGCCGAAACAATCGGCCACACCAGTCAGCCGCTCCGCATCACGCGCGTCGATCTCGGCTTCAGGTGCAACCAGGGATCGGGAATCACAACCTCGCTTCCCTCATTCGCGATGTCACCGGGCGAATCCGCCGCCGTGTCGATGAGCGAGAGCCAACTCTGGCCCGGCGCCGGTTCCGGCAGCTCGAAGTCCACGACATCATCCGAGTTGTTGAACGCCATGTAGACGTCGCAATCGGGGCTCGATGCATGCTCTCCGGCGAGGTGCATCGCCAGCGTGCGCGCGCCATCGCTCCAGTCGGGAGCTCCGAGCCTGGTGCCGTGCCACATGACGTCCGGACGCCAGTGCACGCCCCGCTCGCCGGTGAGAAACGAGGTCCGGCGAAGAACGGGATGCGCGCGCCGGAACGCGATCACGCCGCGAACGAAACGGAGAAGCGGCGCATTCGAGCCGGCGAGACTCCAGTCGAACCAGCTCACCTCGTTGTCCTGGCAGTACGCGTTGTTGTTGCCCCGCTGCGTTCTGCCGAATTCGTCGCCGCCGAGGAGCATCGGGACGCCCTGGGAGAAAAAAAGAATCGTGATGAAGTTCCTGATCTGCCGGGCGCGAAGACGAAGCACCTCGGGGTCATCCGTGGGTCCCTCGATTCCGCAGTTCCAGCTGCAGTTGTCGTTCGACCCATCGGTGTTGTTCTCGCCATTCGCGAGATTGTGCTTCTCGTTGTACGAGACGAGATCCGCGAGAGTGAACCCGTCGTGGGCGGTAACGAAGTTGACCGAGTGAATGGGCGTGCGGCCCGAGGCGGCGTAGATGTCGGAGCTGCCACTCAGACGGCTCGCGAGCTTACCCGTGACTCCCGGCTCTCCACGCACGAATCGCCGCACATCATCGCGATAGGCGCCGTTCCACTCGGCCCACCGTCCCCACGACGGAAACGTTCCCACCTGGTAGAGTCCTGCCGCATCCCAGGCTTCCGCGATCACCGTTACGTCGGCCAGGATCGGATCGACGGCGATCCGTTCAATGAGAGGCGGATTTGCGAGCACCTCGCCGTCCCGCCCCCGTCCGAGGATGGATGCGAGATCGAATCGAAATCCGTCGACCTGCATCTCGGAGACCCAGTACCTCAGGGCATCGAGCACATGCTCGCGCACCACGGGATGATTGCAGTTCAGCGTGTTGCCGCAGCCGGAGTAGTCGAGATACGCACCGCTCACCGGATCGAGCATGTAGTACACGCGGTTGTCGATTCCCCGGAACGAGTACGTCGGATCCTGTGGGCGTCCTTTGACCTCCGCGGTGTGGTTGAACACGACGTCGAGAAAGACTTCGATGCCGGCCCGATGCAGCTCGCGCACGAGCGTTTTGACTTCAGCAACCTGGGCGCCCTCATCGCCGTTCGCCGCGAAGCCCGCCTTCGGCGCGAAGAAACAGATCGGGCTGTAGCCCCAGAGGTTCCGGAGAAACTCCCCCGTCTCAGGGTTGTAACGGTTCAACTCGTTCTCGTCGAAATCGTAGATCGGAAGAAGCTCGACGGTGGTGATTCCCAGCTCTTTCAGCCAGGGGATCTTCTCGATGAATCCGGAGTATGTGCCAGGTGCTACAACTCCGGAAGAGGCATCGCGGGTGAAGCCGCGAACATTCACTTCGTAGATGACCTTGCTCTCGATCGGCACGGCGGGAGGGCGGACATGCTGCCAGTCGAACCCGTTATCGACCGAAAGAGAGAGCCGCCGCGCGCGGCCGCCGGAGGCGCCTTCTTCGCGATCAGTCAGATCTCCCCATACGTTCCCGCCCGTCAGGGCCCGCGCGTACGGATCGATCAGCACAATCGAGGGATCGAAACGGTCGAGTTGATCGGAGATCTGTTCGTCACGATCCATCCGCCACGCGTACCGGATCGGACCGACTAGTCCATCGATGGCGATGTGCCAGACGTGGCCCGTACGGTTCCAGTCTCGATCGAGCGGCAGCTCGAGCTTTTTCTGATGATCACCGGGGGCGAACAGCACGATGCGAACCTCGGTCGCGCGGCTCGAGAAGACGGAGAAGTTCAACCCGCGCTTCGTTACGCTCACACCGAGTGGAAGAGGACGGCCGGCGCAGACCTCGAAGTCGGGCCCCACCAGGTCGAGTGGCTTGGTCATGGGAGTAAGCGTAAGGATAAGGGAAAAGGGGATGGGACGCTGGATGAATATTCGAAAGCGAGAAGGGACAGGAATGTTGAGTGTTGAATGGAGGTGGGAGCGCCGACCGTGCCCGATGCTGCCTTCAACCTTCAACACTCCGTCCCCCTTTACTTCCTGTGCTATAAACCAGGGCTCCCATGAGCGACTTCGAGGCCAGTCCCAGGACCACCGTAAAGCGCCTGCCGGCCCGAGCCGCGTACGACCACGCCTCCGTCTACTCGATCCTCGACGAGGCAGTCGTCTGCCATGCGGGATTCTCGATCGACGGCAAACCCTTCGTCATTCCGATGACGTATGGGCGACGTGACGACCAGTTGTTTCTTCACGGCTCGGTGGCCAGCAGGCTTCTCCGCTCTCTGGCAGGCGGAGTCGAAGTCTGCGTGACGGTGACACTCCTCGACGGGCTCGTTCTCGCACGCTCGGCGTTCCATCATTCGATGAACTATCGATCTGTCGTCGTCTTCGGAACCGCGCGCGAGATCGCGGATGGAGAGGAGAAGTTCCTGGCGCTCGAGACCATCACCGAGCACATCGCCCCGGGGCGCTGGTCCGCCTCGCGGCAACCGAATCCGGCGGAGCTGAAGGCAACGACAGTTCTGGCGCTGCCGCTGAAAGAAGCATCCGCGAAGATCCGCACTGGCCCGCCGAAAGACGACGAGGAAGATTACGAACTGCCGGTATGGGCAGGTGTGGTTCCATTGCGGCTCACCCCTTCACATGCGATCGCGGACGACCGGTTGCATCCGGACGCTCCGGAACTACCGGCTTCGCTTGCGGGATTCACGAGGGAGAGGAAATAGAAACGACAAGACACTCACTGATCGCATTCGTGGCGCGGGGAATACAGCGTCGAATATAGAAATGTTGAATGTTGACGGAGGCGGGTATGTGGCGGATTCGATCGGTTGTTCTCATGTCACTGGTGTTGACGCTCCCGGTTTTTCTACAGGGAGCGATCTACTACCTCCCCGGAGCGGCAGAGACGCCCGGTGCGAATGACTCGTACTTTTCGTCAACCGTCTTCATCACCAACCCGGGGGAAATGGCTGCTGACGTCACCCTCCGTTTCATCCCGAACCAGGGCGGGATAAGCCCCAATCTCGAGATCCTGCGCAACGTGCCCGCGGGTCACACGATCCGGATCGACCGGGCCCTCGACACGCTGTTTGCACTGAACTCCGATACCGGAACGATCACGCTCGACAGTGAGCTTCCGATCGTCGCCTGGATGGCAACGGCGAACGTGGCGGACCCAAGGGGCACCTACGGTCTGGCAATCGATGCTGTGCATCAGAATTTCCTGCTCACGGGCGGCGCGCAGCTTTCCCACAGCATCTGGGCGAGCCACAGCACCGACTTCTCGCGCGGATTCCGCACGAACGTAGGAGGTGTGCTTGTCGATCCCGGATCGTCCGTAGAGATCCGGGTTTTCGATCCCGAGGGAGGTCTCCGTGGTTCGACGACCATCTCGAGTGAGCGGCCGGCAAGCTTTCAGATCTCGCTCATCTCGCTGCTGAACTTCGTCGACCTTCCCATCGGACGGGTTCAGATCGACATCCGGCAGGGCCGGGCCACGACTTACGTATCGGTCATCGACAACCGAACTTCGGATGGGATTGCCGTACAGCCGGAATTCGTTGGCCTCGATGGCGGCGACTTCACGCTGAACGGCGTTGCACGGACGCCCGGCGTGAACAACACCCACTGGACCACGGACGTCCGCCTGGGAAACCTCACGCCTTTCCCCGTGGAGATCAATATCACCACGATCGGATTTCCGACGGCGGGAAACGCAATCGTCCGGTCGCTGCAGTCCCGCCAGACGCTCGAGATCTCCGACATCATCGGGCCGAACGGTTTCAACCTGGGCGACGGACCGGCGGGCGCCCTTCGGTTCACCGCCAACCTCCCGTTCCTCGTATCCGGCCGCACGAGCAATTCGGATCCGACCGGCGTCCGGCCAGGATCATTCAGCGCCTATCAGCGCCCCGTTCGCTACACGGAAGGCTTTCAGAAACCAGGAATTACCAGAACGCTCACGGGCCTCGAACAGAATGCCCTCTTTCGAACGAATATCGGCTTCCTCGCGGGACCCGAGGGTGCAATCGTGAACCTCTCGCTGCTCGATGATCAGGGTTCCACCTTCTCTACGACGACCCTGACCCTCGACGGGGACGAATGGGAGCAGCTGCCGCTCTCAACGCTGTTCGACCTGCCGGCCGTGAACTTTCTCGCCCGAATCGACATCCGGGTGACGAGTGGATCAGTCGACGCGTATGCATCAAAGATCGACGCCGGCACGGGAGATCCGATCGTCATCACTCCGGCCCCGGTGCCGTGAGTCCGTCAACCTGGCCATTCAGACTGGGTCTACTGCCGGCTTGCTTCAACCGGAGCCTCCGCTTCCTCTCCCACCCTCGACATCGACAACTGTTCGAAGCTCAGAACCATCACCGTGCGGTCATCGTCGGGCGGGCATTCCCCGGAATGTGATTCCACGGCGAGCAGTATTGCCTCCTGAACATCGGCCGCAGATTGCCCTGAAACAGCCTCTAGAACCCGTTCCATCTCTTCGAATCCGAACGGATCGCCGTGCATATTCTGCGCTTCGATCATGCCGTCGGAGAGATACACCACCGTATCTCCCTCCCGAAGGTCGAACTCCACCGTCTCAGTGAGGATCTCCTTCCGCACTCCAAGGGGAAGCGAGGAGGACTCCAGCGGATGAGGGGCTTGTCCGGCACGCAGCACATAGGGATAGAGGTGCCCGGCGTTGGTGTGCCGTATGTGTGCTTTCTCGAGGTCGAAGATCGTAAAGCCGAGAGTCATGAATGCGCGCTTTTCCGTGGAGCGGAACACCAGATCATTCAGCCTGCGAAACAGCGAAACTTCGTCCGCCCCTTCTTCGACCAGGGTGGTCATCGCCGCCTTGACCATCGCCATCACCAGACCCGTGGACAGCCCGTGTCCCGACACATCGCCAATGGCAACGGCCAGCCGCGTCTTATCCAGGTTGAATACGTCGTAGTAGTCGCCTCCTATGGAAGCGGTCGGCTCAAAGTGAGCGGAGAACGATACGCCGCCGAAGCTCGGACCTTCCCGCGGCAACAGGTTCCGCTGAATGCTCGCCGCGATGTCGATCTCGCTCTGAAGCCTCTCTTTCTCCGCCACCTTGACGAGCAGCGTCGAGATCGACTCGGTCATCCGGTCGAACGACAGCGCCATCTGCCCGAGCTGATTTCTGGGTTTCATCCGGATGCGGTAGCTGAAGTCTCCCCTCTCGACCGCATGCGTCCCCTTCTCGATGCGGTTCACCGCACGCGAGATCGAGAAGATGAGTACTGCCGCCAGCAGCGTGGCCGGCAGGTAGATCAACAGCAGAGATCCGGCGATGCTCCCGATCGTGGCGAGAACGATCTGCGCATACTGCGATCCCCCGAAGTAGAACTCGACCAGGTTTCTCCACGGATTCCAGATGAAGGTCCAGAGCCGCATCGACTCCTCGGGCTGGCCCGTCTCCCAGGTGATCAGAGGAGGAGTCAGATCACCCCAGATCACTCCGTTCGGCCGCCAGGCTCGCTCGAAGAACGTCTCGAACATCGACTCATCGAGCGCTTCTGTTTCGACGTCGGGGTCGCCGGTGTCTGCTTCCGGCGGAGCCTCATTCTCGCCAATATTGATTCCCACAACCCCGCCGCCCTTTCCCGTGGTGACGCGGACGCGGCCGTCGCTGGTACTCGAGCTCCCAGCGCCGCTCGATCGCGCCACCGAGTACGAAACCACCATTCCGCTCTCGGCTTCCATCCGTTCAGCCCATTCACGGTCGAGCGGCTGCACGAGCACCACGGAGCTCCGCTTGCCGCTGAGATCGTAAAGACGCGCCGAAACGAGAGCCGCCTTCCTGTCGCGAATCACCAGTCCTGTGAACGACTCCGATGTGAGCCATTCAGGCAGCTCGCTCGTCTTTCCGCGGGGAATGTCGTAGATCTCGAGACTCGACATGCCCTGGGCCGGCTTCGTGCCGGCAAGCGTGTATTCGAGGTTCCACTGGTCGAGTCGCGTCAACGCCTCCTGCCTCTCGCTCCGGTAGGAGGCCTGGCTGAGCACGCCTGCAATCGCGTAGAAAATGACTGTCAGCAGAATGGCGAAGAGAATGAACGGCAGAACGCCGATGAGAAAGTAGCTGAGCGCCAGCCTCCGTCCTACACGCCAGAAGAGCTTCCGGAGGATGTACCTGATGACGACGCCGATCCAGTAGACCGTCAGGCCGACGGCCACGATGATCGCGAAGAGCTGAATGAATCCGAGAGTTGCCGACGAGCGACCGATCGCCGAGAGCGCGGACTGCAGCCAGCTGCTGAGCATCACGATGCCCAGCGCGGCTCCCCATACGATCAGAATTCTTGCCCGTGTTCGCGTCATCTCTCTGGCTGTTCTGCGGTTCCGGCAGGTGAAGCACTTAAGATAGCAGCTGCACACTATCCCCGATCCACCGGATCCGCATGGTTCAATGACGATATACGACGGAAACAGTCAACAGTTCCAACCACGGCCATCCCTATTGGTCCTGGCCCTCGTCTCGGGCTCGATCCTCATCCTCGGACTGACGGCGACTCCGCTGCTGACCAGCGCCATCAAGGCGTTCCTCGCCGGAATATCGGGCTGGCCGGGTCCGCTGATCCTTCACGCGCCTCCCGCTGCCCACCCCGAGGAGATTTACTCGTACTGGACCGAGGATTCGTGGCTTCGAGCGGGCCCTGCAATCGCGGCCGGGGGGTGCGCGCTTGCCGCCTGGATGCTGATGTTCTTCTGGCCGACGGACCAGAAGCTCGCGACGCGGCTTTTCGTCCATGGGCTTGCCCTCGTACTTGTCCTCTTCGGATTCGTCACCGCGGGCTTCGATGAGCTGGCTGCGGGTGCGATGCAGCCGGCGCTCTGGATGGTGCTCTGCATCACGGCCGGAGCCTGGAGTGCGATGCGCTTCGAACGGAGATCTCTTGCGCTTCTGAAGAATCTCTACGAGGTCGACACGCCGTCGAAACGTCTCGTGCTCTGGTCTGCGAGGATTCTGCCCGGGCTTCTTCTGATCGCCCTGCTTTCTGCCTTCAATCGCTACATGCCCGGCGTGTATGCATCAGTCATCGGTATCGGAGCGACGTTTCTCGAGACGATCTCACACCAGCCAAAGCGTAACTTCGAACGGCTGGGCAACCCCCGCATGCAGGATGCCGTCATGACGCTGCCGATTCTCGCGCTCGGCCTTTTGGCAGTGAGCATCTACGTCTTCGGCGCGCCGGCGCATTCCGCGTTCCGGCCTAGAGCTGTCGTGATCTCGAGCGAGCCCGCAGTGTCGATCGAGCCGTTGTCGCTCGTCAGAAGCCGCTACTCGTGGCACCCGCCGAAGGCCGAGCCGGAAGAGCCAGAGGAAAAGAAGATCGACATTCGGTGGTCGAAGCCGAAGTCGTGAATCGGCGAGGTGGTCAGCCCTTTCCTACACTTCCCTCAGCGCTCATGTGATCGGGAGACGGGCGGCACTGATCGCAGGGAGGAATTTCGGGAGACCTTTCCCGGTGGCTGCCCTTCGCTTGCCACGGCTACCATCTGGCGCCTCCAGCACAACGCTATGACCCAACGCTATAATGGCCGCTTTTGCAGGAGCCCGAATGGCTGAAAGCAGCACTCCGCTCGTCGCGGTGATCATGGGAAGCAGGTCGGACTGGGAAACGATGTCGCATGCGACCGAGATCCTCGCGAGCTTCGAAGTTCCCCATGAGAAAAGAATCGTCTCGGCACACCGCACCCCGCAGTGGATGCAGCAGTACGCGAACGAAGCCGAGGCCCGCGGAATCGAAGTCATCATCGCCGGTGCGGGCGGCGCTGCGCACCTGCCGGGGATGATTGCCGCGCAGACGCTCCTGCCCGTCCTGGGAGTACCAGTCGAGAGCCGTACTCTGAGAGGACTCGACTCGCTCCTGTCGATCGTTCAGATGCCCTCGGGGATTCCTGTAGGAACCCTGGCGATCGGACAGGCAGGAGCCACGAACGCGGCGCTGCTCGCCGTCTCGTTTCTCGCCGCCTCTCGTCCGGATCTTCGGGAGCGTCTCAGGAAATTCCGCGACGAACAGACGCGCAAGGTGATCGAAGAGAGCCTCCCTTGAGCGGAGCGGTACTCCCCGGCGCCACAATCGGCGTACTCGGCAGCGGGCAGCTCGGAAGAATGTTCGCCATATCCGCCCGCCGCATGGGCTACCGCGTTCACACCCTCTCTCCCGAAGACGACACACCAACCGGCCACATTTCCGATCTCGAGATCAATGCGCCGTTCGACGATCTGGACGCCGTGCGTGAGCTTGCGCGCGGGGTCGACGTCATAACATTCGAATTCGAGAATGTGCCGGCGGCGGCAGCCGCAGCCGCGGCGGAGCTCGTTCCTGTGCGTCCTTCCGGAACGATTCTCGAGATCGCGCAGAACAGGCTTCGTGAAAAGACGTTTCTGAGCACGAACGGATTTCCGGTGACACGATTCGCCCGTGTCACTTCGCCAGCGGGTCTGAAAGAGGAGTTGGAGGCTTTCGACTCTTCGGCAATCCTCAAGACAGCCGCATGGGGTTATGACGGCAAAGGGCAGGTCTCGATCAGCGGAGCAGAGGAAGCGGAGCAAGCCTGGCGGGGGCTCGCAACGGACGAAGCCATCCTCGAGCAGCTCGTCGAATTCGAGCAGGAAGTCTCCGTAGTCGTCGGCCGCTCTGTCACGGGAGAGATCCGCTGTTTCGAAGTCACTGCGAATCACCATACCAACAAAATTCTCGACTATTCGATCGCGCCAGCACCGCTGACCCGGCAGATCAGACGAAACGCCATCGACATCGCGCGAGGAATCGCCGGAACGCTGGAACTGGAAGGGGTGCTGTGCGTCGAAATGTTCGTGACGACGGGAGGCGACGTCCTGGTCAACGAGCTGGCACCTCGTCCTCACAACTCCGGGCACTGGACCTTCGACGCATCCATCACCAGCCAGTTCGAACAGCAGGTGCGCGCCGTCTGCGGCCTTTCGCTCGGATCGACCGAGCAGCTCCGCCCGGCGGCCATGGCGAATCTCCTTGGCGATCTGTGGCAGAACGGACCGCCCGATTTCGAAGCTGCTCTCCGCTTTCCGGAAGTGAAACTCCATCTCTACGGCAAGTCAGTTCCGCGTCCGGGAAGGAAGATGGGGCATCTCACCGCGATGGCGGATTCGCCGGAAGAGGCGCTCGAGATCGTGCTCGCCGCGAGAGAGGCGGTGGGGGAACGAATGGGATAGTCTGAGTCAGGAGCCGGCTTAACCACGGAATCTCAGGTTCGCCCCGGTCCCACTGTTGAATGTTGGATGTGAGGCCGGTCCCCGCTGCTGGTGAAGGGTTAGGAGCGGTTTTTCATTCAACATTCAACATTCGGGTCTTTAAGTCATAAGCTAGTGCATGTACCCCTCAACCCTTCCCCTGCCATACCGGCTTCCGCTTTTCGATGAAGGCTTTCAGCCCCTCTTCGGCATCCTCTGTTCTCATGAGGTCTTTCAGGTACAGCCGCTCGACGCGGGCCAGCTTGTCTTCGAAGTCTTCGACGGAAGCGAGCCGGAACGCGCGTTTTGCAAAGCGGAGCGAAGACGCGCTCTGTCTTTTCAGCTGTTCCATCCACCGCTCTGCTTCGGCCGCGAACTCGCCTGAGGGGAACACGGCATTGACCATCCCGAGCGAGAGCGCGGTCGATGCGTCGACCGGTGAACCGGTGAGCAGGAGCTCGAGACCCCGTCGCGGCGGCACCTGCCGGGACAGCTGGTAGGCCGCAACCGGCGGGAAGACACCGAGGTTGATCTCGGGCTGGCCGAACTTCGAGCGATCGGAGGCCAGAACGAAGTCGCAGGCCAGAGCGAGCTCGCATCCTCCGCCGAGCGCGGCGCCGTTCACCAGCGCAACGGTCGGAATCTCGAGGCGATAAAGCAGGCGAAAACAGTCGTGAAACGTGCCGAGCATCGTGTCGATCCGTTCCCCCATGTGATCCTGAACGCTCGCACCCGCGGAGAATGATTTCTCTCCATCTGCATCGATGACCAGCAGGATCCGATCATTGTCGACACGCTTCAAAGCCTCCCGGAGATCGGAGAGCATTTCGATGTCGAGAATGTTCAGAGGTGGATCGGTAAGGGTGATGCGGGAGATCCCGTCGGCGTCAGCGAATCGAACTTTGGTCATGGACTTTCCTTGGTATGAGTTTTCGAGGGAGGGACGAACAACGTGTCAACCCGTCAGGATGACACATGGTTCACTGCTCGCCACACTGGCGTCACCCATTCACCCGCTCAGGATGACACGCCCTTCTGATTGTCCGCCATCCGGATCCGGCAATGCACCCTCACGCCTGACTATCCCGCCGGCCGGCGGCGCGATGGAGCAGGTTCCGTCGTCCAGATCTCCAGCGAGTGCCCGGTCAGAAAGTAAACGCGCTCCCCCACTGCGATCACTTCACGAGCGGCCGAAGGCATCTGCGGCGACTCCTCCCGATCCCACTCGGCGGGAGCCCGTATCGTGAAGACCTGCGGCGAAAATGTTCTTCCAGCAATGATCGAGCACGATCCGACGATCTCCAGCGACTGGTCGGTGTAGGCGAGAGCGCCCGTCGGCTCGGCCACGTAATCGTCGAGCAGCTCTCCAACCTTCGCGATTCCGGCCTCGGCATAGGCATACAGGCGCCGGCCCAGCGTATAGATGATCGAGTTGCCGTAGGAAATCGCTACCGGGTTGCCTTCAGATGCCCGCGAGTCGAGGAGCGCCGGACGCAGCGCATCGCGCACGTCGAGAACTCTGATCTCGTCAGGTCCTTCGACGAGGACGAAGGCGCGCTCGCCATCAAGCTCGGCGTCGACCAGCGCTCCTCCGTATACCGACGACTGCGTTATGGAGCTCCCGTTGAACTGAAGCACGAGCGTTTTCTTTTCGCACGCTCCGCTCAGGCATCCCCGCGACAGCGAAAGGTGCAGTGCTCCCGCGATCTCGGTGAGCGACAAGGCGACTGCATCGGTTCCCTCGACCATCTGAAACCCGGCGATCTCGGTTCCCGAAAGATCTCTTGCGCTGACCTTCCCATCAACCGTGAGCGTGAATAGAGTGGATCCCATCGCCGTGATGTCGATCGTGCTCAACTCGACGCTGATTTTCGTTGCGTTGCCCGACAGTCCATTCCACTGGATCGGGCGCCTCTCCACGACGCTGCCACCAAGCAGATACATCCGTTCCGGAAGCACGATGAGTTTCCGGTGGAACGCGTTCGTCCCCGAAGAGGCAAGCCTCTGAGGCAGGCGCGATGATCCAGCGTAGTTCACGACCGTGACTCCCTGGTCACCGGAAATGAACGCGAATCCTCCCGACGTAGCCATGGTCGTACCGAATGCCGGAAGAGGAATGCGGCTGCGAAGCGTCCGCGCCTCGAGGTCCCATACGTCGAGCTCATTTGCGTAGAGGATGAGCAGGTCGTTGCCTTCGATAGCAAGATCGCGGGCAGGCCCCCTGGCCGAGCCTGCGAGAACACTTACAGCCGGAGACGCGTTGAAGTCGGCAATCGAGATTCCACGGAACGTCACGGCGGCGACGAGGCCGCCGCCTGGGGAGATCGCGATCCCGCTGGTGGCAAGTCCTTCGAACACAGCGACCTGTGGCGTCGCCGACAGGTGTCCCGCTGAAAAAATCTGAACGGTCGTCGTTCCGTCCTCACCGAGAGCGACGAGACCGATTGCCGAGCCTCCCCGCGCGATCAGGGAAGGCGATACGCCGGCAGGAACGTTCGACGACGTTCCGGCATTCGTCGAAAGGTCGACGCGCCACACCAACCCATTCGACAGAACCACGTGCGCAATCGATCCGCTCAGCACTGCGGACCGGATGGTGTCGCCCAACAACGCGGTGGAGATCGCGATCGGCGCTGCCGGAGAGGCGTCCCACAGCGTGAGTTGTGCTCGGGACGAAGTGAGAATCCGTGCAGGATTCGCTGCGGCATCGTGAAGCGTCGTTACGTCGCCGGCGTTCCATTCATGAATCCCCTGCAGGACACCGTTTTCGCTCACGTTGTAACTCTCCAGCCCTCCCGCTGCGGGGGCCAGAAACAGCCTGCTCCCGATGGCTGTCGCGGAACGGAACGAGCCGATTCCCTCGTGGCGAACGGGAAACGGCTCGACGAACCTCCGCGCGTCAAACGTGATGAGCCCGAGATCTCCCGCTGCGGCGTAAAGGATTCCCTCTGAAGCGGCAATCCCCTCGACGCGGTTCACCGTGCCACCTGAAGCAGGAAGCTCGGACTCGAACAGGAGGACCGGCCTGTCGGGTGTCGAAAGATCGATCGCGCGCACACGGCGGTCCGCTCCAGCTGTATAAACAGCCGAGCCGCTCAGTTCGATTACCGATGTCGTTCCGAAAGGAATCGTTCCGACTTTCAGAGGTGCGCTACTGCCTTCGCCGAACACCTCGGTTTGCGAGCCATTGGATACGAAGAGGCGCTCGCCCGCAGCGCTGACGGTGAGCGAGCGCGGAAGCGAAGGAAAGACTCCCACACTCTCCGGAAGACTTCCGTTCGAGATCACCTCGATGGTGGAGTCTCCGTCGGCCACATAAATGAAGTTTCCGCGCGTCGCGAGTGAGAGTGCCGAGCCGCTGCTCGTCGCGAGTGTCGTCTCCAGAACGGGGCTGCCGGAAGAGGAGAGGCTCAGCGCCGTAACGCCGCTGCTCGTTGCGGCGTAAAGCCTGGGCGCGAGATAGACAACGTTATGAATCGTGGCGCCGAGGTCGAGCGAGCTCGAGATGACCAGATGCCGCCCCGCACTGCTGATGACGTGGAGCACCGAACCGCTCGCTGCGTAGGCAAACCCTCCCGTTGCGACAAGATCGGTGGTGGACCCCGGCAGTCTTACCGAAGAGACCGCCGTCGGTGGCTCGGTCGCGCGGTCGTACAGGACGAGTCCGTAGGAATCTGCAACCCATAGCTGCTCTCCATCAATCACGACCTCGTGCGCCGTCGAACGGAAGGGAGCACTGGAGATCGAGCGATAGTCGCACGCAGCATCGAGGAAGGATGAAAGGAGAAAGGCAGCGACGAAGCAGAGGGTCCGAGTCAATCGAAGCTCATGGTAGCAGGAGTGCGAGCGGGAGTCAGCCGTCAGCAGGCGTAGGGTTCTCTCCGTGCAGACAACTCCCGGCGCGCGTTCATCTCGCGGGTCCTGACGTCCCGGCGAATCCCGCGCTCCACCCGCACACCCGTCTAGTGGCCTGTATTGGTGAAATCGGGACCAGCGTTGCAGGCGCCGCGCGGACAGATGCGAGCCATCGTGAGGCAGGCGATGCGGGGCATCGCCGACGAGCGAGGGCGAAGCAGATGGCCGTG
>JBGTDX010000134.1:0-2920 GCA_041748075.1 Thermoanaerobaculia bacterium
AGCAGCGCCCGAGCAGGCGTCGCACCTCCGGCGGAGTGTCTGCCGGCAGCCCATCCAGGTTCGGCTCCTTCGTCATCACTGCCGCGATGACGTCGGCGACACTGCCCCCCGAGAAGATCCGACGGCCTGTGAGCATCTCCCCCAGCAGCACCCCGAAGGACCACACGTCTGCTCGCTTGTCGACGGGCTTCCCCTGCGCCTGCTCGGGCGACATATAGGCCGCCGTGCCCAGAATGGCGCCTGCCGCCGTCCGCACGTCCGTCTCCATCGGGGAGTCCGAAGGCCCCGTCGCTGAAGACTCGCCGGTGCCGCTCCACACCCTGGCGAGTCCGAAGTCGAGGACCTTGACCTTCCCTTCGGGAGTGATCCGGACGTTGCCGGGCTTCAGGTCGCGGTGGACAATGTCGTTGTCATGCGCCTTCTTCAGTGCTTCGGCGATCTGGGTGGCGATCTCGAGCGCCTCTTCCACAGGGATCGCGCCCCGGACGAGACGCTCGCTGAGATCCTCCCCCTCGACCAGCTCGAGGACGAGAAACGGCTTGCCCTCGGCCTCTTCGAGCCCATAGATGGCGGCGATATTCGGGTGGTTGAGGGACGCGAGGAGGTGCGCCTCACGCTTAAAGCGCCCGAGGCGACCGCGGTCCTGGGCGACTTCGGACGGCAGAACCTTGATGGCGACGTCGCGCCGGAGCTTCGTGTCGGTGGCCCGGTAGACTTCGCCCATCCCCCCGACGCCGAGTAAGGCGGTGATCCTGTAGTGCGCCAGAGTCTGGCCTATCAAGCAGACCCCCCGGGGAGAAAACCTCCTTGGGCCGACGTCTGAGACCGTTTGGAACGGCCCGATTGAAGGAGGGGGAGGGGGAGCGAATGACTCCCTTCATGCTACATGGTAACACGCGATCGAGCGTGCCCGCGGAGCTCGCGGGAGAGCCCTGGCTGGGCGAGCTGAAGGCACGCGTTCCGAATCGCTGACGGGCCACTCCTGGCTCTGTCTCAGCGCTCCCCGATCTGATCGGCAGCGGTCGAGTTTCGTCATCGTTCGCTGCGAACTTCGCACGCCAGACACGCATGCAGCTTCTACGTTATACCGAGGGCAACATCGACATCGGCCGGCGAGGCCGACCGCTCGATCGACAGCTTCGTGCAGGCGACGCGCCTCGATCCTGCGAACCTGAGTTTCCCCGGACTGACCGACCGCGCCGTTTCGCACCTCGTCCGGTGCGGTCGCCTGCTCGAAACAAAGGACCCCGCTTACGCAACAAGAGTCCGTCGCATTCGCGAGATTATCGACGGGTACGACAGCCCGATTTGAATTCGATATGGAGAAGAAAGCCGAACCGAATTTTTCATTTTTCGGGTCTGACCCCAAGGCAATCCCCTTGCGTGATGTACTCGGATTCTCCGAAACGCGTGAGCGGCAGCAACTCGACAGCTTCGTGCAGAAGCTCGACGCCGATCCGGTACCGCGCGGCGAACTCCGGAACGTATTCGTGCACCTCGGCAATCGCTACCTCCGTGGTCACTACGACGAGATCAGGGCACTTCTCGAACACGCGCCAGGCCGCGCGTCGCGCGACGGCCGAGAGCAGCACATTGCTATCGGCGGCGACGCTTTTTAAAGGCGGTGAAGTCACGCTCGATCTCCTCGTCACTCACGCCCTGCGCGCCCAACTGCTCGGCGAGGGCGTCAGTGATATCGCGAAAGAGCTTGCGACGGATCTCGAGCGGGATCTTCGTCGGATCGCGGAGCGGATAGAGTACAGCCGCATTTTTCCCGTGGCGCGTCACGAGCACGGGCTCATCGCTGTCGATCAGTTCCGTGATGCGGCTGCGGAAGTCGCGGATGGAAGTCGTTTTCATTCGTTTCTGTCTCCAGACAGAGATTGTGGTCGGCTCTGCTTGCTGTGTCAACATTTGTGTACACATCATTCATGCCAGCCCAGCTGAAGTTGCCGTCGCGGTCCCCTGTGCCCCGGACTTCTGGCACCCGGGCTTGACCCGAGATCAGTGCGAGGGACCAAAGGGCGAAACATCGAAGAGGATGGCTGCCCGAGGTACGATGCGCGGCACAGTCCTTCATCGGAGCTCTCACGTGCCCGCTACCCGACTTCAGTTGGAGCTTCTCGGCGAAGCTCTGCGGTTCCTGTCTCTCTATCTTCGTTCAGACAATGCGTTGCGCGCGGAGAATGTTTTTCTGCGGCGGCAGCTCGCGATGCTCGTCGAGCGCGGAGCCGTGCCGCGCCGGCCCGAGCCTGCAGACCGGCTCGTGCTGGCCATCGCCTCGCGATGCTTTGCGTGGCGCGATGCGCTCATCGTCGTCAAGCCTGAGACGCTAGTGCGATGGCAGCGGAAAGGGTTTCGCCTGTTCTGGCGATGGAAGTCGCGCGCGGGACGGTCGCCCCTCGGGCGCGAGCTGCGGGAGCTGATTCGCACGATGGCACGGGAGAACCCCTCGTGGGGCCAGGAGCGCGTGGCGGACGAGCTGCTCGTCAAGCTCGGTATCCGCGTCTCTCCGCGCACCGTGCGCAAGTACTGGCCTCCCGAGCTTCGCCCCAGGCGCGGCAGAAGGCGCAACGATCAGCGATGGGCGACCTTCCTCGAGAATCATGCACGGGGACTCGTTGCCTGCGACTTCGTGGTCGTCGCCACGCTCCGGTTCCAGCTTCTCTATGTTCTCGTCGTGATGGAGCCAGGCTCCCGCCGGATCCTGCACACCAACGTCACCGCGCATCCCACGGCGGGGTGGACGAGCCAGCAGCTCCGTCACGCGCTGGATCCTGCGCAGCACACGCACCTGCTCCACGACCGCGACTCGATCTTCTCCGCCGGGCTCGACGCTGCGATCGGCCGGCTCGGGCTCACCATCGTGAAATCACCGCCGCGATCTCCGAAGGCAAATGCCTTCTGCGAGCGCCTGATC
>JBGTDX010000135.1:0-3900 GCA_041748075.1 Thermoanaerobaculia bacterium
GCCGAGCGGCTGGCCAACGTGCGCGGCGCCTTCCGTGTTCGCGACCCCCAAGCCGTGGCGGGCCGCGGCATCGTTTTGATTGATGACGTGATGACAACGGGCGCCACCCTGGACGCTTGCGCCCGTGCGCTGAAGAGAGCCGGCGCGAGGACCGTCACGACGGTCACCCTCGCACGAGCCTCTGCGGAGAGGAGATCGACCGGATGACGTGAGAGGCCGTCCGGCCGGCGAGCCGGACACGGGAGACGCTGAACACATGGCGGGAAACTTTCTCAGAAGCCCTGTGCTCGTGCTCAATGCGAGCTACGAGCCGATTCATGTCTGCGCCGCGCGGCGCGCGCTCATCCTGCTGTTCAAGGGTTTGGCGGAAGCCCAGGAGATCACGGCCGAGCAATTGCGCTCGACCTCGCAGGCGGTGCCTTTGCCTTCGGTCATCCGGCTGCTCGATTACCG
This sequence comes from Thermoanaerobaculia bacterium, assembly GCA_041748075.1. Classification (GTDB taxonomy): domain Bacteria; phylum Acidobacteriota; class Thermoanaerobaculia; order Gp7-AA8; family Gp7-AA8; genus JBGSYJ01. The sequence goes on from JBGTDX010000135.1 coordinate 454, forward strand.
CCGGATTCCGCGTCAGACGCGGGCGCTGTCCCGCAAAAACATCCTGATGCGGGACCACTACCAGTGCCAGTATTGCGAAAAGCACTGCGGCGCCGGCGAGCTCACCCTGGACCACGTTCTGCCGCGCTCGCGGGGCGGCCCCAGCTCCTGGGAAAACTTGGTGGCGGCGTGTCGCCGCTGCAACAACCGCAAGGGCGACCGGCTGCCCGAAGAGGCGAACATGTTCCTGAAGCGGCGTCCGAAGCCGTTCACTCTGCACACCAGCCGCAGCCTGATGCGGCAGCTCGGCAGCCAGCAGATGGCTTGGCGGAAGTATTTGTTTTATTAGCGCCGGGACGCTCGAGGTGAGGGCAAAATACAGCCCCGGGCTTCAGCCCGGGGAGACTGAAATGCGGGCGCGCCCCCCCTTCCCGGGCTGAAGCCCGAGTTGAGGTCGCACGATCCTAGCCGCCTATTCGGGCTCCCGTTCCCGATCTGCCGAAACGGGCAGCGATACGGCAACGGCAAATGCGATCACGTGTAGCGTTCTCACGGGAACCTCCCATTTTCGACCGTATGCTCCCTCAGCGGCTGATGGAGACGAACAACTCCTGGATTCGAACGTCGCTCAGGTCGAGTGGCCCGCCCCCCATCGTGGCGCCGCGAACGGTCCACTCGGTCCGTGTGGGCGACGTGTTGCACAGCGGGTCTCGCCCAGCGGCATCCAGCGCCGCGATGGACGATTGCCCTTGCGGAACCGTAATGGTGCGGTTACTCGAAAACAGCACCCCGCGGCAGGGGCTGACTACTTCCCGCAACAGGGTTACGGTGATGTCCTGCGGAGCGAGAACAATCCACCCGATATTATTGATGACCTCGATTAAAAAGGGTCCGTCGGAAAGACTTTGCATACCGAACGGAGCGAGACGAATCGCGGGTGGTTGATCGAACTCGACCGTGCAGGCTTTGTTGACCGACAGCTCCACGGTGACAGTGTTCGACGTTCCTTCGCACTGCCCTCCCCACTGCTTAAATACCGATCCGAAGTCTGCCGAGGCCGTCAGCCTTACGCTCCCTCCGAACGCCGCCGTCTGCGACGAACATGCCGCTCCACAGTCGATGCCAGAGGGATCTGACACCACAGCGCCTGATCCCGTTCCTTCCTTCGACACGGTCAACAGCATCCGGCCCGCGAAGTTTGCCTCGCAGGTCGTATCCGAGTTCAGGTTGATTGACGTCACCAGCGAGTCACCCTCGCAGCCTTGACTCCACCCTGCGAAGACGGTACCGTCCGATTCCCTGGCAGTAAGTGTGACCAACGATCCGACCGGGAAGTGCGCCGTGCAACTCGACCCGGACGCACCACAGTTGATACCCGGAGGAATGGAACTTACGCTCCCGGCCCCGGTCAAGACGACAGTCAGTTCAGGCTCTTCTCCGAAGACTGCCTTGCACTTCACGTCCTTGTTCACAATCAAGGAGAACCGCTTCTCGGAGCCGCTACAGTCGCCTTCCCAACTCGTGAACTTGTAGCCAGGATTCTCCGCAACATCCAAAGCGACTTCGGTTCCGTTAAGTATCAGTTCGGAACAAAGCGTTCTCTCGAAGCCGCAGTCGATAATCCCCGCGCGCGCCGAGACGACCCCGCCAGCCTCACGGGGTTCGATCTCCAAGTCGAGCTTCGGGGCGAAGAATCTTACGAATGCCACCGTATAGGACGCCGCGATTCGTCCAAGCACGGCGAATTGCTCCCGTGCGATTACCGAATCAATGTGCGCATGTGCACTGCCTCGCAGGTGATAGGCTATCCCCTTCCGAGCGACTTTTCTGCGATCGCCATGGCACGACGGATCATCGCTCGATAAACAATCCGCGTAGAAATATGTGGGGTCCCACGTGCATACCGAACCTATCCCTTCTCCGCCCGAAGAAATGCAAGGTCCGGCCAGATCCGAAGCGAATACCGTATCGTTACTAAAAAATTTACTGGCGGTAAATGCCCGAAGGGCGGTGAAGAATTGCTCAGCTTCCGTAAACGTCGCCGGATCTGGGGCGCCGAAGGGAGACCCGGCGAGAGGCGCACCGGGAAAGGCTCGTTTGTTCACCATCTCGAACGGATCGAGGTCGCCTTGATGCCAGTCGAAGACGGCGAAGCTGAGATGATCATCGTTTCTTGTGTGCGCAGGAGAAGTGAGGTCCTGGAGCAGATGAATAACGTATCCTAAGTGATCCCAGGATCTTCGCGTCGGGACCCCGGTGGAGGAATCCGCGCTAGCCGTTGCAGCGTGCCAAGTGTGACCGTTGGTCAACGAGGGGAAGGGCGCCGTCGCGCCCACAAGGTGCAGTTGACATAGTGCGTTTTCGAAAAACGCCCATTGGACGGAACTGCAGGTAGTATTATATGGCGGCAACGGGACGAACACCGGCCCTGTTGGTCCAATAAATTGAATAATTTGCGCCGGCTGGTTGAGCGGCGGAAGGAAGTGGAAGAGCGGACGAAAGCCGGCATCCTCCAACTCGGCGCCCGGAATGATACGTAGGATGTCGTCGAGGCGAGGCCGTGAAGGGTCCTCCGAGACGAGATATCTATACGCGGTGTCGCTTATTCGTAGATGTACGATCTCCTCGTGACCGTAAGCAACCGCGGCGGCCCATAAGCCGACTAGCGGAACAGTGCATCGAAGTATGTTTCGCATCTGGATCCTCACCAACTCGAGATTACCCACCGGCCTGCCTCGTCCGGGATTAACATCAGTTCGACGGGGACTTCGTTTCCCTCTTCGTTCGTCCAGGTCGTTTCGAATACCCGAAGATCGGGTTCGGAGGAAGCGAGATGAACTTTGGTCAACGCGTTGGCGAGGCGAGTTCGTTCGGTCGCGGTTAGGGAGTCGAGCAGTTCGATCGTTCTAGACGACGGTACGAAATACGTTGCGGCGACCACCATCTCGCCCGCGCTTAGTGCGTGACCAACATCCTCCAGCGACCGTTGCGCAGCCTCGGGATGTTGAACGAAGACCGTCGCGACATCGGATTTTATCCGCAGCAGAACGCCGCGAAGCGCCGCAGTCACCTGCATCGATACCCGAGCGGTGGTCGGCTCGGAGACGACGATCTGCGCGGTGAAGATCGAGTCGCCCGCGAAGGCGTCTCCGCCTTCACCGTCGTCCTTGAGAGTTGCGAGCAACGCAAGCACCCTGCCGGAATCGTCGAGCCGGTAGAGATTGACGCTCGCGGGGATTGCTGAGGCGTCGGCGATGATCGCGCGCACAGTCACAACCGCAGGTGTGTTCACCAGCATCGTTCTGGGTGAGACGTCCAACTGGATGGGCGAGGTCGCGGAGTGAAGTGGGGCCGAAAGCTGCAGAAGAAAGGCAGCGACGCAAGCGCCAGCTATCCGTCGCGCCGGTACGTTCGCTATTACGAGAAACGGCATCGTGGTTCCCTCCTGGCCGCTAGCACTCCTCCGCT